>UQMJ01000007.1 GCA_900542035.1 uncultured Clostridium sp.
TCAGGTGATCTGGCAGTAAACGATGGTTATGTTTATGCAGTTGTCCGCAAAGCAGCAGTTAAGAATATAAAACTGAACTTCTACGATGAGACTGCAGAGAAGCAGGTAGCAGAGGTAGAGTTTGAAGTAGAAAAGGATGCAACCTATGTAAACACCGGAGATATTGCAGGACTTGTACCAGAAGGCTATGAACTGGTAGTATCAGGAGATCTTGTAATTGAAGATGGTTACGTTTATGTTTCTGTTCGCAAGAGCGAGGCTAAGACTCAGACTGTAACGATCAACTTCTATGATGAAGAAGCTGAGAAGCAGATTGCAGAGTCTACTATTGAAGTGGATGCAGAAGCAACTTATGTAAATACCAATACAATTGAGGCGCTTGTACCAGAAGGCTACGAGTTAGTTCTTGCTGGTGACCTGGAAATCCGTGACGGTTATGTTTATGCAGCTGTTCGTAAAACCAGCGAGACTCCAGAGGTAGAGGAAAAGACCGCAACTCTGGATGTTGTTTATAAAGATGGTAATGCTGAAGTTGGCAGAGAGAAGGTAACTGCTGTTGGTGAAGCCGGCAAAGACCATACATTTACTGCAGATGCGTTAACCATTCCAGAAGGCTATGAGCTTGCTGCTGATTTCGCAGATGTAACGGTAAAATACGGAGAAACTGCTTCTGTAGAAGTTGCAGTAAAGGCTATTTCTAATCCAGATGTTCCAGTAGAGATGGCAAATGCTACCTTACATATTTCTTATGCTTACAACGGCAGGGAAATTTCCTCTCAGGATATTACTGTAGTTGGCAAGAAGGGCGAGTCTTATACATTTACAGCTGAAAACGTAGCATTACAGGTTCCAAACGGATATAAATTAAGCAAAGAGTTTGCAGATGTAACAGTTGTGTTTAGCGAAACCAAGAATATTGAACTGGCTGTTTCCTACTTAGGAGGCGGCTCAGGCAGCGGCGGAAGCGGAAGTTCTTCCGGCGGCGGTTCCAGCAGCAGCGGAAGCAGCTCTTCTTCCCACCAGTTAGAAAGCGGACGCTGGATTCAGGATTCTACTGGCTGGTGGTATTCATTCAACAATGGTACTTATGCAAAGAGCGGCTGGTATTCCTTGAAATGGGAAAACAAGATCGACTGGTACTACTTTAATGATGCAGGATATCTGATTTCCGGCTGGTTTGAGGATAAGGGATTAAAATATTATCTTCACGACCTGCATGACGGTACATTTGGAAGAATGTATACCGGCTGGAATAAGATTGGCGGACAGTGGTACTACTTCAACGATACAACAGAAGGAGTACTCGGAGCATTAAAGGCAGACGTACAGGTGCCGGATGAATTATTAAACAAATAATCATAAACGCTTCCTGATTGAATGGAAGTAAGATAACGGATAGGAGCTATTTGGTAAAAGTTACTAAATAGCTCCTATTTTGGCTATTTGTCAGGAATCATTGATAAGGGACTTTTTTCGCTTTTTTTTGTGTCCTTGAAGGGAAAATGCCATACAATCTTCGGTTAGTCCAAGCATTTCTACCATACGTTCATGTTCCTGTCCGTTTTCCATGACGTAGATTCTGGTAGTTTCAATACGAGAGTGCCCCAGTACGTCGGCTAGTTTGGCAAGGTCTTTTGCGGAATTGTAAAATGTTTTGGCAAAAAGGTGCCGGAGATTATGGGGAAATACCTTTTGACAGTCGATACCAGTGCGTTTGCATAGCTTTTTCATAGAACGCCAGATATTACTGCGGTTTAGTATTGTGCCATTTCTGGTTAGAAAAATAGGGCCGGATAAAATATGATGCTTTTTCATATATTTTTTCAGAATAGACTGCAGTTTAGCAGGAATAAAAATAATCCTTTTTTTATTTTTACAATCCACAAGGGCTTTTCCATGGGAAACAGCTTCGGCTGTAATAAAAGGAAGTTCAGATATGCGGATTCCGGTAGAACAAATGGTTTCCATGATTAATTTTAACCGTTCATCTCCGCATTTGTCAGCTTCCTGCAGAAGCTGCATATATTCGCAGCGGGAAATATCGCGTTCTTTTTCCCGATAAAGCTGTTTTTGCTGGCGAAAAGGTTTTACTCTCAGCTGTTCCCAGCCTTTAAAGTGAAAATAGCTATTTAAAGCGGCCAGCATGGAATTGACAGAAGATACTGCATACAGACTGATTAAATACTTCTTCCATTCTAAAATGTGTACTCTCTCAATCCGTTGGCTGTGATTCCAACGGCAAAAGGACAGAATATCCCGAATATATTTTTCTATTGTTGCAGAGCTTTTTTCATTCTCAATCATATTGTTTCGATAAGATTCCAAATCGTCAGCAGTAATTTCATAGTGAATATCGTCCATAGCTTTTGTTTCCTCCTGTATCTGCCAGTATCTGGCCGTACCATTTCTTTGCTTTATTTTATCACAGAATATTTTATGTGGCTTTAAACAGTTGCATAAACCAGGCGTTTCCGGCATAGACTTTTTTAAGATCAAGGCAGTGATTCAGAGGATCTTGTGAAAGAAAGGCGGGCAGGAAGTATGGAGCTAATCAGGCAAAAAATACAGATGAATCGTTGGAAGGGAAATACGACTACCCAGGTAACGTTAGATGATGACTTTATCGTGCCGGATACCATGGATGATATGGAGCAGGTACTCCTGGACAATGGAGAAATCCAGATAGAATCGGTTAAAAACCAGGGGGAAAAGGTTTTAATCAAAGGAAGACTAGATTTTCAGGTTCTCTACAGGCGGGCGGAAGGCGGACTTCAGACATTGGGCGGAAGCATTCCGTTTGAAGAACCGGTCAATGTGCCTGGCCTGGAAGATCGGGACGACGTCAGTTTAAGTTCGGAACTGGAGGATCTGAGTACAGGCATGGTAAATTCCAGAAAACTGGGAGTGAAAGCCATTGTTACCCTGGAAGTGCGGGTAGAAAGTCTTTATCAGTCAGAAGCGGCAGAAGACGTCCGGAAAAGCATGGGTCAGCCAGAGGAACAGATGGAGAATGTACGTCTCAGACATCAGAACATGGATATTGCGGCGATAGCAGCTTGCCATAAAGATACGATCCGTATCAAGGAACAGATGACGCTGTCTGGCAGCAAACCCAATATTGGCCAGCTTCTCTGGAAAGAGATGCGTCTGTGCGGTATTTCTGCCCGTCCATCGGATGAGAGAATGCTGATAGACGGAAGCCTGGAAGTATTTGTTATTTACTCCGGCGAGGGAGACGACACACCAGTTCAATGGTGGGAAGAAACCATCCCGTTTTCAGGGGAAGTAGAAATTTCAGGAGCCGATGAGGACATGATTCCCATGGTAACGGTAGGCCTGGCTCATAAAGATGTGGAAGCCCGTCCGGATTATGACGGAGAAATGCGGGAGCTTGAGGCAGAAGCAGTTCTGGAACTGGGTATAAAATTGTATGAGGAACAGCAGATACAGATTTTAAGCGATCTTTATGCAACAGACAGAGAAGTGATTCCGGTAACAGCAGATGCCTGTTTTGAGCAGATCCTTACAAAAAACAGCTGCAAATGCCGGATAGCCGAAAAAGTTTCCCTGGATCAGAATCAGAGGATTCTGCAGATCTGTCACAGCGGCGGAACCGTAAAAATCGATGAGATTTCGATTGGAGAAAACCAGCTGATCATAGACGGGGCGGTAGAAGTTTCCTTGCTGTATCTGACCAGCGATGATGCGGCGCCGATTCAGTCGGCAGTCCGAATGGCGCCGTTTCACTGCGAGGCAGAAGCCATAGGAATAAAGGAAAACAGCGTTTACCAGGTTACATCTGGGCTGGAACAATTATCAGCAGTCATGGCAGGAGGAGACAGCGTAGAAATCAAGGGAACCGCGTCGTTTGACATTCTGGTGCTTCAGCCAGTGTGCGAGGCAGTGGTTATCGATGTGACAGAAAAGCCTCTGGATGTAAAAAAACTTCAGGAAATGCCAGGAATCGTAGGTTATATTGTCCAGTCAGGCGACAGTTTATGGAAAATTGCAAAAAAATTTCATACTACCGTGGAAAGCATTATGGTTATGAACGAGTTAAGCAGCGAGGAAATCCGGCCAGGCGACAGGCTGATTTTGGTAAAAGAAGTGGCATAGGGATATTTTCCTGAAAATTGGAGATACCATATTGTAGAAGAAAGTTATGAGACAACTGAGAGGCGGGCCAAAACATGAAGCAGAAAAGGAAAGGCTTCATGTCTGGCGGCGCCTTATTTGACAGGAGGGGTTACTATGAAATCAAACGGCGAACCGATATTTTTAGTAGGAGAACATGGTCAGGCGATCATAGAGGTAATCGGAGGTCCCCATCAGGAAAATTTTAAATGCTGCGATCAGCCTATGGGGTTATTGCTGGCGAATGAGACAGATGGGGCAAAGGAAAAGCATCTGCCTCAGGTTACAATAAACGGCAGCAAGATTTGTGTGAAGATAGGAGAACATCCTCATCCAATGAGCAGCGAACACAGCATCCAGTGGATTTACCTTCAGACGGAAAAAGGATGCCAGAGACGGATGCTGGAACCGGATCAGCCGGCAGAAGCGGAATTCCTGGTAGCAGAGGATGACAAGCCGGTGGCAGTTTATTCTTACTGTAATCTCCACGGTTTTTGGAAAACCGGATTGTAGTAGACATACACGGTTCTGGAATTATGTGATATAATAAAGTATAAACACCTTGCGCATCCGGCTGGTGCTTTATAATAGATACAGGGAAACCTGGGCGGTAATTGTGCAGTTGCAAAGTATGAAATTGCAAAGCATGGATTACCGTTTACATAGTAAAAATGTATTTTGAAGGTATTTTGGGAAAGAGACATACGATTATGAACTATACTTATATTCTCCGGTGCGCCGACGGCACGCTGTACTGCGGATGGACAAACTGTCTCGAAAAGCGTCTGGAGGCCCATAACAGCGGACGTGGGGCAAAATACACAAAAAGCCGCAGGCCGGTGGCTCTGGCTTATTATGAAGAATTTGAAACAAAGTCAGAGGCCATGCGTCGGGAAGCGGCGATAAAAAAACTAAAAAGAGAACAAAAAGAGCTGCTTATTAAGCAACAAACTCATACATCATAATATAGTGACACAGGCTGCCGCCCATAACGAATAAGTGGAAAATCTCGTGGGAACCAAAGTATTTGTGGCGGGAATTAAACAGCGGAAGCTTTAGAGCATAGATGATGCCGCCGATGGTGTAAATGATGCCGCCTGCAAGGAGCCAGCCAAATGCAGCCGGAGGGAGAGCCTGGATGATTCTGGTAAAAGCCAGCACACATATCCATCCCATTGCAATGTATAAAAGGGAAGAAAACCACTTGGGGCAGGTAATCCAGAAAGCCTTGATGAGGATTCCGGTAATGGCAATAGTCCATACCAGTCCCAGCAGGAACCATCCGACTTTATCTCCTAATACAATCATACATACCGGAGTGTAGGTTCCGGCAATCAGAATAAAAATCATCATGTGATCCAGCTTGCGCAGAATCTGGTTAATTTTGGGCGAAATATCCAGCGTGTGATAGGTAGTGCTTGCGGCATAAAGCAGGATCATGCTGACAATAAAGACTGCCAGAGCGGTAACATGGAACTGCCCTGGATCTTTAGCTGCTTTGATTAAGAGAGGACCTGCGGCGAGAATTGCAAGAGCCATTGCAATAAAATGGGTAATCGCGCTGCCAGGATCTTTTATTTTTAAAAGATTGGATTTTATCGTTTGCTTTGACATAAAAAACACCTCCTGAATCTAACAACTGCAACAAGTAGTATTCAATACTATGTATTAATATATTACATACTATACACCTTTTTTAGAAAAATGCAAGAGGAAAAAAATTGAAAGGCGAAAACAAAAGATGCTTACGATCTTATATGAGGATGAAGATATTATTGTGCCGGTAAAACCGGCTGGTTTACAATCCCAATCTGTTCACAGCTTTGAACCGGATATGGTCAGCGAGATTCGCAAACATATTGCAGGTTTATCCACAAAGATGTCCACAAATCTGCCGGAACCATATGTGGGAGTTATCCACAGACTGGATAAACCAGTAGGGGGAGTAATGGTATATGCCAAGAATCAGAAGGCTGCAGCAGCCTTGTCAAAGCAGGTACAGGATGGAACATTGAAAAAAACGTATTGTGCAGTAATTTGTGGACAACCTGTGGATAATGTGGGGAAATATGTGGATTTTTTGCGGAAAGATGAGAAAAACAATTATTCACAAATTGTTGATAAGTCTGTGGATGGAAGCAAACGTGCAGAACTGTCTTATGAAGTACTGGGCACAAAACAGGTTGACGGACAGAAGTTTTCGCTGGTAAAGATCCAGCTTATGACCGGACGTCATCACCAGATTCGCGTCCAGTTTGCAGGACATGGTTTTCCGCTTTTAGGAGACGCGAAATATGGAAGCGGTTTAAGCGGAACACTGGCAGGGCGCAGGCGGGAACCGCTGGCATTGTGGGCGATGGAGGTAAGGTTTCTCCATCCGGCAACCGGAGAAGTTATGACTTTTTCGGCAAACCCTCAAGGGCCCGTATTCCGAAATTTTTAAAAAACAAAAAGAACGGGAATATTTCTGTGGATATTGTTTATAATAAACTTTGTACAAAGGAAGTACAAATCAGAAATAGGTGAGTCCATGGAAAAGCCGAAGGAGAAACTGAAGAAAATTTTTATTATAATGGGAATTACAGGGGCAGTATATGCAGGATTTCAATACCTTCTGCCTCTGGTAATTCCTTTTTTTGCTGCTTATGCAACAGCAGTTCTGTTGGAACCGTCTGCAAAATGGATACAAAGAAAATTAACCATTTTTCGTGGCAGCAGAGCGGTCCGGATTCCCATTGAGCTGATAGGAGGCGGGGAACTGGTTGTTCTGTTTGGTCTTCTGGGAACAGGACTTTATATTGCGGGGCAGAGACTGCTGGTTCAGGCAGAACTGTTTTTCCAGGAGCTTCCGGAACTAGTCAGACAGTTTGATGTCTGGCTGACGGGGTGCTGCCGTCTGGCAGAGAAGGCGCTTCATTTGAGACCGGATTATATGGTACGTCTGGTTCAGAATATGTTAAGAGATCTGGGGGAATCTGCAAAAACGGCGGCCATGCCGTATTTAATGGTAAGTTCAGTTTCTATGGTACAGTGGATTGCCGGAGGAACGGTAGTGATACTGGTGCTGTTTCTGGCGTCGGTTTTGACGCTGGGAAAGCTGGACGATATCCGGAAATTCGAAAATCAGTCTCTGTTTCGTGAGGAATTCCGGATTATTCATGAAAAATTCCGGATATTTGGAAAGACCTATGTAAGAGTTCAGGCAGTAATCCTGCTGCTGACCGCAGGAGTTTGTATTGGAGGATTGTTTTTGCTGAAAAACCCATACTATATGCTGCTGGGAACGGGAATCGGGCTGCTGGACGCCCTCCCGTTGTTTGGAACTGGTACGGCCCTGATTCCCTGGGCTATTGTAGAAGTCCTTGGGGGACAGGGAGAAAAGGCGGCGGCCTTAATCGGAATTTACGTGGTCTGCTATCTTTTGAGACAGATTCTGGAGGCCAGACTGATGGCAAAAGGAATCGGACTTTCGGCCCTGGAAACGCTGGCGGCGCTTTATATTGGTCTCAGGCTTTTTGGAATCTGGGGAGTTTTATTGGGGCCTGCAGCCCTGATGCTCATCAAGGCTCTTTTGGAAATTGCGGACGGCCCGTCAGAAAAAATATAAGTTTTTCTTGCAGAATGGGGTATCCGGTGGTAACATTAGCAGATATAGTCCAGTTCATTGCGACTATAATAGGGAAAGGGCAGGAGGACAGGAGTATGGCTTTGATTTTACCAGAAGGATATGATCCCCGACTGACAGTACGGGAAACCCAGGAAGCAATTAAGTATATCCGTGACACATTTCAGAAAGAATTTGGCAGGGAAATGAATCTGGAGAGAATTTCCGCGCCGTTGTTTGTTAAGAAAAGTTCAGGTCTGAATGATAATTTAAGCGGAACAGAGAGACCAGTACAGTTTGATTTGCTGGGAGAGCCGGATGAGATTGTAGAAGTCGTGCAGTCTCTGGCAAAGTGGAAAAGAATGGCATTAAAACGCTACGGTTTCCAGGCGGGAGAAGGCTTATATACCAATATGAATGCAATCCGGCGGGATGAAGAACTGGATAATCTCCATTCCTGCTATGTCGACCAGTGGGACTGGGAAAAGGTAATCACCAAAGAGCAGAGAAATCTGGATACGCTGAAGGATACGGTAAAAACCATTTTTAAGGTTATTAAACATATGGAACACGAAGTCTGGTACAAATATCCCCAGGCGGTAAAAAGGCTGCCGGAAGAGATTACATTTGTTACAACCCAGGAACTGGAAGATCGTTATCCTGACAAGACCCCAAAGGAACGGGAAAATCTGATTACCCAGGAATACGGCTGCGTATTTTTGATGAAGATTGGCGATAAACTGGCCAGCGGAAAACCGCATGATGGACGGGCGCCGGACTATGACGACTGGCAGTTAAACGGAGATATTTTGTTCTGGTTTGAGACACTGGGATGCGCGCTGGAGATTTCCAGTATGGGTATCCGAGTAGATGAAAAGAGCCTGGACGAGCAGCTTTCTAAGGCTGGCTGCGATGACAGAAGGACGCTTCCTTACCATAAAATGCTGTTAGAAGGAAAACTTCCTTATACTATCGGCGGCGGTATTGGCCAGTCCAGGCTGTGTATGCTTTTGCTGGACAGAGCCCATGTAGGAGAAGTCCAGGCAAGCTTGTGGCCGGAAGAAATGCGCAGAATCTGCGAAGAGCATAAGATTATTTTATTATAGTGCGCGGTGTGACGCAGGCAGGATGCCTGCGTCACACCGGTTTTTTTATATACAGAATGCTGCATAGAGATTTTCAGACTTTTAGCTCTGGTATTGTCGGCAGATTTAACTTCAATGGGAATCAGACGGCCTTCCCATTGGATGATAAAATCAATTTCAGCGCCCCGATCAGATTCCCAGCAGTAGGTATGATAACCGTTTATTGTAAGCTGGACATGGACGTAATTTTCTGTCATTCCACCCTTAAAATTATTGAGCTCATCTGTCATATAGAGAATATCTTCGGCAGACAGCTCTTTTTTTGCACAAAGCAGTCCTAAGTCGGAAATATAGATTTTGAAGGCATCAATATCGCGGTAGTTTTCGAGAGCTGGACGGTAATATTATCGTAGGTGAGTCTCGTTTTTTTGATTTCGTTTAAGGTGTTATATTTGCTCATATCATTGAGATAGCTGGCAAGAATAGTATCCTGTGTATGCCGTACAAGGATATAATCTTTTGTCTCAACAAACTGTGCAACACATTCAGGCATTCCTCCTACGACCAGATACTGACGGTAAAGCAGCATAGCCTTATCATGTAAGGCAGAAGGAAGAGGAGCATCACTTTTAAAAGATTCTTTTATCCATTCCACAAGTTCCTGTTCGTTTAAGGCAAGCATAAATTCTTCTATATCCATCGGATACAGGGTTTTCATATCGACTTTGCCGACAGGAAATGAAAATTTTGTCCGGCTTACGGCGTCACCCAGCAAACTGCCGGCTACAATGACATGATAATCCGGTGCGTCTTCACAAAAATATTTCAGCGAAGTCAGCGCCCGTTCACAAAGCTGCACTTCATCAAAGACGATGAGAGTCTTTTCTTTTATAATGGTTTTCCCCGAAATATGTGATAAAATCGGAATCAGATAGTCGGGACTGATGTTTTCATCAAAAGTCTCATTCAGCCTGGGATTGGTTTCAAAATTGAAATATGCCACATTTTCATAGTGGGTACGTCCAAACTCCAGAATGGAATAAGTCTTTCCAACCTGCCTTGCACCTTGCAGAATAAGAGGTTTCCGATACTTGCTTTCTTTCCATGCTTCTCCGATACATGAACCAGACCTCCTTTATATTCTGACCGTATTGCCCCCTGTACACTGATGCTAAATGACGGGAATAAATGGATCCAATTTTTCCAGCGACGTATTGACAATTAACTCTTCTGGGAAATCCAGTTCAGCCAGCATTTCGTGGGCAAAATCATGGTTTCCGATGTCAAAACAGATATGAGCGTCGCTGTTAATGATAATATGGGTTTTGTATTTGCGGCAGTATTCCAGCAGAACCTGGTAGTTTTCACGGGCATTTGGCCGAAAGCCATGGGGATGGAGGGAAGAGTTATTGACCTCCAGCAGCTTGTGGTGTTCGGCAGCGGCTGCCGCCAGGGTATCGTAATCCACAGGGAACCGTCCGTCATCCGGATGCCCGATAATCTGGATATAAGGATTTTCCAATGCGCCCAGATAAGCAGAAGTATTTTCTGAAATTGTTTTTCCAGAGTAGCAGGGAGGATGGATACTGGCAATGGCGTAATCCAGGCGGGCCAGAACGCTTTCCGGCAGATCGGCTTTTCCGGAAGCATCCAGGATATTTAACTCTGCGCCCATAAGAATCTGGATTCCATAAAGGCTGCGGGGAATTACTTTGAAATTTTGAAAATAAAAGCTGCCCAGAGTCCCTGGCATGGCAGGAGCGTGATCGGCGCAGCCGTAAAGCCGTAGTCCCTTATCTGCTGCAGCCTGGATCATTTCCATCAGCGTATTGTATGCGTGGCCGCTGGCCAGGGTATGAGTATGAAGATCAATGAGGTCCGTCATGAAATCATCCTTTCCTAAATAAAGATTATTTTATTAGTATACCACACTTTTTATTAAATTTTTGTGAAACCTATGGCAAAAAAAAAGCTTTTGTGTTTAAATAATAGAAGGGAAATGGGGACTTCCCTGATAAATGGAGATTCACAAAAAGCGAGGTATGTAACAATGGGTGAAGAACAAAAAGAAGAGATTGCAGAGAGAACAGAAAGCATGGAGGACTATGCGGCTGAGCTGGAGGCATCTTTTCGCAGAGTAAACGAAGGAGATATTTTAACCGGTACGGTAATCGGAGTAGAAGATGACAGGGTGGTACTGGATTTAAAGTATTATGCAGAAGGAATCATTACCAAAGACAATATAAGCAGTGATCCTGACTTCAATATAAAAGAATCGATTCACGTAGGCGACGAGATCAGCGCCACGGTGGTAAAAAGAGACGATGGAGAAGGCAATATCCTGCTGTCAAAAAAAGAAGCCAATGACGTTTTAGCATGGGATAAATTAAAACAGATGATGGAAGAGCGGACGGTTGTTGCCGTAAAGATCAGCGAGATCGTAAAGGGCGGCGCAGTTGCTTATCTGGAAGGCATCAGAGGATTTATTCCAGCGTCTAAGCTGGCAGCAGATTATGTGGAAGATCTGGACGAATGGAACGGCAGGAGCGTAGAAGTAACCGTTATTACTGCTGATGAGGAAGAAAAGCGCCTTGTTCTGTCCGGCAAAGAGGTTGCAAGAGAAAAGCAGGCGGCTGAGACCAGAAAAAAGGTTGCAAAGTGCCAGGTCGGCGCAATTGTGACTGGAACGGTTGAAACTTTAAAAGATTACGGCGCCTTTGTTACGCTGGAAAACGGTCTGACTGGTCTTCTGCATATTTCCCAGATCAGCAGCCAGAGGATCAAACATCCTGGAGTAGTGTTAAAAGAAGGTCAGGAAGTAAAGGTAAAGATTATCGGTTTAAACGACGGGAAAATCAGCCTGAGCATGAAGGCGGTAGAGCCGGAAGACGAACCGGAGGAAATCTTTGATTACAAAGAAACTGGCAGCGCATCTACCGGACTGGGAGCGCTGTTAAAAGGGTTAAAGCTATAAAGAAAAACGAGTGAGGTGGGGAACAATGACGCCAGGTCACCGCAGACACGAACCGGTGGATCAGTGGAAAGAGACGATGTTCCTCTATGGAGCTGCCTTAAAGCAGATTACTGCAAAGATAGAGATTATGAATGATGAGTTTACGGAGCGTTATGATTACAGCCCCATTGAACACATCAAATCACGGCTGAAGACAGCGGACAGCATTGTCCGGAAGCTGAAGGCAGACGGTTATGAGGTTACAATCGAAAATATGAAGGAGAAGCTCAGCGATATTGCCGGCATCCGGATTATTTGTTCTTTTATGTCAGACATTTACCAGATTGCAGATATGATTGCAAAACAGGCGGATGTGACAGTTCTTTATGTAAAAGATTATATAAAAAAACCAAAGCCCAACGGCTACAAGAGTTACCACATGGTGGTTACCATTCCGGTATATTTAACGGATGGACCGGTGGAAACTAAGGTGGAAATCCAGATCCGTACCGTAGCCATGGATTTCTGGGCCAGTTTAGAGCATAAGATCGCTTATAAATTAGAAGGCAATCCGCCGGTCAAGCTTCTTCAGGAATTAAAGGCCTGCGCAGACATGGTAGATATTTTAGATGCGAAAATGTTTTCTTTAAATGAAGCAATTTCTGAGATTGTAAAGGCGCAGCAGGAAGAAGCAGAAAAAGAAACCTAGACAATTAAGGAGACAGAACATGAAGGCAGTATTACAGCGGGTAACACGGGCTGCTGTGACAGTAGACGGACAGACAGTCGGACAGATTGGGAAAGGATTTTTGATTCTTTTGGGAGTGTCCAATGAAGATACGGAAGAAACTTCCAGAAAGCTGGCAGATAAGATTTGCCGCCTTCGTATTTTTGAAGATGAAAACGGCAAGACCAACCTGTCGCTTGCAGATGTAGGAGGAGAACTTTTAGTGGTCAGCCAGTTTACGCTTTATGCAGACTGCAAAAAGGGAAACCGTCCAAGCTTTATTAAGGCAGGAGCTCCGGATCATGCAAACCGGATTTACGAATATTTTATGGAATGCTGCAAAGACCATGCAGATAAGGTAGAACATGGAATTTTTGGGGCGGATATGAAAATTGATTTAGTAAATGACGGTCCCTTTACGTTGGCATTAGACAGCGGGGAGTTGTTCTAAAATAGAGAGAAACAGCAGATAAAACGGAGGAAAACATATGTCAAAAAAGACAAAGGGCCAGGAACTGGCTGAAAAATTAGTTTGGAAAGCTCCAAATATTGGAAAGGATGCGCCAAAACAGATTGCAAAAGCAGAAAAATTCTGCGAGGGATATAAGAAATTCTTAAACGAAGGCAAGACAGAGCGGGAATGCGTTTCCGCAATCGTTGCTCGTCTGGTAAAGGCCGGCTACAAGCCTTATGATGCCAGCGCTTCTTATAAACCAGGCGACAAGGTATACTATGTAAACCGTAAAAAATCTCTGATTGCCACCACCTTCGGCGCACAGGGACTAGAGAAAGGCGTCCGCTTAAACGGGGCTCATATTGATTCTCCAAGACTGGATTTAAAACCAAATCCACTGTACGAGAAAGACGATATTGCGCTGTTTAAAACCCATTATTACGGCGGAATCCGCAAATACCAGTGGACGACCATTCCGTTAGCCATGCATGGCGTTGTAGTAAAGAAGGATGGAGAAGTAGTGGATGTGGTAATCGGCGAGAGCGAAGAAGATCCAGTATTCTGCATTACAGACTTACTGCCTCACCTGGCTGCAAAGCAGAATGAAAGAAAGCTTTCCGATGGGATCCGCGGCGAAGAACTGAATATTGTAGTAGGTTCTGTTCCTTACCAGGATGACGAAGTAAAAGAGCCGGTAAAACTGCTGGCATTAAAGCTTCTCAATGACAAATACGGCATTACAGAAGCAGATTTTTATCGGGCTGAAATCGAGATGGTTCCGGCAGTTAAAGCAACCGACGTAGGCTTAGACAGAAGTCTGGTAGGCGCTTACGGACAGGACGACAGAGTGTGTGCGTATACGGCAATGATGGCAGAAATCGATACCGATATGCCGGAGTATACGACGGTTACCTTCTTTGCAGACAAAGAAGAGATTGGTTCGGACGGAAATACTGGATTAAATTCTGACTTCCTGCTTCACTACCTGGAAGATCTGGCAGAGCAGGCTGGCGTTAACATCCGTACCCTGCTGCGCAATTCCATGTGCCTGTCTTCTGATGTAAATGCAGCATTTGACCCGACATTCCCACAGGTTCACGAGCCGTTAAATGCCAGCTACATCAACAAAGGCTGCGTTCTGACCAAGTATACGGGTGCAAGAGGTAAATCTGGATCCAACGATGCCAGCGCAGAGACCATGGCAGAGGTAATCCGCATCATGGAAAAGGAAGGCGTTTACTGGCAGGCAGGCGAACTGGGTGCAGTCGATGAAGGCGGCGGCGGAACCATTGCCAAGCTGGTCGCTCATATGGATATTGATACGGTAGATTTAGGTGTACCGGTGCTTTCCATGCACGCGCCGTTTGAACTTACTTCCAAACTGGATGTATACAATACTTACAAAGCATTTAAGGCATTTATTAAATAAAAACGTTTTTTAGGGAAGGGCTTTCTTTTCAGAAAACTGTGTGCTATACTACAGAAACCGGCTGAAAGGAAGCCCTTGCCGGTAAAATGGATAAGTTAGTGAGGAGAATTATGAGAAAGACAAAAAGATTACTGGTATGTGGCGCAGCGGCTATGATGGTGCTGGCCGGCTGTTCCAACAATGATACCGCTGCAACCACTGCAGCAGAGACCACCGCAGCAGCTGGCGAGTCTGCCGGCGCAGAAAGCAGCGCAGCAGAGACCACTGCAGCAGAAGAGGACGTTCCGGCAGGCAGCGTAGTCCTTGGCGAATACATCGGAATTGAGTATACCCCTATGGATACAACTGTTACTGACGAGGATGTAGAAGAAATTATCCAGTATGCGCTGGATTCCAATCCAAACATGGTAGAAGTTGATCGGGCAGCAGCAGAAGGCGACACCGTAAACATCGACTATGTAGGCAAGAAAGACGGAGTTGCGTTTGACGGCGGCACTGCAGAAGACAGCGATTTAGAGCTGGGTTCTGATACCTTTATCGACGGCTTTGAGGACGGACTGATTGGCGCTAAAAAAGGCGACAGCGTAACCTTAAACCTGACTTTCCCTGAAGATTATAAGAACGAAGAATTAAAGGGCCAGGACGTTACCTTTGACGTTACAGTAAACTCTGTAAAAGAAAAGCAGGATGCTGTATTAAACGATGACTTTGTAAAAGGACTGGAGTTAGAATCCGGCGTTGCCACAGTAGACGAATATCGGGAAAGCATCCGTACCGAGCTGCAGAAGAGCAATGAAGAAATGGCAAAAATGCAGATGGAAAACGACGTATTAGAAGGCGTAATTGCCAACTGCCAGTTCAGCGATATTGACGCCCGCATTGAGAAAGATTACAATGAACAGTGGGAACAGATGACGAATATGGCGGCTATGTACGGAATGGATATGGAGATGTACGCGGCTATGAACGGAATGTCCAGCGTGGAAGAATTCCAGGAAATGTTCAAAGAGCAGGTAAGTAATTCTGTAAAACTGGAGCTGGCTCTGAAAGCCATTGCAGAAAAGGAAAAATTCACTCTGGAAGACGCAGATTACGACGTATTGGCGAAAGCCCAGGGACTGGAGGATGTCAGCACCCTGGTTGAGCAGGCTGGCCAGGAGATGGTAGACGAAGCGGCTCTTCAGATTAAAGTGCTGAACTTCTTAACTTCTAAAGCAGTAGCAAAATAATAATAACCCAAAAGAAAATGGAGGATGTACCATGCAGCTCTTGAAAGATAGAATACGGAAAGACGGTATTGTCCGTGAGGGCGGTGTTCTGAAGGTGGACAGCTTTTTAAACCACCAGATGGATATCGAATTGTTTGAGGAAATTGGAAAAGAATTCCGTAGACGTTTTGAAGGAGAAGAGATTAATAAAATTCTGACCATCGAGGCTTCCGGAATTGGAATCGCCTGCATTGTGGCCCAGTATTTTCATGTTCCGGTTGTTTTCGCCAAGAAAACCAAGACGAAAAATATCGCTGGAGATGTTTATACTTCCAGAGTAGAGTCTTATACTCATGGCAGGGTTTATGATATTATTGTGTCCAAAGACTTTTTAGGACCTGAGGATAAGGTTCTTCTGATTGATGATTTCCTTGCAAACGGAAAGGCGCTGGAAGGATTAGCGCAGCTGGTGCAGGATGCAGGCGCTACTCTGGTAGGAGCTGGAATCATAATAGAAAAAGGTTTCCAGAGAGGCGGAGACGCAATCAGGGAAAAGGGCATCCATCTGGAGTCTCTGGCAATTGTAGAGAGCATGGATCCGACAACAGGAGAGGTTGTTTTCCGAGAGAATTAAAAAATGGGGCTGCAATGGGAAACCGGCGCAGCTCTGTTTTATTTGATGGTAAGGAGAATTATCAGAATATGAGCAGAAAGGCATTGTTTTTTGACATTGACGGAACACTATTAAGCGAAATTACCAGACAGGTTCCGGAAAGCGCCAAAGAAGCTTTAAAAGAGGCAAGAAAGAAAGGTCATCTGGTATTTATCAATTCCGGCCGCAGCTATGTGCTGGTAGAACCGCTGCTGGAGGAAATAGAAACAGACGGAGCTTTGTGCGGATGCGGAACCTGTATTGTGGCAGGAGGCAAAGAAGCGTATGCCTGCCATGTCCCTTATGAGACGGGAATCAAGCTTCGCAAGGCAATTAAGGACTATGGAGTAGAAGCCGTATTAGAAGGCTCCCAGGGTTGTTATTTTAACGAAAAACCATACCATACTCCATGGATGGAGCGGCTCCGCCTGGCGGTTAACGAAGAAATGGGAGGTCCGTCCCATTCTCTTGAGAGAACAGACTATGAGTTTGATAAATTCTGCATGACGGCAGACGAGACAGCAGATAAAGAGGGATTTTTCCAGGTAATCAGAGAGGACTTTGACATTATTGACAGAGGCGGTTTTTATGAATGCGTGCCAAAAGGACATTCTAAGGCAACGGCGATTCAGTGGGTATTGGATCAGTACCAGATTCCGCTAAAAGATGCCTATGTGTTCGGAGACAGTATGAACGATTTATCTATGTTTGAATTTGCAGAAAATGCAGTTCTTATGGGAAAACACGATAAAGGTCTGGAACCGTATGCAACCTTTGTTACAAAAACGGTAGAAGAAGATGGAGTGGCCTGGGCGATGAAAGAGCTGGGCATTATCTGACAGAATAAGAGGTCTGCATGAAGAAAATCAGAAAAAACGTTCTGGGGGCAGCACTTGCAGTGCTGCTTCTGCTTTTTACAATAGGGGCAGTAGTAGGAATTATCAGAAAAGATTACAACGATCATCAGGTCAGGGAAACCGAAACGGTTCAGGAAACCTCGATACCGCCTTCAGAAGAGCCGGAGACGGAAGCAGAACGTCCATCCGAAGAAACGGCAGGGACGCCTTCAGAATCAGATGAAGAGACTGGAAGTAGTGAATCGGAGCAGGAAGAATTTGAAAATCCGGATGAGGATGAGACAAAAATAACTTTGGAAGAAGAACCGCCTTATGAGCCGCCAACGCTGGCCATTGCATCGGATCTTCACTATCAAAGCCATTCTATTACAGATTTTGGAAAGGCATATCGGGATTTTATTGCATCCAGCGATGGAAAGCTGGTTTACTATCTGCCGGAGCTGTTAGAGGCATTTTCGGAGGAAATTCTTGCGCAAAAGCCGGATGCTCTGATTTTGAGCGGAGACATTACCATGAATGGGGAAAAAGAAAACCACCAGGAACTGTCGGAAAAGCTGGCAAAAATCCAGGAAGGGGGAGTTCCGGTTCTGGTAATTCCAGGGAATCATGATATTAACAATCCTCATGCTTCTTATTATTTTGGAGATACGAAAACCCAGGGCCAGCCGGTTACAGCGGAAGAGTTTTATGGATATTACCATAGCTTCGGATATGACCAGGCGAGAAGCAGGGATCCGGCCTCTCTTAGTTATGTCTATGAGCTGGATAAACGGTATTGGCTGATGATGCTGGATACTTGTCAGTACGATCCGGTCAACCTGGTTGGAGGACGGTTAAAAGAAGAAACCCTGTCCTGGATGGACGGCCAGCTGGAAGAAGCGCAAAAGGCAGACGTTACGGTAATTCCGGTAGGTCATCACAATTTAATGCCTCAGAGCAGTCTTTATACTACAGACTGTGCAATGGAAAATTATGAAGAGGTAGTGGAGCTGCTGGAAAAATGGAAGCTGCCGGTGTATGTCAGCGGCCATCTCCATGTGCAGCGTCTGAAAAAGCACAGTCAGGCAGAATTGTCAGAAGAGCGTCTGGGGCCAGGTCCCAGATTGGCGGAAAAGCAGAAAGCAGAGCAGGAAGAAGAACCTTACGGCATTTATGAAATCGTCAGCGATTCCATCAGCATTACGCCTTGCCAGTATGGCATGATGCGCTGGGATGAAGAAGGCAATTTAACCTATCAGACCAAGTTAACCGATGTGTCTGGATGGGCCGGAAAAAATGGAATTGATAATGGAGAATTATTGGATTTTGAAAACTATTCCTACCAATACATAAAAGGATTGATTGCCCGTCAAATCGAAAAGAAAATGGATCCAGTATCCTGGCAGCTGATAGATGACATGACCAGCCTGTATGCAGAACTTTATGAGGATTACTATGCGGGACGGGTAATTGACGAGAAGGCGGTAAAGAATACGGTCGCCTGGCAGTGGTGGATCCGGCTGCTTCCAGACAGCAGGCAGGTAAAAGAAATGCGGGCCATGATAGGAGACAGCAAAACCGATAATAATTTTTTGTATTTACCGAAAGAATAAGAATGTAAATACTTACAAAAAATGCGAAAAACCTCTTGAATATTTTTCAAACCTGGTGTATAGTATGGGTAACAAAACAACGAAACATTAGGTTTTCTCGGAAATGTAAGCACTTACAAAAACTATATGTTAATGGAGGTTATTACCATGAGCAGCAATGTAAAAGAGACAGTCATCCAGTTTGGCGAAGGCGGATTTTTAAGAGGCTTTGTGGATTATTTTTTCCACAAATTACAGGAGAAGGGACTTTATGACGGCAAGATCGTAGTCGTACAGCCAATTGAAAAAGGTATGTGCCAGATGCTGGCAGATCAGAACTGCGAGTACAATTTATTCCTTCGCGGCATCAGCAATGGAGAGGTAGTAAACGAACATACCCACGTTACCTCTATTTCCAGAGCGCTGAATCCTTATACCCAGTACGAAGAGTATATTGCACTGGCTACCAGCCCTGACATGAGAGTGCTGGTTTCCAACACCACAGAAGCGGGAATCGAGTATCTTGGCACAGAAAAGCTGACCGATATGCCTCCAAAGTCTTATCCGGCAAAGCTGACCCAGTTTTTATATAAGAGATTTGAAGCTGGTCTTCCAGGAATGATTCTGCTTCCATGTGAGCTGATTGACAACAACGGCGACAACTTAAAGGCGTGCGTATTAAAATATGCAGATCTGTGGGAACTGGGAGAGGACTTCAAGAACTGGATTAACAATGAGAACGATTTCTGCAGCACTCTGGTTGACCGTATCGTAACCGGCTATCCGAAGGACGAGGCAGAAGAACTGAACAAGCAGCTTGGCTACACAGACAATTTAATTGATACCGCAGAGATTTTCCATTTATGGGTAATCGGCGGCCATCACGAAGATGAACTTCCATTTAACAAAGCTGGATATAACATCGTATGGACAGACGATGTAAAACCATATAAGAAGAGAAAAGTGCGTATCTTAAATGGCGGCCATACCTCTATGGTATTAGGCGCATATCTGTATGGTTTACAGACAGTAGGCGAGTGCTTAAAGGACGAAACAGTCAGCGCATTCTTAAAGAAGTGCCTGTTTGATGAGATTGTACCTACCTTAGGAAATACCGAGACAGACGTCCAGTTTGCAAAAGACGTTCTGGAGCGCTTCAGCAACCCATTTATTAAGCATCAGCTGTTAAGCATTGCATTAAACTCTGTCAGCAAGTTCCAGGTACGTGTGCTGCCGACCATCTTAGAATACAAAGAAAAATTCGGCAAGTACCCAGAGGCGCTGACCTTCTCCATGGCAGCTCTGATTGCATTCTACAGAACCGATAAGGCAAATGACGGCGCAGAAATCATGGAATTTATGAAGACTGCATCTGTAGAAGAAATTATGAAGAGAGAAGACTACTGGCACGCTGACTTAACCGAGATGATTCCAATGGTTCAGGGATATTATGACCTGATTCAGGAAAAAGGCATGGCAGAAGCTTATAAAGCTGTATTAGCAAAATAAAAAAATAGGACCGTATCAATAAAATAGTTTCATTTCCCCATATTGTTAAATAGATAACCATCCTAAAAGAGGAGCAGCGTCAGGAGAACCCTGGCGCTGTTTCTCTTTTTTTTGTACTAAGAATCCCAAAATACTGTTAGCAGCAGATATTTACTGTTTTAAACATAATATTTTGCTGTTTATAGAGAAATTGATTATTTAATATAAAATTTTATCTATACAATTTTGCTATTAAAGTGAAAATAGTGATTGCAATCGGGGGGGGGTAGAATATAATTGGAGTGTGAAAAACAAACAAAAAATGTTGGATTATCAAAAAGAAATAGGCGAAATTCAACAAATAATTAGAAGCGCGTAATAGGGTTAGAACGCGGAAGGAGAAGTCTATGAGAAAAGGCGTAAAGCGGATGGTTACAGTGGCTGGAATGTTACTTGCAATAGGGGGACTAACAGCGTGTGGCAGTTCTTCCCAGAGCAGTACAGCAGAGACAACGGTATCAAAAGAAAGCCCAGCAGGAGAAGCATCAGAAGAGCCAGAAACATCAGGAGGATCGACGTTAGGTATTGAACCCTTAGCAGACAGAACAACTCTTAGCATTGGATTTTTTGCTGGTTCTGCTCATTCAATGCCATGGTATGTAGCAGATAAAATGGGATTTTTTGATGAATTAAATATTGATGTTGAGTATCAGTCTTTTACTGGCGGTCCCGCAATGATGGAGGCTAGTGCAGATTGGGATATTTGTAGTGTTGGCGGCCCTGGTGTGCTAAATGGTATGAAAAACTATGATGTAAATATGATCGGTATTTGTGATAATGAGTATAACACGGCTTTGTTTGTAAGACCGGATACTGATCTTGCCAAAGAACCGGATAACCCTGAAAATTGGAGAGGAAAAAAGGTTCTGTTAAATAAGGGAACAACGCTTCAGTATGTATTTATGCAGTATATGGAAAGTATTGGAATCACAGATCTTGAAGAGTACGATATTGAAATTATCGACACTGCGGTTGGAACCTGTTTAACTGCATTCCAGACAGGAGAAGGGGATGCAATGTGCGTATGGAACGCATTTGCGATTGCTGCGGAAATGGATGGAGCAGTTCGGGTAACAGATATTGGAAAAATGAATTTGAATAGCATTAATGGTATCTGTGCAACAACAGACGCACTTGAAAACAAAATGGATTTAATTAAGACGGCTTATCAGGTGTACTATAAAACTTGGGAATGGTGCCAGGAAAGTGAAGAAAATCGTGCCAAAGCAGAAGAACTATTTATGGAATCTTGTGATGATGAAGGAATTGCAGTAACAGAAGAGACGGTAACGAAGCTGGTAGATGAATTCCAGTGTACAAGTTTAGCGGACGCAGTGGCTGCAATGACGACAGAAGAAGATGATAGAAATGGAAAAGGCGGAAAAGTTACGAAGGCTACCAATCAATTGTTTGAAACAATGGATTTCTTTATTACATTAGGAAATTACACAGAAGAAGATAGACAAATGATTTTGGATAAGGGTCTTGTAAATCCTATAGTTGCAGAAGCAGTCAAATAGTGGATCTTTGAAAAACTTAAAAGGGAAGAACTTCGTTTTAGGAGTTCTTCCCTTTGTAAGAGGAGATAGACAGTATGAGTGAGAATGAAAAGACAGTACGTCGGTTATCAGACCAGGAACGCATTAAGAAGGTTCAAGACGAAAAACGTAAAAATAGTTATCAACTAACAATGCTGTCAATCATTGGTGTTTTGACGGCGTTGTTTTTATGGCAAATTGCAGTTATGCTGGGATGGCTGCCAAGCAGATATGTGCCTATGCCTACGGATGTAGTAAAATTGTTCTTTATAAAATGGATCGATCCAAATCCAGACGGGGCTGTGTTGGGAGCACACATTTTTTCGAGCCTTCAGGTGGCATTATCAGGTTTCTTTTTAGCGATTGTAATAGGCGTGCCATTAGGATTGTTAATGGGATGGTTTAAGGGATTTGATAGTTTTATGAGACCGGTTTTTGAAATTTTGCGTCCCATACCACCGGTATCCTGGATACCAATTACGATTATCTGGATGGGATTGGGATTAAAGGCAAAAGCATTTATTGTATTTTTTTCAGCGTTTGTACCTTGCGTAATTAATGCGTATACAGGAATTCGGCAGACAAGTCCTGCATTAATAAATGTAGGGAAAGTGTGTGGAGCTTCTAATTTTACAATTTTTAGAAAGATAGGAATTCCATCAGCCATGACAATGACGTTTGCAGGAATAAGAGTTGCATTGGGAAATGCTTGGGCAACGTTAGTTGCAGCTGAAATGCTCGCAGCTAATATGGGGCTTGGCTATATGATACAGCAAGGAAGAGCTTTTGCAAGACCAGATATTATTATTCTGGGTATCGTGGTAATTGGTATACTGGGTGTGATTTTCACTTGGCTATTAGGCCTTGTTGAAGGAAAGGTTTTAGGGTGGAAAAAATGAAAAAAGAAAAAGAAGACCTGTTCCTCAGCGAATATGAGCGTCGGGAAATCATGCGAAATCGTCTTTACAAGCTGCTTCCTATCCTTTCTATGGTGATTTTAGTGGCATTATGGCTTCTTGCATCATCGAATCCTGCCTCCAAGTTCCCATCTCCATCTGCAGTATGGGAACGATATATAAAATTGCTGAATAAGCCCATTAAAAATTTGGGATTATTTGGACATATATGGGCAAGCCTACGGCGTGTATTTATTGCACTTGGTGCGGCTTGGATAGTTGGAATTTCTTTTGGAATTCTAATCGGCTGGAACAAGAAAGCAAATGCACTTTTTGGACCAATTTTTACAGCATTTCGTGCAGTCCCACCTCTTGCATGGGTTCCACTTGTGACAATCTGGTTTGGAATTGGCGAGTTCCCAAAGGTACTCATTGTATTTATAGGTGCGCTTATGCCTGTGGTAGTAAATACACAGGCGGGAATTTCAGATGTAACCAAGGAATATTTAGATATTGGTACAATTTTTAATGCGAACGGAAGGCAGATGCTATTTGAGATAGCAATACCATCGGCATTGGATGCAATCTTTGCCGGAATACGTAATTCAACATCTGCAGGATGGATGGTAGTTTTGGCGGCTGAAATGCTTGGAGGAAAATCAGGAGTCGGGTTCTTAATTGTACGAGGGATGGATTCAGGAGACTATCCTCTTTGTCTTCTTGCAATGATTTGCATTGGCCTTGTTGGTTATTTGCTTGCAATTCTGATTCAATTTTTAGAAAGGATCGTATGTCCATGGACGGTAAAAAAATCAGTCTGAAATTAGAGCATATTTCTCAAAGTTATATTACAAATAATCAAGTTTTTGATGCCGCAGTCGATGTATCATTAGATGTATATGAATCTGAATTTTTGGTGCTGTTAGGGCCTGGACGCTGTGGTAAAACAATCCTTCTAAACATGATTGCTGGGTTGGAAAAACCAATTGATGGAAGAATTTTGATAGATGGAGAAGAAATAAAAGGAAGTGATGAACGAATAGGAATGGTTTTTCAGAAACGCGCGTTAATGCCTTGGAAAACCGTTATGGAAAATGTAGAGTTTGGACTAAAAATCAAGGGAGTATCAAAAAAGGAACGAAGAGAAGTAGCACAAAAATATATTAATTTAGTGGGACTTCAAGGATTTGAGAAGAGTTATCCCAATGAACTGTCTGGTGGAATGAAACAACGTGTCAGTATTGCACGAGCATACACCAATAACCCTCAGATCTTGTTAATGGATGAACCGTTTGGGGCATTAGATGCCCAGACTAGATATTCGATGGAAGAAGAAGTTCAGCGTATTTGGAACCAGGAAAAGCGTACAGTTGTCTTTGTTACAAATAATATAGAAGAAGCGCTTTATCTGGCAGATAGAATTGTTCTTTTGAGTAATTGTCCAGCGCATGTAAAAGCCATATATGATGTGAAATTACCACGTCCAAGAAATACTATCGATCCGGAATTTTTACGATTAAGAAAAGAAATATCAGACAATACAGATCTGGCATTGTAGGGTTAGGAGGCGTGGATATGAGTGAATACAAAGTCGAAGTACATAATTTGACTAAAAATTTTGGAAGTCTGAAAGTTCTTAATGATATTTCTTTTAATGTAAAAAAAGGAGAATTCGTTTGCATAGTAGGTCCAACTGGTTGCGGAAAAACTACATTTTTAAACTTGCTTACCAGGATATATATGCCGACAAAAGGAGACCTTTTAATTGATGGAGAGAGTGCAGATCCGAAGAAACACAATTTAGCATTTGTATTTCAGGAGCCATCATCACTTCCATGGAAAACGGTAGAGCAGAATTTGCGCTTTGGATTAGAGCTAAAAAAACTTCCAGAGAAGGAAATTAATGAGAGAGTAGAAAATATCATAAAATTGATGGGGTTGGAGCAGTTTAGAAATGCATATCCTCACCAGTTATCTGTCTCAACAGAACAAAGAATTATTATTGGCCGCGCGTTCGCAATGAATCCAGATTTGCTGTTGATGGACGAGCCTTATGGACAGATGGACATTAAATTACGTTTCTATTTGGAGGATGAAGTTTTACGCTTGTGGAAGGAGACCGGCGCTACAGTCCTATTTATTACACATAACATTGAAGAGGCAGTATATCTTGCAGAACGAGTATTAATTCTTTCTAATAAGCCTACAACGATTAAAGAAGATTTAAAAATCGATCTTCCCAGACCACGAGACGTAACTTCTCCGGAATTTATTAAGATTAGGCAGTATATTACGGATCAAATCAAATGGTGGTAGAAATTTAACAATCAATCAGTAGGAGCAGGGAGGCGTATCCCCCTGTTCCTATTTTTATTTTCTGTAAAATAAATACGAGCAGAAAGAATATGCAGGAATGATGAGAGCTTGCAGGAGACTGACGATTATGTTCCTCTTATCTTCGTATGATGACCAGATACAGGATTGTATAAGACAAATGCAGCTGTTTTTGCTATAGTAAGCATAGAAAATAATGACAGACAAGGGAGGCAGAGATGAAACTGATATGGGAGCAGGCGGATATTGATGTTCCGGAACTTATCGTTCGGGGGCGACTGGAAGACAAAAAGACAGCAGAACTGATACAAACGCTTCAAGGACTAGTGGAGACAGAAAGAAATGTGAAAAAGAGAATCTTTCTTTATAAAGAAGGCAGGGAGTTTCTTTGCGAAACTGCTGAAATTCAATATTTTGAGAGCAGAGGAGGAAAGATTTTTGGAGAAGTAAGAGGAAACGGGGCATTAGAAGCAAAGTATAAGCTGTATGAGCTGGCAAGTATGCTGTCGAAGCAGGGGTTTGTTCAAATTAATAAAGGAACATTGGTTAATATACGGTTTGTAGCGGCAGTTGAGGCCGGATTCAGCGGTAATTATACAGCGTTTTTAAAAGACGGAAAGGGCCGGCTGGAAATTTCCAGATCGTATATGAAGGAATTTCGGAAATATGTAATGGAGGAAAAATAGTATGATTCGGAAAGCAATAGGATATATGTTTACTGGAATAGGAATTGGTGCTGTAATATCAACAGCGTGTATGTGGCTGAATGGACAGACAGAAAATACGTTGATGGAAACGACAGGCTGGCTGGCAGCATCGGCAGTATATGGGCTTTTCGCGTTGATTATGGATTGGAAAAGGCCAGCCTTCTGGGGGCGTCTGCTGATTCATGGAAGCCTTTGCTGGGTGGTAACGCTCATTACTTCAAGGCTATTGTATCGGGCTGAGATAGGTGTCCTTGTCAGAGAGACGCTTCCAAGATTTGTAATTGTATATGCTGTAGTCTGGTTTATTATTATTTTATGGGAAAGAAGAACAGTGAAGCAATTAAATAAAAGGTTACGTGAGGAATAGGGAGGCTTAGGCCTCCCCGTTTCTATTTTTCGCTCCTCATGCATATATTGTAAGAGCAGGAAGGAGCGGGAAATGGGAAAGAAAATTGGACAGTTATTGCTGGTGGCTGGGATAGATTTGGCATTGCTGTTGATTTTGGTGTATGGAACTTTAGGCAGGGGATTTGCTGAAACGGTCGAAACCGGTCTTACGGGAACGGTTTCAGAAACGAGAATGGAAGAAAAAGTAGTGGCGCTGACGTTTGATGACGGGCCTCATTCTGTTTATACGAAAAAGCTGCTGGAAGGGTTGAAAAAGCGCGGAATAAAAGTTACTTTTTTCCTCATGGGTTCTAATATAGAGGGAAATGAGGAATTAGTCCGGCAGATGAAACAGGATGGCCATTTGATTGGCAATCATGGCTACCGTCATGTCCAGATGACAGAAGAAGGCGCAGAAAAGGTCAGGGAATCTGTAGAGAAAACAGGAAAAATAATTGAAGAAATAATCGGAGAAGAACCAGAATATCTGCGTCCGCCCTATGGAGACTGGAATGAAGAACTGGCAGAAAAAATGGATTTAACGCCAGTATTCTGGTCTGTGGACAGCCTGGACTGGAAGTATCAGAACACGCCGAAAATTACCAGCAGGGTATTAAAAGATGTAGAAGACGGCGACATTATTTTGATGCACGATATTTTTCCTACATCCGTAGAATCTGCGTTGGAAATCGTTGACACTCTGCAGGAGCAGGGATATACTTTTGTTACGGCAGATGAACTGATTATTGATTGACGAAGGAACGAATTATGGATTTATTTGATTATATGAGAGAGACAGCGAAAGAGACGGAGTCTCCGCTGGCATCCCGTCTGCGCCCGAGGACGCTGGAGGAGGTAGTAGGCCAGCAGCACATTATCGGGAAAGACAAATTGTTATACCGCGCAATTAAAGCAGATAAGATAGGGTCGATTATTTTTTACGGCCCGCCTGGAACGGGAAAAACGACATTGGCCAAAGTCATTGCAGGGACAACCAGCGCAGAATTCAAACAGATTAATGCGACGGTAGCCGGCAAAAAAGATATGGAAGATGTAGTAAAAGAGGCGAAGGATTTATTGGGAATGTATGGCAGGAAAACAATCCTGTTTGTGGATGAGATCCATCGCTTCAATAAAAGCCAGCAGGACTATCTCCTGCCATTTGTGGAAGACGGCACATTGACTCTGATTGGCGCCACGACAGAAAATCCTTATTTTGAAGTGAACGGAGCGCTTTTGTCCAGATCCCGTATTTTTGAGTTGAAGCCGCTGGAAAAAGAGGACATTAAGGAACTTTTAAAGCGGGCTGTTACGGATGAAGAGCGGGGGATGGGCACGTACCGCGCCAGGATAGAGGGCGACGCCATGGAGTTTCTGGCAGATGTGGCAAATGGAGATGCCAGGGCAGCATTAAATGCCATCGAGCTGGGGATTATGACGACAGAGCGGAGCGCTGACGGCATAATCCATATTGATTTGCCGACAGCCCAGGAATGTATCCAGAAACGGGCGGTCCGGTATGATAAAAGCGGGGACAGCCATTATGATACGGTGTCAGCATTTATTAAAAGCATGAGAGGTTCGGATCCAGACGCAGCAGTTTATTACCTGGCACGAATGCTGTATGCAGGCGAGGATATTAAGTTCATTTCCAGACGGATTATGATTTGCGCGGCTGAGGATGTGGGAAATGCGGATCCCCAGGCCCTTACGGTGGCAGTCAGCGCCGCTCAGGCAGTGGAGCGGATTGGGATGCCGGAGGCGCAGATTATTTTGTCACAGGCAGTAACCTATGTAGCTTCCGCGCCTAAAAGCAACGCGGCATATATGGCGGTTTCCAAAGCAATGGAAACAGTAAAAGAAACCCGTACCATGCCAGTTCCCGTACATTTACAGGACAAGCATTATAAAGGGGCCGAAAAATTGGGACATGGACAAGGCTACTTATATGCCCATGATTATCCCAACCATTATGTAAAACAGCAGTATCTGCCGGACGGACTGGAAGACAGCCGGTTTTATGAGCCGACAGAAAATGGCTATGAAAAGCAGATAAAAGAACATCTGGAGTTTTTGAAAAAGTGACTTTAAACCTAGACTTAAATGGAAGGAAAAATTAATTATATATGAATCAGTCAGATTTCCCGAGAAAATCGTCCTATAAGGGACCAAGAAACAAACGGTTAGCCCAGCAGAAAAAGCGAAAAAAGCAAAAAATAATGTTTGCCAGCGTCGGTGCGGCGGCAGTTGTTGCGCTGACAGCAGCTGTAATTTTCTGGCCGGAAAAAGAAAATAAAGAAGCAGAAGCGTTCGTTACAGAAGCGCAAAGTACAGAAGCGCCGCTTCGCGATCCGGTTACGGTAGACGGTATTTCACTGGAAGGAATGAGCAGGGAAGAAGCAAAGAAAATATTAATGGAAAAATACCCCTGGAATCTTCAGGTTGCCAGAGAAGGAAAAGACGGAAAAGAGACGTTGACGATTGCGAATATGGTGGAACCAGAAATTGATAAGCTTCTGGACGAGATTTTTACATCAAAAGAAGGCGGAGATTATATTCTGGAAATCAATGGGGAGAAAGAGGCGATAGAAGCGGAAGCTGCTGCAGTAGCAAGAGCCTGGGATGTGAAACCGCAAAATACAAAGCTGGATCATTTTGATAACCATACCGGAAAATTTGTATTTACAGAAGGCAAATCCGGAAAAATTGTAGACCAGGAAAAGCTGGCTGCAGAGATCGAAGCTGTGATTGCCAGCGGCAATTACAGACAGACAATCGATGCCCCATTTTTGGAGATAGCACCGGAAGATTCGGACAAGGTAAAATCACAGTACCAGACTTTGGCTACATTTACGACAAAGACAACGAGCAATGCCAAGAGAAATACCAATGTCCGTCTGGCAGCAGAGGCATTGAACGGAACCATTGTACAGCCAGGAGAAGAGTTTTCGTTTAATGAAGTGGTAGGTCAGAGGACAGAAGAAAAAGGCTATCAAGCAGCGGCAGCTTACAGCAGCGGCGAAGTGGTTCAGGAAATCGGAGGCGGCGTATGCCAGATTTCCAGTACCTTGTATCGGGTGGTATTTCAGTCGGGTATGGAGATTACATATCGCCGTTCCCATACATTTGAACCGAACTATGTAACTCCAGGACAGGATGCGGCAATCAGCTGGGAACAGCCGGATTTTAAGTTTATCAATCGTTCAGAGGGGCCGATTTGTATCAGGGCTAGTTATGCAGATCAGAAAGCGACCGTTTCGATTTATGGAATTCCGGTTCTGGAAGAAGGAATTACCTGGGATCTGTATTCAGAAAAAACAGGAGAAGTGGATCCGCCGGAGCCAACCTATGTGGAAGACCAGACCTTGGATCCAGGGACAGAAAAGATAGAAAAGGCCGGTACCAACGGAACGACCTGGGTAACCTACAAAGTGGTTTATAAAGACGGAAAAGAAATCGAGCGCGTAAAAGATCATGAAAAAACGTATAAGGGCCATGCGGCAGTAATCCGCCGGAATACCAGTGATAAAAAGCTTTCGCCGGAAGAAACAGAATCTGCGTCTGAAACTACGGTGGCACAGACAGTTGATGGTATGCCGGATGATTATGTACAGGGAGAAGGGGGAACGGTCAGTCCGGAACCATCATTAGAGGCATCCCAGGAAACGAAGGAAGAGACAAAAGAAACTTCTCTGCCTGAAAACAGCGGAACGCAGAGCGCTACCGAACCAGAAAATACAGATTCAGAAAAGACACCGGCTCCAGAGGAGACGCTTCCTACGGTGGACTCGCTGAATCCATAAGGAGGAAGGAATATGGAAGAACTGCGTTGGGCAACAATAGGCTGCGGCGTGATTGCCAATCAGCTGGAGCAAGCAATGGAAAGCAAGGGGCGGAAGCTGTATTCCGTAGCAAACCGCACTTACAAAAAGGGCGTGGAATTTGCTGAAAAATATGGGATTTCGAAAGTGTACAAACAAATTGACGATGTATTTGACGATGAGATGGTTGATGTCATTTATATTTCCACTCCTCATAATACCCATGCAGAATATCTGCGAAAGGCATTAAAGGCAGGAAAGCACGTATTGTGCGAAAAGTCGATTACCTTGAATTCAGAAGAATTGGAAGAAGCCATGGAACTGGCCAGAGAGAACGGGGTAATTCTGGCAGAGGCAATGACAATTTACCATATGCCGGTTTACAAGAAATTAAATGAAATTCTGGCTTCCGGAAAACTGGGAGAACTGAAGCTCATTCAGATGAATTTTGGCAGTTATAAAGAGTATGATATGAATAACCGGTTTTTCAACCGGAATCTGGCAGGCGGCGCAATGCTGGACATTGGCGTCTATGCGTTGTCCTTTATCCGGTGGTTTATGAGTTCGAAGCCCGATCAGATTTTGTCTCAGGTAAAATTTGCTCCCACAGGAGTAGACGAGCAGGCAGGGATTTTGCTGAAGAATAGAGAAGGGGAAATGGCGACAGTGCTCTTGTCTCTTCATGCCAAGCAGCCAAAACGGGGAATGGTGTCATTCGACCGAGGATACCTGGAAATTATGGAATATCCGCGGGGCGAACAGGCTGTGATTACTTATACAGATACCGGAGAAAAAGAAGTGATTGCTGCAGGCGATACAAAAGACGCTCTTTCTTATGAAATAGAGGATATGGAAGCGGCAATTGGCGGAAATGATTCTGTGATGCATCTGCAGTATACAAAGGACGTTATGGATATGATGACAGAGATTCGCAGACAGTGGGGAATGAACTATCCGGAAGAAGAATAGGAAAGTTCCAGAACGTATAAACTTTTTCTTGATTTTAGATTTTGTGTGTGCTATACTTACCCCCGTTGTAAAGCCTGCAAAAACAAGGTCTTATCGGGCTTTCCGCCGATTTCCGGCGTAAAATGAATCGAGTGTTCGCGACCTTCCACTCGTAAAACAAAACTAAAGGAGAAAAGTGAATCATGAAAACAAACAACAAAACCGTGTACTTTATGACCTACGGAGCTATGATTGCGGCTATTTATGTGGCATTGACCATGCTCTTTGCCCCAATTAGTTTTGGGCCGGTTCAGTTCCGCATTTCAGAAGCATTGTGTATTCTGCCGTTCTTTACTCCGGCTGCAGTGCCTGGACTGGCGATAGGATGCCTTCTGTCAAATATTTTTTGCGGAGCTATGATGCCGGATGTTATTTTCGGTACGCTGGCGACTCTGATTGGAGCGGTAGGATCCTACGCTTTAAGAAAAAACAAATGGCTGGTATGCATTCCGCCGATTGCAGCCAATGCTCTGATTATCCCATTTGTTCTCCGCTTTGCTTATGGGGCAGAGGATTTGATTCCTTATATGATGCTTACCGTGGGAATTGGAGAAGTTCTGGCAGTTGGATTTTTAGGAAATGCATTAATGCTTGCATTAGATAAGTATAAAGGTTTGATTTTTAAGAATGCAGCGATTCGGTAAGAAATAGCTGGGACTCTGAAAGCTGAATATGATAAAAACTCCGGCAGAAGACAGGAATGAAATGGATTCCTCTTCTGCCGGAGTTTTTTATAGAACTATCAGGCCGGAGGCTCGCGTCAAACGGTACGCAAAGGAGACTTTCTGCATCTGAAGAATATAAAATCCGGACGATGGATGGTTCCGCCAAACATATCCGGATATTGCTGCCGTAATTCATCTGAAGCCTGGGATTCCTGGCATTCCTCTATAAGAAGTCCGGCTTTTATTATAGCGTTCAGGATAGTGGAAAGAGTTCGGTGGTAAAGCTCGTAATTATCTACACACCAGCTTATGGTTCTCTTTCCCTCAACAAAGTAATTGTTAGCATCAGTGTACAGGGGCAACACGCCTCAAAGAGGGATAATTTCCCCATTTTCTGCATTATCCTCAATCAGCGTACATCCAGTACGCTTCATTCGTCTGCCTTAAAAATGGGGAAATTATCTCCACTTGAGGTCAGAAGAGTCAGAAACAGGTCAGATGACGCGTCTGCAAGGCACTTGAATGAGGTGTACTGGATGTACACCGATTGAAAGTAACGCAGCAGGCACGTCATCTGGACGTTTCTGACCGTATTGCCCCCTGTACACTGATGCTAATATTTGCATAAAGCCGTTTGCCGGAAGCATTTCGGGTATATCGGGGGTATTTCCCGTCATATGCCGTTGACATGGGGTGGGACATACTGAAAACAAACAGGGAATCCTGTTTCATGAGACGGGATACGTTCTTCATCAATTCTTCAAAATTTTCTGCATAATCGAAGACTAACGAACTTGTAATTAAATCAAATTCTTCTTTTAAGCTGCCCAGATCTTCAAAAGCCATCTGCTGGTAGGAAATATTCCCAGCGCTGTTATAGTTCCTGGCATAGGCCAGCATTTTTTCGGAAATATCAATTCCCAGTACAGATTTTGCCCCCATATCGGAATACTGTTTTGCGTGCTGACCCATACCGCAGCCAATGTCTAATACTGAGCGGCCCGTTAATTCAGGAAGCATTGCGAGCAAAATGGGAGTTTCGATGCATTCATTAAAGTTGATTTTATCTGCCCGTATTTGTTTGAAGTTTTCAAAAAAGCTTCATTGTCATAGATGTTTTGTTTCGACATTTTACGACCTCCATAGTGGTTGGAGAGAACGGTGCATCCCATCCTCGATTTTTCTGTTGTCATAGTAAATGAAATTATATCATGGTTCTTTCTTATTATAAATAGTTGATTTTATTATCTTGAAATAGTAAGATAGAGCTAACAAAATTTGCATCTGTTTATGCAGACGCATTTAATAAACAAGGGGAAATTATGATAACATTTAATTATATGATTTCAGACGTCAGCGGTCTTCACGCTAGGAATGCCCTGCAGATAGCCAGGGCAGCAGAAGGGTATCAGTGCAGGATTAAAGTTTCAAGCGGTGGGAAAACAGCCAATGGAAAACAGGTTTTAAGTCTGATCAGCCTGGCGGCGAAAAAAGGAGCAGAACTGGCATTTTCTCTGGAAGGAGAGGACGAGGAAGAGGCAGCCGCTTATCTTCAGGCCTTAGTAAAGGAGGTTGTATAGCGGAGCCGCATAGGAAAATCCTGAAATGGGGGATGGGATTATGGATGGTGTAGAACTGATTTGCTTTCAGATTATTTCCAGTGTAGGGGCGGCAAGAAGCAGCTATATTGAGGCAATCCAGAAGGCAAAAGCCGGAGATTTTAAAGAGGCTGCAGTTTTGATGAACACAGGAGAGCAGGAATTTCTAAAGGGATATGCAGCCCATTCAGAACTGATTCAAAAGGAAGCGGCCGGAACGCCGGTAGCGAATTCCCTGATTCTGGTACACGCTGAGGATCAGGTTATGAGCGCGGAAGAATTCAGAATCATTGCGTCTGAGCTGATTGACAGTTATAAACGGATTGCCGGACTGGAAAGACGCCTGGAGCAGGAAACCGCGCAAAAGAAAGAGCAGTACGACTTATGACAACATTGAAATTATGACAGGAGGAACAAGCGATGTGGGGAATGATTGCAACCTGGAGCATGGCGGCAGATGGAGTAGCCAAAGGAGCAGAGTTGTTAAAGAGCGGAAAGAATGCCGGAGATGCAACGGAGACGGCAATACGGAAAGTAGAGGACTTTCCATATTATAAATCAGTAGGATACGGCGGTCTGCCAAACGAAGAAATGGAAGTAGAACTGGATGCTGCATACATGGATGGAGACACCCTTTCCATCGGAGCTGTGGCAGCAATCAAAGATTATGCCAATCCGGTTTCCATTGCAAGAAGACTGAGCAGGGAAACGGTCAACAATCTTCTGGTAGGAGAAGGAGCGGAAAAGTTTGCCGGAAAAGAAGGGTTTGAACGAAAAAATATGCTGACCGACCAGGCAAAAGAACGTTATTATAAACGGGTTCAGGAAATCAGGGAAAAGGAGTTAAAGCCGTATTCCGGCCATGATACGGTAGGCGTGGCCTGCCTGGACAGCCAGGGCAAAATGACGGCGGCAACTTCCACTAGCGGCCTGTTTATGAAGAAAAAAGGACGTGTGGGCGATTCTCCGATTGTAGGTTCCGGATTTTATGCGGACAGCAAACGAGGAGCAGCAGCGGCGACCGGTCTGGGAGAAGATCTGATGAAAGGCTGTATTTCTTATGAAATTGTCCGTCTGATGGGCGAGGGAATGCATCCACAGGAAGCTTGTGAGACGGCAGTGAACCGGCTGGATGAAGAGCTGAAAAGCCGGAGAGGACAGGCAGGGGACTTATCGCTCATTGCCATGAACAACAAAGGCGAATGGGGCGCAGCCACCAATATTCAGGAATTTACCGTTGTTGTGGCAACGGAAGAACAGGAACCAGCCGTTTATAAAGTAATCAGAGGAGAGGACGGCCGCTGTACGTTTGAGAAAACATCAGAAGAATGGTCAGAGGATTAAACCAGAGCAAGAAAGGCAGGAAATCAGGGATGAAGCTGGTAGTGGAAATATGCTGCGGAAGCTATTACGATGCCAGGCAGGCGTTTTTGGGCGGAGCCAGAAGAATTGAGCTGAACAGCGCGCTGATGTTAGGAGGGCTGACGCCTACAGTATCGACTTTGCGCATAGTAAAAGAAGAAATGCCGGAACTGAAGGTAATCGCAATGGTCCGGCCAAGAGGAGCAGGATTCTGTTATTCTCCAGAAGATTTTAAAGTAATGGAAGCAGAGTGCCGGATGCTTGTAGAAAATGGGGCAGACGGAATAGCGTTTGGATGCCTGAAAGAAGATGCCAGCCTGGATGTGTATAAAATCCAGAGAATGCTGGAAACGATAAAAAGCAGGGGAAAAGAAGCGGTTTTCCACAGAGCGTTTGACTGCTGCGCCGATCCGTTTCAGACGGCGGAGCGTTTGGCAGAGCTGGGGATTGACCGCATTTTAACCAGCGGATTAAAGCCAAAGGCAGAAGAGGGAATAGAACTGCTGCGTAAGCTGCACAGCCAGTATTCCGGAACGATTGAGTTTTTAGCTGGAAGCGGCGTTAATTCTTCCAATGCAAAATGGATTCTGGAGCAGACGGGGCTGAATCAGATTCACAGTTCCTGCAAAGACTGGATAGAGGATGTGACTACAATACAGAATGGGGTTTCTTACAGTATGGTAAGCGGAGAACACTCCAGGAGTTATGACGCGGTTTCTGCTGAACTGGTAAGAAAACTGGTAGAAAGCGTATAAAAGCGCAGGAGGAATCAGATGTTTGCCAAATATAAACATAATATCATAGTAAGAAGGCTGATTACAGTCGGTGCGGTTGCAGCGTCGGCGCTTTTGCAGGCTTATGTGATCCAAGTGTTTATCCGCCCGTCTAATCTGCTGTCCGGAGGCTTTACCGGAATTGCGATTCTGATTGACCGGATTGCTTCCAGGTACGGAGGAACCTTTTCTACGTCCCTGGGAATGCTGGTGCTAAATATTCCGGTTGCAATTTTGTGCAGCAAAAGCATCAGTCCGAGATTCACATTTTTTTCTATGATCCAGGTATTTCTGGCCAGCGCGTTTTTAGAGCTGTTCCATTTTAAGCCCCTGTTTGACGATTTGATGCTGAATGTGATTTTTGGCGGCTTTCTCAATGGAATCGCTATTGCGATTGCGCTGAGGGGCAATGCGTCTACCGGCGGTACGGACTTTATTGCGCTGTATGTGTCCAATAAGACGGGGAACTCCATCTGGCAATACGTTTTTGCGGGAAATGCGGTTCTGCTGTGCATTTTTGGCGCGATGTTCGGTTGGCTGTATGCAGGATACTCAATTCTGTTTCAGTTTATTTCTACCAAGACGATTTCGACCTTCCATCACCGCTATGAACGGGTAACGCTGCAGGTTACCACATCCAGACCGGAAGAGATTATGAAAGCCTATGTATCTCATTTCCGCCATGGAATTTCCTGCGTAGATGCAATAGGCGGCTATAGCCATCAGAGAATGGCGCTGCTTCATACGGTGGTATCTTCTTATGAAGTGGCGGATATCGTTATGCTGATGAGATCCCAGGATCCCCATGTCATTATTAATGCAGTAAAGACAGAAAATTTTTACGGCGGCTTTTATCGTGCGCCGATTGATTAGACTATATGAAGATAAGGATGGAAAAAAGTATGTATCAGATTGATTTTAATAAGCCTCAGGCAATTCATTTTATAGGAATCGGCGGCATCAGTATGAGCGGCCTGGCGGAAATTTTGCTGCAGGAGGGATTTCGGGTGTCTGGATCCGACGCCCAGAAAAGCGGTCTGACAGAACATTTAGAGCAGAAGGGCGCAAAGATTTTTATTGGCCAGCGGGCGTCCAATATTGAAGATGGTACAGAAGTAGTGGTCTATACAGCTGCGATTCATGAAGACAATCCGGAGTTTATGGAAGCAAAACATCGTCAGCTTCCCATGCTTTCCAGAGCGGAACTGCTGGGAGAAATGATGCGCAATTACCATCAGGCCGTTGCGATCGCCGGAACGCATGGAAAGACCACAACCACGTCCATGCTGACAGAAATCCTTTTAAAGGCCCAGGCGGATCCTACCATTTCAGTAGGAGGAATGCTGGATTCCATTCAGGGAAATATCCGGATTGGAAGTTCCGATCTGTTTGTAACAGAAGCCTGTGAATATACCAACAGTTTTCTGTCTTTCTTCCCTACCATGGAAATTATTTTAAATATCGAGGCGGATCACCTGGACTTTTTTAAAGATTTAGATGATATCCGCAATTCCTTCCATCTGTTTGCAGAGCGGATGCCGGAAGGCGGAACGCTGATTATTAACAGTGATATTGAACATTACCAGGAGATTACCAGAGGAATTAACGGCAAAATTATTACTTTTGGAAAAGCGGAAGGCAGTATGTACCGCGCAGAAAATATTGAGTACGATGAATTTGCAAGACCGTCTTACGACTTAATCAAAGAAGGAAAGATGCTGGGCCGGATTCAGCTTGGAGTAACTGGGGAACATAATGTATACAATTCTCTGTCAGCCATTGCAGCCGCTGCAGAGCTGGGAATTTCCATTGAGGATATTCAGGAAGGACTGTCCGGATTTTCCGGCCCGCACCGCAGATTTGAGAAAAAAGGAGAGATTGGCGGAATTACCATTATCGACGATTATGCCCATCATCCACAGGAAATCCATGCTACGCTGTCAGCGGCAAAAAATTATCCTCATAAAACTTTGTGGTGTGTGTTCCAGCCTCATACCTATACCCGCACAAAAGCGCTGATGGACGATTTTGCAAAGTCCCTGGCAGAGGCAGACGAGGTGGTTCTGGCAGATATTTATCCGGCCAGGGAGACCGATAATCTGGGAATTAGCTCTGCAGATCTGGCAGAAAAAATAGAGAAATTGGGAACAAAAGTCCATTATCTTCCATCTTTTGACGATATTGAAACATTTCTTCTGGAAAATTGTGTCAACGGTGATTTGTTGATAACTATGGGGGCCGGAGACATTGTAAAAGTGGGAGAAAAGCTGTTAGGACAGTAGTTATCCACATTATCCACATAGTTTTCAACATTTTATGTAAAGAGACTATGTGGATTTTTTAATTTACATAATAAAAAGTCGCACAATTTTGCAAAGCTTGAATTTATAAGGGTTTCGACAAGATTCGAGAAAATTTGTCGGGGATTGTCAAAACAGTTATCCCCAATATCCACATTATCCACAATAAGGCTTGTGGACAAATGAGCCTATTTTCATTTAATAGTGGATATGCTATACTACTTGCAGAAGAGCCGTGAGTTTTGCGAAGCGCAGGAAAGCCATGGCGGACTAAGAGAATACGTAAGGAGAATCAGAGAATGCCGTATCAGCTTACTATGCAGGCAATACCGGAGGTTACGGTTGTTACAAATGAATTTATTGATCAATATATGGCCAGCGCCAATGGAGAGTATGTGAAGGTGTATTTATACCTTCTGCGCCATCAGAATGAGCTGATAGAAGTGGGAGCTATTGCAGATGCTTTAAACCACACCGAGGCAGATGTCCGGCGGGCGTTGTCCTATTGGGAAAAGGCAGGGATTTTATCCAGAAGTGAAAAAGAGCAGACAGGGCCGGCAGAGCCTAAAACGCCTGTGACGGAACAAAGAAACATTTCTGCAGACAGCTTGAACCGCCTGGGGAAAGACGAAGATTTTGCAGAACTTCTCTATATTGCCCAGAAATATATGAACAAGGTCTTTACCCAGAGAGAATGCCAGACCTTTGCCTATTTATACGACGGTCTCCATATGAAAAAGGAGCTGTTAGAGTATCTGGTAGAATACTGCGCACAGTTGGGACATACCAGTATCCGTTATCTGGAGACGGTAGCCTTAAACTGGCATGAGAAGGGAATCAGCACTGTAGAGGAAGCCAAAACGGTTTCCGCAGCGTATACAAAAGATGCATTTGCAGTAATGAAAGCGTTCGGCCTGACGGACAGAAGGCCTGGTGCGTCAGAACAGAAAATTATGGAAAAATGGTTCCGAGACTGGGGATTTAGCAGGGAACTGGTAATGGAAGCCTGCAGCCGGACCCTGCAGTCAGCTCATACTCCCAGTTTCCAGTATGCAGACAAAATTCTGGAAGCATGGAAAAGGCAGAAGGTTCATACGTTATCAGATGTAAAGATGCTGGATGCAAGACACAAGGAAAATACGGCAAAGACAGAAACAGGCGGTTCTAAAGGCGCCCAGGCTCCGGCTGTGCAAAGAGGTCAGGCAGGCGCCGCCAAGGGACAGCCGCGCAAAGCGCAGAACCAGTTCCACAACTTCCAGCAAAGAGAAGTGGATTATGACGCTCTCATTTTACAGCAGCTTCAGAAAAAATAGGAGGACATATGGCACTTAGCAATTCTCAATACAACAGCATTATGCGGGACTATGAAAGACGCCGTATGGAAAACCGACATGAGCAGGAAAAGCGGGTAGAAGAGATTTATCAGAAGATTCCTGCAATCAAAGAGATTGACAATGCGGTGGGGGCAAAAGCCTTAGAACGTGCCAGACAGCTTTTGGCAGGGGATACGGCGGCCAGAAATCAGCTCAAAAAAGAAATCGCAGAGCTGGGCGAGCAGAGAGCCGCCCTGCTGACTGCTTACGGTTATCCGGAAAACTATATGGAACTTCGGTATACCTGTCGGGACTGTCAGGATACCGGATACGCAGACGGAAAAAAATGCCATTGTTTCCGGCGGGCGCAGATGAAGCTTTTGTATGCCCAGTCTAATATTGACGAGATTGTCAATCGGGAAAATTTTGCCTCGTTTTCTTATGAATGCTTTGACAACAGCCGCATAATCCCAGAAGTCGGGATGACGGCAGCCCAGTATATGAAGCGGGTAAAAGAGCAGTGCATGGAATTTGCCAGAAGATTTGGAACAGACGGAGGAAATATTCTGTTTACCGGCAATACCGGCGTGGGAAAGACCTTTCTTAGCAACTGTATTGCAAAAGAAGTGATGGATGCATATTATTCGGTTTTATATCTGTCTGCCAACGACTTGTTTGAGGTATTTTCCAAAAACCGGTTTGAATCCAGGAGCGAAGAAGAAATCAGGGACACGTACCAGTCCATTCTGGAGTGCGATTTGCTGATTATTGACGATTTGGGAACGGAAGTCAATAACAGCTTTACGTCTTCCCAGCTGTTTTACTGTATCAACGACCGTCTGGCAAACAGCCGTTCCACAATTATTTCTACCAACCTGTCCTTAAATATGCTCAGGGATAATTACACAGACAGGGTAACGTCCCGCATCATCAGCGGCTACCGGATTATCCCGCTTTATGGGGAAGATCTGCGCAGGAGAAAGCTGCTGGGGGGTTGACTATTTCCTGGGAGAATGTTATAAAAGAATTGCTTATAATATGGAATTGACATTCGTGGGTAGGGATGTCAGTATGAATAAATGGAGGAAGAAATGCTGTACGAAGAGAAGATTATTGAGACCATTCCGGTTGGACCGCTGGGATTAATTCCTTTAAAGAGCTGTGCGGCTCTGGGAGAAAAGGTTGACAAGTATCTGGTAGACTGGAGAAGAGAGAGAGAAAGCGAACACAAACACACCATCGCATTTTCCGGCTATCAGAGAGATTCTTACATTATAGGAGCAAAAACTCCTAGATTTGGTTCCGGCGAAGGAAAGGGAACTCTGGAGGCTTCCGTTCGCGGCGATGACTTATATCTCATGGTAGACGTATGCAACTACAGTCTGACCTATTCCCTGTGCGGAATGACCAACCATATGTCTCCGGATGACCATTTCCAGGATTTAAAGCGTGTGATTGCAGCAGCAGCAGGAAAAGCGCGCAGAATCAACGTGATTATGCCGTTCCTGTATGAGAGCCGTCAGCATAAGCGTTCCAGCAGAGAGTCCCTGGACTGTGCCCTGGCGCTTCAGGAACTGGTTCAGATGGGCGTAGAAAATATCATTACTTTTGACGCTCATGACCCACGCGTACAGAACGCAATTCCTTTCAGGGGATTTGAGACCGTACAGCCGATTTACCAGTTTATCAAGCATTTACTGAGAAATGAGACCAATCTGCAGATTGACAGCGATCATATGATGGTAATCAGTCCGGATGAAGGCGGTATGGGACGCGCTGTTTATTTTGCTAACGTATTAGGCCTGGATATGGGTATGTTCTATAAGCGCAGAGACTATACCAAGATTGTAAACGGCCGGAATCCAATCGTTGCCCATGAATTCCTGGGAAGCGATGTAGAAGGCAAAGACGTCTTAATTATTGACGACATGATTTCTTCTGGAGAAAGTATGTTAGACGTTGCAAAAGAGTTAAAGAAGAGAAAAGCAAGAAAAGTATTTATCTGTGCAACCTTCGGCCTGTTTACCAATGGCCTGGCTAAATTTGATGAATATTATGAGAACGGTCTTATTGACCGGATTCTGACCACCAACCTGGTATATCAGACACCGGATCTGCTGCAGAGACCATACTACATTGATGTAGATATGAGCAAATACATTGCTTTGATTATTGATAACTTAAACCATGACGCATCCTTAAGCGAGCTGTTAAATCCAACCGGACGAATCAACAGATTTTTGGATCAGTACAGAAGCAAATAAGCTGACAGATGGGGAAGGCTGCTTTTAACGGCGGCCTTCTTTTTTTGCAGTAAAAACTTAAGAAAAGTTTAGGTTGTAGTTTCGCTGGATATTATATAAAATGATGTTGAGGGCAAAAGCTTGTCCAGAATCAGTAAAGGAAGATTGAAAGCAGATGAAGAAATTTTTAGTAAGGGCAGCGATTCTTCTGACAATATTTGTGTCAGCCGCTGCCGGATATTTTTTGTGGATTCGGAATCGCAGCCTGCAGCAGGATGAACAGCGGGTTTATACGGCGATTCAGGAAAGCGTATTTCCGGTTATGTATATGGAGATGTACGGGGAAAAGATGAACGGTCTTCACGGATATTCCCAGGATATGCGGGAAGCCGTCATGCGGGACACGCTGACGATTTTGCCGGAAGATCGAAATCTGGCTATTCACATAGAGGATTATGACGGCGAGATTACAGGGATTTATTACGAAATCCGGAGCCTGGATTTAGAACGCCTGGTAGAGAGAACCCAGGTAGAAACCTGGGAAACAACAGAAAATGGAGTCAGGGCAGAGCTTCCGATACAAAACCTTCTTACAAAGGAGCAGGAGTATCTGCTGAGCTTGTCGGTTACGACTTCTGAAAATGGAACCATTGGATATTATACAAGGATTAAATGGAGCGACAACACCCATATCCAGTCGATGATAGATCTGGCAAAGCAGTTTTCAAACAGCACGTTTCATTATGAAGATGCTTCGGAGCTTACCATGTATCTGGAACCGGATGCAGCGGCAGACAACAGCTCATTTGGAGACGTTTCTATTAACAGCACCTTTTCCCAGCTTACCTGGGGCGATCTTTCCATGGAGCAGAGCAGTCCCGTGGAAGTGACGTTAAAAGAACTGGACGGCATTATGGGACAGGTGGAATTACAATACCTGGCGTCCAGGCAGACGGAAGACGGCAGGACGGAACACTATGAAGTAACCGATGATTTTACGTTAAAGTGGAGCGAACAGAGAATCTATATGATGGATTTTGATCGGCAGGTCGATGAAATTTTTAATGGAGACCCAGCCGCTTTTTCTGGAAAACGGATTCTTTTAGGCATTACAGGGGACGAAAGAGTCAGCGCAAAAGCGAGTCCGAATGGAAAACAGACTGCGTTTTGCGTCAATCGGGATGTGTGGCTGTACGATCAGGCGGATGAAGAACTGGTCAACGTATTTTCCTTCCGTACCGGAGAGGATCAGAACTCCATGGAGTACAAGAAACATGATGTCCGGATTCTTCAGGTATTAGACAATGGAGATATAGATTTTCTGCTCTATGGCTATATGAACAGGGGACGCCATGAAGGACAGGTCGGCATTGGATTATATCATTATTCAGATGAGAAATGTGCGTTGGAAGAGCGTTTTTTTGCGCCATCCGTTACGACCTATGAAGATTTAAAAGCAGACTTGGAAACTTTGTGCTATCTGTCCGGAAGCGGTATGCTGTATCTGATGCAGGACCATGCCGTTTATGGAATTGATTTAAACAGCAGCGAGTACATTGTCCTTGCAGATTCGCTGGAGGAAGAAGGATACGCAGTCAGTCAGGACGGACGTCATTTTGCCTGGCAGGACGACCAGAAGCAGCATCAGGCGTCTTATATCAGCCTGATGGATCTGGAAACAGGAACGAAGCAGACGATTTCTGCGCCAGAGGGAGATTCTATCCGCAGCCTTGGATTTGTAGGCGGAGATTTCCTCTATGGACTGGCGCACCAGGACAGCAGATGGATGGTTAACGGCCGCCTGGAAGAGGTTCCGATGTATGCGCTGGAAATTCAGGGCGAAGACGGACAGGTTCTGACCCGATATGAAAAAGCCGGATTTTACATTTCCGGAGTAACTGTAGAAGAAAGCCGGATTCATCTGGAGCGCCTTGCATCTCTTTCAGACACCTCGTATACCAAGGTAGACAGCGATACCATTGTCTGCAATGCAGATTTAGAAGATACGGCAATGGAAGGGATTGGCTGGTATGCATCTTCTGACAAAGGCAAAATATACTTTGTCCAGCTTTCTTCTGATGTGAAAAATAAGGAACGTGTCAACCGGACCAGCCCAGAGAGGGTGTCGTATGATCAGTCTCTGGAACTGAATCTGACGGCGAATACGCCGTTTACCGGCATGACGTTTTATGCTTATGGCAACGGACATCTGAAAGGGACGACGCAGGATTTTGTGAAAGCGGTGGAAATGGCTTACGAAGATATGGGACTGGTAACAGACCAGGATCAGAACATTCTATGGAACCGGACCAACAGAGGAACCATCCGGACAATCAGGGATGTTCCCAATACATCGTCAGCGATTCTTTCCCATCTGGAGGAATTTACAGAAAGCAGGGAGTTTGATGATGGAATCGTGGTTTTAGATGCAAAAGGCCTGGGACTGAATCAGATTTTATATTTTGTGGATCAGGGGCTTCCGGTTGTGGCTTACACGGGAGAGGGAAGTTATGTGCTGATTATCGGCTTTGACCAGTTTAACGTTACCCTGTATCAGCCGGAGACTGGAGAAAACTGGAAAATGGGCTTAAATGACGCCTCTGCATATTTCCAGAATCTGCAAAATGACTTTATATGCAGTATCAGAACGGACAAATAGGGGAAGAAAACCGTGGATTCCCTTTACAAGCGAGATTTTTATGCTATAATCTATAGTGCATAAATTTAATGTTAAGAATTTTTTAAAAATATGTTTCGTTTTGTATATAGATATGTTAGGAGAGTAGGATGGAACAATTTATTATGAAGGGCGGCAATCCTCTTGTTGGGGAAGTTACCATAGGGGGAGCAAAAAACGCAGCCTTAGGAATCCTGACCGCAGCAATCATGACAGATGATGATGTACTAATAGAAAATCTTCCAGATGTCCGCGACATTAATGTGATGCTGGAAGCGATTGAAGAGATTGGAGCGACAGTAGAGCGCATTGACCGGCATACGGCTAAAATTAATGCGTCCAGCATTCACGAAATTTCTGTAGATGACGAGTATATCCGGAAAATCAGGGCGTCTTATTATTTTATAGGAGCGCTGCTTGGCAAATATAAGAGCGCCCAGGTACCGCTTCCAGGAGGGTGCAACATTGGCAGCCGTCCCATTGACCAGCATCTGAAAGGTTTCCGCGCTCTGGGCGGCGACGTCCGGATTGAGAACGGAGCAGTCAGAGTCCATGCCATTGATTTGGTAGGAAGTCATATTTATTTAGACGTGGTTTCCGTAGGCGCAACCATTAATATTATGATGGCGGCGGCTCTGGCAGAGGGAATGACCATTCTGGAGAATGTGGCAAAAGAACCCCACGTGGTAGATGTGGCAAACTTCTTAAACAGCATGGGCGCAAATATCAAGGGCGCAGGTACCGACACCATCCGTATCCGAGGTGTAAAAAAGCTTCACGGCACCGAGTATTCCATTATTCCGGATCAGATTGAAGCAGGCACCTTTATGTGCGCGGCCGCTATTACACGCGGCGATATTATGGTTAAAAATGTAATCCCCAAACATTTAGAGGCGATTACGGCAAAATTATTAGAAGCGGGATGCGAGGTTTCCGAATTTGATGACGCTGTGCGGGTGGTCGGAAAACCGGTTCAGCGCCATACAGACATTAAGACTCTTCCATATCCAGGATTTCCGACGGATATGCAGCCTCAGATGACCGTAACCCTGGCGCTGGCAGAAGGAACCAGTATGGTAACCGAAAGCATCTTTGAAAACCGTTTCAAATATGTAGACGAGCTGGCCCGTATGGGAAGCAATATCAAGGTAGAAGGCAATGTGGCGGTCATCGACGGCGTAAAACGTCTGACCGGAGCGCAGGTCAACGCGCCGGATCTGCGGGCTGGAGCTGCTCTGGTACTGGCTGGCCTGGCTGCAGAAGGAATCACAGAAGTCGATGAGATTGGCTATATCCAGAGAGGCTATGAGTGCTTTGAAGAAAAGTTAAGAGCGCTTGGCGCCCTCATTGAAAAAGTAGATTCCGAAAAAGAAGCCCAGAAATTCCGGTTAAAGGTCGGATAATATACTTGACAGCACTGATAAAATGCTGTATAGTAAATCTGCTTTAAAATTGAAAAGTTCGTAAATATCCCTTATTCAGAGTGATGGAGATACAAAGGATCTGTGAAGTCACGGCAACCCCGATTGTGCGGAGCGACCGCCAGGGTCGGAAGGTGCCAGCCTGAGCGAGGAGCTGCAGTTTCTGCAGCCAGTCGAGCAATAAGAGGATTTGATGATAATAATCTCAAGTCCGCATTGCTGCGGACTTTTCTTTTTCCGCAAACAGCGGGCAAAGTTACTGTTAAACAGCGAAGAAAAACACAAGGAGGAAACACATGGAAAGACGTTTATTTACTTCAGAATCTGTAACCGAAGGACATCCGGATAAGATGTGCGATGCCATCTCCGATGCCGTTTTAGACGCATTAATGGAGCAGGATCCAATGAGCCGCGTTGCCTGCGAGACTGCTGTAACCACAGGCCTTGTACTGGTAATGGGTGAGATTACCACCAATGCCTATGTAGATATTCAGAAACTGGTTCGGGAAACCATCCGCGAGATTGGCTACGACCGTGCAAAATATGGTTTTGACTGCGATACCTGCGGCGTGATTACTGCCATTGACGAGCAGTCTGCAGATATTGCCCTGGGTGTAGACAAAGCATTAGAGGCAAAAGAAAACACCATGTCTGACAGCGAGATTGACGCTATCGGCGCCGGCGATCAGGGTATGATGTTTGGTTATGCAACCAATGAGACCGAAGAATATATGCCATATCCAATTGCATTAGCCCACAAACTGACCCGTCAGCTGACCAAGGTAAGAAAAGACGGCACGTTAAAGTACCTGCGTCCAGATGGAAAGAGCCAGGTAACCGTAGAGTATGATGAAGCAGGAAAGCCAGTCCGCCTGGATGCGGTTGTACTTTCTACCCAGCATGACGAGGCAGTAACCCAGGAGCAGATTCACGAAGACATTAAGAAATACGTATTTGCTCCGGTTTTGCCAGCTGAAATGATTGACGACAATACCAAGTTCTTTATCAACCCAACCGGTCGTTTCGTAATTGGCGGACCTCACGGAGACAGCGGATTAACGGGACGCAAGATTATCGTTGATACCTACGGCGGATACGCACGTCACGGCGGCGGCGCATTCTCCGGAAAAGACTGTACCAAGGTAGACCGTTCTGCAGCATACGCAGCACGCTACGTTGCAAAGAACATCGTGGCAGCAGGACTTGCAGACAAGTGCGAAATCCAGTTGTCCTACGCAATCGGCGTTGCACATCCGACTTCCGTAATGGTAGATACCTTTGGAACCGGAAAAGTCAGCGATCAGAAGCTGGTTGAGATTGTAAGAGAAAACTTTGATCTGCGTCCGGCAGGCATCATTAAGATGTTGGACCTGCGCCGTCCGATTTACAAGCAGACCGCTGCTTACGGACACTTCGGCAGAAACGATCTGGATCTGCCATGGGAGAAATTAGATCGGGTTGAGACGTTAAAGAAGTATTTATAAGATTCATATGCCAGGGGCAGGAAATTGAAAAATTACCTGCCCCTGGGGTTTTTCTGGCAGTTTTATGACTCCGGAGCTTCTGCGAGAATTCTATAAACAGTTAAATTTTCTTTGCATAACGGTAAAAGTATGGTATAATGACGTGAGTTAGTCATAACTAATTACAATGCGGATTCCATACACCCATATAATCATATACTTATGTGTGGGTCTGACACAATAAAACGATTATAGAAGCAGAAGGAGAATAAAAAGATGATGATGCAATTATTGCCTGGGATGATTTTCCCGATAATCGGAACCGCCCTGGGTTCTGCCTGTGTATTTTTTATAAAGGGTACTTTAAGCGACCGGATACAGCGGGCGCTTTCCGGTTTTGCAGCAGGAGTTATGGTTGCTGCTTCCATCTGGAGTCTGATGATTCCTGCCATGGATCAGGCCGCCCATATGGGAGTGTGGTCCTTTGTTCCTGCGGCAGCCGGTTTCTGGCTGGGGATTTTGTTTTTGCTGCTGCTGGATCATCTGATTCCTCATCTTCACCGGAATGCACAACAGGCTGAAGGGCCGAAAAAGGCTTTAAAAAAGACCACGATGCTGGTTCTGGCTGTTACACTCCACAACATTCCGGAAGGAATGGCGGTTGGGGTCGTGTATGCAGGACTCTTAAACGGCAGTACCAGCCTTACGGCGGCAGGAGCGTTGGCCCTCGCTTTAGGTATTGCAATCCAGAACTTTCCGGAAGGCGCAATTATTTCCATGCCCCTTCGATCGGAAGGAGTTTCAAAACCGCAGGCTTTTTTATATGGAATGCTTTCCGGAGTGGTAGAACCTGCGGGCACCATTCTGACCATTGCGGCAGCCAGCCTGGTAATACCGGCAATGCCGTACCTGCTTAGCTTTGCGGCAGGCGCCATGCTTTACGTTGTAGTAGAAGAACTGATTCCTGAAATGTCTGCAGGACGCCACTCTAATGTGGGAACCCTGTTTTTTGCAGCTGGATTCAGCGTGATGATGATTTTGGATGTGGTGTTGGGGTAAGGAGTATAATGGTTCATGTAAAACGATCTGGTTAATAGAAAAATCTTAAGAAACAGTCAGGGTATGCAGGTGAAAAATCCCATCCCCTGACTGTTTTTCCATGTCTTGCGGCAGTCCTCCATTTGTGGTATACTCCCCATATAATGCGCTTAGTATGCCGTAATGCAGAATTTGGTTTCTGCTGCGGCTGTTTTGGGCAGACTGAGATTAAGAGAGATTAAGAGAAGACAAGATGGAGGCAGAATGTCTGAGTTAGAAACAAAATATGCCATAGAGGTTGATAAAGTAACGAAGATTTACAAATTATATGATAAGCCCATCGACAGGCTGAAAGAATCTTTAAATTTTTCCCATAAAGAATACCACAAAGATTTTTACGCCTTAAATGAGCTGTCTTTTCATGTGAAAAAGGGACAGACTGTTGGAATTATCGGCACCAACGGTTCCGGAAAATCTACGATTTTAAAGATTATTACCGGAGTTCTGACCCCGACTACCGGACAGGTTAAGGTAAATGGCAAGATTTCCGCCCTTCTGGAACTGGGGGCCGGATTTAACATGGACTATACCGGAATTGAGAATATCTACATGAACGGTACTATGATGGGATATTCCAAAAAGGAGATGGATGACAAGCTTCAGGACATTCTGGACTTTGCAGAGATTGGAGACTTTGTCTACCAGCCGGTTAAAACCTATTCCAGCGGTATGTTTGTCCGTCTGGCCTTTGCTCTGGCCATTAATGTGGAGCCGGAGATTCTGATTGTAGACGAGGCGCTTTCCGTAGGAGACGTGTTCTTCCAGGCCAAGTGCTACCGGAGGATGGAAGAAATCCGCCAGAGCGGTACGACGATTCTGATGGTAACCCATGATATGGGAAGCATTATCAAGTATTGCGATAAAGTAGTGCTGCTTAACAAGGGGAATTTTGTGGCAGAGGGAAGCGCAGGCCACATGGTTGATTTATATAAGAAGATTCTGGCAGGCCAGATGGAAGCTTTGGATGAAGAATTGGAAAAAGAAGGAAATGCAGAGTGCAGCGGCCCCACTGATTTAGAGAAAACTGCATTTACATCAGAAAAAGACAAATTGGAGAAAAAGTACCATTTAGAGCGTCCGTTGATGAAGTCTAAAATTACCATCAACGCCAACCGTACCGAATATGGCGACGGCAGGGCGGAAATATACGATCTGGGACTGTTTGACGAGAGAGGAAGTCTGACCAATCTTCTAATCAAAGGGGAAATGTTTACCATTCGGGAATGCATCCGTTTCCACGCAGACATTGAAGCGCCTATTTTTACCTATACGATTAAGGATAAAAAGGGAACGGATTTAACAGGAACCAACACCATGTTTGAGGGGACCGATATCCAGCCGGTAAAAAACGGAGATGAATACCAGGTAGAATTTACCCAGAAAATGACCCTTCAGGGCGGAGAATATCTGCTGTCCATGAGCTGTACCGGATTTGAGCATGGGGAACACGTAGTGTACCACCGGCTTTATGATGTGGCCAATTTAACGGTAATTTCCAATAAAAATACAGTTGGGGTTTATGACATGGAATCCCAGGTAAAGGCAGTGAAACGATGAAGGATATTAGCTATCAGATTTTAGATATATTAGAAAAATATGGTTCCGGACCGGATGGCATCCGAAAGGCATTGGGGACAGAAGAAGAACCGGAAGTGCTATACGCCCTGTCCCCGATTCGGGAAAATTTACTGGAGTGGTATGATTGGAAGGAGAAAGGACGGCTTTTGCAGATCGGGGCAGACTACGGCGCCTTAACCGGTATGCTGGCAGGACGGCTGAACCAGATAGACGTGTGGGATCGGAAAGATGAGGATCTGGAAGTGGTAAAGCGCCGCTATCCCCAGGCGGAAAATGTGAATCTGTTAAAAGCGGTTTCCTTAGAAAGCCTGGAACCGGAGAGCTACGACTATATTTTTATTCCGGAACTTAAAAAGGACCTGCTGTTCGGATTGTCGGAAAACAGGCAGGACGAAGAAGCCGGACTAAAGGATTTGCTGCGTTTGTTAAAAAAACGGTTAAAGCCGGAAGGACAGCTAATCATTGCCGGATTTAACCGGATTGGCCTGCGGATTTTTGCAGGAGCAGAGCGGGAGGAAGAAACGGTATCCCTGACCTGGCGGATTTTAGATGGGATAACAAAAGAATGTATGGACGGCCACGAACCGGCGGTGTATTATCCAGTACCGGATCACCGCCTTCCGACAGCGGTCTATTCCGACAGACGTCTTCCGGAAAAAGGCGAATTAAGCAACCTGTCTGTGGCCTATGATAAGCCTGGATTCCGGTATTTCAGCGAAGAAGCCGGATTTGACGAGCTTTTGCGGGAAGGACAATTTCCGCAGTTTGCAGATTCCTATCTGGTAATTTGGGAGAAATGATGAAAGAGACAATTTTTGTAAAATACAACCGGACCAGAAAAGAAGAGTTTCAGATCCGGACCAGTATCATTGAAGAAGAGGGAAAACGGTGGGTGGAAAAAACGGCGCTGACTGCGGCGGCATCCAGCCATATTCAGTCCCTGAAAGAGAAAAAAGAGCAGTTAAAGCAGTGTTATCAGAATATCGAGGCAGCCGACGTGACGGTCAGTGCAGATGGCCGGACGGCCAGATTTCCGTTTATCAAAGGGGAAACTCTGGCGGAAATTCTGGGAAGACAGATTAAAAACGGCCAGGCGCCTGTCTGTGAGTTAAATGCTGCGATGGACAAAGTCTTTTCCGTGTCAGACGGCCAGATGCAGAGCTTTTTTGCAACTCCTGGATTTACAGAAGTATTTGGCGGGCAGCCGGAAGGATTCCAGTTTGCAGGAGATTCCTATCCAGTTACCAATTTAGACGGTATTTTTGAAAATATGATGGAGGACAAGGACGGCAAAATCTGGGTCATTGACTATGAATGGGTCTTTGATTTCCCGATTCCTGCTGAGTTTGCCCGCTACCGGAATCTGGCTTACTTTTATTATAAATATGAAAAGCTGATGGAATACGGCGATCTGACCGCCTTTTTAGCAGAGTTTGGCATCTGTCCGGAAGCGGCGGCTGTGTATGGCGATATGGAAAAATCCTTCCAGTCCTATGTTCATGGAGACAGCGACCAGGGATATTTAAAGCATTTTGAGCAGAGAATCGTTACCGGAGAAGAATTAAAGCAGAAGGATGCGGACTTAAATAAAGCCATGGAGCGGATTGTAGTGCTTCAGGAGGAAGAGGAAGACCGCAATATTACCATTAAAAAAGATCAGGAAATCCTGCGCCTGACCAACAATCATGTGGCCAACCTGGAGATTATCATCAAAGACCTGCGTCACGAGATTGACGAGATGGGAAAAACCATGACCTATTTAAATGGCCATGAAGCCTTGATTTACAAGGTTTACCGGAAACTGGCCAATGCGGTGCGCCGCCGTTTCCCAAAAGGAACCAGACGCCATAAAGTGTTAAAATACGCCATTGGAACGGTGCGCCATCCAGGTTATTATGGACGGCTGTATGTGACCAGAGAGGGACGTAACCGGATAGAAGGAGATTTTAAGATCGGAGACGGCTATCGGGAAACCGGCAAACTGGTATTTCCAAAAGAGGAACAGCCGGAAGTTTCCATTATTATTCCGGTTTACAACCAGATTCACTATACCTATGCCTGCTTAAAGTCGATTTTAGAGCATACGCCGGACGTGACTTATGAAATCATCATTGCAGACGACGTATCTACGGATGCGACGGCAGAGCTGCCTAAATTTGCGGAAAACCTGGTTATCAGCAGAAATCAGGAAAACCAGGGATTTTTAAGAAACTGCAACCAGGCGGCAAAAAAGGCCAGAGGCCGTTATATCATGTTTTTAAATAACGACACCCAGGTAACCGACGGATGGCTCAGTTCTCTGGTAACGTTGATTCAGTCTGATCCGACGATTGGTATGGTAGGCTCCAAGCTGGTTTATCCGGACGGACGTCTGCAGGAAGCAGGAGGAATTATCTGGAGCGACGGTTCCGGCTGGAATTACGGCCGTCTGGACAATCCGGACAAGGCAGAATACAACTATGTAAAAGACGTGGATTATATTTCCGGCGCTGCCATTCTGCTTTCTCGGGCATTGTGGGATCAGATCGGCGGCTTTGACGACCGGTTTGCCCCTGCTTACTGTGAGGACTCTGACCTGGCATTTGAAGTCCGGAAAGCAGGTTACAGGGTAGTATATCAGCCTCTTTCCAAGGTCATTCATTTTGAAGGCGTTTCCAACGGAACCGATGTCAACGGCACTGGCTTAAAGCGGTACCAGGTGGAAAACAGCAGAAAGTTAAAAGAAAAATGGGCAGACGAGTTTAAGAAGCAGTCGGTAAATGACGGCAATCCAAACCCGTTCAGGGCAAGAGAGAGAAGCCAGAAAAAGCAGGTGGTGTTGATCGTGGATCACTACGTGCCTACCTTTGACAAGGACGCAGGTTCCAAGACCACGTATCAGTATATTAAGATGTTTCTGAAAAAGGGGTTTGCAGTCAAGTTTTTAGGAGACAACTTCCTTCATGAAGAGCCATATTCTACTACGCTGCAGCAGATGGGAGTGGAAATCCTTTACGGTCAGGAGTACCAGACCGGCATCTGGGACTGGCTGGAAAAAAATGGGGATGAAATTGATTTTGCCTACTTAAACCGGCCCCATATTGCCACTAAGTACGTAGACTTTATCAAAGACCACACCAATATCAAGGTCATTTATTATGGCCATGACCTTCACTTCCTGCGGCTAGGACGGGAATATGAACTGACCGGAGATATTAAGATAAAGCGGGAGGCGGACTATTGGCGGGCTATTGAACTTTCTATGATGCAGAAAGCGGCGGTTTCCTATTATCCGTCTTATATCGAAGAGCAGGCTATCCACAAAATCAATCCGGAGATTCCGGTAAAAGCCATTACCGCGTATGTTTATGATAAGTTTTTAGACAAGATAGAAGAAGACTTTGAAAAGCGGGAAGGACTGGTATTTGTGGGAGGATTTGCCCATCCGCCCAATGCAGACGCAGTATTGTGGTTTGCCAGAGAGATTTTCCCGCTGATTCGGGCACAGATTCCGGATATGAAGTTTTACGTAGTGGGATCCAAAGTGACCGACGAGATTAAAGGGCTGGAACAGCCTGGAAACGGCATTATCATAAAGGGATTTGTCAGTGATGAAGAACTGGAAGATATTTATCAGAAGTGCCGGATTGTTGTAGTTCCTCTCCGCTACGGCGCAGGGGTAAAAGGCAAAGTAGTAGAAGCCATTTACAACGGCGCGCCCATTGTGACCACGTCCATCGGCGCAGAGGGAATTCCGGATGTAGAAAAGACCCTGGAAATTGCAGACGGAGCAGAAGAATTTGCAGATAAAACCGTAAAATTATATCAGGATACCAAACGTTTAAAACAGTTGTCAGACAGTACACAGGACTATATCAAGGCTCATTTCAGCGTAGACGGAGCCTGGGATGTGATTAAGGAGGACTTTACCAGATGAGTAAGCAGATATTGACGCCAGAAATGGAATATATAGTAAAAATTTTAGAAAAGCTGGTGAATATTCCCAGCCCCAGCGGATTTACAAAAGAGATTATGGAAACCATTGAGAAAGAAGCGAAACGCTTCGGATTCTCTTCATTTTACAGCAAAAAGGGCGGCCTGATTATTGAAGTTCCCGCTGCCTGCGGCTGCGAAGAAAAAGAGACGTTAGGACTGACCGCCCACGGAGATACGTTAGGGGCTATGGTCCGTTCCATCAGTTCCCAGGGAACCCTTCGGTTTGTCAGCGTAGGCGGGTATATGATGGAATCTATCGAGGGAACTTACTGCAAGATCCACACCCGCACCGGAAAGACCTATACCGGAACCATTCTTACCACAGCGCCTTCCGTACACACCTATGACGATGCCAGAACCATGGAAAGAAAGCTGAAAAATATGGAAATCCGCATTGACGAGCCGGTAAAAAACGAAGAAGACGTAAAAGCCCTGGGAATCAGTGCAGGCGATTATATCAGCTTTGATCCCATGTTCCGCTATACCGAAAGCGGGTTTATTAATTCCCGCCATTTAGATGATAAAGCTTCCGTAGCAGTGCTTCTGGCAGTATTAAAGTATTTATCTGAGACAGGAAAGCGTCCGGATCGTCCGGTAAAGATTGCCATCAGCAACTTCGAAGAGGTAGGATTTGGCGGTTCCTGGATTCCGGAAGACATCAGTGAATTTTTAGCAATCGATATGGGCGCCATCGGAGACGACTTAAATGGAGATGAATATAAAGTATCCATCTGCGCCATGGATTCTTCCGGCCCTTATGATTATGAGATGACCAACCGGCTGATCCGGATTGCAGAGGAAAAAGGACTGGACTATGCAGTAGACATTTTCCCGCATTACGGTTCCGACGTGTCTGCAGCGTTAAAGGGAGGCAACGACATCCGAGGCGCGCTGATTGGACAGGGCGTTCACGCTTCCCATGGCACAGAAAGAACCCACATTAAGGGGTTAGAGCAGACGTACGAATTAGTAAAAGGATATTTAGGCGTGTAACATTCTTTACGGCAGATACAGGAGGACAAGAAGATGCAGGCAATATTACTGGCAGGAGGCCTGGGAACCAGACTCCGCAGCGTAGTAAACGACCGGCCGAAACCCATGGCTCTGATTGAAGGACGTCCCTTTATGGAATACGTGGTTCACGAACTGTCCCGTCATGGAATTACCCATATTATTTTTGCAGTAGGCTATAAAGGATCCATGGTAGAGGAATATTTTGGAGACGGAAGCGCGTTTGGCGTGAAGGTTTCCTACGCCTATGAGGAAACGCTTCTTGGTACGGCAGGAGCGATTAAAAATGCCGGAAGATTCGTAGAGGACGACAGCGTTTACGTGCTGAATGCAGACACGTTTTATCAGATTGATTATTCCCGACTTGCAGCCATGCAGCAGGAAAAGGGTCTGGATATGGCGTTGGTGCTTCGGGAAGTTCCCGACGTATCCCGCTATGGGGAAGCGGTGCTTTCGGATGGGATGCTGACTGGATTTAATGAAAAAAATCAGGAAAGCCGCCCTGGAACCATCAACGGAGGAGTCTACCTGATCAGAAAGTCCTTGCTGGATCAGATACCGGAAGGAAAGGTTTCCCTGGAAAATGAAATGATACCAAAGTGGATGAACGAGGGGAAACGTCTGGGAGGTTTTGTCAATGACGGATATTTTATTGACATCGGGATTCCGGAAGCCTATTTCCAGTTTCAGGAAGATGTGAGAAAAGGAGTGGTCGTATGGTAATTCGAGGAAGAGCGCCTTTAAGAGTCAGCTTCGGAGGGGGCGGTACAGATGTGGCCCCATTCTGCGAGGAACAGGGCGGCGCCATTATTGGAAGCACCATCAACAAATATGCGTATTGTTCCATTGTACCAAGAGAAGATGACCAGATTATCGCCCATTCCCTGGATTTTGATACAACGGTAAAATACAACACAAAAGAAAATTATGTCTATGACGGCAAGCTGGATCTGGTAACCGCGGCGTTAAAGGCCATGGACATCCGGCAGGGCTGCGAGGTATATCTTCAGTGCGACGCGCCTCCAGGATCTGGTCTGGGAACGTCGTCTACGGTTATGGTGGCGCTTTTAACCGCCATGGCCCGTTGGAAAGGGGTAGAGTTAGACAGCTATGCTTTGGCAGATCTGGCTTATCAGGTAGAACGTCTGGATTTGAAGATTGACGGCGGCTATCAGGATCAGTATGCGGCGGCGTTTGGCGGATTTAACTTTATCGAGTTTCATGGCCGCAACAATGTGGTCGTCAATCCGCTGCGGATAAAGAAAGACATTATCCATGAACTCCAGTACAATCTGCTTTTGTGCTATACCGGCAACATTCACGTTTCTGCCAATATTATCAAAGATCAGGTAAAAAATTACGAGAAAAAAGACGCGTTTGACGCCATGTGCGAGGTAAAGGCCCTGGCTTACGCCATGAAGGACGAACTGTTAAAGGGAAATCTGTACAGCTTTGGAAAACTCCTGGATTATGGCTGGGAGAGCAAGAAGCGGATGAGCAGCAAGATTACCAATCCTCAGATTGATGAACTGTACAACGAAGCCAAAAAAGCAGGAGCATTAGGCGGCAAACTTCTGGGAGCAGGCGGCGGCGGCTTCCTGTTAATGTTCTGTCCATATAACATCCGCCACGTAGTAGCAGCCCGCATGGAAGCGGCAGGCGGACAGGTAACAGACTGGAATTTTGAACTGAGGGGAGCGCAGAGTTGGATTACCAACGAGGACCGGTGGCAGTACGATGCAGTCAAGGTCCATATGCCAAACGGAAATTATGAGTTTAAACTATAAAAAGGAAAAGCGGCCGGTAATTTTTCTGGATCGGGACGGTACAATCAACGAAGAAGTCAATTATCTGCACCGGCCGGAGGATTTAAAAATCCTTCCTGGCGCGGCAGAAGCCATCAGCCGGTTTAACCAGGCCGGTTTCTGGGTCATTGTGGTTACCAATCAGGCAGGCATTGGACGGGGGTATTATACGGAGAAGGATCTGGAAATTTTAAATCAGTATTTCAATCAGGTTCTGGCAGAAAAAAATGCCCATATTGACGGCTTTTACTTCTGTCCCCACCATCCGGAGCATGGAATCGGAGAATATAAGAAAACTTGTGACTGCCGGAAACCTGGGATTGGAATGTTCCTTCAGGCAGAACGGGATTTCGCCATGGAAAAAGCCCATTCCTACATGATTGGCGACAAGCTGATTGACACCCAGGCCGGCCATCATTTCGGCGTTCCATCGATTCTGGTAGGCACTGGCTATGGAAAAGAGATTTTTGAGAACCAGTGCCAGGGCAGACGGACTACGAAAGATTATGAGTATTACGCAGAAAACCTGATGGAAGCGGCAGACTGGATTTTTAAGGAGGAACGCCAATGGCATCCAAAGAATACGTAACCTTATTGACAGAACGATATCCCCAGTTGAAACCAATCGGGGATCAGATAGAGGCGGCTTACAAGATACTGGAAACCTGCTATGAGCAGGGCGGAAAACTTCTGATTGCCGGAAACGGAGGAAGCTGCGCCGATGCAGAGCACATCGTAGGGGAACTGATGAAGGGATTTGTGAAACGCCGCAGAGTCAGCAAAGAAGAACAGGCTTTGCTGGAACAGGCAGGAATGCAAATCAGCCAGGACAGCCAGCTGGAAGAAAACCTGGGAACAGAACTGGCAGAATGCCTTCAGGGAGGACTTCCGGCCATTGCGTTAACCGGCCACAACGGTCTTTCTACGGCGTTTTTAAATGATGTAAACGGGGAAATGATATATGCCCAGCAGCTTTGGGGATATGCCAGACCGGAAGACGTATTTTTGGGGATTTCCACATCTGGAAATTCCAAAAATATTCTGTACGCTCTGGCTGCAGCCAGGGCAAAGGGGTTAAAAACAGTGGCATTAACCGGAAGAGACGGCGGAAAGCTGGCAAAATCAGCGGATGCGGCCATCATCGTGCCGGAGCAGGAAACCTATAAAATCCAGGAACTGCACCTTCCCATTTACCATGCCTTATGCCTGATGTTAGAAGAGCATTTTTTTGAGTTATAAGATTAGGGGTTATTATGAAAGAACACGTATTTGCAATCTGCGCCTATCAGGATTCGCCGTATCTGGAGGCCTGCATCCGCTCCTTAAAGATGCAGACCGTTCCGGCGGATATTATCCTGTGTACCTCTACGCCAAGCAGTTATATAGAGGGACTGGCAGAAAGCTATGAGATTCCCGTCTTTGTCCGGAAAGGACAGAGCAATATCAGAGACGACTGGGAATTTGCCTGCCATATGGCAGACGCCCGATTGGTTACCATTGCCCACCAGGACGATATGTACCATAAAACATATAAAGAAACCCTGCTTTCTTACGCAAGGAAGTATCCGGATATGACTATGTTTACGACCGATTACGTGCTGGTAAAGGAAAATGATCTGGCAGTCAGGGATAAGGTAAGGCTGGTAAAAAAGATTCTGCGTCTTCCCCTGCGGATTCCGGCTTTGAACCATATCACTGCGGTAAAACGGGCGGCCCTTATTTTTGGAAATCCGATCTGCTGTCCGTCCTGTACGTACAATAAAGAGTTGATCGGAAGTCCTGTATTTGATTCCGGATTTCAATACGCTTTAGACTGGGACACCTTTGATCGTCTGGCAAAATGGGAGGGACGGTTTATCTGTGCAGAACGTCCCCTTCTGTATTACCGGATCCATGAGGCCAACGCAACCAAGGCCTGTATGAAAGGGGATCGGAGAAGCAGGGAGGAAATGGAGATGTTTTCCCGTTTCTGGCCGGAACCCATTGTAACAGGAATCATGCATTTTTATAAAAGGGCGTACAAGGAATATGAGTAGTCAGGAAAAAAGAAAGAGCGTATTTCTGGGGCTTTTGGCAGCCGTAATTCTGGCGGCGGGAGTCGGGTGTTTGTTTATAAACGGCCCGCTGGGAGAAGTCTTACGCTGGAATAACAACATACAGATGCTTGCCGAGGTTGGGGCAGTATTTGTATGGATGCTTCTCTCTTTCTGCGCAGCAAAAACGAAACGATCAGGGATTTGGATGGCACTGACGGGGATTTTCCTATTCTCCTGGTGCCATCAGGCATTTTTGCCTCTTCTGGTTTCCGGAGCTTACAGTCTGCTTCTGCTGGTGTTGGGAAAAATGGGAACCAGCTTTTTAGGCGTATGGAAGGACGTCCTTTTGTTTCATCCATCGTCCCTTATTATGGGATCCGGTCTGTGGATGCTTCTGGTCTGCGTCATTTCTGCGTTTGGAACCGGAGGCATGGATCTGTGGAGAGGTCTGGCAGTTGTTCTGGCCCTTGGGGCAGTTTTATGGATGTACGCGCAGAAAAAGAAGGGAAAGAACCTGCTTCGCTTTTCGGTTTTAGAAGAAAAAGGACAATGGGACAAAACAGAAGGGCTGATGCTTGCCATGATTCTGACCTGTATTCTGATTCAGGCGGGACGGATGAATGTGGCCCTGGATTATGACTCCCTTCATTACGGTCTGCGTTCGCCTTATATCCTGGACAATGGCAGGGGAATCTATGAAAATCTGGGAAGCGTCAATGTGGTTTATACCTATTCCAAAGGACTGGAAGTGCTGGCGCTGCCGCTTTCCGGCCTTTCCGGCTACGGGTTTGTCCTGGCGTTTACCATCTGGCAGACAGTTGGGGTACTAATTATGGGCTACCGGCTGGCGGCAGCCATAGGCGGCAGGAAAAGAGGACTATTTGCAGCCTGTGTCATGGCTCTGACTCCTGGAATCTTAAATATGTCTGTGACGGCAAAAAGCGATATTCTAACGCTTTTGTTTCAGCTTGCAGCGATAGAAGGACTTCTTTTTATGGTCCGGTCAAAAGACAGAAAAGAGCAGGCAGGGCATCTGTTCATGACAGCCGGCGCCTGCCTCATCAGTTTTACATTAAAACCCACTTCCCTGGTGTTTTCGACGGCAGCGGTAGGATCCGGACTCCTGTGCTTAATGGCGATGAAAATTCCGGTTTTCCGGCTTCTGACAAAAGGAATTGGATTTTTCCGGTTTCTCCTTATCCCAGGAGCGGCGCTTTTGGGACTGTGGGCCAGGACCTATCTCCTTACGGGAATGCCGTCTACTTCGGTATTTACCAGCATCTGGGAGCTTCTGGGCTTTCAGGTGCGCTGGCCCTTTGCCTTTAGTTCGATTCCCAATGAAGGAATTTCCATGGGGGTGCTGGGCGGTCTTCTCCATCTGGCAGACCGGCTGGTCAGAATGTTTTTTGCCCCTCTGGGAGAAGACATGGATCATGTGATTATCGCCTGGGGAACGGGATTATTTCTGCTTTGCCTGACAGCGGCCATCTGCTGGGGCAGACAGGCGGCAAAGAAAAAGGAAACCAGACTTCTCTGGATCATTCTTTTTGTGGTCAGCGCAATCAGCATTGTCAGCATTTATCTGTTGTGGCAGGTAGACGGCAACTATTTTATGCTGTGGTATTCTCTGGCTGCAGTCTGCGCGGCTGTGGTTCTTCCTAAAAAGAACCGGAAAAAAGGCAGAAAGGAATCTGTCTGGCCGAAGTGGACAACAGGGCTGGCTGTACTGACGGCGGTGTTTCAGATTACGGTAATGTCTCTTACAAGCTGGGCAGGAGGCGTGGGATTTACTCCCGTTTCTTTTAAACATAAGGGCTATTATGATCACAGAACAGAAAGTTACCAGAAGGCAGAAGCAGCCGGAAGAGGAGAAATCTGGAAATTCCTGTCTTCCAATCCGAGAAATCGGGTCATTGCATTTGGAGAACATCCCCAGTGCCTGGATTTTGCCTGCAGTGTCCAGTCCTACTATGACACTACCGGAAGCGGAGGCAATGTGGTTCTGGTAAAGACCCTGGAAAATTTCAAGGATTATCTTCGCTATGCAAAAACGGATTATATTTATGCAGAAGCCGGACATTTAGAAGAAGGAAGTCGGGAGTGGGACGTTCTCCGATATCTGGTAGAGGAAGGAAGCCTGACGGAAATCCGCTATGAAAATGGAAACATGGTGGGAAAAGTCAGTCTGGACGGAACCGGATACGGATCGGAACAGGCAGCTTTGGCTGCAGAAGAGTTTTATACAAAGATACTTCCCAAATAGGGAATGAGTCAGGAAGGAAACAGATAATGGAAAGAAAGCGTTCTCTGGAACAAATAAACAAATGGAAAAATGATGTAATTGCCGTTCTTCTGTTAGGGATATTCGCTTTTTTTATCAATCGCGGAATTGAAATCAAAGGCCTTTATATGGATGATCTCTATTTGTGGTCCTGTTATGGAGAGCAGTCTTTTACGGAATTTAATTTTCCCATGGGAAGCACCAGATTCCGCTTTTTGTATTACCTGATGGCCTGGCTGGAACTGGCCTTTGTAGGAAACCATGTGACCTGGTTTGTGCCAATCAATCTTGTGCTCAATACCCTGGCGGCAGGCTTCGTTTACTGGTTTGGAACCAGATTGGCAAAGTGCCGGTTTACCGGATTTCTGGCAGGCATTTTGTATCTGCTGTCCCGTATGTCTTACTATCAGATCAGCCAGGTATACGGCCTTATGGAGACCGCGGCCACGATTATGGCGCTGGGAATCTTAATCTGTCTGTATCTGTTTCTGAATGAAGAAGGCAGGGACAAGCAGTTTTACGCAGCCTGTATCCTGTATTTTGCAGTCTGTTTTGTCCATGAACGGTATCTGGCCCTGCTTCCGCTGCTCTTCCTGGTTCTGCTTCTGACTGGAAAAAGAACGGAAAAACCAGACTGGAAAAAGTGGCTGTCCCCATTGGTTTCCTTCGGAGCGGTTATGGCAATCCGGCGGCTGACCATTGGGTCGGTGGTTCCGGCCGGAACCGGAGGAACCCAGGTAACGGATACCTTTTCCCTGTCGGAAGCCATTGGATACGCCCTCAGCCAGGTGGCCTACATTTTTGGATGCAACGCAGGGCCGGAACATTTAAACGGGATGTCCTGGGCAGATTCTCCCCGATGGGTCAAGATGCTGGTAATACTGGCAGATTTGGTATTGGCGCTGTTTGTGCTGGCATTTGTGGTGCAGATGATCCGGAACCGGAAACAGGCAGCCGGATATTTAAAGAATACGGCGTTATTTCTAACCTTTATCGCTTTGTGCATCGGCGCTTCCAGCGTAACAGTGCGGGTGGAAATGCGGTGGATTTACGTCTCCTATACAGCCGCGCTGCTGTTTCTCTGCTACATATCAGGAGTTTTGCGTCAGCCGGCCGGAAAGTGGGAAAAGAGGGAAAACAGCAATCAGAGACTTTTCAGGAGAGGCGTTTATGCAGGGGGATTTCTTTTGTATCTGGCGCTGATGTTTCCGGTGGAGTGCTTTTACCGGCAGCAGTATCCGAAGCTGTATTTCTGGCCCAACCAGCTCCGCTACAATTCTCTGGCAGAGGAAACCTATGAAAAATACGGCGATGAGATTTTTGGAAAAACCATTTACATTGTAGGAAACTCCTATGAAATGAGCGATTTTACTGCCAGGACGTTCTTTAAAGTATTTGACAAAGAGAGAAAGGCAGAGGGCACAACGGTTCAGTTTGTGGACAGTATTTTAGAAATCGGTCAGGTAACGGATCAGATGCTGATTTTAACGGAAGATCCGGCCCACAATGGATTCCAGGATATTACAGAGACGGTACGCAGCTTAAAATGCCAGCGGATAGAGGGGTATTACAGCGACGGCTGGATGGATGAAATGGCCAGAATCCGTATTATGACCGGAAAAGAAGGCGTCATTCATCTGAAATTTATGTTTCCTGGCATTTTAACCGGAGGAGAGACTACCGAAATTTATATAGACGGAAATCTGGCGGCACAGATTCCGGTGACGGAAAGCGTGTACTACCAGGACATCAAAGCAGAGCCGTATCAGATTATCGAGCTGGAATTTTGCCACAATTTCTATATGCAGGACGCCAAAGAACAGCGGGGAACAAACCGTTTGGCGGTGCTGATGGAAATCAGGGCTGACTAATAGAGTTTTACAAATAGGAGGATTTACGATATAATGAAACGGTCTTACCGATACGTGCTGTTTCCCATAGCAGGCATTTTGTTCTGCCTGTGGTATGTCTGCTCGGCCACCAGCGACGTGGTATATTCGGACTATATCCGGCTGATTAATTCCTACCTGCCGGATGTGTGGAATCCGGACAAGTTTTTTGTGGCAGATATTTTTACCAGAATTCCGATTAATTTCCTCAGCAGAGGAATTAACGTCACATGGTTTGGATTCAGCGTCCGTTTTGACCAGATCCTTGGGATTCTGGGACTGGGACTGGCAGCATGGGTAATTGGATTATATGTCAGAAAAGAAAAACTGGGAGTTCTTACGCTGGCTGCAGTCAGCCTGTTTATGTTCAGCCTAAATAAATGGGAAATGCTGACCAATGGAAGCGGCTGGGCGCATTTTCTGGCCTTTGCCTGCTTCTATTATTACTACCTGATTGTGGATCGGGTATGGCAGAGCAAACGGGCGGGAATCCGGCGTGGACAAAAGACCGAAAAACCCTGGGACGGACCGTTGTTAATCGTATTTCCGTTTTTGATTACATTAGGAGTATCAGGACAATACTGTGCGGTATACTCCGGCGTAATGATAGTCGTATATGGATACTTGTGTATCTGGAGCGGACTCCTACAAGACGATAAAAAAGCGCTGAAGGAATATGTTCTCTGGCTGCTGTGCATTCTGATTCCGTTAGGGATTTACATGGTAAGCAATGCCTGTACCGTAGAGGAACACGCAGGGGCTACAGAATTGACCCTGCTGGAAGCGCTGAGACAGAATCCCAAATTTTTTCCCGCCTTTTTTATTAAGTCTTTTGCATCCATGTTTTTAGGCGGAGAGACCATGCAGAGCCGCCTGCACCTTTCCAATCATATGATGCTGCTTATCGGGCTGGGCGTGATGGGCGGATATCTGTTAGGATTATGGTTAAACTTCAGATACAGAATCTATGAAAAAACCTTGTTCCCCCTGCTTCTGATTTTATCCGGAGGATGCAGCCATGTGCTGATTCTGATTTCCAGATGGATTTTTTTAAGCCAGGAAAATTACGGAATGAGTTCCCGTTATGCAGTCCAGTTCCAGATGGGAATTATCGGCATTGTGCTGACGGCCGCCATTGCCTGGAAACTGGAAGCAGAAAACAGGGGACGAAAGCACAGGGGAAAGAAAGGCCATTCGGCAGCAGCGGTTCTGGCGGTTTTCTTTACCGGAGTGATGCTGTGCGGCAATCTTGCCACCACCGCAGATGAGATTGTAAAAGCGCCTTACCGGAAGGAACGTTATGAGGAAAAGATAACGGCGGCATTAAATTATAAAAACTGCAGCGATCAGGAATTAGAAGATATTTTTGAATATAGAAAAGGCCCTGAGAAAATCAGAAAGGCCCTGGAGATTTTAGAGACAAATCAGTGGAATGTATACGGTCGTAAGGAGGAAAAATCGTGAAAGTTGTTTTATTAGCTGGCGGATTTGGCACCAGAATCAGCGAAGAAAGCCATTTAAAACCAAAGCCTATGATTGAAATCGGAGAAAAACCGATTTTATGGCACATTATGAAATATTATTCCCAGTTCGGATTTCACGAATTTGTAATCTGCCTGGGATATAAGCAGTATGTAGTTAAGGAGTTCTTTGCCGATTACTTCCTCCACACCTCAGACGTGACCTTTGATCTGGCAAACAACCAGATGGAAGTCCACAACAATTATTCCGAACCCTGGAAGGTAACCCTGGTCGACACCGGTTTAAATACCATGACCGGAGGCAGGGTAAAGCGGATCCATCCATTTGTAGGAGACGAGCCGTTTATGCTGACTTACGGAGACGGGGTAGCAGACGTAGATTTAAATGCCCTGGTCCGGTTCCATAAAAACCATGGAAAAATTGCAACTCTTACCAGCGTCAACGTAGGCCAGAAGTTTGGCGTTCTGGATTTAAACGGAGAAGGCCAGGTTCAGGCATTCCGCGAGAAAAATGACAATGACGGCGCTTTGATTAACGGTGGATTTATGGTGTTAAATTCCGGCATTTTTGACTATTTAGCAGACGATACGACTGTCCTTGAAAAAGAACCCTTAGAAAACCTGGCAAAGGATGGACAGCTGATGGCGTACCATCACGAGGGATTCTGGAAGTGTATGGATACCCAGAGAGACAAACAGCAGCTGGAGGCCATGTGGCAGTCCGGTAAAGCGCCTTGGAAGATTTGGGAATAAACAGATTTGGAAATAGACAGGAGAGTGGATATGACCTTACAGGAATTAACTTCATTTTATCAGGGGAAACGGGTTCTTGTTACTGGACACACCGGTTTTAAAGGAACCTGGATGTGCAGAATTCTGGCGCTGTGCGGCGCCAAGGTAACCGGCTATGCGTTAAATCCGCCGACAGATCCGTCGATTTATCAGATTATCGGCTTAGAGGAAACCATGGATTCCCGAATCGGGGACATCCGAGATTTGGAAAAGCTTCGACAGGTTTTTGAAGAAGTCCGGCCGGAGGTGGTATTCCACCTGGCGGCTCAGCCAATCGTGCGGGATTCTTATAAAGATCCGGTTTATACCTATGAAACCAATGTAATGGGGACGGTAAATTTGTTAGAGTGCATCCGTCTGACTTCGTCCGTCCGCTCCTTTGTCAACATTACCACCGATAAGGTTTATGAAAATAAAGAGTGGGAGTACGGCTATCGGGAATGCGATCCATTAGACGGATATGACCCTTATTCCAACAGCAAATCCTGTTCCGAACTGGTAACCCACAGCTATCAGAAGTCCTTTTTTGGAGACGGACGCTGCGCCATTTCGACTTCCAGAGCCGGAAATGTCATTGGCGGCGGCGACTTTGCCAATGACCGGATTATTCCGGACTGCATACGGGCAGCGGCGGCAGGAAAGGAGATTATTGTAAGAAATCCCCATTCCACCAGGCCGTATCAGCACGTGTTAGAACCACTGGCGGTCTATCTGGAGATTGCCATGAAGCAGTATGAGGATATTCGGTTTGCGGGATATTATAACGTAGGGCCGGATGACGCAGACTGCGTGACAACCGGAACTTTGACGGACTTGTTCTGTCAGGCCTGGGGAGATGGACAGACCTGGATCGACAGGTATGATGGCGGCCCTCACGAAGCGAACTTTTTAAAATTAGACTGCTCAAAAATTAAAAAAGTGTTTGGCTGGACGCCCCGTTACCATGTAAAAGAAGCGGTGGAGAAAACCATCGAGTGGTCCAGACAGTACTTAGAAGGCCAGGATATGTTAGAGGCAACGGATCGGCAGATCCGAGAATTTTTTGGTTGAAAAGGAGAGCATTATGTTTGAAAATATGAGCGAGCAGGAAGCCAGACAGGCGATTCTGGACATGACTGCCGAATATTGCGATACATTCCATAATCAGAAAAAACCGTTTGAAGAGGGAGACCGGATTCCCTATGCGTCCAGAGTTTACGATCACAGCGAAATGGTCAATCTGGTAGACTCTGCCCTGGAATTCTGGCTGACTTCCGGACGGTATACAGACAAATTTGAAGCAGATTTGGCAAAGTATCTGGGAGTCCGTTATTGTTCCCTGGTAAACTCCGGATCTTCCGCCAACCTGATTGCATTTATGACCCTTACCTCTCCTCTTCTGGGAGACAGACAGGTAAAACGGGGAGACGAGATTATTACGGTAGCAGCAGGATTTCCGACTACCGTAACGCCGGCGATCCAGTATGGAGCCGTTCCGGTGTTTGTGGATGTGACCATCCCCCAGTATAACATTGACGTGACAAAGCTGGAGGAAGCTTTGTCAGAAAAGACCAAGGCCGTAATGATTGCCCACACTCTGGGAAATCCCTTTGATTTAAAAGCCGTAAAAGCATTTTGCGAGAAGCACAATCTCTGGCTGGTAGAAGATAACTGCGACGCTCTGGGAAGCCGGTATACCATAGACGGCGAGACAAAATTAACAGGAACCATTGGAGACATCGGTACGTCCAGCTTTTATCCGCCCCATCATATGACTATGGGAGAAGGCGGAGCGGTTTATACCAGCAATCCGCTGTTAAATAAGATTATCCGTTCGTTCAGAGACTGGGGAAGAGACTGCGTCTGCCCGTCCGGAAGAGACAATCTGTGCGGACACCGGTTTGACAGACAGTATGGAGAGCTTCCATTGGGCTATGATCACAAATATGTATATTCCCATTTTGGATATAACGTAAAGGCAACGGATCTTCAGGCGGCGATCGGCTGCGCCCAGTTAGAGAAGTTCCCCTCCTTTGTAGAGAGAAGAAAGGCCAATTTTGCCAGATTAAAGGCAGGTCTTTTGGACTGCCAGGATAAGGTAATCTTACCGGAAGCCTGTCCGGATTCCGATCCCAGCTGGTTTGGTTTTCTGATTACCTGTAAGGACGGCGTGGATCGGAATCAGGTGGTTCAGTATGTAGAAAATAAGGGCGTTCAGACCAGAATGCTGTTTGCAGGAAATCTGACCAAGCATCCTTGCTTTGATGAGATGAGAAAGACAAAAGAAGGGTATCGGATAGTCGGCGATCTGGCAGTTACCGACCGGATTATGAAAGACACTTTCTGGGTTGGCGTATATCCAGGAATGACGGACGAGATGATTGACTATATGGCAAAGACCATAAAGGAAGCATTGCAGACCGCGTAAATGTCAGGAGGAAATAAGATGGATCTGACCAGAGTACACCAGGCGAATCTGGCAATATTAAAGGAGATCGACCGAATCTGCAGAGAAGAAGGGATTCAGTATATGCTGGATGCCGGAACTCTGATAGGAGCAGTCCGCCACAAAGGATTCATTCCCTGGGACGACGACGCAGATGTGGCGTTTACCAGAGACAATTATACAAAATTCATTCGGGCGGCGAAGAAAAAACTTCCTGCCGGAATGACCTTGTTAGAGCCCAAAGATTTACGGAACGGAACCGCATTTTACGATTTTACTGCCCGTATCTGCTACGACAACAGCAGTACCCACGAGGACAGTGGGGAAATGCAGTTTTATGAAGGGAAATTAAATCATTTATGGGTGGATCTGTTTACCATTGACGAGCTGCCGGAAAATAAGATTTCTGCGGCCTTTACCAAGCTGCTTCACAAGGGAATCTACGGACTGGCCATGGGACACCGGTATCATCTGGATTTTAGCAAGTACAGCCTGGCCAATAAGATTTTTGTCGGCGGACTGTCTGCAGTGGGAAAACTGATTCCCATGAAATGGATCCGCCGGATGCAGTTCTGCGCGGCAGTCAAAGACAAAAAAGGCGCCAGCAGTTTGTGCTACTACAGCAATTATCAGCCGGATTACCTGTATGTGACTCTGAAAAAAGAGTGGTGCAGCCAGACGGTGGATATGGAATTTGAAGGGGAAATGCTGATGGTTCCCGCAGGCTGGGATCAGGTGCTGACCTGCGTGTACGGAGATTATATGACGCCGCCGCCCAAGGAAAAACAGATTCCGGCCCATTCCGATATGGAGATAGAGGTTTTTGGATGACAACAGGAGTAAGCTTATGGAGAATGAAAAGAAGCGCCTTTCAGTGGTAGTTTCCGTATACAATGAGGAAAAGGCGCTGGAGCGGTTTTATCAGGAGACGAAAAAGGTGCTGGACAGCCTTTCCTGGGACTGGGAATTGTTATTTGTCAACGACGGAAGTGCAGATGGCAGCAAAGAGGTGCTGGAACGGCTGGCTGGCCAGGAGAACCGGATAAAAGTCATTTCCTTTTCCAGAAATTTTGGCCATGAGTCGGCTATGATTGCGGGAATTGATTACAGTACCGGAGACGGCATTGTCTGTATGGATGCGGATCTGCAGCATCCGCCGGAATGTCTGATAGACATTGTTGAAAAAATGGAAGAAGGCTATCAGGTAATTACCATGGTGCGTACCAGCAACGCCAGCGCCGGAGCCGTTAAAAATCTTGCTTCCAACGCGTTTTATGCACTAATTAACCGGATGTCTGACGTACATTTTGAGCCCAATGCCTCTGATTTCTTTGCCATCAGCCGTCAGGCGGCAGATGTATTAAGGAATCATTACAGAGAAAAAGTCCGGTTTTTAAGGGGCTATGTCCAGAATATCGGGTTTCGGAAAACATCGATTTCTTATGAAGCGCGCCCCAGGGTTGCAGGGGAAAGCAAATACAGCCTGAGAAAGCTGTTCCGTTTTTCGGTAAACACCATTATGTGTTTTTCCAATATGCCATTAAAACTTGGAATTTTCGCGGGTATTTTTTCTGCTCTTATTGGTGTAGGCGTTTTACTGTATACGCTGTGTACCAGACAGGGTGCGCCCAGCGGTTATGCCACCATTGTTGTGCTGATGTGCTTTATGTTTGCCATGATGTTTGTAGTAATCGGCATTATTGGGGAATACATTTCCGTATTATTCAATGAATTAAAGGATCGTCCGATTTATATTGTAGAAGATGTTAAAAACTTGTGAAGATTGTCTCTTAATTAAAATTTTAGAAATGGACTATTGTATAATCTGTACAAACATAGTATAATTATTGTACAAAATTGAGAAGCCCATGAGAAACTGATTGACAATCGCTTTATGCATTTAGTGGGGTGATGCGTATGTTGACTAAAAAAGTTGACATTCTTGCCCCGTATCGGACGTTGCCAATATCCTATCTTGTAAGGACCGCAAATCAATTTACCTGTGATATATATATCCAGGGTGACGCCACGAGGATCAATGTAAAGGATTATGAGGCGATGCAGACGGGGTTGCAGCCGCGGGGGAACAGTTTAGTATTTTATTTAGAAGGGAGTGACGAAGGAGAGGCGGAATTAAGGCTTCGGCGCCTGTTCAGAATTTAATATGGACATCATAAAAAGAAAAGGCTGACGTACAGCTAACCGGTTTGGTTGGATGGACGGCAGCCTTGATTCATGGGTATTCAAGGGTAACTTACTTGTAAAATGCAGAGAATATATGATAAAATGATAACAGTTCAGCTATAGGAGGATGAGCTGTTGTATAGAATGAGAACAGGCTTTTAGGGGGCGAAAGGAATGCTGAAAATTTATTATGGAAATATGCCGGAAGCGGTGTTTAATACCTCTGTATATTTTAAAAATGTATATGAGGATTCATGGATTACCGATCCGATGGCAAAGGAGATGATCCTGGATATAGATAAGTCTGCAGTTTTGGGCGGAGCTGTCATTGACAGCCCTGTTCTGGGGAAAATAGCGCCAACCTCTTTGTCTGGCGGCGTTAAAACACTGATTCTTATGAAAAATGAACGGAACAAGATTTTTAATGCCTCAACCTGCGGGGACAACTGTGCAAAATGGATTTTAAGACTGGCAGAGACAGAAGATCTTACAATTAACCTTCGCCATCTGATGAATTTTGGCAGCGGTACATTTGAGATATGTATTCTCAATACAAACCAGATTGTTCACACTATGAAAGAGCTTGTCCCGATTGCAGGACTTTATGTATAGGAGGTCTGCAAATGAGGGGAAAGTTTAGAATCGTTGTACAAAATAAGAGAATCCGTTATGATTTTGAGATCAAGAGAAATATAACCGTAATACGGGGAGACAGTGCTACGGGAAAAACTACCCTGGTAGATATGATACGGGAACACTACGAAAATGGGGATGCCAGCGGGGTAGAACTGCAATGCAGCAAGGAATGTACGGTTTTAGAAGGTCGTACATGGCCAGGTCAACTTTCCATGATGCAGGACAGTATTGTTTTTATCGACGAAGGAAATGATTTTGTAATGAGTGATGCGTTTGCAGCCGCCATTCAAAATACAGACAACTATTATGTGATTGTTACGAGAGAAGGCATCCCATCTTTGCCATATAGTGCAGATGAGATTTACGGCATTCGTGATTCGGGAAAATACGGAACATTGAAGAAAACTTATAGTGAGTTCTATCATTTATATCAGCTGAAAGACTATACAAAACCTATTCAGCCGAAGGTGGTAATCACAGAAGACGCTAACTCCGGATTCCAGTTTTTTAAAGGGGTATGTGATAAAACAGAAGGACATATCTGTATAAGCGCACAGGGAAAATCCAATATTTTTGCAACCGTAGTTAAGCATATGGACGAGAATGTTTTGATAATTGCCGATGGTGCGGCTTTTGGGGCTGAAATGGGAAAACTGAATCAGCTGCTCGAATGGAATCAGAATATTAACCTGTATTTACCAGAATCCTTTGAGTGGCTTATTCTTTCTTCTGGCTTGATAGAAGATAGCGGTCTTTTGGGTAAGCTGGAGCATTCTGAAGACTATATAGAAAGTAAAGAATATTTTAGCTGGGAGAGATATTTTACAGCCCAGCTGATCCAGCTTACACAAGACAGCTTTTTAAAATATGCAAAAAAGCAGTTGAACCCTGCTTATCTGCAGGACAAAATCATGGATAAGATACTTTCTGTAATGAAGGAAATTGAGTTTTATCACAGCATCTGAAGAAATGCCTTAGCAGCAGGGGTCAGGTATTTATTTTTAAGATACGCATACTGGATGTTGCGAAGAATTGGCGTTTCCCGAAAATCCAGGGCAGTAATCAGGCCGGCGTTTACTTCCCGCTCTACTGCCAGTTCGGACATAATGGAGATTCCCACGTTATTCACAACCGCCTCTTTGATAGCATCCTGGGTACTGATAAAAAGTTTATTTGGAAAATCCACCTGATACTGGCGGAAAATGTGTTCCAGGAATTTATATTGAGAAGACTGTTTCTTTTTGGTAATGTAGAGGTCATTCTGCACATCCGAAAAGGAGCAGTCTTTTTTGCCGAACAGAGGATGACTGGTACCAACAATCAGCTTCAGACTGTCCTGCCAGTATTGTTCAATCTCATAATTTTCCGGATCGGCAATAATATAGTCGGAAACAAACACAAATTCCAACTGGTTTTTATGAAGCATTTCCAGAATGGTCTGGGACGTATTGATGTTCATGTTAATCGTAACATTGGGATATTTCTGATGGAAACGGGCAATGACGGCCGGAAGCATATAAACCCCGATAAAGTTGGTGGCTCCAAAATTTAAAACGCCATGTTCCATGTTTTCGATCTGGCGGATGTATTCTTTTGCGCTGTTGCAGGTAGCCACCATGTTTTCCGCAAATGGACGGAATGCTTCTCCGTGAATGGTCAGGAACGTGTGATTTCCCATCCGGTTAAAAAGAGGAACGCCCAATTCATCTTCCAGAGCTTTGATACGTTTGCTTAAAGCCGGCTGGGAGATATAAAGTTTGTCGGCAGCTTTGGCAAAATGCTGGGTTTTGGCTAAGGCTAAAAAAGATTCCAACTTCGAAATGTCCATAAAGATTCCACCTTTATCTGTAAATTTCAGAACGGCCTTCGTTTGAACCAATAATAACAAAAAGTTATTAGTTTGTAAACTTTATTCGATTGAGTTAAAAGTGGAAGAAGGATATAATGAAGCTATAAAGAGTGTGCCAATAAGGGAGCGCGCGGCCTGGATTGGACGTTGGAGGAGGGGAAAGTATGTCAACAGAACAAAAGAAAAAATGGATTCCGATTGCCAGTACCATCGCAGCAATAGCTGTATTCTTTCTTATCTTATTTTTAAAACTGCCGGAGACCGTTACTCCGGAAGCGCAGAAGAGTATGGCGCTGTTTGCCTTTGCGCTGATTATGTGGATTGCCAGACCAATTCCGATTTACCTGACTTCTATTATTTTGATTTTACTGCTTCCCCTGATTGGAGCAGTAGAAGATCAGGAAATTGTATTTGGGGCGCTTGGGTTTGATATTATCTGGCTGATGGTTTCTGCCTTTGTGCTGACATCTGCCATGAGTGCAACAAATCTGGGCAAGCGGATTGCCCTATATCTGACGACCAAATTTGCCAAAACACCGACGCAGGTTCTGGTAGTATTTGTAATTGTCAACTATATTCTGGCGTTTTTCGTGCCGTCCACGACTGCCAGAGCGTCTTTGATTGTGCCGATTGCCCTTATTATCCTGGAAATTTATAAAGCGGTACCAGGAAAAAGTAATTTCGGCAGGCTTCTGATGCTGCAGGGAGTTCAAAACAATGCGTTTGCAACATCCGTAGTTATGACGGCAACATCCGCCCAGGTACTTGCCATTGGATTTATCAATGAGCAGGCAGGAGGAGACGTAGGCTATATGGAGTGGCTGTTAGGGTCTCTGCCCCAGGCAATCATTACAACAGTTATTGCGTTTATCGTAGGAATGTGTCTCTATAAATATAAAGATGAGATGACTGGAGCAATGGGAGGAGCCGCCGAAACCTTAAAGAAACAGCTGGAAGAGCTGGGGCCAATCTCTGTCCGCGAGAAAAAGGCATTGTTTATATTCTTATTAACACTATTCCTCTGGGCAACTGGCGATTATCAGGAAGCCTGGTTTGGATTTGAGATCAGTACCGAGCAGACTGCAGTGCTGGGAATGCTTTTGTGCCTGCTTCCTGGAATTGGCGTTATCAGTTGGAAAGAGGCAAACATTAAATGGGATTTGATGATCTTTTCAGCAGGCGCATATGCCGTAGGGAACGCCGTAGATGATTCAGGAGCTGCCAGCTGGCTGATTGGCAACCTGGTTGAGGCAATTGGACTGGATAGAATGAATCCGTCTTTAGTAGCCGTAATTTTAATTTTTATTACCGTATTCAGTCACATGATTTTTACCAGCAAAACCGTCAGAACTACCATTTTGATTCCGGCAGTTATTACTCTGGCACAGGGACTTGGAATCGATCCAGTTCCTTTGGCGCTGGTTTGCGCATTTGGTATTTCTACCACGATTACGCTGCCGCCGCATTCAAAAGTTAATACGCTGTATTTTGGTACCGGTTACTTTGACGTAAAGGATGAGCTGATATTTGGATTGATTTCCTGCTTTATCGCGGCCTGCGCGATGTCGCTGATCTATTTTACCTGGATTCATGTAATCATTTAAAAAGATGTGCAAAGGAGAAGAAAACCTATGAAAAAGAAAGTTCTGTTGGCAATAGCAGACGGAGTGGGAGATCGCCCCTGCGAAGAGCTTGGATGGAAGACGCCTTTGCAGTATGCAGATACCGGATGTCTGGATGAGCTGGCAAAAGGCGGAGCTTGCGGGATCATGGACCTTTACCATGCAGGAATTCCGGTAGGAACCGATTTAGGACATTTGATTTTATTTGGTTATGGAATCAAAGACTATCCAGGACGGGGTCCGATAGAAGCATTTGGAGACGGCGTAGAACTCATCGGCGGAGATGTGGCATTTCGGTGCAACTTTGCTACAGCAGATGAGGAAGGAATCATTACAGACCGAAGAGCCGGAAGAATTCGGACTGGAACCAACCAGCTGGCTCAGGCGTTAAACGGCATGAAAATCGGAGACATACAGGCGCTGTTTAAGGAGGCAACGGAACATCGGGCAGTACTGATTCTGCGGGGGAAAGGACTATCTTCATCCGTCTCGGACACCGATCCCAAGAAGGAAGGAAAACCAATCAAAACCGCCCAGGCTCTGAATGAAAGTCCGGAGGCCGGATACACAGCAGATATTTTAAATCAGGTACTGGAACGGGCCCATAAGATTTTAAGCGCCCATCCGCTTAATAAAGAAAGAAAGGAAAACGGCCTTCTTCCGGCTAACTGCATTTTGACCAGAGGCGCGGGAATGATGACGCAGATTGAAAAAATCACAGAAAAGCTGGGTTTTACTGCCTGCTGCGTTGCGTCAGAACGGACGGTCTTAGGCGTTGCCAGGCTGGCCGGATTTGATGTGGTAACCGATGAAGCTTTTACCGGAAATATCGATACGGATATTGGGAAAAAGGCGGATTTGGCAGTGGAAGCCTTGAAAACCCATGATTTTGTGGCTTTGCATTACAAAGCGACGGATTTGATGGGGCATGACAACAATCCGTTTGGAAAGGTAAAGGCGATTGAGCAGTTTAATCAAATGGTAGGGAAGGTGTTAGAGGGAATCCGCCAGGAAATTGAAGAACCGGTTGTTGTAGCGTTGGCCGCCGATCACTCAACTCCCTGTGAACGGAAAGAGCACAGCGGAGAACCGGTTCCGGTTGTGATAAGCGGGAAGTGCATCAGACAGGATAAAGTTTCTTCGTATGACGAAATTGCCTGTGCAGAAGGAGGATTGGGAAGGATAACAGGAAATGACTTTCACTGTATGCTGTTGGATTATCTGGAAGCAACGGTAAAACAGGGAAATTAGGAAGCAAAGGAGAAAAGCACCTTGCTGGAATCAGTTTTCTGGCAGGGTGTTTTTTTGCCAGTATTCCATATTAGAAGGAAATGTGGTAGAATGAGAGAAGTTTTCACTTGCGCGCCGTGATAAAAACTCTGTAATTGTTATAACATTTGCATAAATTATCTGCAATATTAATGGGAAAAACAGGAATGATGTTATAATATAGAAAAATGTAACATTTTGTGAAACTTATTACAAAATACAGAAAAACAAAAAATGAGGCCGAAGTTTAGTACGGCCTCATAAAACAGACAGTTTGAAAATCGTTTGTATAAAGTGGGCATTCGCTCTCTTTTAAATTTCTTGGATGTGAGCAATCTGATCTATCGCATACAGCGGCAGATTGATAAGCCATTCTTCTTTTTTGTAGTCGGACATAGATGTGCGGATAGAAATTTCAGGAGAAAATTTCTCCTGGTAAGCCTTCAGGCTCTTGGCTTTGAGATTTACTTCAGCTTTTACCTCTACAGGAACGATCCGTTCACCTGTATCAACAACAAAGTCAACTTCACAGGATCCTCTGTCATTTGTGTAGTAATAAACATCCAGATCCTCGATAGTTTTTAGCTGCTGGCAAACATATTGTTCGGTAAGAGCGCCCTTGAACTCAACAAAAAGGTCATTGCCATCAAGCAAAGTACGCTGGCGAAGTCCAGCCATGCAGCCAAGGAGTCCGACGTCTACCACAAACAGCTTAAATGCTTTCAAGTCTTCATAGGCCCGTAAAGGGATACCTGCTGTATTGATACGGCTAACCTTATGAACAAGGCCGCAATCGCTGAGCCACATAATTGCAGTTTCATAATCCTTCGCACGGGCACCTTCACGCACAAGACCGTAGATAAACTTTTTGTTTTCTTTAGCTAACTGGGAAGGAATGCTATTCCATAACATACGCAGCCTCGGAACAATTTCGTTAGGAGCGTGCTTGGAAAAATCCTGTTCGTAGGCCGCAAGGATCCGTTTTTGAATTTCACGAACTTCATTAAAGTCTTTATCCTCTGAAAAAGTCTGTACCGCTTCGGGCATTCCGCCAACAAAGTAATAGTGTTTCAAAGCATCAATATAGGTTTGCTTAAAGCTCGTAATCATTTGGAAGTCTTGCTTATCAAGCAGTTCGGCAAATTGTTCTTTACCAGTTGCCATCAAAAATTCTTTGAAGGAAAGAGGATACAGCTTTAAGAAATCTACTTTGCCAACAGGAAAAGACGTGCCCTGGTGCAAGGCAATACCGAGCAGAGAACCGGCGCATACAATGTGGTACTGAGGAGCATTTTCATAGAAATACTTGAGTGACGCCAATGCCCTTGGAACTTCCTGCACTTCATCAAAAATCAGCAGGGAATTTTTGGGGTCAATTTTGTGCCCCACATATAGCTCCAGGCCCGTAATTAAACGATCCGTATCCAGATCGGACGCAAATAACTCTGCCATTCTGGAATTGGAGTCAAAATTGATATATACGGTATCTGCATACGACTGTCTGCCAAACTCTTTCATCAGCCAGGTTTTCCCAACCTGACGGGCACCTTCGATAATCAAAGGTTTGCGGCGCTTATTTTGTTTCCATTTTAACAGCTTTTCAATCGCAATCCGGTACATACACAACCTCCATTCTCATATTATAGGTATAGTATGACACACAAGCACAAAAAATACAACGAATTTTGCAGAGGCAATTACACTTTTTACAACGAATAAAGTTTATGACTTCAGATATTCCTTTGCGTCTTTAAAGAAACTGTAAATCATCATTACAATGATAATCCCCACAGGGAAAGCGGCGATGATGGACACCGTCTGCAGGTTCGCCATGGAGTTGTCAGAAAATACCAGGGCGATGGGGAAGAGAATCAGCAGTACAGCCCAAAACAGTTTTACTTTTTTCGCAGGCTCTTCGCCCTCCGGCAGTTCCTTATAAGAATAAGAAGCAGCTACCAGCGCAAGGGCATCATAAGAGGTTGAGTAAAACGTAATCATCGTAATCGCAAGCAGAATCAGCCCGATAGCAGGAAGAGGCAGAGTATCCATAACAGCCAGGATAGCGGTGCAAAGATTCTGGCTCTGTTCGTAAATGCCGAGAATATCAAGCTGTCCCTGCATCTGCAGACCTAAACCATAGTTTCCCAGGACAATAAAAGAGACAAATGTTCCGGCAAGTCCGTAGAAATATCCGCCTAAAATCGTCTGCTTGATGGTACGTCCTTTGCTGATGCTTCCAATGAAAAACGGGGCAGCCACACACCATACCATCCAGTAAGCCCAGTAGAAAATCGTCAGGTTCTGAGGGAAGGACGAGGTACGCAAAGCGTCTGTCCAGGTGGACATGGAGATGAAATTCTGAACCAGATTTCCCAGAGAGGTAATGCCGGTTTCGATAATATACTGGGCCTTTCCTCCGCCGATAAATACATAGAGAAGGAAAGCGAAGAAAAAGTATACGCATCCGGCAGCCAGTCTGGCGATTCCTTTCATACCGAAATACACGGTTATAATGTAAATAATGCCAACAATTGCCAGGATGACGATGGTCAGGATTTTAGATTCTTCAATCCCTAAAAACTGGCTGAATATAATGGAAAGCAGGGGAGAAGAAACGGAAAAGGTCGTGGCAGTTCCGGCAACCAAAGCGAAAACGGCAATTAAATCAATGATTTTTCCTGCAATTCCATCGGTCTTTTTCCCTAACAGAGGGCGGCAGGCTTCCGAATACTTCTGCTTGGTGCGTTTGCGGACATGAAGCATAAAGCCGAAGGCAACAGCCAGTACCAGATAAAATGCCCAGGGAATTGGCCCCCAGTGAAACAGCGGGTAGGTAGAAGCCCAGTCCTGGATGCTTCCCATATCAGAAATATGGGGTTCATTTGCATACAGGATCCATTCACACAGGGAATAAAATAAAATATCTGCCGCCAGTCCGGAAGTAAACATCATAGAGCCCCACTGGAAATTGGAGTAGGCAGGTTTTTCGCAATCTCCCAGACGGATGGTTCCATACCTGGAAAAAGCGATATATAAGCTAAGAAAGAACACGCCAAGTCCAATTACCAGATAGTAGCTGCCCAGCTGGTCGCCAAAGAAAAAGCGGATAGATTCTAAAGTAGCGGAAGACTGCTCTGGCCAGACCATAAAAAGAATACATAAAAGGACAATGGCAGCGCAGGGAATTGCGGTGGTAACCCAGTCAATGCGAGATTTCATAAAATCCTCCTAACCTGTGTTCAAAAAAATATAAAAATCAAATATATTGAACATAATAACACCGGCACTGGGAAAAAGCAAGAGAAAAAACGAAAGATTTTATGACTTTTTCAAAAAACCTCTGTTAAAATCCAGAAAGATTCGCTATAATACAAGCGACATAAAACAGAAAAGGTAATAAGGAGGAAATTCCACATGAAGAAGGCAAAGAAAATGCTGGCGGTTATGGGCTGCGCCGCAATGCTTTTGAGCGGCTGTACCCAGAGCAATATTGTAACGCCCAGCGGGGAAGCTGCCGCACCGGATTTTTCTATAAAAGAAGATGTGCAGATTGTCTGGGAACAGGTTTATGAGGACTTAGGCGAAATTTTTATGGAGTCAGAGGATTACCCGAATTTAGAGCAGATTGGCTTTAATGTAAATGAGGAAGAAAAGATGGTCAATCTGGAAGTTCTGGTTTCTGAAGAAACTACGAAAGAAGAAGCCGTTTCCTATGCAACTGCGCTGGTAAAGGCAATTAACGACGAAGTACAGATTCAGAGCGCTTACTACGAGGCGTCTTCCGAAGAATCTTACGGCGGATTTTTTAAAGAATATGGTTTCCATGCAGTGGTAGCGCCGATCCAGAGTCCGGAAGATGAGAGCACCTATCTGGTTAACGATACGGTAGCAGCCGGAGAAGAACGCGCAATCCAGGCAGCAGAATAACCTGCTGAAAGGAGAATCAACTATGGCAATCCCAAAAGATCCCATTATGCTGTTAAGCTACATCAACACCCAGTTACGGGACAATTATCCGACTCTGGAAGAATTGTGCCGCAGTCTGGATGTGGATGAAGAAGAACTGAAGTCAAAACTTTTGACGGCAGGGTACGTTTACAATTCAGGGAAAAACCAGTTTAAGTAGGAAACAGGGGGGGATTACCCCTGCTTCCACAAAATATCTCGGTTAATGGTCTGATAAAACAATTCCCGAATCTTTTCCGGTTCTCTGGTCTGTCCCAGGATCCACATCAGCTTGGTAACAGCCGCTTCTAACGTCATATCATAGGCTTCCAGCAGGCCAAAATCCCGTTTCATTTTTTTACCCACCTCGTAGATGGACATATTGCTGCCTTCGTTGGTTACCTGGGTGGTCATAATGACCGTTTTTCCCATGGAAGTCCACTTGTCAATGGCCTGGCGGAAGTCTCCGGATTCATAGGAGGGAAGACCGCCTACGCCGAAGGACTCAATGATTACGCCGTCGTAGTGTTCAGCCATATAATTCAGAAGTCCTGCATCCATAGAAGGAATCAGTTTCAAAAGCCCTACGTTGGAATTCATGGTCAGGGAAAAGCGGACGTGCCGTTCCTTCTGGTCTTTGTCATCCAGATAAAAAATCACATGATCTTCCTGGATGGCGGCGATATAAGGGAAGTTAATACTGGAAAAAGCATTGTAGCTTTTTGTGCGCTCCTTTTTGCCCCTGGTTCCGGCAATCACTTTTCCGTCAAACACCAGATTGACCCCATGAGCCTTCTTGCAGGAAGCAAACAGCAGACTGTCCGAAAGATTGGTTCTGGCGTCTGTATTTTCCATATCAATAGGTTTTTGCGCGCCGGTAATGACAATGGGTTTGGGAGAGTCCTGAATTAAATAGGACAGCGCCGCCGCCGTATAGGCCATGGTGTCCGTACCGTGACAGATCACAAAGCCGTCATACTGGTCATAGTGTTCTTTAACAGACTGGGCAATCATCAGCCAGTGGGCCGGCTGCATATTGGTGCTGTCAATATTTAAAACCTGCAGGGTATCTGCATGACAAAATGTTTTGGTATCTGGAACAAAGGAAAGCAGTTCCTCGGAAGACATAACCGGCTTTAAGCCGTCATCGTCGCGCTTGCAGGCAATGGTGCCTCCGGTTCCGATTACAAGAATCCGTTTCATAAACAAAAATCCTTTCTGGGCGCTGGCCCATTTTCCTGGTTGATTTGAATCCAGCTATCATTTTAAGATGTCAGGAACAATCTGTCAATTTCTCATCTCTGTACACAGGTAATAAAGTGTGCTAGAATGGAGAAGAATATGAAGTTTATTGTTAGAGGAAAGGAATTCACTATGGAGACAATAGCAGAAGGACTGGGCACGGCCTGGCAGTGGCTGATGGACAATATCTTATTTATTAATCTGATTTTGTCGATTATTATTGTATTTTTCCAGCGGCGTGACCCCAAAACGGTCTGGGCATGGCTTCTTGCTCTTTATTTTATACCAGGTTTCGGAATTCTGTTTTATCTGTTATTTGGTCAGGATTTCCGAAAGAGCAAAATGTTCCGGATTAAAAAGCTGGAAGATCAGATGGGATCTTCCATCCGCAGTCAGGAAGAAATCCTGCGCAATTTTAACCATGAGAACATGGACGATCCCCTGGTACGGGATTACGGCGACTTGATTATGTACAATCTGAAAACGTCCGGCAGCGTTCTTACGGTACACAATGATGTGAAGGTATTTTCTGACGGAGAGGCCAAGTTTGAAGACCTGCGGAAAAGTCTGCGGCAGGCCCAGAAATTTATTCACATCCAGTACTATATTATTAAAAACGACGAATTGTTTGATTCCATTGTGCCGATTTTAATTGATCGGGTACGCAACGGAGTAGAAGTCCGGATTCTCTATGACGGCATGGGCGGCCGGTTTATGCCGAAGAAACGGTGGGAAGAGCTGAAACAGGCAGGCGTAAAGGTGGGAGTATTCTTTCCCGCTCTGCTGGGAAGGCTGAATCTGCGTGTCAACTACCGCAACCACCGAAAGATTGTAGTCATCGACGGAACAGTCGGATATGTCGGCGGATTTAACATCGGAAGGGAATACATTTCCAGGGATCCCAAGTTTGGTTACTGGCGCGATACCCATTTAAAAATTACGGGAGACGCAGTCATCAGTCTGCAGATCCGGTTTGCCCTGGACTGGAATTATGCGGCTCACGAAAATCTGTTCCAGACGCCGTCCTATTTTGATTCCCCGTACCGCAACGGCCTGGTAAAAGCCATGCAGGAAGAAGGAAAGCGGCTGGTGGCAATCCAGATTATAGCCAGCGGGCCGGATACGGCAGACCGGCAGATTCGCAACAATTATCTGGAACTGTTCCACAAGGCAAGAAAGAGCATTTATATCCACACGCCGTATTTTGTACCGGATGACGCGGTTTTATCGGCGCTGCGCATAGCGGCCAGATCCGGTGTGGACGTCCGTCTGATGATTCCCTGCAAGCCGGATCATCCGTTTGTATACTGGGCGACCTATTCCTATGCCGGCGACCTTATCGAAGCAGGGGCAAAATGCTACGTATATGACAACGGATTCCTTCATGCAAAAGGCGTAATGGTGGACGGACGGGTCAGCAGCTACGGCACCGCCAATATGGACATCCGCAGTTTTGAGCTGAATTTTGAAGTCAATGCGACAATTTATGATGAAACGATTACCCAGCAGCTGGAACAAGAGTTTATGAATGACTTAAAACATTGTCGGAAAATCACAAAAGAAGTATACGAATCCCGTTCTCTGCTGATTCGTATCAAAGAGCAGGGAAGCCGTCTGCTTTCCCCGCTGTTATAAAAGAAAATAGTCAGTATGGATTCTCCCTTTTCTGCACATATTATGTGATAGGAAAGGGAGAATTATTTTGAGCAGATTTTTAAAAAATTTCTTTAAATGCGGAATTGCCGGATGGTGTCTGGAAGTGATTTTTACCTCGGCAGAATCCATTCTGGCAAGAGACTGGAGGCTGATGGGGCATACGTCCCTGCTGATGTTTCCTATTTACGGCATGGGAGCTTTGCTGGGGCCTATTGGCAGCAGGGTGGATCAATGGATTGGCGATGGAAGCAGCGGGATAGGGACATCATTAAATCAGACGGACAGAGCGGTCCGCCATGGGATGCTGTACATGGTTTTGATTTTTCTTGCAGAATATTTGTGCGGAATGTTTTTAAAAGACAGGGGAATCTGCCCCTGGGACTATACCGGACGCCACTCCAGCGTCAACGGACTGATCCGCCTGGATTTTGCGCCGCTGTGGTTTCTGACAGGCCTTTTGTTTGAGCGGATTACCGGATTTCAAAAATGGTAAAATTTGTGTCATATACTTGTATTTGTTTTTGGGATTTTATATAATGATAGAAACTGTTCAGGACGGCGGAAAAATGCGCCGTCCTAAATCGTTTCACTATAACGAATCTTCGGAGGAACGTTGGTATGATACGTTTTTTACTAGTAGCAATTATCTTGTTTTCTTTCCTGATCCTAAGCATTCCCATTTTGATTTATGAGCATTTTCTGGCTAAAAAAGATCTGGATAAACGGAACCGGCAAAGCCTGAAAATTGTCCAGTTTATGTTCCGGCTGATTTTAAAAGTAAGCGGGGTTTCGTATACCGTAGAAGGGCGGGAGAATATTCCAAAAGACACGGCGGTTCTTTATGTGGGAAATCACAGAAGTTATTTTGATATTCTGATTGGATATGTAACCGTTCCGGATCTGACCGGATTTGTGGCAAAAAAGGAAATGGAGCGGTATTATCTGCTTCGTGACTGGATGCGCAACGTAAACTGCCTGTTTTTAGACAGAGACAACATTAAAGAAGGGTTAAAGACCATTTTGAAAGGAATCGAGCAGGTAAAAAAGGGAATTTCGGTCTGGATTTTCCCAGAAGGGACCCGCAGCCGCAATGCAGACCGGAAGGAGCTGCTTCCTTTTAAAGAGGGAAGTCTGAAAATTGCAGAAAAAAGCGGCTGTCCGGTTATTCCGGTAGCAATGACCGGAACTGCGGATATATTTGAAAAGCATATACCGTTTATCCGCAAATCCAAAGTTACGGTCCGTTATGGAAAACCAATTTATTTAAAAGAACTTCCGCCAGAACAGAAGAAGTTTGCGGGAGCTTACACCAGAGACGTCATCATCAAAATGCTGGAAGAGATGGAGCAGAACTAATATGCAGAACTTAGACTTACAGGAAATCAGAAAAAAACTGGATGCAATCGACAAAGACCTGGTTGCATTATTTGAAGAGCGAATGAAGCTGTGCGCAGATGTGGCATCTTTTAAAATCGAAACCGGAAAACCAGTCTACGATGGGGAACGAGAAAAGCAGAAACTGGAAGCGGTGCGGCAGCTGGCTCACGGAACGTTTAACGAACAGGCTGTTACGGAGCTGTTTTCCCAGATTATGACCATCAGCCGCAGGTATCAGTACCAGCTTCTGGCAGAACATGGAAAGACGGATCCATCTGGATTTGCTCCGGTAGAAAAACTGGCAAAAGAGCAGGTACAGGTGGTGTATCAGGGAGTAGAGGGCGCTTACAGCCATGAGGCCGCAAAGCAGTATTTTGGTCCGGACGTCCAGGCCCATCACGTGCCTTCCTGGGAAGAGGCCATGGAAGAAGTCAGCAGGGGACAGGCAGCGTATGCAGTGCTTCCGATTGAAAACTCTTCTGCAGGAGCGGTCAGCAGCATTTATGACTTATTAGTAAAATATAATAATTACATAGTAGGGGAAGTATTTCTTGAGATTAACCATGCCCTGCTGGGACTGCCGGACGCCGGACTGGAGGAAATCCGTACGGTATATTCCCATCCCCAGGCCCTGATGCAGTGTTCGGAATATTTAAATTCCAACAAACACTGGCGGCAGGTCAGCGTTGCCAATACGGCTATGGCGGCAAAAAAGGTATTGGAAGACGGGGACAAAAGCCAGGCAGCTGTAGCCAGCGAAACAGCCGGACAGATTTATGGCCTTACCGCTTTGCGGACAAGCATTAACCACAATAAATCCAATACTACCCGCTTTATCGTAGTGGCCAGCCGGCCGATTTACCAGTCAGATGCAAAAAAGGTCAGCATTTGTTTTGAACTGCCTCATAAGAGCGGTACTCTTTATAATATGCTGGGCAATTTCATTTTCAATCACGTCAATATGGTAATGATTGAATCCAGGCCTATTGTGGGAAGAAACTGGGAATACCGGTTTTTTGTAGATATTGAGGGAAATTTAAGCGAAGCGCCGGTTCAGAATGCATTGATGGGGATTTCCCAGGAAGCGGCAGGAATGCGGATTTTAGGAAACTACTAAACAGAGGGCAAACGTATGAATACATTGGAATTTGTGCTGTACAGAAATATGGAGCATCAGGAGTTATTTGATTCGATGGCAAAACTTCTGGATCAGGAAGAAGGGGCGGAACTGGACGTATATGCCTGTGCCAACCAGTTGTTAGAGCTGGCGGCTGCATATGGATTTGAAGGAAATCTGTGGCATTGCTTTCTGGCTTATTGTCTGGCGACCCATGAAAACGCCTACAGTACGGCCTGTGAGATTGTGGGGCCGGTTCATGGCACGATTAACCAGCTGGCGGCCCATGACTTTTCCCTGATGAAAGAGCTGTTTGAAAAAGATATTACGTCTCTTTCCGGAGGGATCTGGCAGTATCTGTCTGAATTTCACGGGGCAGAGCGGACTGGAAAAGTGTTTAACCGCCGGATTCGGGATCGGATTATTACGCTGGCCAGGGACCTGGAAGCAGCCGGTACGACAGAAAAATTTCAGGCGCTGGCAACCGGCTTTTATAAGGAATTCGGAGTAGGCCGTTTTGGCCTCCATAAGGCCTTCCGTATTGAAGAGCGCAAGGAAAAGAGCGGCAGGGAGCGTACCTGGATTGAACCCATTACCAGCATTGACCACGTATACCTGGATGATTTAGTCGGATACGAGATCCAGAAGAAAAAGCTGATTGAAAATACAGAAGCGTTTATCGAGGGGAAAGAAGCCAACAACGTGCTGCTTTACGGAGACGCGGGAACGGGAAAATCTTCCAGCGTGAAGGCGATTCTGAATCAATATTATGAAAAAGGTCTCCGGATCATTGAAGTGTACAAGCATCAGTTCTGCTGTCTTTCCGACGTTCTGGAAGAAATTAAGGATCGGAATTACAAATTCATCATCTACATGGATGATTTGTCGTTTGAAGATTTTGAGATTGAATATAAGTATTTAAAGGCGATTATTGAAGGCGGATTGGGGAAAAAGCCGTCCAATGTGCTGATTTATGCCACATCCAACCGCCGTCATCTGATTCGGGAAAAATTCAGCGACAAAAAGGAGATTTTAGACGATCTTCATGGCAACGATACGGTTCAGGAAAAGCTGTCCCTGGTTGCTCGGTTTGGAGTTACGATTTACTTTGGCGCTCCTGATAAGATGGAATTCCAGAAGATTGTAAAAACCCTTGCCAAGCGTTGTGACCTGGCGATTTCAGAAGAAGAACTGTATGCAGAAGCAAATAAATGGGAATTGTCCCACGGAGGGTTTTCCGGACGTACGGCAGCTCAGTTCATTACCCATCTGTTAGGGAAAAAGACGGAAGAATAAGGAGGGGGTTCTATGGCGGCGATACAGACCTTTGCAGCAATTGATATCGGATCTTTTGAGATGGAATTAAGCATTTATGAAATTTCCCCCAAATATGGAGTGCGGTCAATTGACAGAGTCCGCCACATGATTGCTTTGGGACGGGACGTTTATAAATACGGAAAAATCAGTTATGAATCCATAGATGAGATGTGTCGGGTTCTGGAAGACTTTTCCAGAATTATGAAAGGATACCGAGTACAGGCTTACAGGGCTTATGCGACCAGCGCCCTGAGAGAAGCGGAAAACAACCAGATTATTCTGGATCATATCAAAGTACGGACGGATCTGGATGTTAAAATCATCAGCAATTCCGAGCAGCGGTTTATCAGCTATAAGGCAATTGCTGTAAAGGACGCGGAGTTTAATCGAATTATCCAGAAGGGAACGGCGATTGTAGACATCGGGTTTGGCAGCGTCCAGCTTACGCTGTTTGACAAGGACACGCTGGTTACCACCCAGAACCTTCCGCTTGGCGGTCTCAGGGTACGGGAACTACTGTCCGGAGTTCCGGCTAATCTGGAACTGACGATGAAATTAATCGGAGAGATTGTGGACAACGAACTATTCACGTTCCGGAAAATCCATTTAAAAGACAGGGAAATTAAAAATATTATCGGAATCGGCCGGAATACCCGTTTCTTGTTTGGAATAAAAGAGAAGGGGGCGCTGCCGGATCGCCTCACGACAGAGGAGGCAGAAAAATACTACCAGGAACTGGTCAATCTGGGGATGGACGCCGTGGCAGACCGTCTGGGAGTAAACGGCGAGTTTGTAAAATTTCTGTTTCCCAGCGCGGCGATTTATAAAAGCCTTTTTGAAATGACCGGAGCGGAGATGATCTGGCTTCCAGGGAGCAGTATGTGCGACGGAATTGCAGCCGATTATGCGGAAAAGAACCGTCTGGTTAAATTTAATCATGATTTTGAGCGGGATATTGTCATTGAAGCCCGCAACCTGGCAAAGAGATATAAATGCCACAGCAGCCACAATCAGGCGCTGGAAGATTATGCGCTGAGAATTTTCGACGTGACCAGGCGCTACCACGGAATGGGGAAAAAAGAACGGCTGCTTCTGCAGATCTCCGTCCTTCTTCATGCCTGCGGGAAGTTTATTAGTATGAAAAATTCCAACGAATGCGCATACAATATTATTATGTCCACAGAAATCATTGGCCTCAGCCATCTGGAAAGAGAAATCGTGGCCAACGTTGTCCGTTATAATATCCGAGATTTTGAATATGATAACGTCCATTTGGAGCTTGGAGCATTCCAGAGCGGACTGACAGATGTGGATGTAAAGAAGGTTACGGTTTTAATCGGAAAACTGACTGGTATTTTGAGACTGGCAAATTCCATGGACAGAAGCCATAAGCAGAAGCTGGCCGGCTGCCGTATGACCATGAAGGATCGGAAACTGGTCATCATAACCGATTATGAAGGAGATATTACGCTGGAACGGGTATCGTTTGAGCAGAAGGCAGATTTCTTTGAAGAAATCTATGGAATTCGCCCGATTTTGAGGCAGAAAAGGAAAGGATAAGCATGGAAGCACAGGAAAGAAAGGATTTTTTGAATCCCCAGAACTATGTAAATCGGGAACTAAGCTGGATCGAGTTTAACTATCGGGTACTGAGCGAAGCAAGGGATAAAAACCTGCCTTTATTTGAGCGCCTGAAGTTTTTAAGCATCACTTCTTCCAATCTGGATGAGTTTTTTATGGTGCGGGTTGCGTCGTTAAAGGATTTGGTTCATGCCAATTACAGCAAAACCGATATTGCAGGGCTGACGGCAAGGGAACAGCTGGAAAAAATCAGTAAAAAAGCCCATGAGCTGGTTAATGTCCAGTATTCCACCTACAACCGTTCTGTTCTTGCGGCGCTGCGTCAGAACGGCCTGAATATCCTGGACGGGTACGAAGACCTGACTCCGGAACAGGAAGAATACGCAGATAAATATTTCAAAGAAAACGTTTATCCGGTACTGACCCCCATGGCAGTGGACTCTTCCAGACCGTTTCCTCTGGTGCGCAACAAATCACTAAACATTGCAGCCCTCTTAAAAAAGAAAAAAGGCGGAAAAGAACTGGAATTTGCTATGGTTCAGGTGCCTTCTGTCCTTCCGAGAATCATTGAACTTCCGGTCACAGTAGGAAAAGACGGCAAGGAAATACACAATGTAATCCTGCTGGAAGAAATTATTGAGAAAAATATGCCCTCCCTGTTTTTGAATTATGACATCATCACAGCCCATCCGTTCCGGATTATGAGAAATGCGGATCTGACCATCGACGAAGAAGAAGCAGTGGATCTGCTGGAAGAAATCCAAAAGCAGTTAAAGCGCCGTCAGTGGGGCGAAGTAATCCGTCTGGAAATTGAAGAAAAAATAGACAAGAGGCTTTTAAAGATTTTAAAGAAAGAGCTGGAAGTCAGCAGCGAGGATATTTTTGAAATTAATGGCCCCCTGGATCTGACGTTTTTAATGAAAATGTATGGAATGTCCGGATTTGACCATTTAAAGATCCCTCCTTACCAGCCTCAGCCAGTGCCGGAACTGATGAATGAAGACGATATTTTTACCAATATCCAGAAAGGGGACATCCTTCTGCATCATCCCTATGAGACATTTGATCCGGTGGTAAACTTTGTCCGGACTGCAGCGAAAGACCCAAGCGTCCTGGCGATTAAGCAGACATTATATCGGGTCAGCGGCCATTCTCCGATTATTGCGGCTCTGGCAGAAGCTGCAGAAAATGGCAAACAGGTATCGGTTCTTGTAGAACTGAAAGCTCGGTTTGATGAGGAAAATAACATTATCTGGGCCAAAAAGCTGGAAAAGGCCGGATGCCATGTTATTTACGGACTGGTTGGATTAAAGACCCACAGCAAGATTACCCTGGTTGTCCGCAAGGAAGAAGACGGAATCCGCAGGTACGTCCACCTTGGAACCGGAAACTACAACGATTCTACAGCAAAATTGTATACAGACTGCGGAATGTTTACCTGCAATCCGCTGTATGGAGAAGACGCTACGGCGGTGTTTAATATGCTGTCCGGTTATTCGGAACCGCTTAGCTGGAACCGTCTGGCAGTAGCGCCTTTGTGGCTGCGGGATACCATGCTGCGCCGCATCCGGAGAGAAAAGGAAAATGCAGAAAACGGAAAAAAGGCTCATATTATTGCAAAAATGAATTCCCTGTGCGATAAAGAAATTATTGCGGCCCTTTACGAGGCAAGCTGCGCAGGCGTAAAGATTGAGCTGATTATCCGCGGAATCTGCTGTTTAAAAGCCGGAGTTTCCGGCCTGAGTGAAAATATTTCCGTCCGTTCCATTGTAGGAAACTTTCTGGAGCACAGCCGGATTTTCTATTTTGAAAATAATGGTACGCCCAAATTATATATGGGAAGCGCGGACTGGATGCCGCGGAACTTGGATAAACGGGTGGAAATCGTCTTTCCAGTCGAATCAGAACGGGTAAGAGATCAGGTTATGCACATTCTGGAGGTTCAGCTGGCAGACAACGTAAAAGCCCATATCCTTCAGCCGGACGGCAGCTATGAAAAGCCGGACCGCAGGGGAAAACTGCAGGTCAACTCCCAGAACCAGTTCTGCGAGGAAGCCGTCCGGAATGCACAATTAGTAAGAAAAAAGACGGATCCGGCGGAGAGAAGAACGTTTATTCCGATTGAGAGTCAGGAAGAATAACGATATGACCAGTTTTTACAAAAAACGGCAGCTTTGCTTAATACTTAAGCGAAGCCGCCGTTTTTTAGGTGTAATTAATCGTCAACCGGCAATCCGCTGTGATAAGAGTAATTGCCTAATTCATCCAGTAAAAATTCATAGACTGCAGGGCTTGCAAATTTGCCGCTGCTGATTAGCTCTTCAATCAAGGTGTAAATGACGCCGCATTTGGTTAGAGCCTGGTTAAACAGATCTGGGAACGAGGCAGTGGACGCCATTTGCTGATTCCACGGATTGCACCAGACTTCATGGTCAGAGTTCAGGCTTTTTCTGGGAGATGCCACCTTGTCGGTAACAATCTTGGAAGAGGCGATAGGATGCTTTAAAAACAAGGATTCTACAAATTCAATGCCCGCCTGTTTTTTGCCGGATTTATCTGCCAGAGTACGGCAGCCGAAACGCATGGCTAAAATGGAGCGCTGAACCATACGGGGCGTCACGCGGAAATTATTTTTGTAAGTGAGCGGATAGTAAGTTTCGTTAATGCATTGAGCTAAAAAGCGGGAAATAAACTGGGTCTCAAATCCGTTCAGACAGATGGTGGCCGCCTGATTAAACTGGGATGGCAGTTTGTGCTTGTATTTGTAGAGGAGGAGGGCGTCAATGTCATTTTCCAAAAGCGCGTGGAGACCGTGGTGGTGGGAAGTAGGGTTGCTGACATCATAGCCAATCCGCCCGTAAACAAAAGGATGGCAGGTGTAATCGCCGATATAGTGGCCAAGATAACCGCAAAAATAAGCCAGAGCCCGTTCTCTCTGCTGCTTGGATTCAATTTTTGCAATGTTTTCCAGACAGCAGCGGAAAAATTGGTTCACATGGTGCTCATGCATATAGGAGCCTACATTCCGGTAATCTCTGTGGCGCAGAATGGGAAGATTATAGAAAAACATATCCGGCCCCTGAAGCCCTAATTGATAAAGCCAACGATATTTGGCAATCACAAATTTTAACTGGCCAGAAGGCATATTGTTATAAGCCTTCATGCCCAGAATGTAATGTGTAGTAAAACCAGGCATAATCAAGACTCCTTTCTTTGTATCTATTCTATCACAAAATGACTGGGATGTGATAGTGGTTTCTGGCATAAATTCTGCTGGAAAAGAATAGGAAATAGAAAAAGGAGGAGCGGCAATGACAGATTTGATTCATCTGCTGCACAGGGCAGTCTGGGGGCCGTGGCTTCTGGCAATTTTTCTTGGCGCCGGAGGCTATCTGACGATCCGTTCCAGAGGATTCCAGATACGGGGATTTGGCACTTGGATGGGAGAGACCGCAGGGAAACTGGCAGCTTCCAGAAAGCCAGGAAAATCAAAACGGGAAGAAGAGGCAGGACGTCCCAGCCGGACAGGGGTTTCCCAGTTTCAGACTGCCTGTACGGCTCTGGCAGCGACTGTGGGAACGGGAAATATTGTAGGGGTAGCGACGGCCCTGGCGGCAGGAGGGCCAGGAGCTGTGTTCTGGATGTGGGTTTCCGCTCTGATTGGCATGATGACTGCGTATGGGGAGACCTGGCTTGGAATCCGGTACAGGCATCGGAAAGCCGATGGAAAATGGATATGCGGACCGATGGTTACATTGGAAAAAGGGGCGAAACGGCCTGGCCTTGCCAGAATCTACGCGCTGCTTTGCGTGCTGGCGTCTCTCGGTATGGGAAGCATGGTACAGGCCAACTCCCTGGCAGAGACCGCAGAGTTTACCTGGCAGATGCCGAGAATCTGGTGTGCTTTGATTTTAACAATTGCCGTCGGGCTGGTCATTCAGGGAGGAATCGGGAGAATTGCATCTGCGGCAGAACAGCTGATACCCTGGTCGGCCGGAATCTATCTGACAACTTCTCTGACGGTACTGTTTATCTGCCGCAGACAGATTCCAGGAGTCATACTGGACATTATGACAAGAGCGTTTTCGCCTTCTGAAGCGGGAACCAGCGCTGTCGGGGCGGCAGCCGGACTAGGAATGAAGTATGCGGTCCAGTATGGAATTGCCAGGGGAGTATTTTCCAATGAAGCAGGACTGGGGAGTCTGGCGATCCTCCATGGGACAGCGGAAGATACCAGTCCGGAAGAGCAGGGAATGTGGGCTATGTTTGAGGTGTTTTTTGACACGGTGTTAGTCTGCACCGTAACGGCCCTGGTCATTCTCTGCGCGGCAGCCAGGAAAGGATTTCCTATAGAAGACGGAGCATCCCTGGCAGTCCGGAGTTTTTCGGCTTTTCTGGGAGAAGCTGGAGAATATACGGTAGCAGTGTCCATGATGCTGTTTGCTTTTGCTACGATTATCGCATGGCATTATATGGGAAAACAGGCGGCAGAGTATCTTTTGAGGGATAGGAAAACATGGATTTCCGAATGGGGATATATCGGCCTTTATCTTGCAGCCGTTTTTGGGGGATGTATTGCAAAAGTGGAACTGGTGTGGGAACTGTCGGATATCTGGAATGGCCTTATGGCGATTCCCAACATAGCGGCAATTCTTCTTCTGGCTGACCAGATCCGGTATCCGGCAAAGAAAAGAAAGTCGGAATTGCCCCTTGACAGTCTGGAGGAAGATCCGTATACTTACCATAGTAAAAGGGAGTAGCTTGCATCTGGAGCCTGATTGGGCAGATACTTGGAAAAACACGGATGTGATGCGCTGCCGTCATCACGATTCCTGACAGACGCTGTAAGAGGAATCCGGTACGCATAGTAAGAAGCGAGACTTTTACTGCATTTTTTGCGGTGCAGTAAAAGCTTCGCTTCTTTTTTATAGGCTGCATCCATAATTTTACTTAGGAAAAGAGAGGTAGGAAAAATGATTTTAGTATGGATCCTGTTGGTAGTCGGCTTTGTTCTTCTGATAAAGGGAGCGGATTACTTTGTAGAGGGCAGCTCTGCAGTAGCAAAAATTCTGAGAATCCCCAGTGTTGTGATTGGCCTTACGATTGTGGCTATGGGAACCAGCGCGCCAGAACTGGCAGTCAGTGTGACGGCTGCATTGACAGGGAACAATGAAATTGCAGTAGGAAACGTGATTGGTTCCAATATTTTTAACCTGATGGTGGTAACGGGTACGTGCGGCGTGATTTTGCCTATGGCCGTAGATAAAGGGATTTTAAACGGGGACTTCATTTTTTCCATTTTAATTTCCGGCGTTTTACTGGCAATGTTTGCATTTGATATGAAGATTGGCCATTTAGACGGCGTAATTCTGCTGGTGCTGTTTGCCTACTTCATTATAAAACTGGTAAGAAAAGCGTTAAAAGAGCGTACAGATGCCCAGGAGGAAGAGGAACGTCTTTCAAAGGTTAAGATTTTTCTGTATGTAGTCGGCGGAATCGTGGCGATTGTATTTGGCGGAGACATTGTAGTAGACTGTGCCAGCCAGATTGCCAGCTCCTTTGGACTGAGCCAGAACCTGATTGGACTTACCATTGTGGCAATGGGAACCTCCCTTCCAGAACTGGTGACTTCCATTGTAGCGTCCAGAAAGGGCGAAAACGGACTGGCATTAGGAAACGTGATTGGCTCCAATATTTTTAATATTTTGATGATTCTGGGAATTTCTTCTGCCATTCATCCAATTGCCGTAACCATTCATTCTGCTTACGATTTAATTGTGTTAATCGTATTCAGCACAGCGGTATGGCTGATGGCCAGAACAAAGAAAGAAGTCAACCGCGGCGAGGGCATTGCAATGCTGGCTCTCTATGCCGGTTATATGGTGTATATTATTCTGCGATAAAAAAATGCTGCCGGCAAAAACGCTGGCAGCATTTTGTATCTTATAAGAAAAAAGGGAGGAGAGCTGATAATTTCTTATCAGCTCGAGTATTATGAAAAAAATCTTGTAAACAATTTCTTTAGAAATCAACTTGTGTTGTTTTCTATGGTTATAGTATATTCAGAAATCGTGAAGAAATCATGTTCAGTATGTAAAAGGTTTTTGAAGAAATCTTGAACAGTTTATGAACAAAACGCTTCTTGCAATGCCATTCCATATCTGATAAAATCAATTTTGAGAAAGAGAGGGCAGCGCCGCTCTCAGATGGAAGGAGAAACGAAATGAAAAACCCGATTATTACAATTACAATGGAAAACGGCGATGTTATGAAAGCAGAGCTGTATCCGGAAGTTGCTCCTAATACGGTAAATAACTTTTTAAGCCTGGTAGGAAAGGGATTTTATGATGGCCTGATTTTCCACAGAGTGATTAAAGGATTTATGATTCAGGGCGGATGTCCGGACGGAACCGGTATGGGCGGCCCTGGATACACAATTAAGGGCGAGTTCAGCCAGAATGGATTCCAGAATGATTTACGCCACACCCCAGGAGTATTATCCATGGCAAGAGCGATGCATCCGGATTCTGCTGGCTCCCAGTTCTTTATCATGCACGAGACGTCTCCTCACTTAGACGGGGCTTATGCGGCATTTGGCCAGATTATCGAAGGAATGGACGTAGTCAATAAGATTGCAGAAGTACGAACTGACTACAGCGACAGACCGATGAAAGAGCAGAAGATTAAGAGTATGACTGCTGAAACCTTTGGGGAAACTTATCCGGAGCCGGAGCACAGCTAAACATGACAAAGACCTGTAATACAGAGATAAACGGACAACTTTATCAGGTCTGCATATCGGACGAACCAGAGGCTCTTCTGGCTGCGAAAGCAGCTGGAAGAGCCGTTCTTGGCGTTGGGGAAGCGTGTGCGTCTTTTTGTCCCTGGATCACGACAGTTCTGAGAAGCTGGGAAGATGCAGGGGAAAACGAACTGGATAAGATTGCAGAACGGCTGGTCCGGAGAGAACAGAAACTTCCCTGGAAGATTTGCGAGACAACACGGCTTTTGATTCGGGAAGCATCAGTCAGAGATTATGAAGCGCTGCTTCCCTTCCGGAAGGAACTGACAGAAGGGATTTCAGAAGAAAAAAACGTTCAGGCATTTGAAAGCCGAGAGACCCTGGAATCCTATATTTCCTGTCAGTATGGATTTTTTGAATACGGTTTGTGGATGCTAGAAGAAAAAAAGAGCGGCCGCCTTGTGGGGGCAGCCGGTGTGTGGAATCCAGATGATTCCCTTTGCAGGATGCTGAAAGCCGCAGGAGAAAATCCGGAAGAATATCTGGAAATGGGGTATCAGATTTTTTCTCCGTATCAGAGAAAAGGCCTGGCAGCAGAAGCGTGCCAGGCGATAATGGCATATACGGACTGGGAACTGGAGTGCAAGGTCTGCCTTCAGGTTTCTCCGGATAATCTGCCGTCTCTCCGATTAGCAGAAAGCCTGGGATTCTGGCGGCTTACTCCTCATATAAATAACGGAGAAATTCAAAGGCCGTATCTGTACGGGTGGAGTTGTTAATCAGGGAAAAATAGGCTTCTTCCATCTGGGTGCCGGTTTTTTCATGGAAATAAGAATCGTCCAGGCTGATGGCGGCAGGGAATGAGTTTCCATTTTCGTCCTTAGCCATGTAAACATCGTCTTTTACCATATCCCACAGATCGGCAGGAAGGACTTCTTCCAGGTTCAAGAATGCGCCGTTGGATGCATAATGTTCCACTGCTGGGGAATCGGAAATCAGGACGTCTAAGTCTTTGCTGGCAACAATGGCAGTTACCTTTGCTAAGGATGCATAATCAAGCTGGGAGGTACTTTCTTCGAAACTGATGTACAGGCTGGAATCGACCTCCACTTTATCTTTTTTTCCGTAGCCCATCCGTGTCTTAAATTCATTTGCCAGCCCTTCGTAATCAGCCTCAGAACCGGAACGATCATTCATAACAATGAAAAAGAGCTGGGTGGTAAAGCTTTTCTGGTAAAAGATGGTGCCAAGGGCGTATAAAAAGAATAAGATAACACAGCCAATCAGCATATGGATTTTATAATATTCCCATATGTACCAGAGCTTGTCCCGAAAGGACATTTTTTTCAGCTTTGCCTGTTCCTCCCTGGCCTCGTTTTTCAGCGTTTCTTTTAAAGACATAATTGGATCCTCTCTTTTGCACACAGTATTGGAAATCGCGTCAAAATACGCATTGATTGCAGTATAACACAAAAATACTAAAAAATTTATGAAAAAATTATGAAATTAACGGGAAAGTTGATTTTTTATGCAAGATTCGCTATAATGAACACCAGATATCCAAAATTACTAATATTGAGAAATGAGGAATGAGTAGTATGCTGCAGGGGCTGTTTAATTATGACAATCCAGTTTGGCGTTTTATCGGAAAGCTGGGTGATTTGATTATTTTAAATGTATTATGGTTGATAACATCCATTCCGATTGTGACCATAGGGGCATCTACGACTGCGCTTTATTATGTAACGTTAAAGCTGGTTCGTGATGAAGACGGTTATACCATCCGATCCTTTTTTAAATCCTTTAAAGAAAACTTTAAGCAGTCTACGATTATCTGGCTGATTATGCTGGCAGTAGGCCTGCTGATTGGATTTGATTTGTATTTCTTCATTTATATGCAGACGGATCCATCTAAGCTGCGTTCCATTATGGTAGCAGTATTTGGTTCTTTAGGGCTGGTGTATCTTTGCATTTTAACGTATGTATTTCCCCTTCAGAGCCGTTTTTACAATCCGGTAAAGCGGACGCTGTTTAATGCGTTTTTTATGTCCATCCGCCATATTCTCCAGACCTTGGGAATTCTGGTAATGGATATTGCGTTGGGTGTGCTGATGTTCGTGACCTTTTTTAGCGCGCCTCAGTTTTCCGTCCTGTTTTTCCTCTTCGGCTTTCCGCTGGTTGCATTTGTAAATTCCTTTGTATTCCATGCGATTTTCAAAAAATATATCCCGAAGAACGACAGGGAAGATGACAAAGAACTTCGTCCGCTGTTTGCAGATGAAGACAATGGAAAAGAACAATAATCGTTTGTCTGGACAGCCAGGGCGGTATCCATCAGGGTACCGTCCTTTTTTTACGCCTGGAACTGGTAAAACGGATAGTTTAGATAATATTTCGACCCAAAAGTACTGCACTTTGGACAAAGAGGGATTTTTGTCGAAAAAAGGCTTGAAAAATGAATTGAAAGCATTTACAATGTACTCAGATTAATACTGTATACAAAATAATGTATTCGAAAAACACAAACAGAGGGATGGTTATGACAACTCACTTTAAGCTTCGCGCATATGGAAAAATTAATTTGGGACTGGATGTTTTGAGAAAACGGGAAGACGGCTACCATGACGTCCGGATGATTATGCAGACCGTAGGGCTGTACGATCAGATCGATTTGTTTTTCCGCCAGGCATCGGGGATTCAGATAGAAACGAATCTGCCTTACCTTCCGGTAAACGAAAACAACCTGGTATATAAAGCGGCCCAGATGCTGATGGAAGAATTTCAGGTCACAAACGGCGTGTTTATCCGGCTGCGCAAAATGATTCCGGTGGCAGCCGGAATGGCCGGAGGCAGCAGCGATGCAGCAGCTGTTTTAGTAGGCATAAACAAAATGTTCCATCTGGGGCTTTCCATGGAAGAACTGATGGAACGAGGCGTAAAGATTGGCGCAGACGTGCCGTACTGCATTATGCGGGGAACCGCTTTGTCAGAAGGAATTGGAGAAAAACTGACAGCGCTGCCGCCTATGCCCCAGTGCCAGGTTCTATTAGCAAAACCGGCTATCAGCGTATCGACCAAGTATGTATATGAAAATCTTCACGCGAATAGTCTAAAGCCGCAGCAGCATCCGGACATTGACGGTATGATAGAAGCGATTGGAGAAGGAAACCTGCTGGAGGTATCGAAGCATCTGGGAAATGTCCTGGAACTGGTCACTGCCCGAAAATATCCGGTTATTGAAGAAATTAAAAATGTGATGCGCCGCCATGGAGCGCTGGGAGCATTGATGAGCGGAAGCGGCCCTACGGTATTCGGCCTGTTTGACAACCCGAAAGCGGCGTCCTCCGCTTATGAAGAACTTCGCTACGGACAGAACCGAGAACTGGCAAAACAGGTTTACCTGACTACTATTTTCAACAATAAAAAGAATTAAGAGAAGCATGATAAATAGGAAGACAATCAAGGAGGAGAAAATCATGGGAAGCGATTTTCGGGTAACAATGAATGAATATCTGCCGCTGAGAGACGTAGTATTCAACACCTTGCGCCAGGCAATCTTAAAGGGAGAGCTGGAACCAGGAGAAAGGCTGATGGAGATTCAGCTGGCAGAACGGCTGGGCGTAAGCAGGACTCCGATTCGGGAAGCGATCCGCAAACTTGAGCTGGAAGGTCTGGTTTTGATGATTCCAAGAAAGGGAGCAGAAGTTGCCAGGATTTCAGAAAAGAGTCTGAAAGACGTTCTGGAAGTGCGCCGTTCCCTGGAAGAGCTGGCCATTGAACTGACCTGCCAGAGAATTTCGGAAGAAGGAATTGCAGAGATTGAAGAGGCGCAGAAAGAGTTTGCAGATGCGATTTACAAGGGCGAGGTAATGCCTATTGCAGAGGCAGATGAACAGTTTCACGAGCTGATTTATAAGGCCACAGGCAACAAGCGTCTGGTTCAGATTCTGAATAACCTCAGAGAGCAGATGTACCGTTACCGTTTGGAATATATTAAGGATGCGGGAAAACGCCAGGTTCTGATTGTAGAACACGAGCACATTTTACGCTGCATTAAAAAACGCAGCATTGCGGAAGCAAAGGCGGCGGTAAGGGAACATATTGATAATCAGGAAATCACAGTTTCTAAAAATATCAAGGAACAGATTTCATAAAAAAACGGTTAATAAATGTAAAAAAAAACATAAAGCCATTGACGCGGTGGCAACCTGTCTTTATAATTGTGACAGGTTGTCACTTTTTGTATAAAAGACATCAGTATTAGTGCGCAGATGTTGCTCCTGTACACGGATGCTGGGGAAGGAGTATGGAAAAGATGCCTACAGAAAGATTTGCACGTCTGCCGGCAGAGAAGAAAGAAGTTATCCGGAAGGCGGCTGTTTCTGAATTTACCAGAGTTCCATTTGAAAAGGTATCCATTAACCAGATTATCCAGAATGCAGATATTTCCAGAGGAAGCTTTTATACCTATTTTGAAGATAAAAGGGATCTTCTTCAGTACGTTTTTTCCGATATTCTGATGCAGGCCCATGAATTTTGCAGGGAAAGCCTGATTCGGAATGAGGGCAACTACTGGAAGATGCTGGATGAACTGTTTTTGGACTGGTTCCAGTTTAAATGGAGTGAGAATTTAATGGAACTTGCCAGAATTGTACTGTTCCAGACAGAGACAGAGCAGCTGATTCAATGTGATGAGCTGGAAATGATGGGCGGATCGCCGGAAGGAGGAGAATGGCTCTATAAAAACGGCGACTGGTCAGAGCTTCGCCGCCAGGACAGGGAATTTATCCGTCTGGTAGCAGATTTAGGAGTGCAGACATTAATTATGTCTTTGGGACAAAGGATGAAATTTCCGGAAAAAACAGAAAAAATTTACCAGATGTTTACGGAAAAGCTAACCATTATCCGACAGGGAAGCTGTATTTCCAAAACGGATTAAATAGACAAGAATAAGGAGAGGAATATGAAGAAAAGAACAAAGATTATTACAGGAGTGGTAATAGCCGGAATCCTGGCTGCTGCAGCAGTTCCCAGATTTTTAAAGCCGGCAGAGGTTGCAGAACAGGTAACGATACCGGTAGTAAAGGCAGAAACGCCCCAGACGGGCACCATTACCCTGTCAAAAGAAGTAATCGGTACTGTGGAACCATCCGACATTATTTACGTAATGCCGAAAGTGGCGGGAGAGATTCTGGAGATTTACGTAAATCCAGGAGATGTGGTAGAAGCGGGACAGCCTTTGTGCCGGATTGACAATAAGCAGATTGACAGCAGCAAGATTTCTATGGATGCGGCCAAAGTGGCTCTGGATACGGCCAACGCCAATCTTGCCAGAATGCAGGTGCTGTATGACAGCGGCGATATTTCTGCCCAGTCATTTGAGCAGGTACAGACCAGCGCCCAGTCTGCCAAGCTCCAGTATGACGGCGCCAAACTGGCTTATGACCTTCAGGTAGAATATAGTACCGTTACTGCTCCCATTGCAGGAAAAATCGAAAGCAGCACCATGGCTCTTCACAATACCGTAGCCCAGTCCAGCCAGCTGTGCGTGATTACCGGAGAAGGCGGTAAGAAAGTGACTTTTTCCGTTGCGGACAGCTTAAGAAACGCCCTTTCCCTGGGAGACGAGATTGTGATGGAAAAACAGGGAACCGAGTATACAGGAACGGTTACAGAGATTGGATCCATGGTAAATCCCCAGACGGGCCTGTTTGACATCGAAGCATCTGTAGACAATGGAGGAACATTGGCTCCAGGAGTAAAAATCCAGCTGAGCGTAGTTTCCGATAAATCAGAAAACGTCATGACCCTTCCGGTAGACTGCGTGTATTATGACGGCGGAGACGCTTACGTGTATACGTATGAGAATGGAACCGTACATAAAGTGCCGGTAGAAGTCGGAATTTATGATTCTGAGAGAGCGGAGATTGTTTCTGGAATTTCTGAGGACAACCTGGTAATTACCACCTGGACTTCTGAGCTGACAGAAGGGGCATTAGTTACTCTTCAGGAGGCGGCTGCAGAAGCGAAGACGGAGACCGCAGAAGGAGAAACCGCAGAAGCCGGAACCACAGCGCCGGCAGCACAGTAAGGAGGCAGGTTCCATGAATTTAACGAAAACCGTATTAAAACGTCCTGTCACCACAGTGCTCTGCGTGCTGTGCCTGATGGTATTTGGATTTATTTCCCTGTTTTCCTCTAAGATGGAGCTGACGCCGGAAATGAATATGCCGATGATGGTAATCAGTACCATTTACGTGGGAGCCAGTCCGGAAGACGTAGACGACCTTTTGACAAGGCCGATTGAAGATCAGGTAGGACAGTTAAGCGGAATTGACTCTATCAGTTCTGTTTCCAGTGAAAATTCTTCCATGGTTCTTTTGCAGTACGATTACGGCACAGACATGGATAAGGCATATTCTGATTTAAAAAAGAAAGTAGACGCCTTGGAAAGTTCTTTGCCGGAAGATGCCATGGCTCCGGTTATCATGGAGTTTGATGTGAACAGTACCCCGTCTATGATGATGGCGGTAAATAATTCCGGCGTCAACAATTTATACAACTATGTCAACGATACGGTTGCGCCGGAACTGGAAAAGATTTCCAGTGTTGCCAGCGTTGATTTGTCGGGCGGCAGAGAAGAATACGTCCGGATCCAGCTGATTCCGGAAAAGCTGGCTCAGTACCATCTTTCCATCAATTCTGTAGCCACTGCAGTATCCGGCGCAAGCTTTTCCATTCCGGCAGGTTCTACAGAAGTCGGAAGCCAGGAGTTAAACGTTTCTGCCGGAGTAACCTATGATACGGTAGACAGCTTAAAAGAGATTCCGATTACAACGCCAAGCGGCGATATTGTATATCTGGATGATATTGCAGTAGTAGGAAATGCAATAGAAGAAGCGTCCAGTATAGGACGTTACAATGGTCAGGATACGGTTTCTGTCAGCATCCAGAAGCAGCAGAAGAGCAGCGCCCAGGAAGTATCCAGGGAAGTTACAAAAGTTATGAATAAACTGAAGGCAGCAGATGAAAATCTGGACATGGTAGTAGTATACGACGCCAGCGATCAGATTGAAGGCTCTTTAAGCTCCGTATTCGAGACCATGATCATGGCAGTCATTGTTTCCATGGTAATCATATTCCTGTTCTTTGGAGACATTAAGGCTTCCCTGATTGTCGGAACGTCGATTCCGATTTCGATTATGGCGGCCCTGGTGCTGATGTATTTAATGGGATTTTCCTTAAACGTAATTACCATGAGCGCCCTGGTGCTGGGCGTCGGTATGATGGTAGACAACTCCATCGTAGTATTGGAGAGCTGTTTCCGTTCTACAAAAGGCAATGGATTCAGGGAATACCGCCAGGCGGCGATAGATGGAAGCGGTGTTGTGCTCCAGTCCATCATCGGTTCCACTGCAACTACCTGCGTAGTATTTCTTCCCCTGGCCTTTTTGTCCGGTATGAGCGGCCAGCTGTTTAAGCCGCTGGGATTTACCATTATTTTCTGTATGATTGCGTCTTTAATTTCGGCAATGACCATTGTTCCGCTGTGTTATGCATTTTACCGTCCAAAGGAAAACGACCATGCGCCGGCGTCGCCTGTCGTAAAGGCCATGCAGAATGGGTACCGCAGCATTATGGAATCCATTCTGCCAAAGAAGAAAACGGTTATGTTTGCAACCATCGGAATGCTGATTGTGTCCTTTTTAATGGCCTCCCAGCTCCGTTCTGAGATGATTCCGGCTACAGATGAGGGAACCATTGCCATATCGGTTGAAATGCGGCCTGGAATCAACGTAGAAAAGGCGGACGGCATTTTATCAGAAGTAGAAGATGTGATTACAAAAGAGGAAGACCTGGATTCCTATATGCTGACCTATAGCGGAAGCGGAATGTCCATGTCCGGCGGAGGCAGCATTACCGCATATTTAAAAGATGACAGAAAACGGGAAACCAGTGAAGTAGCAAAGGAATGGAAATCGTTATTAAGTACAATAGACGACTGCAATATCACAGTAGAAGAAAGCAGTACCATGTCCAGTCTTTCCATGGGAGATACCTATCAGGTCATTTTGCAGAGTACCCAGTACGAGGAACTGAAGGAAGTTTCCGATAAGATTGCAGATGAATTAAAAGAGCGGGAAGAGATTGCAAAGGTACACACCAGTCTGGAAAATGCGGCTCCGGTTGTAAAGCTTCACATTGATTCGGTAAAAGCAGGGGCAGAAGGTCTGACACCAGCCATGATTGCAGGCTCCGTAAACCAGATTTTAAGCGGTGTTGATGCCACTACGCTGGATGTCGATGGAAATGAAGTCGATGTCAGGGTCGAATACCCATCAGATGATTACAAGACCATTGACCAGTTAGAAGGGATTATGCTGACCAATTCGTCCGGCGGAACCGTAGCCCTGACCGATGTGGCGGATGTGGTATTTGAAGACAGCCCATCCAGCATTTCCAGAAGCAACAAACAGTATCAGGTAACGATTTCTGCAGAATATGCTAAGATGGACGAAAGCGGAAGACAGGCTGCAAGAACCGACAGCCAGTTACTTGAAGAAGTGGTAAAGCCAAACATGACCCAGTCCGTTTCAGTAGCGCAAAATGACATTATGGAAATGATGAACGAAGAGTTTGGCGCTCTGGGCCAGGCAATTCTGCTGGCAGCATTCCTGGTATTTGTCGTAATGGCAGCCCAGTTCGAGTCTCCCAAGTTCTCATTCATGGTAATGACCACGATTCCATTCAGCCTGATTGGTTCTTTTGGACTTCTGTGGCTTGCAGATGTGTCTATCAGTATGCCGTCCCTGCTGGGATTTTTGATGTTAGTTGGTACGGTAGTAAACAATGGTATTCTCTATGTGGATACGGTCAACCAGTACCGGATGGAGATGGATATTAAGACGGCTCTGATTGAAGCGGGAGCAACCCGTCTGCGCCCCATCCTGATGACGACCCTGACGACGATTGTAGCTATGATTCCCATGGCGCTGGCATTCGGCGAGAGCGGAGAAATGATGCAGGGCCTGGGTCTGGTAGACGTAGGCGGTCTGATAGCATCTACCATTTTATCCCTGTTGATGCTTCCTGTTTATTATAGTATTATGAACCGGAAGAGAAAAGCGGAACCCGATTACGATTAACAGATGTCCGGTTTCGGGCATGAAGGAGGGAACATATGAAACGTTTACATAATATGGCAGCCTTTGGCCTTGCCGCAGTTCTGACAGCGTCCGTACCGTTCCAGGCGCTGGCCGGCAGTCCGGAATTCGCCTATACACCGGAAAAATGGTCTGCTTTAAGAGACAACAAGCTGGAATACGGAGAGATTGCAGATTTAGTCCACGAATACAACCCGACGGTTCTCAACAATCAGGCCTCCTATGAGCAGAACAGGGAAGGCGATATGGGACGGAGCGACGGCGATATTGCCGCCAGCTACCGTCAGAATGCCCAGAATATTTATGACCAGATTGATATGCTGGATCCGGACAGTCCGACTTACGACAGTACGGTTCTGGCTCTGGAGCAGCAGGCAAAGGCATTGGAGGCCAGCGCTACCCAGGCAGAAAGCGGCAATTTCGGGACTCTGAGCCAGAACAAGCAGGCAGAGGCCGCTATCGTAGCTTCCACAAAGGCCCTGATGATTAATTACCACCAGCTGTTATTCAATCTGGATTTGTCCCAGAAGAACCTGATTCTTTTACAGGATCAGCAGAATGCGGTACAGAGAAAGGCGGATCTTGGCATGGCGACCCAGATGGACGTACTCAATGCCAAAAGTGCAGTTGAAAATATGCAGGCCAGTATCTTAAGCACGGAAAAGCAGATCCGCAATACCAGACAGAGTATGTGCCTGGCTACGGGGTGGGCGTACAATGCAGAGCCTGAAATCGGGGATCTTCCCTCTGTCAGCAAAGAAGAGATCCTGGCCATTGACTTAGAGGCCGATAAAGAAGAGGCGGTAAAAAATAACTATACTCTGTCGGCAAACCGCCACCGTTACAGCAATACCAGAGTAGAAGAGACAAAAGAAACCCTGGAAGATACCATTAAAAATAACGAATCCCAAATCCGGTCTTCGGTTACCAGCAGTTACCAGGCCCTTTTGCAGGCCCAATCCGATTATGAGCAGGCCCAGTCGGAACTGGATTTGGCTCAGAGGCAGTTTGATACGGCAGCGCTGAACCTGTCCATTGGAAACGTAAGCCAGCTGGAATACGATCAGCAGGCATTTGCCCTGGAAAGCGCAAAAACCGGCCTGGAATTAAAACAGATGGCAGTCCTTCAGGCTTATGAAACTTATAAAAGCGGCGTGGCAGGCCTGGCGTCTGCAGGCTAAGGAGGCAGAGCATGAAGAAGAAAAACCGTTCCTTGCGTCTGGCAGGAAACGCTCTGGCGCTGGCAGCCGGACTTTCCCTGTGGGCGCCGGTTCCTGCCGTACTATCCATGAATGCGCAGGCAGAGGTACAGAAGCCGGAAGATTATGAGGATGAAAAATGGGCCCGCCTGTTAGACGATACCCTGGAATATGAAGAAATTCCGGATTTAATTGAATTTTTTAACCCAGTTTATCGGGCGGCAGCCGAACAGGTAGAAGACGGCCTGAAAGATTCCTATGAACTGGCAAGAAAAATGCGGGAAGACGGAAAAGAGTACCGTCAGCAGGCAAAAGGCCTGGAAGCAGAGGGAGACCAGATTTATTCTGCCCAGTACAAAGCTATGGCAAGAAGCCTGGATTCAGCGGCCAGCGTCATGGAAAAGACCCTGGATAAGCAGGCGAAAAGACTGGATCAGAACACCCTGGCTCCCGTCCGGTACCAGTTAAGCTCAGCGGTCCAGTCTCTGATGATTGGTTATCAGCAGATGGAAGTAAATAAAGAAATGCTGGAGAAAATGGTGGAGCTGTATACGCAGATGCTGTCCCTATCCAATACGCAGAGTGAAATTGGGATGGCAACCTCTACGGATCTGCTGTCTGCAAAGGTCAGTCTGACGTCTGCAGAAAATCAGCTTTCCACTTTGGAAACCAGCATGGATTCCATGCGCAGAACCTTGATTATGCTGACAGGCTGGGATTACACGGACAATCCGGCGTTTGGAAAAGTGCCGGATCCGGACATGACCCAGATAGAAAACATTGACAGAGAGGCAGACAAAATACAGGCCATTGCTTATAATCAGGAGATTATTTCTTTAAAGAACAGCAAACAGGAGGGACGTACCATAAAAGATATCCATTCCAAAGAACGCAGCGTAAGCGATGCAGAAGAAACGCTGCGCAGCAATATGGATACCTTATACTACAGCCTTATAGAAAAACAGGCGGCCCTTCAGGCTGCGGAGACTGCATTCCAGCAGGCGCAGCTTACCATGGACAGCAACAACCGCCGTTATCAGCTGGGAATGCTGGGGCGTGCGGAATATCTGGGAACGGAGATTGCCTATTATCAGGCAAAAGCCGCCAGAGAAACTGCCAATATGAATATGCTGCAGGCGTTAAACGAATATCAGTGGGCCCTTAAAGGCGTTCTTCCGGCAGAATAGGCAGATGACCGGACAGGCGCTTTGCCCACTGGGCCAGACGGGATGTAAACTGGATGTCTGGATGCGTCAGAAAAAGAGACTGATAATCTTTTTCATCCAGGACACAGGCCAGCTCCTGTTTGGAAGAATCCGGCACCACAGCGGCAGTATCGCTTACAAAACAAAGAGAAGGGTAGAGGACGCACCACCAGTTGCGTCCTTTTCCTTTGCCCAAAACGACCCGTACGGCATCGTAATCTCCAGCAGGAAACAGCATATCTCCGTAGGTCTTGGTGGGAAAGTGACTGACGCCCACTTCAATTTCAGCTTCATAGGAAAAGCCCTTGTTGCGGATAAACTCATTTGCGTCCTGTTCCAGTTCATTTTTATGCAGACGGACGTAGGATGCAGTGCTTTCTTTTGAACGGGAACTGCCGGATTCTTCGGCGAGGCCCTGGGAAATCCTGCCTAAAAGAAAGGAACGGACTTCCAGTTTTAGATCCTGGTCGGTTTTCTGGTTGCTGTCGGCAATGACGTGGAACCGAAGAACCTGCTTGCGAAGCCGTCCGGCTAACTTTAGATCCGGACTGCCAAGATGCACCAGGCTCAGGGTAAAGGCCAGAAGTATTAGAATACCTCCTGCAAAAATATCGTTTTTTACTGTTCTTATCATTATCAAATCCTCCAGTCTTCCAGATTTATGTTGTAATTGTTGACACCTGTGGTATAATTTAGTCACGTGTGCAATAAAAATAATCATGAGCATCCGTGTACAGAGGCAGCGCGCTCCCTGTACACGATACTAGATCTGGAACAAATAGGAGATAAAGAATATGGAAAAAAAGACAGTAGCCGTACTGTTCGGAGGACAGTCCTCTGAGCACGTCGTGTCCTGTATGTCCGCTGCAAATATTGTAGAACAGATTGATACAGATACTTATAACCTTCTGCTTATCGGAATTACGGAAGAGGGCCGTTGGCTGAAAGCGCTGTCCCTGGACTCCATTCGGGACGGAAGCTGGAAAGAAAGCTGTGAGGAAGCAGTCATTCTTCCGGACGCAACTAAAAAGTGCGCCTTGCTGAAATGTGGAACGTCCTGGCAGGAAGTTCCTGTTGATGTGGCATTTCCAGTGCTTCACGGCTTATATGGAGAAGACGGAACCGTTCAGGGATTGTTTGAACTGGCGCGTATTCCATATGTAGGCTGCGGCGTACTGGCGTCTGCAGTTTCGATGGATAAGCTGTATACCAAGATTATTGTAGATGACCTGGGAATTCGTCAGGCGGCATACGAGCCAGTAATGAAAGAACAGCTTTCCAATATGGACGAAGTGGTAAAACGTATAGAAGCCCGTTTTTCCTATCCGGTATTTATTAAACCCAGCAATGCCGGTTCTTCCAAAGGAGTTTCTAAGGCGGAAAACAGAGACGGACTGGTAAAAGGCCTTTTGGAGGCAGCACGTCATGATCGGAAGATTCTGGTAGAAGAAACCATAATCGGACGGGAAGTGGAATGCGCGGTATTTGGCGGAGGAAGCGTTCCGGTAGAAGCATCCGGAGTAGGCGAGATATTAGCAGCCGCTGATTTCTACGACTTCGATGCCAAATATTATAATGAAGAATCCAGAACCGTAGTAGATCCGGAACTTCCGGAAGATGCAGCAGAAACCATCCGCAGAAACGCTGCGGCAATTTTTAAGGCAGTAGACGGATACGGTCTGTCAAGAGTGGATTTCTTTGTAAAAGAAGATGGAGAAGTCGTATTCAATGAAATCAATACGCTGCCTGGCTTTACTGCCATCAGTATGTATCCTATGCTCTGGGAAGCAAGAGGGATTGATAAAAAGACTTTAGTAAACCGGTTGATTGAGCATGGCCTGGCGCGTTTTTAGGCGGCAGGGCGGAAAAGTCTGCAAAAAAACAGGAGGACATTCCAGATGACAGACAGAAACGCCCCCATCGGCGTCTTTGATTCGGGAGTAGGCGGCCTTACAGTGGCCAGAGAAATTATCCGGCAGATGCCGGACGAGCGTATGGTGTATTTTGGAGATACGGCAAGAGTTCCTTATGGAAACAAATCCAGAGATACGATCCTGCGCTACTCCAGACAGATTATCCGGTTTTTGAAAAGCAAGCAGGTAAAAGCCATTGTAATTGCCTGCAATACAGCCAGCGCTTATGCATTAGAAGAAGTGAAAAAAGAACTGGACATTCCCATTATCGGAGTAATCAGAGCCGGATCCGTCAGCGCGGTAAAGGCTACCCAGAATGGGAAAATCGGCATTATCGGAACGGAGGGAACAATCCGGAGCGGAATTTATGAAACGGTAATTAAAGAAATGATGCCGTCGGCTGAAGTTACCGGAAAGGCCTGTCCGTTGCTGGTTCCCCTGGTAGAAGAAGGGCTGTTTCACGACTCGGTTACCGATGAAATCGCTTCCCGCTATCTCAGCGAACTGAAAGCAAAATACGTAGACACCCTGGTAATGGGATGCACCCATTATCCTCTTCTGCGTTCTACCATTAAGCGGCTTATGGGAGAAGAAGTGACCCTGGTCAATCCGGCTTATGAGACGGCTGTTGAGCTTCGGGATTTACTGAAGAGAGAAGATCTAATCTGCGATGGGAAAGCGGCTGAAAAAGAGGATAAATACCAGTTTTATGTCAGTGACCTGGCGGAAAAGTTTACGAATTTCGCGTCCGCAATTCTTCCGGAACAGGTAAAAGAAACAAAGAAAATCGATATTGAAACTTATTGACCCAGACTTATTGGAAAAGCAGGAGAGGGATATGACAAAAGAGGTACTTGTCACAGTCAGCGGGCTTCAGTCCATGGGCGGTGAAAGCGATCAGATTCAGGTAATTACTGCAGGAAATTATTATAGAAAGAATGGAAAGCACTATATCGTTTACGATGAAATGATAGAAGGATATGACAGTCCGGTAAAAAACACGATTAAGGTGGGAGAAGACGTCATAGACGTGATCAAACACGGGCTTTCCAGTGTCCATATGGTGTTTGAGAAAGACAAGAAACGGATTGCCTCCTATACCACCCCTATGGGAGAGATGATGGTCGGCCTGAGCACGAAAGACATCCAGGTGGAAGAAGAAGAGGACGCGCTGAAAGTCCAGGTCAGCTATTCTCTGGATATTAATTATGAACACATATCAGAATGCAATATTGTAGTAAGCGTTCAGTCAAAAGGACAGGCGGCAGTGCATTTGATGAGTTAAATCGAGGCTGGGAATAGTACCAGCCTTTTGTGTTTTAAATAGGGTTTATAAATAGACTTAACAATCACTGAACAAATGGATTGCGGAAAGAAGTCTGCTGTGATATACTAAGAACGTAACAGCGAGACAAGATCATCAGGCAAGGAGATGATGATTTGTATCAGAGAGTATATGACAGCATTGCGGTAATTATAAGAAAGATTGAAGAAGCTGGTTCTATAGACAATTCTTTGCTGGAAAAGTTTCGCAGCTATGATAAGAAGAGTGTACAGAGACTTTTGTGGAAGGAACTGCCGATCTTATTTGAAGAAGATGGAAGCGGATACAAAGAAATTGGAAATGAGCAATTAGATGCCTGAGATATGGTAGATAGCTATATACAGAGATGTCAGGATCCGTTTGCTCTTTTGTATTTGCTGATTCAATTAGATCTGGCAATTGAAAAACGAGTACAGGCGGTTGGCGAAATAGCTGGAGAAATACAAGTACTGGAGTCTTTGAACAATAATGTGCCTGCCACCCAGATTACGATCATTCCTCAAATGGAATCTTTTTGGGGGAGAAATAATAGAGGACGCCAACATTCTTATCATATAAACCGTTTGCTTAAAAATATAATGTATTTAGATGAACAGGTGCTTTTCAGTGTGAAGGTAAAACATATAAAACATATTATCCTGCCATCGCCTTATTTTATCCGTTCGGAGAAAAGAGGTGTTCTGAGAATTGGATGTTCATTTGTTAGTAGAAATCTTCATTTAAAAACGTCAGATTACATACGGGATGGAGTGAAATATTTTTCTGTAGATGGTGGTGAAGAAGACCATGTTTTAAATGTAGTTAAGGATGTCCTGCAAAAAGCGAAAGAAGAGCAGGTAGATATTCTTTTCTTTCCGGAAATGATAGGGAGCGATAGGATCAATCAGCAGATAAAGAGATTTTTACAAGAATCTGTATTTGATTTGGAAGAATATCCAATGTTAATTGCTTTGCCGTCTGTCTGGAAAAAACATCAAAACAGTGTAATGCTTTTGACAGGAGATGGAGAAGAAGTTTGCATTCAGCAAAAACAGTACCCATTTGATGGGGCAATTCAACCAGACGGAGATACTATGCTGGAAGATATCTGGCCGGATGAGACTTTGTATTTAATTCATTGCAGGGGACTTGGAAGAATGGCTGTTATGATTTGCAAAGACTTTCTGGTAACGGAATATTTAAATATGTTATTGGAAATATTGCGGGTAAGTTTGATTTTGGTGCCTTCCATGACAACCGGAGAATATGACTTTAAAAATAATATTCACGCCTGCGAACACGCAGACTGCTGCGTTATTCAGGCAAATTGCTGCTCTGCCCAGTGGATGGTAGAAGAAACACAGAGAGGTAAATTGGATATATGTGGATATTGTTTGAAAAGCGGAAAAAATCAAAATAAAAAGTATGGAATTGGACAGGATAAGATTATTACATTGGAAAAACCAGAAAAGTGCAAAACTGGTAACTGCGAAGAGGGATGTTTGATTTGGCAGGATTTTTACTACAAAAGAGCAAGCAGCTAAAAGGAGGAATTTTATGAAGTGGGACATGGAAATGTGCCGTGAGATTAGTGTGGCCTACAGCAGAGAAAATCCCCCATCAGAAAGAAAAAAATGGGAAGAGCAGCTTACAAGTATGAATCAGGAGTATTTGTATGAAATTGTAAGGCTTTTTCAGAAAAATGATCAGGAAGTTTTGCAGCGGGAACTGAATCATGGGCAAAAAGTTTCAAAATTGTTTGAGAGGATAGCAAAAAACAGCGATGAATGGCTGATTTATATAATGGGGCGGCTTGGAGGAATCACACAGGGAACAGCTCTTTTGATTCGGGACGAAAACGAAAAGAATGATTTTTTTGCAGAAATGAAGCGTTTATGTACCAAGGCTCATTATAGTAATATTTTGAAATACATTTATTATTGGCCGTCTTCTAGACACAAAGAGATAGCGGAAAATGAAGGTATTCGGGTAAGTTTTCTTACAGAAATTATGAAAGAACTGCAGCAAAAAGGGGCTGTAAAAAAGTATTATAGCGGAAAAGCAGCGTTTTATGAGCTTACCATAGATGGAAAGAAATTTGTCAGAACGCTGATATGTACAGATGAAGACAGGCCGATACCAGATTATATTGGATTTTTAATAGCAGAAAGAAATATGGATGAGGAAGAAACTGGACATTTAGGAAAAGGAAGAGCGGCTCAGCGGATTCAGGCTATGGAAAATGACAGAGAAAAGATTATAATTTTTAACGAGAAGAGAAAAAATTACGAAAAAATAAACTATCGGTGGGAAGCGTATAGAAGCAGGTGAAAAGATGGTTGAAGCGATAAAGCGGTTAGATGAGATATTAAAACAGATATCAGAAAAAGCAGAGACAGAAATGGATAAATTAAATAGGGTATTAAATCTGTCGGAAATTGATGATTCGGAACTGAAAGATGATGTTAATGAGATGATCTCTGTGTTGAGAGTTCTTTTGAAAGAAGCGCCCTCGGATGAAATAAAAATTAAAATAGCAGGGTGCTTAGGGAAAGAAACCGCAGAGAAGATAGTAAGTATTGCGGAACAGTCTATGGAATATTATTATGCAATGGGACCTTTGCGTAAAATGGAAGGCGAAAAAAGGGAGCAGGTATCCAATGTGATTTTATCTATTTTCGGCAAGTATATTTTGCGATATGAAAAAGAATTCTTTTTGTCAGCGTCCGGATATGGCTTGCGGGAGAATGAGCTGGAAGAGATTGCCAGAAGCCTGGATATTCTTGTATCTTTTTATATTCAGAATCATTATAGCCGAAAGATGATAATTGGAGATTTAAAAGATGAAACAGGACTTGGCGATGAAACGGTAAATACAATTTCAGATTTAATTGAAGAAAATTACCAGAAGCTGCAAATCAATGAAATAATGGACAGACTTCGCTATCTGGACAATAAAGTTACAGAATTAAAAATTCATTAAACATAAAATAGGACCGTTACATCGATTTGTGACGGTCCTGTTTTTTACGGTGCGCCTTGCGGCGCACGTCGCTAAGGGGGGAAGTCCCTAATCCGCCCTAGTAGTGGGAAGGATACAGCCAATGACAAAGGTGTCCGTCATGAGGTGGAATATGAAAGGACTGCTTAAATCAACAGATGAATGGGCAAGACATAGAATCAGTCGGTCTATCGGAAACAATAGAAGAAGATAAAATGGAAGAAGATAAAGACAAAGTATCGAATGCTGAAAGCATTGGGAATGGAACATTGGAAAGTAAAAGAACTTGTCTGGAGCAGAAAAGGTTATTGAAGAATGCCAAAAGATTTGAATCAGCTTTTTTCTAATAAAATAATAGCCAAGTTAGGATACCCATCCATACTTGACTATTATCTGGTAGTTTGTGAAAACTAAGGAACCGCCTAGTACCGAACGGTATGCTAGGTGGTGTGGGAAGACGGTAAATAAAATAATTATTTACCCCCTACCCGATTTACGCTTCTTTTTTGTCTTTCTTCCAGAACATCAGCTTGTCTCTCAGACGCTTCTTTTTTGGAGCGGGCTGGATGGATTTGCCGCGGACGCTCTTTAACTCAGTAATGTAAAGTCCGCTGATCACTACTTTTGCTTCGCTCTTAATTGGAAGAACCTGGTAAACTCTTTCATCCGCAATGAGGGTCATGATTTTCGGGCCAACTTTTGCCTTTACAATCGGAAGCTTTGCCCAGCGCATATATTTTGGGGTCTGCTCATAAACCATCTTGGGAAGGCCGGATTCTTTGATTTTTAACTTCTTTTTGTCAATCACCAGGATTGAGACAGTCTGCTTGGCAGCTTCCATCATAGACTGGGATGCTTCCTGCTTCTTCTCCAGCTTGCGTCCGAAGTAGTACAGCACTCCCAGGATGATTGCGGCGATAAGCAGAACCCAGAGTATAACGTTTAAAATTAAATTCCAGTTCATCGGGCAATACCTCCAACAGTTTCCTTATTTATTAAGAAGGATTATACCATTTATCGTGAAAAAAGGCAAGCAAAAGCGAAATATGTATAAAGATTGCCCTTGACAGCTTGACAACTGTATGGTAAACTGGAATGTGCACTATTGTGGCAATTTAGGCCTTTACGGGTCAATTGCGCCCAAAAATAAAACGTGAAAGAAAAAGAAAACAGGGGTGAAACGTCAATGGAGAAAAGCAAGATGCGTCCGGTGCCGGCCGGTAAGAGCGTAAGAATGAGCTTCTCAGGACAGAAAGAAGTCTTAGAGATGCCAAACCTGATTGAGATTCAGAAAAACTCCTATCAGTGGTTCTTAGACGAAGGACTCAAGGAAGTGTTTGAAGACATCTCTCCGATTGCGGATTTTGCAGGCCATCTGAGCCTGGAATTTGTAGACTTTACATTATGTAAGGACGACATAAAGTACACCATCGAAGAGTGCAAAGAGAGGGACGCTACTTATGCAGCACCTTTAAAAGTAAGGGTGAGACTTTGCAACAAAGATAAAGACGAAATCAATGAACACGAGATTTTCATGGGCGATCTTCCGCTTATGACTGACACAGGCTCTTTTGTTATCAACGGAGCAGAGCGAGTTATCGTTAGCCAGTTAGTTCGTTCGCCTGGTATCTACTATGGCATTGCACACGACAAAGTAGGTAAAGAACTGTACAGCGCTACAGTTATTCCGAACCGCGGCGCATGGCTGGAATACGAGACGGATTCCAACGATATTTTCTATGTCCGTGTAGACCGTACCAGAAAAGTTCCGGTTACCGTGTTAATTCGTGCGCTGGGATATGGTACAAATGCAGAAATTATCGACTTATTCGGCGAAGAACCGAAATTATTAGCCAGCTTTGGTAAGGATACTTCCGATAATTACCAGGATGGTTTATTAGAGTTATATAAAAAGATCCGTCCAGGCGAACCGTTATCCGTTGATAGTGCAGAGAGTTTGCTCAACAGTATGTTCTTTGACCCCAGAAGATATGATTTGGCAAAAGTAGGCCGTTATAAATTTAATAAAAAACTGGCATTTAAGAATCGCATTAAAGGCCATACCCTGGCGGAAGATGTCGTTGACACCACCACCGGAGAGATTCTGGCAGAGGCCGGCACCAAGCTGGATAAGGAAATGGCAGATAAGATTCAGAATGCAGCAGTTCCGTTTGTATGGATTGAAGGACCGGAGCGCAAGCAGAAGGTGCTGTCCAATATGATGGTAGACCTGGCTTCCTATGTTTCCTTTGATCCGGAAGAGGTAGGAGTTACAGAGTTAGTTTACTACCCAGCATTAGAAGCTATCCTGTCAGAAGTTGGAACTTCTGATGAAGAGGAGTTAAAGGCAGCAATCCGCCGCAGCATCCACGAGCTGATTCCAAAGCATATCACTAAGGAAGATATTTTAGCTTCCATTAACTACAATATGCATCTGGAGCAGGAGATTGGTACTGCAGATGACATCGACCATCTGGGCAACCGCCGTATCCGCGCAGTAGGCGAGCTGCTTCAGAACCAGTACCGCATCGGTCTGTCCCGTATGGAGCGTGTGGTAAGAGAGCGTATGACAACCCAGGACATGGAGGGAATTACTCCTCAGTCCTTAATCAACATCAAGCCGGTAACGGCAGCAGTGAAAGAGTTCTTCGGAAGTTCCCAGCTGTCCCAGTTCATGGATCAGAACAACCCGCTGGCTGAGCTGACCCACAAGAGACGTCTTTCCGCATTAGGTCCTGGAGGTTTGTCCAGAGATCGTGCCGGATTCGAGGTTCGAGACGTACACTACACCCATTACGGACGTATGTGCCCGATCGAGACTCCTGAAGGACCGAACATCGGTCTGATCAACTCCCTTGCAACCTACGCAAGAGTAAATGAATACGGATTTATTGAAGCGCCTTACCGCGTTCTGGACAAATCCGATCCATTAAACCCGATTGTAACCGACGAAGTCGTATACCTGACTGCAGACGAAGAAGACAACTTCGTAGTTGCACAGGCAAACGAACCGTTAGACGCAGAAGGCCACTTTATCAACAATAACGTTTCCGGACGTTTCAGAGAAGAAACTTCTGCATTCCAGAAAAAAGCCATTGATCTGATGGACGTTTCCCCAAAGATGGTATTCTCTGTGGCAACTTCCATGATTCCTTTCCTGGAGAACGACGATGCGAACCGTGCTCTGATGGGATCTAATATGCAGCGTCAGGCGGTTCCGCTGTTATCTACCGAGGCGCCAGTAGTTGGTACCGGTATTGAGAACAAAGCGGCAGTTGACTCCGGCGTGTGTGTAGTAGCGAAAAATGCCGGTGTAGTAGAGAGATCTGCTTCTAATGAGATTATCATTAAGAGAGATTCTGACGGCAACAAGGATGTATATCATCTGACCAAATTTAAGAGAAGCAACCAGTCCAACTGCTACAACCAGAAGCCAATCGTATTTAAGGGCAACCATGTACAGGCCGGCGAGGTTATTGCAGACGGCCCATCCACTTCCAAGGGCGAGATCGCTCTGGGCAAGAACCCGTTAATCGGATTCATGACCTGGGAAGGTTACAACTACGAGGATGCGGTTCTCTTAAGCGAGCGTCTGGTACAGGAAGACGTTTATACTTCCGTCCATATTGAAGAATACGAGGCAGAAGCCCGCGATACCAAGTTAGGACCGGAAGAGATTACTCGCGACGTTCCTGGTGTAGGCGAGGATGCATTAAAAGACCTGGACGAGAGAGGAATTATCCGTATCGGTGCAGAAGTCCGCGCCGGCGATATCCTGGTTGGAAAGGTAACTCCAAAGGGAGAGACTGAGCTGACCGCAGAAGAGAGACTGCTTCGTGCAATCTTCGGCGAGAAGGCAAGAGAAGTCCGCGATACTTCTTTAAAAGTACCTCATGGCGCATACGGCATTATCGTAGACGCTAAGGTATTTACCAGAGAAAACGGAGACGAGCTTTCTCCTGGCGTAAACGAGACTGTCCGCATTTATATTGCCCAGAAGAGAAAGATTTCTGTGGGAGATAAGATGGCAGGACGTCATGGTAACAAGGGTGTCGTTTCCCGTGTGCTTCCAGTAGAAGATATGCCGTTCCTTCCAAATGGCCGTCCGTTAGATATCGTACTGAATCCTCTGGGCGTACCTTCCCGTATGAACATCGGACAGGTGCTGGAGATTCACTTGAGCCTTGCTGCAAAGGCATTGGGCTTTAACATTGCAACTCCGGTCTTTGACGGTGCAAACGAGAACGACATCATGGATACTCTGGATATTGCAAACGACTATGTAAATGGAACCTGGGAAGAATTCCAGGAGAAATATAAAGATGTGCTGGATGAAGGCGTTATGGATTACCTGGGAAGTCATCTGGAGCACCGCGCTCTCTGGAAGGGCGTACCGCTGTCCAGAGATGGTAAAGTCCGTCTGCGCGATGGACGTACCGGAGAGTATTTCGACAGTCCGGTTACTATCGGACATATGCACTACTTAAAGCTGCATCATCTGGTAGACGATAAGATCCATGCGCGTTCCACCGGCCCATACTCCTTAGTAACCCAGCAGCCTCTGGGCGGTAAAGCACAGTTCGGCGGCCAGCGTTTCGGAGAGATGGAGGTTTGGGCTCTGGAGGCATATGGCGCATCCTATACCCTTCAGGAAATCCTGACCGTGAAGTCCGATGACGTGGTAGGACGTGTAAAGACCTACGAGGCAATCATCAAGGGCGAGAACATTCCGGAGCCAGGTATTCCGGAGTCCTTCAAGGTGCTTTTAAAAGAGCTTCAGTCCTTAGGATTGGACGTAAGAGTGCTGCGTGAGGACAATACAGAAGTTGAAATGACAGAAAACATTGATTACGGCGATACCGATTTACGTTCCATTATCGAAGGGGATCGTCACAGCCGCCAGGATGAATCGTTTGGCAGCTATGGTTACCAGGAGCAGGAGTTCAAGGATAATGAACTGGTTGCCGTTGAAGATGACTATGTAGAAGATTCTGATGCAGACGGAGAGTTGGATCTGGATTTTGGTGACAGCTTCGATGCAGACGATGCTTCTGATTTTGAAGATAACGAATAGGAGGGAGTACCGCTCATGCCAGAGACAAATGAAACTTATCAGCCGTTGACTTTTGATGCAATTAAAATCGGCCTGGCTTCTCCGGAAAAGATTTTGGAGTGGTCCCACGGCGAAGTAAAGAAGCCGGAGACCATCAACTATAGAACCTTAAAGCCGGAAAAAGACGGCCTGTTCTGCGAGAGAATCTTTGGACCGACCAAAGATTGGGAGTGTCACTGCGGCAAATATAAAAAGATTCGTTACAAAGGCGTTATCTGTGACCGATGCGGGGTAGAGGTAACGAAAGCAAGCGTTCGTAGAGAGCGGGTAGGCCATATTGCCCTGGCCGCTCCCGTATCCCACATCTGGTACTTTAAGGGAATCCCAAGCCGTATGGGACTGATTCTGGACATTTCTCCAAGAACCCTGGAGAAAGTTCTGTATTTTGCATCTTACATTGTATTAGATCCAGGCCAGACCAACCTTCAGTACAAGCAGGTTTTGTCTGAAAAGGAATACAGAGAAGAGATCGATAAGTACGGCTACGGTGCATTCCGCGCAGGAATGGGTGCAGAAGCCATTCAGGAAATCCTGAAAGCCATTGATTTGGAGAAGGATTCCACAGATTTAAGAAAGCAGTTAAAAGAAGCTACCGGCCAGAAGCGGGCGCGTATTATCAAGCGTCTGGAAGTAGTAGAAGCATTCCGTAACTCCGGCAACAAGCCAGAGTGGATGATTATGACCGTGATTCCGGTTATTCCTCCGGATATCCGTCCAATGGTACAGTTAGACGGCGGCCGTTTTGCAACTTCTGACTTAAACGACTTATATAGAAGAATTATCAACCGCAACAACCGTCTGGCACGTCTTCTGGAGCTCGGCGCTCCGGACATCATTGTCCGCAACGAGAAGCGTATGCTTCAGGAAGCAGTAGACGCCCTGATTGACAACGGCCGCCGCGGAAGACCAGTAACCGGCCCAGGCAACCGTGCATTAAAGTCCTTATCCGATATGTTAAAGGGTAAGCAGGGACGTTTCCGTCAGAACCTGTTAGGTAAGC
>UQMJ01000008.1 GCA_900542035.1 uncultured Clostridium sp.
ATTTTGTAGGCAATACCATAGGAGATGCTGGACTTTCGGCTATTAATATTGCATATCCGATTGTGGCTTTGATTCAGGCTCTTGGAACAGGAATTGGTATGGGAGGAGCTGTTTATTACTCAATTAATGCAGCAGAAAAGAAAGGAAAACGGGCAGAAGAATTTATTGCTACAAGCTGGTGGCTTCTTGTAATAGTAAGTGTTATCAGTACCATAATTATTTACTCCTTTTCGTCTAAAATTTTAGGATTGCTTGGAGCAGATGGAATTATATTAACAAATGCGACAGATTATATCAAAATTATAGCACTTGGAGCAATATTGCAGATTCTTGGAACTGGAATGATGCCATTCATTAGAAATTATGGAAACTCTTTCTGGTCAATGTTTGCGATGGTTGGTGGATTCATAACCAATATTGTTCTGGATTTTATCTTTGTATGGATATATGAAATGGGCATGAAAGGTGCAGCCACAGCTACAATAGCCGGACAGGGTGTGACTGCAGCAATTGCAATCATATACGCATTATATAATAAAAAGTTTTATGTGTATGTATCCTTAAAAAATGTAAAAGAAATGTGTGGCGCTATATTCAGAGTAGGTCTTGCACCATTTGGGCTAGCATTGACTCCTAATATTTCATTGGTGTTTATAAACCGATTCTCCGCTTCTTATGGGGGAGAAAAAGCTATTGCAACTTATGCATGTGTATCCTATATTATCTGTATCATATATCTCATATTGCAGGGCGTAGGTGATGGAAGTCAACCTTTAATGAGCCGTTTTTATGGTGAGAAGGATCAAGAAAGCCTGAGAGGAGTTCAGAGAATGGCATACATTTTTGCAATAATTCTTGCTGTTTGTGGTGGAATTATCATGTATGTAAACAGAGCAAATATTGGAGGGGTTTTCGGAGCTTCTTATGAAGTAAGTATTGAGATTTCTAAAATTGTACCTATATTTTTAGTGTCATTACCATTTGTTGCGATTACCAGAATAGCGACAGCTGGATTTTATGCTACTGAAAAAAGTGGATTGTCATACATTCTTACATTCATTGAACCAGTATTGATGCTGATATTTATGCTTGTTTTACCACCTTTATTTGGTGGACAGATTATGATATGGTGGAGTACGGTATTGGCACGTGTTTTTTCAGCGATTCTGGCATTCATACTAATAAAATATTGCGAAAAGGGAGATTTGCAATATGGAATACAGAAAATTTAACAATCAGATAGTAGCAAGAATAATCTAGGTTTATCTATTGTATTTTTAAGGACAGCCTCATAGCAATAGGGCTGTCCTTTTAAAATTATGAAGCTAATTTTTAATAAATTCTAGTAGATTTTGATTGGAATAATCATAACTCTAATGAATCTTCAGCATCTACCCACATCTGTAAATTCCCATCAAGATATAACCTTGCATATTCTAATGGCTCATCGATTGCAAGCGATGTCAAAGCACAATCAGATCCAGGTGTGGTTCTTAAATTTTTTTCTGCTTCCCAACAATCAATACGGAGTATATAGCCCGTATTAGTATATACATCAATGCTGTTGCACTGTGGATTGTATTCTGCAAATATTGTTCTCATCGTATCCCATCTCCTTATCATTTAATCAATCAGTAGTAGCAAAAATTAAGAAGCATTTCAATCAGTTCACCATGTCACTTTTATTTTGTGTTATACTGTCTTATAGATTTTTCTTGCCCTTGTATTTGCCCTTATCAGAGTGCATAAACACTGATGGGACGATATAACACAAGGGAAATAATAAGGGAAAGCTCACCTGCGACAAATCCAGTGTTTTCAAGGGGTTGCGAAGAATTTAATAATAAAATATAACAGTTATTAAATTTCTTAAAACAGGTGAAATCTCAATCGGAATTTAGTTACTGTTTATCTGGAAGGAGGCAGCTGTTGTGAATAAAAAACAAAAAAAGATGCTTGCCAGAATTATCATCGCAGCAGTTATGGTAATGTTACTGAATTTGATTCCGGTAAGTGGTATCGCAAAACTTGCGCTTTATCTGGCAGCCTATCTGATTATTGGTTTTGACATTTTGAAAAAAGCCGGAAAAGGAATCTGCAACCGTCAGGTATTCGACGAAAATTTTCTGATGGCGGTTGCAACGGCAGGCGCGTTTGCTTTGGCGATTTACTCGGGAAGCGGAGATTACAACGAAGCAATTGCCGTAATGCTGTTCTATCAGATTGGAGAATTGTTCCAGAGCTATGCGGTAGGAAAAAGCCGCAGAAATATCAGCGCCTTAATGGATATCCGGCCGGACTACGCAAATGTAGAACGGGATGGACAGCTGGAAAAAGTAGATCCGGATGAAGTAGAGATTGCGAGTGTAATCGTAGTACAGCCAGGAGAAAAGGTGCCATTGGACGGGATTGTATTAGAAGGACATTCCAGCTTAAATACAAGCGCTTTGACCGGAGAAAGCCTGCCTCGCGACGTGAAGCAGGGGGATGAAATCATCAGTGGCTGCATCAATTTAAGCGGTGTGTTGAAAATCCGCACTACAAAAGAATTTGGAGAATCGACAGTTTCCAAAATTTTGGAGCTTGTAGAAAACTCCAGCTCCAGAAAATCAAAGTCTGAGAATTTTATTTCGAAGTTTGCAAGAGTTTATACACCGGCAGTCTGCTATGGAGCATTGGCATTAGCCGTTCTTCCTCCGCTTGTGCAGATTCTGCTTTTGGGACAGACGGCGCAATGGGGAAACTGGATTTACAGAGCATTGACATTTCTTGTCATCAGCTGTCCTTGTGCGTTGGTAATCAGTATTCCGTTAAGCTTTTTTGCCGGAATCGGCGGCGCAAGCAAGGAAGGGATTCTGATCAAGGGATCCAACTATATGGAAACGCTTTCTCAGGCAAAGTGCGTTGTGTTTGATAAGACGGGAACGCTGACGCATGGCGTATTTGAAGTCAGTGCAATTCATCATAATGAATTGGAAGGAAAGAAGCTTCTGGAATATGCAGCTTTGGTGGAGTGCGCATCTTCCCACCCCATTAGCTTAAGTCTGCAGAAAGCATATGGAAGGAAAATTGATCGGAACAGAGTAACGGAGATTAGGGAAATCAGTGGCCAGGGCGTCACTGCCTTGGTGGACGGTCACGAGGTTGCAGCAGGAAATAGTAAGCTGATGAAAGCGCTGGGCATTGCATATCGCGATTGCCATAAAGTAGGTACCATTGTTCATATGGCGATTGATGGGTCCTATGCAGGTCATATTGTGATTTCAGATCGTGTAAAAGAACATTCAAAAGAAGCGATTGCTGAACTAAAACGGGCAGGAATTAAAAAGACCATAATGCTGACTGGAGATACAAAACGGGTGGCAGAGCAGGTGGCGAAGGAACTTGGGATTGACGAGGTATACAGCGAATTGCTTCCTGGCGATAAGGTTGAACAAGTAGAAGCATTGCTTGCCGGAAAGAATGAAAAGGAAAAACTCGCCTTTGTAGGAGATGGAATCAATGATGCGCCAGTACTGACCAGATCAGATATTGGAATCGCTATGGGAGCTATGGGTTCTGATGCGGCGATTGAAGCGGCAGATGTGGTATTGATGGACGATGATCCTCTAAAGATTTCCAAAGCGATTAAGATTTCAAAGAAGTGTCTGCGAATCGTTTATCAGAATATTGCGTTTGCCTTAATCATCAAGTTTGCCTGCCTGGGGCTTGGCGCACTGGGAATCGCAAATATGTGGTTTGCTATTTTTGCAGATGTAGGCGTTATGATCCTGGCTGAATTAAATGCAATTCGGGCATTGCGGGTACACAAACTATAGTGAGCAAATTTTTGAGTAAAAAATCTTTCTAAAAGGGTATTCGTTTAGGAAAAGAATATGGTAAAATAAAGCCAGGATAAGCGATTTCCATCAAAAATGTGATGATGTAGAGGAGGTTATGTTATGGCACAGAATAAATACGCAGGAACAGAGACAGAAAAAACTTAAAGACAGCCTTTTCCGGAGAATCCGAAGCACGAAATAAATATACCTTTTTTGCTTCTGTTGCAAAGAAAGAGGGATACGAGCAGATATCTGCGTTGTTCCAGAAAACAGCAGATAGCGAAAAGGAACATGCAAAAATGTGGTTCAAAGAGCTGAATGGTATCGGAGATACTGCTCAGAACCTTGCTGCTGCAGCAGAAGGAGAGAATTACGAATGGACAGATATGTATGCAGGATTTGCAGAGACGGCAGAGAAGGAAGGGTTTCCGGAGCTTGCAGCAAAATTCCGTCTTGTAGCTGAGATTGAGAAGCATCACGAGGAACGATACAGAGCTTTGCTGAAAAATGTAGAAACAGCTAAAGTGTTTGAAAAGAGCGAAGTAAAAGTATGGGAATGCAGAAATTGCGGACATATTGTAGTAGGAGCCGCTGCACCGGAAATTTGTCCGACGTGTGCGCATCCCCAGAGTTATTTTGAAGTAAGAGCTGAGAATTATTAAAAGACGGACAAGCTTATCCTTTTTGATGAATCATACAAAATCAGGGAAATATCTCCGCTGGCAGTGGAGATACTTCCCTGATAAAAGAAGGTTCATAATTGCGTTTCCTCTTTTGTAATCGGTTTATACTGTTTTCGATAGTTTGTCGGAAGGAGTCCGGTATAGCTGCGGAATGCTTCTGTAAATTTTCCTGGACTTTCATATCCGACTTCAGAGGCAATTTCTGAGATGTTTTTTGTGGTTTCTGTCAGCAGTTTCATTGCAAGCTGGAGCCGGTATTCCTTCAGATAAGCGCCAATAGGTTTTCCGTAAATCCCCTTAAAAATCTGTTTTAGAGTCGTTGTATTGAGAAGATATTTTTTAGATAATTCCTCAATTGTAAAACGCTCTTTAATATTTTGAACCAGAAAATCGTGAATTTCCTGTACCAGTTCTGCCTGACCGGAAGTAAACGGCTGAACCTTTGGAATGGTCTTTCGGTAAATGGTTGTAAGAAAAAACAAAAGCTCCTGCATCTTCAGACGGGTGTAAGGGAGAAGATAGGGGTCCGGCATACTATATAAACTTGAAAAAATGGAACTGATTTGCAGGCTGGCAGATAAAGAGAGAGGTTCTTTAAAAGGACAGAGATTGCTAATCAGATTCTGAGGTTCATAATTCCATTCTCTAAAGAGCTGCAATAAAGAGGGGTCTAAGCGCTGAGGATCGATGAGAACCGTAATTCCCTCATAATATGACAATGGAAGATGGATTACGGATGAGGCGCAGCAGTCTAACGTATGAATTTCCAAATCGCCTGGATTTAGATATACGGAAGTATTATTTTTCATATCCCATCCGATAATTCCACTGTGACAATAATTGATTTCCAGAATATGCTCATCTGAGCTATGGTGCAATGAAATTTCTTCGGCGATAAAATTAGTAAAGGATAACTCAATTCCCTCAAAAACAGGAAAATGCGTAAGAGTTCCTTTGCGGAGAGAGGAAAGCTGTTTTGCCGGCTCGTGAAAAAAACTATTCATAAGCCTCCCCCTTGTTTACGCAGGAAATATCCATAATACGTTCAATCATGTGATGAAGCGCCTGCGCTTTTTTTGATTTGCTGGCACGATAGTAGGTTTCTTTGCCTGTTCGATGAAATTCAATCAAGCCGCTTGAGCGCAGCAGCCTGAGATGATGTGCGACTGCCGGACTGCTCATATTCATCATAGCCGATATATTTATGACGCATTCTTCACAGTGGCAGAGAATCCAGAAAATACGAATTCGGGTGGGATCGCTAAGCTGTTTGAAAATGGTTGCTGCAATTTGAAAATCGTTTGTATCAGGTATATGCTCCATGATCTGGGACATAGACTGGTTATGCTGATGAGGCAAGCTGTAATGTTCCATAAGGTTTCCCTCCTTTGATGTAAGTGTACCATAGAATTGCCTTTTTGGAAATGGTAGAACAACTTTATCGTTATTAGTTTCCTTTTGGTAACTACAGCACAAAAAGGTGCTTACTTTACAAACCATTTGTAAGGCCTTATGATGTAGCTGTGAGAGGAAACACATAACCTTTCCATAAGAAATCATTTTGGAGGTACTGATTATGAACAAAGTTGTAGAATTTTTAAATGAAAATCCGGTACAGTATCTGGCCACGGTTGGAAGGGATGGAAAAGCAAAATGCCGTCCTTTTATGTTTGCCGGCGAGTGGAACAACAAATTGTGGTTTTGCACCAACAACCAGAAGGATGTTTACAAGGATATGCAGGAAAATCCAGAAATTGAAATTTCTGTATCTAGTCCATCCTATGCATGGATCCGTCTGCATGGAAAAGCAATATTTGAAAATAACATGGAAGTAAAAGAACAGTGTATGGCGAATCCGATTGTCAAGGAACAGTACGGCGAGGCTGGCAATCCTATTTTTGAAGTTTTTTATCTGGGCGACCCTCATGGCGTGATTGCGGATTTTTCAGGCAATCCTCCATATGAATTTTGATTATGGGAATGAGATTTCCGGAAAACAGGTAATACAAAACAAGGCGAGGAACGGCTTAAAAGAGCTGTCCCCGCCTTATTTGTTCTAAAAACGGACGCTGGACAAAGAAAGGAAGCATAGGATATAATACAGGAAAATAAGGAACAGGCGACGGGAAAGGAAAAGAGATGAATAGCATCCGTGTACAGATTTTTGGAACAAAGAAGTGTAATGAAACGAAGAAAGCAGAGCGTTTTTTCAAGGAGCGTGGGATAAAATATCAATTTCTACACTGGGCTATCAGCCTGAAGTGTGGAAGAAATGGAATTAACGAAAGAACGGGGAATTTTGGAAGGAAGGACGGAATCGTATGATGGCAGTAAGCATTATCGTGATAATTGTGGCAGTGCTAGGATATATGCTTCCAGGGCAGGTAATAGATGCAGTCAGGGCAGACAATCAGGACGATTATGAAAAGCACAAAGTCCTATCACAGCTTTGTTTTAGCGCAATTTTGCTATTTATCGGAATTTTGCTTGTTTCCTGACAGAATATAAAAACTTCAATCCAGCCATACTAAACAAAAACAAAGTTGACAAGGACTGGAAAGGAGATTTGTATGCAGGCAGGAAAGGCAAGCGTACAATTTGAGAAGTCTCCCCTTATTTTAAGTGAGGGGAGCGTTGTAGGAAAAAAGGAAGGGCAAGGGCCGCTGGGAGCTCTATTCGATCGCGTAGAGCAGGATGACAAATTTGGAAAAGCCAACTGGGAAGAAGCGGAAAGCGAGATGCAGAAACAGGCGGTTGAGATAGCGGCTTCCAAGGCAGGACTAAAAAATGAGGATATCCGTTATTTGCTTGGAGGAGATTTATTAGGACAGCTGATTGCGACCTCATTTGGGGTAGTGGAGTTGGAAATTCCGTTGTTTGGGCTGTATGGCGCCTGTTCTACCATGGGAGAGGCCATGAGCCTGGGCGCTATGCTGGTGGCGGCAGGCTATGCCGACAGAGTGGCTTCTGTTGCATCCAGCCATTTTGCTACAGCAGAAAAGCAATTCCGTTTTCCGCTAGGCTATGGAAATCAACGGCCTTATTCTGCGACCTGGACGGTAACCGGATGCGGGGCTGTCATACTTCAGGCTGCTGGATTGGAACAGAGGAAAGACGCAGGAGGGCAGGCCGTCATTACCGGTGTTACAACGGGGAAAATTGTAGATTTGGGAGTTAAGGATTCCATGAATATGGGAGCGGCTATGGCGCCTGCAGCCTTTTCTGTTATCAGCCAGAATTTTGAGGATTTTCAGGTAGACGAAACCTGGTATGACAAGATTATTACGGGAGATTTAGGAACGATTGGGCGAACCATTCTTTTGGACTTTATGAAAGAAAAAGGACATGATCTGGAAGCGATTCATATGGACTGCGGAATCGAAATTTTTGATCCCGAAACACAGGATACCCATGCCGGAGGAAGTGGGTGCGGCTGTTCTGCAGTTACGTTCTGCTCTTACGTGCTGCCACGCATCAGAGAAGGCATCTGGAAACGGGTTCTATTTGTACCGACAGGCGCTTTATTATCAACGGTCAGCTTCAATGAAGGACAGAGTGTTCCAGGAATTGCTCATGGAGTCGTTATTGAGCATCGGAGACTTTAAAAGAAGGGAATCAGAAATGGATTATTTCAAAGCTTTTTTAGTAGGGGGAGCGATTTGCGCCCTGGTACAGATTTTAATGGAAAAAACAAAACTAATGCCAGGAAGAATCATGGTCATCCTGGTAGTAAGCGGAACAATATTAGGATTTGCCGGAGTATATCAGCCATTTCTGGACTGGGCCGGTCAGGGAGCGGGAGTACCTCTTCTGGGATTTGGCAATACTCTGTGGAAAGGGGTAAAAGAAGGAATAGAAACAGAAGGACTTCTTGGGATTTTTAAAGGAGGTCTGACTGCCAGTTCGGCAGGCATCTGCGGAGCTATGGTATTCGGGTACCTGGGTTCGCTGCTGTTTAACTCTAAAATGAAATGATTCGGCTGATACAAATGAAACAGAAGACAGAACGCCCCGAAGGTCTGAAAAAGTTTAAAAAAGTCGAAAACTTGCAAATGGTTTGAGCAGATGGTATTATGAAAAAAAGGCATGAAATCGCGATATGCAAGTTGAAAGGGGAACAGTTGGTCAGGTGAACAATACGGCTGGTTATAAAAGTCCGGAGAAGGATAAAGATAAAGAATTGTATCTGCGCCATAAGAAGTATCGGGAGATTTTAAGGAATCTTACGATTATGAGCGATATGTTTATGCGTAATGTACTCAAACAGATGGAATGTACAGAATATATGCTGCAGGTAATTATGGGAGACTGGGAACTGAAGGTTCGGGAACAGGTTTTACAGAAAGACTATAAAAATCTACAGGGAAGATCTGCTATCTTAGATTGTGTCGCGTGTGACTCCAATGGCAGACAATTTGATATAGAGATTCAGCAGGGGAGCGAAGGTGCATCTCCCAAAAGGGCGCGGTATCACAGCGGATTAATGGATATGAACACATTAGTTCCTGGACAGGAATTTTGTGAATTGCCAGAGAATTATGTGATTTTTATTACTAAGAAGGATGAACTAGGACAGGATTTACAAATTTATCATGTTGATAGGGTGGTTCGGGAGACAAATCAGGAGTTTAAAGATGGGTCACATATTATATTTGTAAATTCAAGCATACAGGACGACACAGAATTAGGGAGACTTATGCATGATTTACACTGTAAAAGGGCAGACAAGATGTATAGCAGGATTTTAGCAAAACGGGTCTATGAGCTAAAGGAAACCCAGGAAGGAGTGGAGAGTATGTGCCAGGAGATGGAACAGATTTTCAGTGAAGGCCAGCGATACGGAGAAAAACGAGGAGAAAAGCGAGGGGAAAGACGGGGGAAACTGAAAGCAAAAAAAGAAGCTGCAGTATCTTTGAATGAAATGGGTCTGCCAGCAGACAAAATTGCAGAAGCAGTCAAAGTCAGCGCAGAGACAGTCCAGAAGTGGATTGGGAGAAATACGGCAGCTGCCAGGTAATAATTGTATATTTGTATCTTGATAGGAGTACAGCTTTCCATAATATGAAAAGCCGGCTGAGACTCAGAAAACGAGTTGTCAGCCGACTTTTTTGTTTTTAAAGAAATGCAAACCTTAATTTATTCCATTTAGTTTACTCCAGGGCCATATTCTGTCGGCATAGTGCCGATAATGACCGGATTGGTCTGGGAGTAACCAGGCCCGATAGGAGTTACGACAGAAGGATCCGTAGGAGCGTCTGTCGGGGCAGAACCGTCTGGATTAACTGGAGGAAGGATGGTGTTAACTCCGTTATGGATATTGCAGTAACCAGGGATTCCAAAAGCAGAATCATCGGTGCTGCCTTCCTCGTCCTGGGGCAGAGCCATACATACCCTGGACTGACGGTCCGGACAAAATTCTGTAGGTTTCCGGCCGGAAGCAGAGCAGACTGTTACGACAACGTGTTTGTCGCAGACTTCGGTAGGAGCTGTGCCTTTGGCAAAATATTCTGTATAAACAGCATTGCCTCTTGGGTCATTGGTACAGACGCCATTGACAGCCAGTTTGCCGGACTTGCGGCAAATCTGGGCAGTCTCCACACTGTCCGGAACGGCAAAACCAGGATCAGACAGCCCTTCATGTACCCGTTCCATGATTTTCCGCCAGATGTCCTTGTGGAAGCTGGTTCCTCCGTTGCTGCTTAAAGACTGGTTGTTGTCGCAGCCGCCCCAGATACCGGCAGTATAATAAGGCGTATAGCCGACAAACCAGATATCGTTGTTGGAAGAAGTCGTACCGCTCTTGCCGGCAACGGACATACCGGAAAGTCTTGCCCGTGTACTGGTAGAAGAAATACTTGCACCCGCTCTGGCAAAGCTGCTGACAGTCCGCATGGAATCAGCCATGGCATCGGTCAGCAGGAAAGCGGTAGAATCCTTTAAAGCCCGATGGGTCTCCGGCGTGTTGTCCAGTAAAACTTTTCCATTGTGATCCAGAATCTTCGTAAAGAAAACAGGTTCTGTATAAACGCCGCCATTGGCGATAGCAGCATAAGCAGCGGTCAGTTCCAGGTTGGAGACGCCGTCTGTAATACCGCCCAGAGCCGTCGCCGGATTCAGGTCATTAGAAGTCAGGGAAGTGATTCCCAGGTTCTTCGCATACTCTACGCCTAACTGAGGAGTAACCGTCTCTACCAGACAACGCACTGCCACGATATTCATCGAGAAAATAATACCGCTGCGGATATTGGCATAGCCCTGGTATTTGCCCTGGCTGTACCAGTTTTTAAAAGTCTTTGTACCGACCGTATACGGTGCATCGTAATAAACCGTTCCAAGAGTTGCGCCGCAGGCATCTAAAGCCGGAGCAAAGGCAGTAATGACTTTAAATGTCGATCCAGGCTGACGCAGAGTATTGGTGGCCCGATTTAAGGTAAGACTAGCAGTCTTTTCTCCACGGCCGCCGCTGATGGCCTTTACCTGTCCAGTGGCCTGATCCATGATTACAAAGGAAGCCTGGGGCTGGAGTGTAGTCTGCATCCGTTCGCCCAGGATTTCGTCGCCTTCTTTCAGAAGATAAGCCTTAAATTGTTCAATATCAGCTTTTACTTCATCTTCCGAAGCATACAGTCCCGCGTAACCGTCATGGAGCACTTCCTTATGGTATTTTTTCAAAGTTTCTTCGGAATAGTGCTTGGTCTCTCCATTGGCATGGGTTACAGAAAGGCGGTATTCTACGGAATACTTAGCGGCTGCATAGTTCTCCGGATTGTTGATCTCTTCATCTACAATAGCCTGGATATTTGGATCCTGGGTCGTATAGATGGTCAGACCGCCGCCGTACAGCAGGTTATAAGCCTGGCTTTCGGAATATCCCAGCTTGTCCATCAGAGCTTTCTGGACCTGTTCGGTCAGTTCATCTGTAAAATAGCTGTACATGGTGGATTCCTGGTTGGCAATCACCATATTGTTGTTTTGCTGGATCCGGTCATACACATTGTCTGCCAGAGCTTCTTCCTGCTCGTCAGCGCTAATATAGCCTTGATCCTTCATGTACTGAAGGATGACTTTGCGCTTTTCCGCGTTGTGTTCCGGATTGGTAATCGGGTTATAGTAAGTAGGCTTCTGGGTAATTCCGGCAAGTACGGTACATTCCGATAAAGTCAGATCCGATACTTCCTTATTAAAATACCGCCTGGCGGCTACCTTTACTCCCAGGGTATTGCTGCCTAAATTAATGGTATTGAGATAATCGGTAATAATTTTCTGTTTGGCCTTCGTTTTATCAGGGCCAAGAGCCTTTTCCAGCTGGACAGCCAGATACTGTTCCTGAAGCTTTCTCTCCAGCTTGGCAGCAAAGGTCGCTTCGTTTCCGCCTTTAAAGACGTTGTTTTTAATCAGCTGCTGGGTCAGGGTAGAGCCGCCGCCCCGATTGTCATTGGTCAGCACGCCTACTGCCGCACGCAGGATAGAACGGATGTCGATTCCGTTGTGCTCCCAGAAACGGGAATCCTCAATGGCAACGAAGGCATCGATTAAATCCTGGGGAAGTTCTTCATAGGTGGCTGCCTCTCGGTTGGAACCTTCCATAACAAGAGTATCAGTCAGATTACCTGCGCTGTCATATACCTTGGTGGCAAAGCCGCTGGGACCGAAGCTGTTGGGGTCAATTTCCGGAGCATTATCAATAATGCCTTTTACCATGCCGAAACCTGCGCTGACGCCTGTAACTGCAATGACCAGACAGAAAATAAATAACATTCGGGAAATAAACTGAATCATCCGCGTTTTATATTTCTGGGATTTGGAACGGACAGCCTTCAGATTCTGCTCAGTGGCCTTTCTGCCGTAATTATTCGAGTTCATGGAAATCCTCCTTTACCGGTACATTATAGCAAAATATCCTAATTAATTCAACTTAAGATTCATAGGTATTGTTCCTTAAGAAACTCTCTGGTATACTGTGTGGGAGAAGAATGGAGGGAGAACCATGGGAGAAACCAGTCAGGCAGACAAAAGGCCGGAATCCTATTTCATTTTATACCAGGGAGGCAGCGGGGAACTGACAGAGAAAAAATCCCGCTTTATTGCCAATACCCGTCCGGTAACAAGCGAGGAAGAGGCCCTTGCCTTTGTAGAAGAAATGCGGAAAAAATACTGGGACGCCAGACATAACTGCTGGGCCTATGTAATTGGAGAACGGGGAGAGAAAAAGCGGTGCAGCGACGACGGAGAACCCAGCCAGACAGCCGGAAAGCCGATGCTGGACGTATTATCCGGAGCGGAAGTAACCAATCTGTGCGTGGTGGTAACCAGGTACTTCGGCGGAGTGCTGCTGGGGACGGGCGGCCTTGTAAGAGCGTATTCCGGCGCGGCAAAGGCCGGCCTGGAAGCAAGTGTGGTAGTAGAGAAAAAGCTGGCAGAAAAAATCCAGGTAGATACCGACTACAACGGACTGGGAAAGATCCAGTACATTGCAGCGGAACGGGGAATCATGACCTTGGATACCCAGTATACCGACAAAGTAGCGCTTACATTTCTGGTTCCGGTAAAAGATGCGTCGGCTTTTCAGGCAGCGCTGACAGAGGGAACCAACGGAAAAGCAAAGATTCAGACAGTGTGCCGCCTTTATTATGGAAATCTGGAAAAGGAGATCCTGATTTTTGAAGAAATTCCGTAAAACCTGGGCAAAACACCTTGCATTCCTGAAAAACGGATGCTATACTAGGTAACCGTGGCAGAAAACAGTCTGATATAAGGAAGTAAACCGATGAAAATTAAGAGAGAAGATGTAAGAAATATTGCAATTATTGCTCACGTAGACCATGGCAAAACGACCCTGGTCGATAATTTATTAAAGCAGAGCGGTATTTTCAGGGCAAATCAGGAAGTAGCAGAACGTGTCATGGACTCCAATGACATTGAACGGGAAAGAGGCATTACCATTCTTTCCAAGAATACTGCAGTTATGTACAAGGGAACCAAGATTAATATCATCGACACCCCAGGCCATGCGGATTTCGGCGGCGAGGTAGAGCGTGTCTTAAAGATGGTAAACGGCGTTATTTTGGTGGTAGACGCTTATGAGGGCGCAATGCCGCAGACCAAGTTCGTATTAAAGAAAGCCCTGGAGCTGGATTTGTATGTAATTGTCTGCATTAATAAGATTGACCGTCCGGAAGCAAGACCAAATGAAGTAATTGATGAAATTTTAGAGCTGTTTATGGATCTGGACGCTTCTGACGAGCAGTTAGAGTGCCCGTTTATTTTTGCATCTGCAAGAGACGGCTATGCAAAGAAAAATTTAGAAGACGAAAATGTAGATATGACTCCTTTGTTTGAAACCATTATCGACTACATTCCAGCTCCGGAAGGCGATCCGGAAGCGCCTCTCCAGACATTGATCAGTACCATCGACTACAACGAATACGTAGGACGTATCGGCGTAGGCAAGGTAGACAACGGCGTACTTCGCATTAACCAGGAGTGCGTTCTGGTCAACCATCACGATCCGGACAAGTTTAAAAAGATTAAAATCGGCAAGCTGTACGAGTTTGACGGATTAAACCGCGTGGAAGTAAAAGAAGCCAACGTAGGTTCTATTGTGGCCATTTCCGGTATTCCGGATATCCACATCGGAGACACTATCTGCGCAGTGGATGCTCCGGATCCGATTCCATTCCAGAAGATTTCAGAGCCTACCATTTCCATGTACTTTATGGTAAATGACAGCCCGTTAGCCGGCCAGGAAGGAAAGTATATTACCTCCCGCCATATCAGGGAGCGTTTGTTCAGAGAATTAAATACAGACGTCAGCCTCCGTGTAGAAGAAACCGATTCTCCGGACTGTTTTAAGGTATCCGGAAGAGGCGAGCTGCATCTGTCTGTCCTGATTGAAAATATGCGCCGCGAAAACTTTGAATTCGCAGTCAGCAAGGCAGAGGTTATCTACAAATACAATGAGAGAGGCCAGAAGCAGGAACCAATGGAAATCGCTTATGTAGACGTTCCGGAGGAATTTACCGGAGCAGTTATCCAGAAGCTGACTTCCAGAAAGGGCGAGCTTCAGGGTATGAGCCCAGTATCCGGCGGCTATACCAGACTGGAATTTTCCATTCCGTCCAGAGGCCTGATTGGTTACAGAGGCGAATTTATGACCGATACCAAGGGAAATGGTATTTTAAATACCATGTTTGACGGCTATGGCCCTTACAAGGGAGATTTAACCTACCGTCCGACCGGATCCCTGATTGCATTTGAGGCGGGAGAAGCCATTACCTACGGACTTTACAATGCCCAGGAGAGAGGCGTTCTCTTTATCGGGCCTGGCGAAAAAGTGTATTCCGGAATGGTAGTCGGCCAGAATCCAAAGGCAGAGGATATTGAAATCAATGTCTGCAAGACCAAGAAACTGACCAATACCCGTTCTTCCAGCGCAGACGACGCGCTCCGCTTAACTCCGCCTAAGGTAATGAGCTTAGAGCAGTGCCTGGAGTTTATCGATACGGATGAGCTTCTGGAAATTACTCCAAAGAGCCTTCGAATCCGCAAAAAGATCCTGGATCCAATGCTGAGAAAGAGAGCTTCTTTTAAGAAATAATCTGCAAAAAGAGACAATTATCGCTTAATAAAAAAGAATTCTGTCGAGAACTTCTTCAGGATTCTTTTTTATATTCTTCATAAAATTATCCTTTTCCACATAAATTTACTATGTGCGATAAGTAAATGTAAGTAGAGAAGAGGAGAAATACTATGTCAGAAAAAGTAATTGAAAACAATAAGGTCAGCGTCATTGGAACCATTGTATCCGGATTCACATTCAGCCACGAAGTATTTGGAGAGGGATTCTATATGGTGGATCTGTCTGTAAACCGGCTCAGCGAACAGGCAGACGTCATTCCCCTGATGGTTTCTGAACGCCTTTTAGATGTGGAAAAGGATTATCGCGGGTGTACCGTGGAAGCAATTGGACAGTTCCGTTCCTACAATCGCCATGAAGGGGCAAAAAACCGTCTGGTGCTGTCTGTCTTTGTCAGGGAAATCAGCTTTATGGAAGAATTTACCGATTATACCAAGACCAACCAGATTTTCCTGGACGGTTATATCTGCAAGCTTCCGGTGTACAGAAAGACGCCCCTGGGCAGGGAGATTGCCGATCTGTTGCTGGCAGTTAACCGGCCTTACGGCAAATCCGATTACATTCCCTGCATTGCCTGGGGAAGAAATGCCAGATACGCGTCTGGATTTGAAGTAGGAACCAGAGTCCAGGTGTGGGGTCGGGTCCAGAGCAGGGAATACACCAAAAAGCTGAACGAAACCCAGTGCGAAAAACGGGTGGCTTACGAGGTTTCCATCAGCAAACTGGAAGTAGCAGAATAGGAATTCTTGCATTTACATAGGAATTATGCTATTATTAGGCAAACTGGCATCAAGGGAAGATGCAGAAAAGTACGAGGTAACAGAACGATGCAAAAGGGATATATGCAAATTATCTACGGTCCTGGAAAAGGGAAAACAGCCATGGCTCTGGGCAAGGGATTAAGCGCGGTTGCAAATGGAAAGACAGCCGTACTGATCCAGTTCCTTCAGGGCAGCCTGGATGAAGAACAGATGGCAGTTTACACCCGCCTGGAGCCGGAACTGCAGATTTTCCGTTTTGAAAAGTCGGCGGAGTCTTTTGCAAAGCTAAGCGAAGAAGCAAAAAGCAGGGAGTTCATGAATATCCAGAACGGACTGAATTTTGCAAAAAAGGTCATGGCAACTGGGGAATGTGACATCCTGATTCTGGATGGCGTACTGGGATTGGTGGATCAGAATATTGTCCCTCTGGAAGAAATTCAAAAGCTATTGTCTGCGCGGGAAGAGACCATGAGCCTGGTGCTGACTGGAACCGTACTTCCAGAAGAATTAAAAGAAGAGGCAGATACCATTGTCCGCCTGGAAAACGTGTAGCCTATGGGACAGAATGTGATTGTGGCAAAAGATGGAACCGGAGACGTTTCTTCCCTGGCAGAGGCCCTGGCGCGCGTTCCTGCTGACAACAAAGACTGGGTAACCATATTCCTGAAAAAAGGAATTTATGAAGAGCGGGCAGAGATTACTGCTCCATACCTGATTCTGGAAGGGGAAGACGCCAGGAATACGGTAATTACCGGCGGGTTATATGCCAGAATGGAAATGGAAGACGGGATGAAGCGCGGGACGTTTCGGACTTATACGGTACTGATAGATACCCATGACGTTACGGTCAGGGGCCTTACCATTGAAAATACGGCTGGATTTGGAAAGGACGTAGGCCAGGCAGTGGCGCTGTATGCAGACGGCGACCGGCTGCTGTTTGAAGACTGCCGTCTTTTAGCCAACCAGGATACGCTGTTTACCGGTCCCTTGCCGCCAAAAGAGATAGAAAAAAACGGATTTATCGGTCCCAAGCAGTATGCACCCAGAATCAACGGCCGCCAGTATTACCGGAACTGTCTGGTTCGGGGAGAGGTCGACTTTATTTTTGGCAGCGCAACGGCTTATTTTGAAAACTGCGAGCTGTATTCGGTAAATACCGGCCAGGAGATAAACGGTTACGTAACCGCTGCGTCCACACCGGAAGGCCAGGAATACGGCTATGTATTCTGCAATTGCCGGTTTACCGGCAATTGTCCTCGGGAAACCGTTTATCTGGGACGCCCGTGGCGGGACTTTGCCCAAACCGTGATTTTAAATAGTGAACTGGGCGGCCATATTTGTCGGGAAGGCTGGCATGACTGGGACAAAATTCCTGCCAGGGAAACCGTATTGTTTGCAGAATATCAGAATACCGGTTCCGGAGCCGGTATGGAGCACCGGCCGTCCTGGGTGCGCAGTCTGACGAAGCAGGAAGCAGAGCATTTTTCAAAGGAAGCGGTCCTTTCAGGAGAAGACGGCTGGAACCCTTGATGGCAACAATCCAAAAGGAGGTACCTATGAAAAAGATTTCTAAGCTGAAACTGGCGAAATACCTGATGACCCTGGCTGGAGTCGGGTTCCTTCTGGCATTGCGGACGGCGCCTGCCCTGGAAAGTATGAGAGGCGACATCTGGGTCTATATTCTGTTCGGTATTTATAGTCTGCTGACCCTGTTTGCCTGGGCGCTCGACCATAAGAGCAGCGATCACTTTCAGACCGCCCATAAAGACGATGTGGGAAAGATGGAAACCAGTGAACTGGAAGGTCTGCGGGAGCAGATCCGCTGGAGGTTTACAAAATTTTAAGATGCCTTGCCATTGACAAGGGTATGGAATAATGATAGTATAATTGCGAACAGAAAAATAAGTAGAGGTTGCGTCAATCAAGAGTAGTCTGCCGGATGCGTCGGATGCAGGAGAAGGCAGAGAAAGGGAAAGACGCCGAAGGACGGATGGATTCCGAGCCATTCATCCTGGGCGCAGGATTAAGAATTCTGCGACTGTCATCCAGACGGATGGGGAGCTACGAAAAGACAGAGCAGAACATGATTTGTACTTTAGGGGCTGGCCATTGGTCAGTCCTTTTTTAACATTAAAGGAGGAAGAAAAATGTCAATTTTTGAGGGAGCGGGAGTCGCATTGGTTACCCCGATGAAGGCAGATGGAAGCATTGATTTTGATAATTTGAGAAAAATGGTGGAGTTTCAGATTGAAGGAGGAACAGACGCCATTGTAGTCTGCGGCACTACAGGAGAAGCGTCTGCCATGACCCATGAAGAGCATATTGAGACCATCCGGTTTGTGTGCGAGGTGGTAAACCATAGAATCCCTGTGATTGCAGGCAGCGGTTCTAACTGGACGGAGACTGCCATTTATCTGTCCCAGGAGGCGGAAAAGGCGGGGGCAGACGGACTTTTGTTAGTTTCTCCTTATTACAATAAGGCCACGCAGAAAGGATTGATTGCCCATTTTACAGCCGTGGCAAATTCTGTCCACATTCCGATTCTTCTGTACAACATCCCAGGCAGAACCGGCGTTACCATCCAGCCGGAAACCATTGTAACCCTGTGCAGAACAGTAGAAAATATCGTAGGCGTAAAAGAAGCCAGCGGCAATTTCTCTGCGATTGCTTCTTTGATGAATCTGGCAGACGGCTGCGTGGATCTGTATTCCGGCAACGACGATCAGATTGTACCGCTTCTGTCATTAGGCGGAAAAGGAGTTATTTCTGTCCTCTCCAACGTAGCGCCCAGACAGACCCACGAGATCTGCGCCTCCTATTTTGCAGGCGACGTAAAGAAAAGCGCCCAGATGCAGCTGGAGGCCATTCCGTTAATCAACAGCCTGTTCAGCGAGGTTAACCCAATACCAGTAAAGGCCGCCTTAAATATGATGGGGATGGAGGCAGGGCCGCTCCGTCTTCCTCTGACAGAGATGGAAGAGGCGCACCAGGAAGTTCTTAGAAATGCAATGAAGGAGTACGGCTTATTATGATAAAAATATTGCTTCACGGATGCTGCGGAGCCATGGGGAAGGTCATTACGTCCCTGGCCGCAGAAGATAATGAAATTGAAATTACAGCAGGTATTGACAAAATGGGTGCAGGCCAGTATACTTATCCAGTATTTTCTTCCCTGAAAGAGTGGAAGGGAGAAGCAGACGTGATTGTAGACTTTTCTGCTGCCGCCGCAGTGGATGAACTGCTGGACTTTTGCGAAGAGACTAAGATGCCGGTTGTACTGTGCACCACAGGATTAAGCGACAGCCAGATCAGGCGGGCAGAAGAAGTGTCGAAGTCTGCTGCCATCGTGCGTTCTGCCAATATGTCTCTGGGCGTAAATCTGCTGTTAAAACTGGTTGCCGAAGCAGCGAAGGTTTTAGCAGGAGCCGGATTTGACATGGAGATTGTAGAAAAGCACCACAATCAGAAAAAAGACGCGCCCAGCGGAACGGCGATTGCCCTGGCGGACGCGTTAAACCAGGCAATGGATCAGGCGTATCATAAGGTGTTTGACCGGAGCGGCAGCCATGAAAAAAGAGATCCAAAAGAAATTGGGATTTCTTCTGTCAGAGGGGGCACTATTGTTGGAGAGCACGATGTGATTTTTGCAGGTACGGATGAGGTAATTACCTTCCAGCATACCGCATATTCAAAAGCGATTTTTGCAAAAGGAGCGTTGGCAGCAGCCAAATTCCTGGCAGAAAAACCGGCGGGACTTTATACCATGAGTGATGTGATTGGATAAAATTTCCTGAATTTTCCATTATGAACGGTATCTTCTTTGCGCATACTAAGGACAGAAAGCGAAAGGAGATATGGTTATGAAAAAAATCAGATATGGCTGTCTGGCATTTCTGTGTCTGCTGACTATGGTTGGCGTCAGCGCCTGCGGCCGCAGTGATAATGGAACAATGGGAACCACTTCCAGACCTTCCCAGTCTGCAGCAGTTTCCGAAAGCAGTACGGGAACAGGAGAAACAGAGTCCTCTGGAGTCATTGACGGTCTGATCAACGACGTAGGAAACGAAATTGAAGATGGAGTGCAGAACGTGGAACGGGCAGTAGAAGGGACAAATGGAACCACTGCTGGGGAAACTTCTGCCAGATAAAGGTGTTTGAGATAAGCAAAGGGGCTATCTCTGAAACAATTGTTTTGGGGACAGTCTCTTTTACTTTTTCTTGCAGGAATCCAGCCGTCAGAGTATGATAAGGATAAAGGAGGATGTCCATGACAGAACGAATGGAAGCAGTTTGCTGGAAGCTAAAAAAGCCGTGGTATGAACGGAAAAAAAGCGGCTGGCGCAGACGGTACCTGAAGAAAAACCGGATTTCCCAGAAAAACCGGATTCTATGGAAGATGGCAGCTGCGGTTCTGGCGGCAGAACTTTTATATGGAGCCAGGACAGTCTGGGAAAATCCAGAGGCATTTCTACATAAGATGGGAATCCGGATGGAGCGGGAAACCGGAGAAAAGCAGGGCTGGAAGATTGAGAATCAGGAAACCACCTGGGGGATTCGGATCCATTCAGACGGAATCGAGTTTTATCGGGAAGAAAATCATTAAGAAAAGGAGAGAACCGCAATGAGAGAACGATATGAAAGTCCGTTGTCTGAACGATATGCAAGCAGGGAAATGCAGTATATTTTTTCGCCGGATAAGAAATTTTCCACATGGAGAAAGCTGTGGATTGCCCTTGCAGAGTCAGAAAAGGAGCTGGGACTTCCGATTACGGAAGAGCAGATAGAAGAATTAAAGGCCCATGCAGAGGATATTAATTACGACGTGGCCAGAGAACGGGAAAAACGAGTGCGTCACGATGTAATGTCCCACGTGTATGCTTACGGAGTCCAGTGCCCAAAAGCAAAAGGGATTATTCATTTAGGAGCCACTTCCTGCTATGTAGGCGATAATACAGATCTGGTTATTATGACAGAAGCCCTTCAGCTAATCCGGAAAAAGCTGTTAAACGTTCTTTCTGAACTGTCCGGATTTGCATGGAAATACAAGGATCTGCCTACCCTGGCTTTTACCCATTTCCAGCCGGCCCAGCCGACTACCGTAGGAAAGCGGGCGACGCTGTGGATGATGGATTTAAAAATGGACTTAGACGATATTGAATATCTCATTGGTTCCATGCGCCTGTTAGGTTCGAAAGGAACTACTGGTACCCAGGCAAGTTTTCTGGAACTGTTTGACGGCGATCATAAAAAGTGCCGTATGCTCGATGAAAAAATTGCGGAAAAAATGGGATTTCCAGGATGCTATCCAGTGTCTGGACAAACCTATTCCAGAAAAGTAGACAGCCGGATTGTCAGCGTGTTAGCTGGAATTGCCCAGAGCGCCCACAAGTTTTCCAATGACATCCGTCTGCTCCAGCATTTAAAAGAAATAGAAGAGCCTTTTGAAAAAAATCAGATTGGATCTTCGGCAATGGCCTATAAGCGCAACCCTATGAGAAGCGAACGGATTGCTTCCCTGGCAAATTACGTAATGGCAGATATGGTAAATCCCATGCTGGTGGCATCTACCCAGTGGTTTGAGCGGACCTTAGACGACTCTGCCAATAAGCGTCTCAGCATTCCGGAAGGATTTCTGGCGGTAGACGGCATTCTGGATTTGTATCTGAATGTAGTAGATGGATTAGTAGTCTATGAGAAAGTCATTGAAAAACACATGATGGCAGAACTGCCGTTTATGGCAACGGAAAACATTATGATGGATGCGGTAAAGGCCGGCGGAGACCGTCAGGAACTTCATGAAAAGATCCGCGCCCTGTCAATGGAAGCAGGCCACAGGGTAAAGGCATTGGGAGAAGACAACAACCTTTTAGAATTAATCGCGGCGGATCCGGCATTCGGACTGACGTTAGAGGAACTGGAAAAAACCATGGATCCGAAAAAATACGTAGGCAGGGCTCCGGAACAGACCGAAGAATTTCTAAAAGAAGTCATTCAGCCGGTATTAGAGGAAAACAAAGAACTTCTGGGAATGAAGACAGAGATTACCGTATAACAATAAAAAGGAGGACTTATTATGGTACGCGCAATTGTAGGAGCAAACTGGGGAGATGAGGGAAAAGGCAAGATTACGGATATGCTGGCAAAAGAATCCGATATTATTGTCCGGTTCCAGGGCGGCAGCAATGCAGGCCATACCATTGTCAACAATTATGGAAAATTTGCTTTGCATCTGCTTCCATCCGGCGTATTTTACAGCCATACAACCAGTATTATTGGAAATGGCGTTGCATTAAATATCCCATATTTATTCAAGGAAATTCAGTCGATTGTAGAAAAAGGAGTTCCCGCTCCGAAAGTCCTGGTATCGGATCGGGCCCAGATTTTAATGCCTTACCACATCCTGTTTGACACATATGAAGAAGCGCGTCTGGCAGGAAAATCTTTTGGTTCCACCAAGTCTGGAATTGCTCCGTTTTATTCGGACAAATATGCAAAAATCGGTTTCCAGGTCAGCGAGCTGTTTGATGATGAAGAAAGCCTGCGGGAAAAAGTAGTCCGTGTCTGCGAGACAAAAAACGTATTGTTAGAGCATCTGTATCATAAGCCGCTGTTAGATCCGGATGAGCTGATGAAAACCCTGTCAGAGTATCGGGACATGGTAGCCCCTTATGTCTGCGATGTGTCCAGATATCTGCATGACGCTATAAAAGAAGGGAAGAATATCTTATTGGAAGGCCAGTTAGGTTCGTTAAAGGATCCCGATCATGGAATCTACCCAATGGTAACGTCTTCCTCTACCCTGGCAGCGTACGGAGCCATTGGAGCCGGAATTCCTCCTTATGAGATTAAAAACATTACAGCTGTTGTAAAAGCATATTCCAGTTCTGTAGGAGCCGGAGATTTTGTCAGCGAGATTTTTGGCGAAGAAGCCGATGAACTGAGAAAAAGAGGCGGAGACGGCGGAGAGTATGGCGCGACAACAGGCCGTCCAAGAAGAATGGGCTGGTTTGACGCAGTGGCAACCCGCTATGGCTGCCGGATTCAGGGAGCAACAGAAGCAGCACTAACGGTTCTGGACGTCCTGGGATATTTAGACCAGATTCCCGTCTGCATTGGATATGAGATTGATGGAACGGTAACAAAAGACTTTCCGACTACCGTACAATTAAAGAAGGCAAAGCCGGTTTATACCATTCTTCCAGGCTGGAAATGCGACATCCGCGGAATTCGGAATTACAGCGAACTTCCGGAAAACTGCCGCAGATATATTGAGTTTATTGAACGGGAGTTGGGCGTACCGGTAAAAATGGTATCCAATGGACCAGGCAGAGACGACATTATCCTGCGGAGCTGAGATTAGCTGCAGGATAATGGCATACGGATAACATTATTTCTTTTTTGTGATTTTTGTAATTAAAATAAAGGCATACAGACTAATCGGAATCACAACGGTTAAAAAGATGGAGGCCCCCAGCAGGTTAGGAGTCAGGGGACTGTCTGTAAATGCAAAAATCAAGGTTGCCAGATATAAAAGAATCAGCAGGACGGCGCCGCCTAAAGCCAGGCGGCGCTGAAATTTAGTATATTTCATAGTCAGTTTTCCTCCATAGCCAGAGCTTCCCAGGTTTCATAAAGAACAGAAAGGCGTTCCTCTAACGCTTCTTTTTCTTTGTGCAGTTCCATCAGCTTTGCTACGTCCCTGCAGACGTCTTCGCGAACCAGCTGGGAATCGAGTTCTTCATTCCGGCTTTCCAGCTTCTGGATTTCCTCTTCTGTGCGTTTTAGTTCGTTCTGGCGCTTGCGGATACGGGCCTGTTCTTCCTTCTGCGCTTTCCAGTCCATGACTCCCAAAGAAGGAGAGGAAGAGGCAGAAGAAGGGGAGAGGGGGCGATCCGTTCCGGAAGCAGGTGTTCCGGCTGCTGCAGTCTGAAGTCCCTGAATCACATCTTTCTTTTCCAGATAGTAATCATAATTTCCAATATAATTTAAGAAGTTCTGGCCGGTCAGTTCCAGAATACGGGTAGCAGTCCGGTTAATAAAATAACGGTCATGGGACACGTAGAGAACGGTTCCGGTATACCGGTTTAAAGCATCTTCCAGAATCTCTTTGGAAGTAATGTCTAAATGGTTGGTGGGCTCGTCCAGAATCAGGAAATTGGCTTCAGACAGCATTAATTTTGCCAGGGAAACCCGTCCCCGCTCGCCGCCGCTTAAATCGCTGATCCGTTTAAATACGTCGTCTCCGGTAAACAGAAAAGAAGCCAGACAGTTGCGTACCTGGGTGTTGTTCATATTGGGGTAGGTATCCTGGATTTCTTCAAATACCGTCTTTTCCATGTGAAGAACCTGGTGTTCCTGGTCGTAGTAGCCAATCTGCACCTTGGAACCCAGCCGGATTTCTCCGGAATCAGCAGATTCCATGTGGTTGATGATTTTTAATAGGGTGGTCTTTCCCGTCCCATTATTGCCGATGACAGCCACCCGTTCGCCCCGTTTGATTTCAAAGTCTGCGTGTTCAAAAAGACGGAGAGAGCCGTAGGATTTGGAAAGATCCGTAACCGTCATGACGTCGTTGCCGCTGACTACCTGAGGTTCCAGCCGGATATCCATGGCGTCGTCAATCTCCGTAGGTTTTTCCAGCACCTCGATTTTAGACAGCATTTTTTCTCTGCTTTCCGCCCGCTTGATGGATTTTTCTCGGTTAAAGGATTTTAATTTGGCAATGACTTCTTCCTGATGGCGGATTTCCTGCTGCTGATTGAGATAAGCCTTGATCTGAGCCTGGCGCAGCATGGCTTTTTTCTCACTGTAGGCCGTATAGTTGCCGGTAAAGACAGTAGACTGCCCCCGATCCAGTTCCACGATTTTTTTTACGGTACGATCCAGAAAGTACCGGTCGTGGGCAACGATGATGACGCTGCCGGTATAGTTGGACAGATAGGTTTCCAGCCAGGCGATGCTTTCCATGTCCAGATGGTTGGTGGGCTCGTCTAACAGAAGAATGTCTGGTTTGACCAAAAGGAGACGGCCTAGGGCGACGCGGGTTTTCTGACCGCCGGATAAAGTGGAGACGGTTTTGGCGAAGTCTTTTTCGGAAAATCCCAGTCCTTTTAAGACGCCGGTTACCTCGCTTTGGTAGGCATACCCGTTTGCTAAGTCAAACTCATGGCTGAGCCGGTTGTATTCCTTAAACATAGTGTCCAACTCTTCGCCGGATTTTCCCTTCATTTCTACTTCCAACTGGCGGAGACGCTCTTCCATCTGGATAATGGGGCGCTTTACCTCCAGGACTTCATCATAGATGGTGCGGGAACTGTCCAGATCCTGGTGCTGGGCCAGATATCCCAGGGTCTTTCCGCGGGATAAGGCAACGACGCCGCTGTCTGCTTCCAGTTCGCCGACAATAATTTTTAACAGCGTGGATTTGCCGGCGCCGTTGATGCCGACAATGGCTGCTTTTTCATGCTCTTCTATGTGAAAGGACACATGATCCAAAATGGTTTCGCTTCCAAATGCTTTGCAGATATTACTGCACGATAAAATCATCACAACCTCCTAAAATAAACAAAACTACGTAACAGTATAATATAGGAAAGCCTTTTTTGCAACAAATTGCGCAGGTTTGAAAAAAATAGTTTGACAGGAATTTGACAAAAATCTATAATAGATAACAGGTAAAAAGAAAGGTCAGGTGGAATACGTGGAAGAAAAAGTTATATCAAAAGCCGTAATATCCAGGCTGCCTAGGTATTATCGGTATCTGGGAGAACTTCTGGAGGACGGGGTAGAGCGCATTTCCTCCAATGAGCTGAGCAGCAAAATGAAGGTAACTGCTTCCCAGATTCGTCAGGATTTAAACAATTTCGGCGGTTTCGGGCAGCAGGGATACGGTTATAATGTAAAATATCTTTATTCGGAGATTGGAAAGATTCTGGGAATTGACCGGCAGCACAATATTATTATTATTGGAGCCGGAAACTTAGGACAGGCCATAGCAAACTATACCAATTTTGAAAAACGGGGTTTTATTATTAAAGGAATGTTTGATATTAATCCCAGGCTGATTGGTCTGGTTGTGCGAGGAATCGAGATTCGGGGAGTGGAAGACTTAGAAGAATTCATTGTAGAGAATGAGGTGCAGATTGCAGCGCTTACCATTCCAAAGACAAAAGCGCCGGAAATTGCCGACAGACTGGTAAAAGCCGGAGTAAAGGCAATCTGGAATTTTGCTCATACGGATCTGGTTGTTCCGGATGATGTGGTAGTAGAAAACGTGCATCTTTCAGAAAGCTTAATGCGTCTTTCTTATCGGGTATGCAGTATGCAGGACAGAGAAGAAAGACGTGCCAGGGAAAAAGCAGAAAAAGCAGAGAAAGCAGAAAAGACAAAGAAAAAATAACGCAGGAGTGCCGGCAGAGACAAAGCTACAGGCTTTTTTCTGTCGGCATTTCTGGCAAAGGGGTGCTTCATGAGAAATTTGGTAACCGGACAACAGATGAAGCGGATTGACCAGTATACAATCGAAGAAATCGGAGTTCCTTCCCTGGTGCTTCAGGAGAGGGCAGCTCTCTGGGCGGCGTCAGAGGTAAAAAAGCGGGTAAAAAAAGGAACCAGGGTATGGGCGGTCTGCGGTACGGGAAATAACGGGGCTGACGCCATAGCGGCGGCCAGGATACTGGATTTGTGGGGGTATCCGGCGACGCTGGTTTTAGCGGGCGATCGGGAAAAAGAGACAGAGGAATGCCGGATCCAGAGAAACATTGCAAAAAAACTGGGGATTTTGGACGTCTCCTGGCAGGAAGCAGAAGAACTGGAAGGAGTCATTCTGGACGGCTTATTTGGAGTGGGGCTTACCAGGGAGATTGAAGGGGAGTTCCGTCAGTGCATCCAATGGGCGGCGTCCCAGCCTGCCGTTCTGACTGTGGCAATAGACATTCCTTCCGGAATCCATTCTGACAGGGGAACCATTATGGGAGCCGCGCTGAAAGCAGATGTAACGGTTACGTTTGGATGGGAAAAATGCGGGACGGTTCTGTTTCCAGGAAGAGAGTATGCGGGAGAAGTGGTAATCGGAGATATTGGATTTCCAGACCTGGCTTATGAAAATGTGATGTTAAAAAACAGCCAGGAGCAAAATTTGGTATTTACGTATGAGCCGGAAGATTTGTCGCTGCTTCCCCAGCGGCCGGAGTATTCCAATAAGGGAACCTTTGGCCATGTCCTGATTGCCGCAGGTTCCAGAACCATGAGCGGAGCCGCTTATTTCAGCGCAAAAGCCGCTTACCGGTGCGGAGCCGGACTGGTAAAGATTTTAACGGTGGAAGAAGACAGGCAGATTTTACAGCAGCTTCTTCCAGAGGCTATCCTTGCAGTTTACAATCCGGAAATGGCCTGGGAGGATCCGGAGGGCTTTGGAAAGCTGTTAGAAGACCAGTGTGTCTGGGCAGATGCGGTAGTGCTGGGGCCTGGGCTTGGAACAGAACCCTATGTAAAAGAACTGGTAGCAGGAGTGTTGTCTGCAGCCTGTTCAACGGTTGTCATTGACGCAGACGGCTTAAATGTGATTGCAGCCAATCCGGAGCTGACCCGATATTATACGGAAAATATTGTGATTACGCCCCATCTGGGAGAAATGGCTAGGCTGACTGGAAAAACCATAGAGGAAATCCAGGAAGACGTAAGCGGCACAGCGGCAGAATACGCGTCCTTTTGGGGGATTCACTGCGTACTAAAAGATGCGGCAACTGCCGTATCGGATCGGGACGGCCGCCTGTATCTGAACACCAGTGGAAACAGCGCAATGGCAAAAGCCGGATCTGGAGACGTACTGGCCGGAATCATCGGCGCTTTGTGCGCCCAGGGAATGGAACCCTTTGAAGGAGCTTCCCTTTCCGTATACCTTCATGGCCTGGCAGGAGACCGGTATTGGAAAAAAAGGGGGAAGGCAAGCCTGTTAGCCAGCGAGCTGGCTGATATGGCAGGAGAATTAGCGGATTTGGAGAGAGGAGACCGATGAGATAGAATGAATCAGGCAGATAGAATGACCATTCCATATGACCGGACCTGTGCGGTCGTCGATCTGGATGCAGTCTGTCATAATATGGAAGCCATGAAAAAAAGCCTTCCGGAAGGAACCGGAATCATAGGCGTGGTAAAAACAGACGCTTACGGACATGGGGCAGAGGCAGTAGCCGATGCCATAGATCCTTACGTGATCGGCTTTGCAGCAGCAACTGCAGATGAAGGAATCCTGCTTCGGCGTTATGGAATAACAAAACCGGTTCTCATTCTTGGGCCGGTTCATGAAAGCCGGTATGAAGAACTGGTTTCAGAGGAAATCAGGCCGGTTATCTTTACAAAAGAAGCGGCGGCCGCTTTTGGAAAAGCTGCCTGTAAACTGGGGCGTCCAGGCAGGATTCACCTGGCTCTGGATACGGGAATGAGCCGGATTGGCATGGATGATTCCAGCCAGTCGGCAGATTTGGCTGCTCAGATTGCATCTTATCCAGGGATCGAGATAGAAGGGTTATTTACCCATTTTGCAAAAGCCGACGAAACGGACAAAACTTCTGCAAACCATCAGATGGAACGGTATCGCCGGTTCTGTGAGAAACTTGCACAGAGGGGAATCCGGATTCCTCTCTGCCACTGTGCCAACAGCGCTGGAATTTTAGAAGGTATTGGAACCGGATTTCAGGCAGTGCGGGCTGGAATTTCTATTTACGGGGTGTACCCGTCAGATGAAGTAGATAAAACAACGATTTCCCTGATTCCCGCCTTGTCCTGGAAGGCCCGTATTACCTACATCAAAACGATTCCGGCTGGAACCAGCGTCAGCTATGGAGGAACGTTTACAGCCCAGAAACCGACCAGGGTTGCGACGATTGCAGCCGGATATGGAGACGGTTATCCCAGAAACCTGTCCGGAAAAGGATATGTGCTGATTCATGGAAAAAAGGCGCCCATTCTGGGACGGATTTGCATGGACCAGTTTATGGCAGACGTGACGGATATTCCGGAAGCGGCAGAATGGGAAGAAGCCGTTTTACTAGGAACCAGTGGAGAGCTTTCGATTTCCGCTGAGACGTTAGCAGAGCTGTCCGGCGGATTTCATTATGAAATTTTATGCAATATCAATAAGCGGGTTCCGAGAATTTACAGAAAAAACGGAACGATAGCCTGTTTTCACTCATAGAATGGAATAAGGGTACCTGACGGTGTATAAGATCCGCCGTTTCTGCCTATACTATCCGAAGGATAGGAGAGTGAAAACGTGATCATCAGACGTGGAGATATTTATTATGCAGATTTAAGACCGGTAGTAGGATCCGAACAAGGCGGCATCCGTCCGGTTTTGATTATTCAGAATGACGTGGGAAACAGGCACAGCCCGACTGTAATCTGCGCAGCGATTACATCCAGAATGAATAAGGCAAAGCTTCCCACCCATGTAGAACTGCCAATGAGCCGGTGCAGCATGGTAAAAGATTCCGTTATTCTGCTGGAACAGCTCCGTACCATTGATAAACAGCGTTTAAAAGAAAAAATCTGTCATATTGACGACGAGCTGCAGGAGAAAGTAAACGCAGCGCTGAAAGTCAGCCTGGAACTGGATACATAAAGGTTCCAGGCTGTTTTTCCACTGATTGACGAACATGGATAAACATGATATGATGGGCAAAGTATAGATGACTCAGTTAATTTAGAGAAAAAGGAGTGTTGAAAGTCCGATGGACGATGGTTATTCGCCGATCAATATGGCGATTTTACTTGCATTTGTTGCGTTAAGCGCGGTTCTTTATGGATTCGGAGCGGCGATCCAGCACGTCAATGAGGCAAAGCTGGAAGAAGAAAAGGAAAAAGGGGATGCAAAGGCAGAGAAGCTTTTATGGGCGGCAGGCCATCCGCAGAGGTTTATTGCCACGGTCTTATTAATTACCAGCATTATGGGGATGGCGGCTGGATTAATGATCTGGAAAGGCCTGGCAGTGTGGCTGGGAACCTTTTTAAAAGTCCGGTTTTCCATAGAGGGAGCCTGGATTCTGCCAGTCTGCATGATTGCGTCCGTGATTGTGCTTCTTTTGGTATTTATTCCTTTTGGGATTGTGATTCCAAAAGAACTGGCAGTGAAGAATCCAGAAAAATGGGCGGAAAAGCTGCTTCCGCTGATTGATATTCTGATGAAAATCTGCCTTCCCATGACGGGGCTGATTAATGGGGTATCCTGGCTGATTTTAAAGCTTATGGGATTAGATATGAAAAAGGATATTGATAACGTAACCGAAGAAGATATCAGGTCCATGGTAAATGAGGGCCATGAACAGGGAATCCTGGAAGCAGGAGAGGCAGAGATGATTACCAATATCTTCGAACTGGACGATAAGACGGCGGAGGACGTAATGACCCACCGGAAGAGCCTGGTTGCCCTGGATGGCAGTCTGACCTTAAGAGAAGCCCTGGATTTTATCCTGAAAGAAGGAAAAAATTCCCGTTATCCGGTTTACAGGGAAGAAATCGACGACATTATCGGCATTTTACATATGAGGGACGCAGTGGTATTTTTTGAACAGGATGATTACAAAGATATGCCGCTGGCAGAGATTCCCCAGCTGCTTCGGGAAGCCCACTTTATTCCGGAGACCAGAAGCCTGGACAATCTGTTTCGGGAGATGCAGTCCCAGAAAATCCATATGGAAATCGTGGTAGACGAGTATGGGCAGACAGTGGGAATTGTCACCATGGAAGATATTCTGGAGGAAATCGTAGGAAACATTATGGATGAATACGATGTAGAAGAAAACTTTATTACAGCCGAAGACTCCGGAAGCTTCCTGATGAATGGAATGACGCCTCTTGAACAGGCAGAAGAGGTATTAGGCGTTACCTTTGAGAAAGAGGACGAAGAACTCTACGATACCATAAACGGCTTCCTGATTTCCAAACTGGGCCGGATTCCTGGCGAAGGAGAAAATCCAGTCGTATCCTGTCTGGGCTATGAGTTTCAGATTTTGAACGTGGAAAATAAGACTATACGGCTTGTAAGAGCGGTTTTGCAAGACAAAAAAGGCGGTTGTTAAAAGAATGAACTTTCGAAAACTTGCAGAAAAGCAGGGGATTGATTCTCCTGCTTTTGTTTTACCAAGAAAGAGGAGAAAATGAGTTATCAACTTACAGAAGGAAATAAAAGAAGACTGAGAAATGCAATCGTGCAAGGTGCAAAAAACTATGATAAAACGGTACTACTCAATATGATGAAATCGTATATATGAAAGATAAATCAAAAATATAGTAAAAAACAGTTGAAAAAATTAAAAGTTGCGTTATGATAATAAGCGCAAAAAATTTGACTGAGAAAGGATTACACGCAATGGCACAGGAAAAAGTAAAAGACATGACAGAAGGCGCTCCTTTAAAGCTTATTATTGGATTTGCCGTTCCGATGTTTCTGGGACTGTTATTTCAGCAGTTTTACAGTATGGTAGATACCATTATTGTAGGAAAGTATCTGGGCGTGAATGCGCTGGCAGCAGTAGGCTCTACGGGATCCATTAACTTTATGATCAATGGCTTCTGCATCGGAGTATGCAGCGGGTTTGCCATTCCGGTAGCACAGAAATTCGGCGCAAGGGATTATTCTGGTCTCAGGCGTTTTGTCGCCAATGCGGCGTGGCTGTCTATCGGGATTTCGATTGTGCTGACGGCAGCAGTATCGGTACTTTGCATGGATATTCTGGTCTGGATGAAAACTCCAGATGATATTATCCAGGAAGCGTACAGCTATATTTTTGTAATCTTTTTAGGGATTCCGACCACGTTCCTTTATAATATGACTTCTGGAATTATCCGGTCCCTGGGAGACAGCAAGACGCCGGTGTATTTTCTGTTAATGGCGTCTGTATTAAATATTTTCCTGGACTTATTTATGATTATCGTAATGAAGATGGGGCCTGCAGGCGCGGCTTATGCAACCGTTATTTCCCAGGGAGTTTCCGGCATCCTCTGCTTTTTCTTTATGCGCCGGAAATACCAGATTTTAAAGATGAGCAAAGAAGAAATGAAGGTCAACAAACATTTGATGGCAGTACTGTGCGGCATGGGATTTCCCATGGGATTCCAGTATTCCATTACTGCTATTGGAAACGTAATTCTGCAGACTGCAGTCAATTCCCTAGGGTCTATGGCAGTTGCAGCCGTTACGGCCGGAAGCAGGGTCAGTATGTTTTTCTGCACGCCTTTTGACGCTCTGGGCGGAACCATGGCTACCTGGGCAGGCCAGAACGTAGGCGCCGGAAAGGTAGACAGGGTAAAAGAAGGAGTCCGTTATGCCAATAGGATCGGAGCAGTGTATTCAGTTGCTGCCTGCGTGATTTTGTTCTTCTTTGGAAAACAGATTTCCCTGCTTTTTGTAGATGCGGGAGAAACGGAAATCTTAAATCAGGCGTGGATGTATCTGATGGGCAACAGCATATTCTATATTCCCCTTCTTCTGGTAAACGTTATGCGGTTTGCCATTCAGGGAATGGGATACAGCACGTTTGCCATTACTGCAGGCGTATGCGAGATGGTAGGCCGTTCTCTGGCAGGATTTGTGCTGGTTCCGATTTTTGGCTATGCGGCTGCCTGCATTGGAAGCCCGATTGCCTGGATTTTTGCAGATTGCTTTTTAGTACCGGCTTTTTATCATTGTGTGAAAAAGCAGCTTGGACAATAGAATGGAGTAAAGAATGGTAAAATTGAAAAAGAAACAGACATGGACGGCAGTCCTTACAGCAGCTGCGTGTGCTGCAGCAATTTCCTTATCCGGCTGCCAGAAAGAAAGAAATCCGATAGAAACAGAGTCTGCGGCAGAATCTTCCGCAGAGGAAAGCAGGGGAGAGACAGAAGCAAAGGATACAAAAGAAACCCTGACAGAAACCGATGCCGTGGGAGAACCGGCCCGCAGGAATGCAAAAGTCATGGCAGACGGCAGAGTTTACGCCTGGGTGTATGATGTGGATTTTTCTGCTGCCCCAAAAGATTACGCGCTGGCAGGAACCGTTGTTTCTGTGGCAGATGGAACCATGCCGGAAACCGACTGGGAGGCAGTCGGTCTAAAAGAGGGAGATGCCATTTATATCAGGGAAGACGGAAAATCCGATACGATTTTTGCAGAATCCGATGGAGTCTGGTCTGCGTTTATTCCGTATGAAGATGTGGCGTCTGCATACGAGTATTCCAAAGAACCCTGGGTATACCAGAGCTCTCAGCTTTCAGACGGATTTTCCCTTACCCTTCCGGATGGAAGCTGGCAGGTAGAAGCCCAGGGGGATTCCGGCATTGACAGCTTGGCCGGAAAGGGCGGCAGAGTGGACGTTATCCATATGGAACAGGAAGAAGCCCAGGAGATTTTCCCTTATATTGATTCGGAAGAAGACTGCAAAGAACTGATCTTAAATACTGGAGCCAGCAGTGAGTTTGAACTGGCCGGTTTTGAGGCCGGACTGGCAGATTCTGACACAGATCCGGAAGCCAGCTGCTATTTTGCAGAAATTGTATATACCGGAGACGAAACAGACTATCGCTACGAACTTCGCTACGCCCTGTACTGCGGCGGTTATTACTGGCAGGTTCAGGTTCTGATGAAAGAAAATACGAAAGAAGCTGTCGAAAAGGCGGCTGGGATTGTGAAGTCTTTTACAGTTCCCACTTGCAAAAGCCCATCAATAGTGCTAAGATATGAGGGGATTTGACACGGAAGAGAGAAAAAAGGAGTTGTTTATTGTATGTCAGGACATTCTAAATTCGCCAATATTAAGCATAAGAAAGAGAAAAACGATGCCGCTAAGGGCAAGATTTTTACTGTAATCGGACGTGAAATTGCAGTTGCAGTAAAAGAAGGCGGCCCAGATCCGGCAAATAACAGCAAGCTTCGTGATGTCATCGCAAAGGCAAAGGCCAACAATATGCCAAACGATACCATTGACAGAGGAATCAAGAAGGCAGCAGGCGATGCAAACTCTGTAAACTACGAAGTAATTACCTATGAAGGTTACGGACCAAGCGGCGTTGCAATCATTGTTGATGCATTGACCGATAACAAGAACCGTACAGCAGCAAACGTAAGAAGCGCATTTACCAAGGGAGGCGGCAACGTAGGAACTCCTGGCTGCGTATCTTATATGTTTGATAAGAAAGGCCAGATCATCATCGACAAGGAAGAATGCGATATGGACGCAGACGAACTGATGATGGCAGCTCTGGATGCCGGCGCAGAGGACTTTTCTGAGGAAGAGGACAGCTACGAAGTGCTGACCGATCCGGACAGCTTCAGCGCAGTCCGCGAAGCCTTAGAAGCAGCAGGCGTTCCAATGGCTCAGGCCGATATTACCATGATTCCTCAGACATGGGTAGAACTGACCAGCGAAGAAGATATTAAGAAAATCAACCGCACCCTGGATTTACTGGATGAAGACGACGACGTCCAGGCGGTGTACCACAACTGGGATACAGACGAGAGATAAGGGAAAACCTCCCAGAAATGGCTTAAAATAAGGCTTTATTAAGATAATGAATTAGAAAATGTGTAAGAGAATAACGGAAAATCTGTACCACTGATGGTATACTGGCAGATTTTTAATCGCCCAGTGATGGGTGTTCGGAAAACCTCTTTCTGATTGTCATAATTGACGGGCAGAAGGAGGTTTTTTAATCTTAAAAATTATTACAATTTCTTACGGCCTATTGAAAGACAGAGAAAAATGGAGTATGCTCAGAAAAAGGAACAGAAGATTTTTAGCTACATAATACGAGGTGACACATTATGAATATGAATTTGGTAACAGGAAAGAGCAGAAAATATCGTTTGGCAGCCGTTTTACTGGCATCAGGGCTTCTTTGTACTCCGGCGTCTGTGACAGCATTGGCTGAAACATCGGAGATTGGCCCTGGAATCGGACTTGAAACGGCAGATGGATTCAATCAAGATTATGCTGTTTCAGAAAATACTGCATTTACAAAGGTGAACGGTCAATATGTAAACAGTGAAGGAGCGATTATCGAAGGGGCATTATCCAGGGGAATCAGCGTGTCCAAATACCAGCAGGACATTGACTGGATGGCGGCCGCTTCCGATGATATTAGTTTTACGTTTATCCGTATGGGATATGTGGATGACTTAGATCCTTATTTTGATGTAAACATGAGGGAAGCAGCCGCAGCTGGAATCCAGGTGGGAACCTATTTATATTCCCAGGCGCTGACAGTAGAAGACGCCATAAAAGAAGCCCAGTTTGCAGTACGGACTGCAAAAGAATATAAAGTTTCTTATCCCATTGCCATGGATGTGGAATCAAAAGTCGTGGAAGAGGCGGGACTTACCAGACAGCAGCTTACGGATATTGTTAATGCATTCTGCAGCACAGTAGAAGCGGCGGGATTTAAACCCATCGTATTCAGCTACAATGACTGGCTGGTCAACAAAATGGATACCAGCCAGATTCCATACGACATCTGGTATGCCCGTTATGGTACGATTAACAGCTATCCAAACCGTACTATCTGGCAGTGTACCGACAGCGGAAATGTAAAAGGAATCGAAGGTCCGGTATGCCTGGAACTGGCATTTACTGATTACAGTCAGGTGATTCCTTCAGCAGGCTGGAAGCAGATAGATGGAGCCTGGTACTATTTTGAAGATTACCAGAAAGTAACTGGCTGGAAGCAGTTAGGGGAAACCTGGTATTACCTGGATCCTGCAAATGGCGGCATTATGGCGGCAGACACAACACTGACCATTGATGGAACTCCATATCAGTTTGACGCGTCCGGAGCGATGATGTAAATATAATTAGATTGCTTTTTTTTCGATACAGACCCGTTTGAAGGGATTTTTATGCCGCAAAGATATTGAAAATTGTAAATTTCTGTGTTAAAATGACCGCAAAATAGAGATAGAACGACAGCATCAGGCAGGCCAAAATTTTTCGGGGGGGGGTGGAACCTTCCTCCGATTTTGGCGTGCCCATATTCAGGGAAATGACAGGGTTTCTCAAAAGCTGGAACGGTATCAGAATCTATCAATTATTATAGTATAATAAGGAAGGGGCACACAAATCACAACATGAGTGGCGGGAGGAACGACTTATGCAGGATTCGCTTATAGATATTCATGCCCACATTCTTCCAGGCATTGATGATGGAGCCAGGAACATAGAAGAGTCCATTGAAATGGCGGCTATGGCGGTCAGCCAGGGAATCAAAACAATCATTGCCACACCCCATTATTATAGAAGGGGAAACAGGAAAGATTACAGAAAAATCTATGAGGAAACCAAAAGGCAGATCCAGAAAGCAATTCCAGAACTTTCTCTTTTTCTGGGTCAGGAACTTTATTATCACGAAGAACTGGAGGACAGACTGCTGTCAGGCCAGGCGCTTACGCTGTCGGGAACCAGGTACGTCCTGGTAGAGTTTGACACCCGCATTTCCTATGCGCAGATGAGCAGAGCAGTCCGGAGTCTTGCAGGATTTGGATATATTCCGGTTCTGGCACATATCGAACGATATGGCTGTCTGCGGAAAGAGGGGCTATTAAACAGTCTGCACAGGCTGGGCGCAATGTTTCAGATGAATTATGAGAGCCTGGCTGGAAAGTGGTACGAAGCAGACGTCCGCTGGTGCAGGAACCAGATCAAAGAAAAACAGATTCATTTCCTGGGGACAGATATGCACCGGAAAGACCACCGGCCGCCGGAGATAAGAAAAGCTATAGCCTGGCTGGAGCGCCATGCAGACGCAGCTTATGCGGCAGAGATAACCAGAAAAAATGCCATGAGCATACTAAAGGATTATTAAAAAATAAAAGCAAGGAAAAAGAGAGAATGGACAGAGAAAATGAATTAATGAACAACCGAGATGATGAAATGGAAATCGATCTTCTGGAGCTTTTTCGGGCCTGGAAGAGGAAAATCTGGCTGATTGTGCTGATAACCTTTTTGGGAGGAAGCATTGGATTTGCTTTTAGCAAGCTGGCGCTGACGCCGCAGTATACGTCTACGGTTATGATGTACATAGTGTCAAAAGAAACTACGCTGACCTCTCTGGCAGACCTGCAGATTGGAAGCCAGCTGACCCAGGACTATAAAGTAATCACGACCAGTCGTCCGGTTATTGACGGGGCAATTGAGCGGATAAAAAAAGAAGTAAAAAAAGAAACCCAGAAAGAAATGGAAAATCCGCCTACTTATAAAGAATTAAGCCAAAAGATTTCCATCGGAAATCCTACGGATACCCGTATTCTTACCATTACCGTTACGGATCCGGATCCGAAGATGGCAAAGATCACAGCGGATGCCATTGCAGATGAAGCGTCCGATTATATCGGGGACATCATGGAGATGATACCGCCTAAGGTTATCGAATATGGTCAGGTAGCAACAGAGAAAACCAGCCCCAGCAATTCCAAAAATGCCATGCTGGGAGCCATGTTAGGCCTGGTACTGACCTGCGGAATCATTACCCTTCAGACCATTTTAAACGATACCGTCCAGACCGAAGAAGATGTAGAAAAGTATCTGGGACTTACCGTATTAGCTTCTGTACCTATGAGAAGCGGAGAAGGAGAATCTGGTGCAAAGTCTAAAAAGACCCAGAAAAAACGCCAGAAAGAAGCCCGCAAGAAAGTGAAACAGGAAATCAAGATGGCGGAAAAAACGAATGGCAGATCCAGGAAGAAAGGAACTAAAAAATAATGGAAACAATGTTTTTGGAAGTCAAGCACGGCATCAGTGATGACTATGAGTATACAGAAGCGATTAAAACTCTTCGTACGAATCTGCAGTTCTGCGGCACAGGCATTAAAGTAATCATGTTTACCAGCGCCATGCCGGATGAAGGAAAAAGCGATATTTCCTTTGCAATGGCAGACGCTATGGCGCAGATTGGTAAAAAGACGCTGCTGATTGATGCAGATATCCGGAAATCCGTTTTATCCTATCGGTATCACCTGAAACGGAAATTGAACGGACTGTCCCAGTTTTTAAGCGGCCAGAAGACACTGGACGAAGTGCTGTATCATACTGACAACGAACTGCTGGACATCATCTTTGCAGGCCCCTATTCTCCCAATCCGGCAGAGCTGCTGGAAGAAGAAATTTTTGGCGCTACCATCCAGAAATTGAAAAATGAATATGACTATATTATAATTGATACTCCGCCGATGGGAGCGCTGATTGACGGAGCCATTGTGGCACGTCACTGTGACGGCGCGGTACTGGTAATCGAAAGCGGCGCGGTCAGCTGGCGGATCGAACAGAAGGTAGTAGAACAGTTAAAGCGTTCCCAATGCCGGATACTGGGAACCGTATTAAATAAAGTAGATACTGCAAACGACAGCCATTATGGGAAATATGGAAAATACGGCAAGTATGGGAAATACGAGCATTATGGCGAAGAGGGCAGAGAGGAAAGTTCTTACAGCAAGTTAGAGACTCCAGGAACCAAAGCAGAACCGGCAGACAGCCACCATTCCCACCATGAACAGACGCAGAATCCTGAAGAAGAAAGCGGGAAGAGTCCGGAATGAACTGGTTAAGAGAACATAGAACCAGCCTGGCGCGGCTGGGGATTGGCGCAGGAGTCTTTGGCGCAGTCATTTTTATTGTGATTTTTGTAAATCTGTACCAGGAGCGGAAGGCAACGGAAGCTATGATAGCCAGCCGCCATGCGGCAGAGCAGGCCGCAGGAGACAACCTGGAGATGCCCAGTACAGCATCCCAGGAACCAGAAGATACAAGCCGGCTTTTCGCCCAGCAGATGGTAACCTGGGAAGGGAAAACTTACCGGAGAAACACCTATATGAAAGCGATTTTGTGTATGGGTGTGGATCGTACAGATACCATGACGGAGTCAAAAGAAGGCGGGCAGGCAGGACAGGCAGACAGTATGTTTTTGGCTGCTTGGGATACGGCCAGAAGACAGCTTAAGATTTTAATGATTCCCAGAGATACCATGACGTACTTAACGCCAGTCAGCTGGGATGGAACCATCCGAGAAGAAGAGTACGACCATATTACGCTGGCATTTTCTTATGGAGATGGGGCAAAAGGAAGCTGCGAAAATACGGTAAAAGAAGTTTCGGAATTGTTAAAAGCTCTTCCAATTGACCATTACATGGCAGCAGATGTATCTACAATCAACTTGCTGAACGATGCAGTCGGCGGAGTGACGGTAACGGTTCCGGCAGGAATGGAACAGGCAGATCCGGAATTTATTGCAGGAAATCAGATTACCTTAAAGGGAAATCAGGCAGAACGCTTTGTCCGCTACCGCGATACGACCCAGGATCACTCGGCTCTTTACCGGATTTTTCGGGGGCAGGAATATATGACCGGATTTTTCAAGTCCGTCCAGAGTATGTCCAAAACAGACAGCCAGACGGTTCCCAGGCTGTTTGGGATGATAGAAGACTATATGATTACCGACATGGGAAAAGACCAGTATCTGGGAATTGCGGCGGATGCGCTGACAGGAGAGCTGACGTCCGAAGATTTTTACGTACTTCCAGGAAGCGCAGTGGTAACGGAAACCTATGACGAATACCATGCCGATGAAAAGGGAATGACAGAAGTTCTTCTAAATCTATTTTATAGGGAGAGCTAATCAGATGAGTCAGTAACAGTGCAAGCACTGATTATTGAAAATAAAGAAAAGGAGAGAAGCACTATGAAAAAGAAATGTGTAAAAGCAATGGCGTTAGCGCTGACACTGGCGATGATTCCAGTGATGGCTTATGGAGCAAGTTCAAGCCCTACCAATGACAGCTCCAGCAGCAGTTCTTCCGCATCCAATTCCGGAAGCACCAGCGTAGGCGGAGACGGTACCTCCGGTACTGCAGTTACAAAGCCGACCAGCCCCAGTATTGTAGTATCTTCAGATGGCCAGCAGATTTCCGTCGGCCAGTCCTCTAAGGACGCAGCCGGCATAAACATGAGCCTGATGGTCAACACGACAACCACTGACGGTCAGACAGTTACCATGCAGAGCGGCGGCGGCGCGGTCATCGGCGATATGGTAGCAACCATTGCAGTTGGCGGAGCAGAGACTGCAGGACTTCCGACAGACATTGTCAATGCCATTGACAGCCTGAACAAAGGAACCGCTCCGGCACAGGTATTCCCAAACCAGGATCTGACCGGTTATCAGAAGCTGGGCAACACCCGTGCCATCATTCTGACTTCCCAGACAACTGGAAAAACCGATCCGGTTGCAACTGAGATTACGATGGTAGTAGACGGATTAAAGAGCGATACCCAGAGCGTTATCGCTATGTACTACGACAATGCAACCGGCCGCTGGGTACGTGTCAATGCAGCATTTAACGTCAAGACCAAGACCGTTACCTTTAAAGCGCCAGGTTCCTGTACCGTACAGTTCCTGTATAAATAATCGGTCTGAATGAGAATAAAAGAGGGGCAGCGGCTTCGCTGCCCTTACTGAAAAAGCAAGAATGAATAATTATACAAAATAGTGAATTAACCATGCCTCTAGGCTGTATGAATCTTTGCATTTTGAATGTTTATAAAATAGGGAACTAATGATAAGGTTTACTTCATTAGAAAAAGAGGGAGAGTAGTGGAAAATGTACAAGAAAAATTCAAGTGGCTGGCTTAAACATTTAGACTTTATAGTGCTAGATTTGTTGTGTGTGCAGCTTGCTTTTTATTTATCATATGTGCTGCGTCAGGGAGATTGGAATCCTTATGCGGTTCCATTGTACCGTAATATGGCAATTGTTGTAGAACTTGCAGATATTATCGTGATTTTTATTTTTGAAGCATATAAGAATGTCCTAAAACGAGGATATTATAAAGAATTTGCCTTATCTGTAAAACAGGCAGTTATGTTAGTGTTAGTAAGCAGTTTGTACTTGGTTACTATTCAGGATGGGAATGATTATTCAAGAATCACATTGTTTATGACGAGTGGTATCTATGGAGTTCTTACTTATGTGGTACGAATTCTATGGAAACGTTATTTGGAAAATAGAATGAAAAATGGTAGTGACAGTTCGCTGATCATTGTTACGACAAGCAGCATTGCAGAAGAAGTCGTAAAGAATGTGGAAGAACACAACTATGAAATGCAGCAGATCAATGGTGTCATTATTGTAGATAAAGATATGACTGGAGAAACCATTGAAGGTATTCCGGTTGTTTCCGATGCAGAAAATGCAGCAGAGTTTTTACTTCAAGGCTGGGTAGATGAGGTATTTATAATTTTAGATGAAAAAGCACCATATCCGAAAGAACTGATTGAAAGATGTTCTGAGATGGGACTTACCGTGCATTTGAGTCTTACAAAAGTAACGAATAGCACATTAGGAAAACAGACCATTGGAAAGGTTGGAGGATACACAGTTCTAACAACAAGCATTAATGTTATGACAATGAAGCAGACCTTCATGAAGAGAACGATTGATATCCTTGCCGGATTGGTGGGATGTCTTGCAACCGGCATCATTTTTATCTTTATAGCTCCGGCAATTTATATTGCTTCGCCAGGTCCGATTTTCTTCTCCCAGGAGAGAATTGGTCAGAATGGAAAAATATTTAAAATGTATAAATTCCGCAGTATGTATATGGATGCAGAAGAGCGGAAAGCGGAACTGATGAAAGAAAATAAAATGAGCAGTAACCTGATGTTTAAGATGGACTTTGATCCAAGAATCATTGGAAATAAAATTCTTCCAGATGGAACAAAGAAGACAGGAATCGGTCAATTTATTCGGTCCACATCATTAGATGAATTTCCACAGTTTTTCAATGTTTTGATTGGGCAGATGTCGCTGATAGGCTTTCGTCCATGTCTGAAATCAGAGTATGAAGAATATGATTTCCATCATCGCGCCAGAATCGCAATGAAACCAGGTATTACAGGAATGTGGCAGGTAAGCGGACGAAGTGATATTACAGACTTTGAAGAAGTAGTAAAACTTGATACGGAATATATCAAAAACTGGAGTATGGGATTGGATTTCAGGATTTTATTTAAAACAGTTGCTGCTGTTTTGAAAAGGGATGGATCTATGTGATGAGTAGCCATTAGATAGAAGCTTGGAGATATACAATGAATGAGAAACTAAGGATTGCTATGTTTGGACAAAAGCGGTTGTCCAGAGAAGGCGGAATAGAAATTGTTGTAAAAGAACTTGCCACGAGAATGGTACAAAATGGTCATGAGGTTACTTGCTATAATCGTTCTGGACATCATGTGAGTGGTGAGCAATTTGATGATACACAGGAACAAGAAAATTTAGGTATTAGGCAGAAATTTGTTCCAACGATTGAAAAGAAAGGATTGGCAGCGGTAAGTGCATCGTTTTTTGCATCGTTATATTGTGCTTTTGGAAAATATGATGTAGTTCATATTCACGCAGAAGGACCAGCATTTTTTTGCTGGATTCCAAAGTTATTTGGTAAAAAAGTAATCATTACCGTGCATGGTATTGACTGGCAGAGAGAAAAATGGAAGTCTGGTTTCGGCTCTAAATTTATTCGTCAAGGTGAAAAAAATGCAGTGAAATATGCAGATGAAATCATTGTTTTAAGTAAAGGCGTTCAAACATATTTTTCTGATACGTATGGAAGAAAAACAAGATTTATTCCAAATGGAGTAACTAGACCAGAAGTAAGAAAAGCAGAAATCATTACTGATAGATTTGGGCTGACAAAAGACTCTTATATTCTATTTCTTGGCAGGTTGGTTCCCGAGAAAGGAATCAGATACTTGATTGAAGCATTTAAAGAAGTTAAAACAGATAAAAAACTTGTGATAGCAGGCGGCAGTTCAGATACGGATGAATTTACCAATGAGTTAAAAAGACTTGCAAAAGATGATGCGAGAATCTTGTTTACTGGTTTTGTCCAAGGTCAGGATCTGGAAGAACTATATAGCAATGCCTACATATATACACTTCCAAGTGATTTAGAAGGAATGCCGCTTAGTCTATTGGAAGCTATGAGTTATGGGAATTGCTGTTTAGTCTCAGATATTCCGGAATGTACGGAGGTTGTGGAAGATAAAGCGATAATCTTTAAAAAGTCAAATATAAGTGATTTGAAAGAAAAAATACAAGTTGCCTGTGACAAACCAAAGAGTGTAAAGCAACTAGGAAATCAAGCATCTGATTTCATTTGTAATAAATATAATTGGGATGATGTAGTGCAGGAGACATTAGAGTTATATAGGAGTGAAAATTAATGGTAAGAAAGGAGAAACACTGTGTAAACCACAAGGATGTGACTGATAGGAGGACTAGGGTGTATGAGTAATAGTATTGAAAAACAAATTTCAAAGGGAATACAAATTATAGCTATCCTTATGATGGTCTTTCATCATACTTTTGGCTTCCCTGAAAGATATTTGAGTGGAATCTCTTACATAGGTTTAACTATTGGTTCTATTTGTGTTGAGCAATTTATTGGATCGATGTGCAAGATTTGTGTTTCTTTATTTGCTTTTGGAACTGGGTATGCATTGGCTCATAAGAATCTGACACTAAAATACATATGGAAAAAAATATGCTCTTTACTAGCGATTTATTGGTTTTCTTTAATCATTTTTGTAATTGCTAAATGCATCGACGGAAGTGTATATTCGATACAAGAAATTATCAAAAATGTATCTATGTATTCTTTCAGTATCAATAACAATGCATGGTATATTTCATTTTATATTTTAGCGCTACTGACACTTTTCTTTTTGCAGAAAGTAAACGCAAAATGGTGGGTTTCATTGATATTCGTATTAGTATGTGTACCAGTTAATTTTTTAATTCAGCAAAACAATGTTACGCTTCCATTCTCATTAAGTAATTATTTTATTTATATACCACTTGTACTATTTGGCTACTATTTCAACAATCCTGTGTTTAATAAACAGTATAATTTTTTGCATTCGGATAATAAAGGGCTTTTTTTATCGAGCATCTTATTATTAGTAGTTTTAGGATTGAGAGTTGTTACAGGTAGTGACTTGTATGGTTTTCGCTTCATTTGGGTATACGGACCATTTATATATTTGTCTTTAGCGGCAATCATCAAGTATTTAGCACGATACAGAATAATAAATATTGTTATTTCAATCGGGGGGGTATACCACAGAAATATGGTTACTCCATGGGGTGTTTACTGCCCCGATACTATGGACACAAAAATTATGCTTTATGCCTAAGATATCAATATTGATTTTTGTTTGGGAAATTATTTTAACAGTTCTAATTGCCCTATTCTATAAACGGGTTTCTAAATATATCTGGATAAAATGACTAATAGTGATTGGTCATTCGGTAAAATCGAGTTAACTTTGGAAGAGATAGATTTATAGGATACAGTTATGCACCAATCATTGATGGTTTAACAGATGACCGATAACAGATAATAATGCGAGGTTTCTGCTATGTAGTATTGTCACTTACCTATGCGTGTTCTGTAATGTGTCAACTTTATAGGTAAATAGTGTTGAAAGAAAGATAAATTAGAAAAGTGAAAGGCAACTAGAATATTTTATGGCACACTGGGGCCTTTTACAGAAAGACGGGTTATAATAATGATTCGAGTATTACAGTGCGTAAATGATATGCATCGTGCTGGATTGGAAACGATGCTGATGAACTATTATAGAAACATAGATCGGACTAAAATACAATTTGATTTTTTGACACATCGACCATATAAAAGTGATTATGATGATGAGATAATCAGTCTTGGAGGGAAGATATATTATGCACCAAGACTGTATCCGCAAAATTATCCGAAATATTTTAAATGGATGGAACAATTTTTCAGAGAACATCCAGAATACAAAATTGTTCATTCACATATTGATGCAATGAGTTATTTGCCGTTGAAAGCTGCAAAAAAAGCTGGGATTCCGGTGCGGATAGCACATAGTCATAATACATCTATTGATAAAGATTTTAAGTATTTTTTAAAACAGTATTTTAGAGCTAGAATTAATTCAGTTACAACTGATTTCTGCTCTTGTGGTGAGGAAGCAGGAAAATTTTTATTTGGAGATGTAGATTATACAATTATACCAAATGCAATAGACGCATCAAGCTTTCTATACAACCCTACAATAAGAGAACGTAAACGTTTAGAATTACAGATTAAAAATGAATTTGTGATTGGACATGTTGGGAGGTTTTCATACCAAAAAAATCACAATTTGTTGATTAAAATTTTCAATCAGTATATGCATGTTAATCCTAATGCAATATTATTGTTGATTGGTGTAGGAGAAAAGGAAAAAGAAATAAGAAAACAGGTAGCAGAGTTAGGGTTAAATGAAAAAATTCGATTTTTGGGCAATCGAGATGATGTAAATGAATTATATCAGGCAATGGATATATTTGTAATGCCTTCTTTTTTTGAGGGTGTCCCTGTTGTTGGGGTTGAAGCTCAATTTGCAGACTTGCCTTGTATTTTTTCAGATAAGGTACCGAGAGAAGTGAAATTCTGTGAAAAAACAGAATTTGTTGATTTAAAAGCACCGATAGAGAGATGGATTGAAGTGATTGAAAAAAACAGAAAAATAGATAGAAAATCAGTTGCAGATGAATTAGAAAAAAGTATGTACAGTATTAAGCAAGCACATTTGATTTTAGAACAATATTATTTGAAGATGATGTGTAGAGAGGAAATATAATTATGGCAGGACATAAGAGTATAAAGCGTATTATACATCGTTGTATGGAAGAAATTGATGCGACTAGACGTATTGCTAAAGTGACTTCATGGAAAGAAGGATTAGAGACCTTTCGTGCCAAAATAGATATTCAAATCATGAATCATAATGGGTATTATGAAAATGAAGCAAGAAAAAAACATTTGTTAAAAAAACATGAAATTATGATACGATATTATGAGAAAACTTTTGATGATTTTTTAACTACATACGATTATAATCACGGGAATGTAGAATTTCCAGAATCAGAATATGCGGACAGTATTTGGGTCTGTTGGTGGCAAGGATTGGAGCAAGCACCAGAATTAGTAAAGATTTGTGTAGAGTCAATTGAGAAAAATGCTGGTACTCATAGAGTTGTTCTTTTAACAGAAGAGAATTACAAAGAATATGCAGATATTCCTGCATGGGTAGAAAAAAAGAAAGAAAAGGGAATTATAAGCAGAACACATTATTCAGATATTTTGCGATTAACGTTATTATCACAATATGGTGGTATTTGGTTGGATTCTACCTTTTTTTGTACGAGTGATAAAATAAAGAGCTATTTTGATTTTCCGTTATGGTCAATAAAAAGACCGGAATATTTTCATGCATCTGTGGCAGCAGGATATTTTGCAAATTATTCACTTGGATGTGATGCCAATCATAGATGGATTTTCAAAACAATCTTAGATTTTGTATTGGAATATTGGAAAAACAATAACGTTATGATTGATTATCTATTCTTGGATTATTTAATTGTATTGGTTCAAAAAAATGATCAGAATATTGCAAATGCTTTTCGTAAGATTAAACCGAATAATTCAAAGTGCGATGAATTATATAAAATAATGAGTCAACCGTTTGATAAGGAAAAATGGGAAAGTATGAAAAAAGACACTTGTTTATTTAAACTGAGTTGGAAATATCAGTATCCAGTAGAAAAAAATGGGAAAAAAACATTTTATGGGGAATTATTAGAAAGAGGGGTATAAAGAAATTATGTTGCCTAAAGTTAGTGTAGTCGTTCCAATATACAATGTTGAAAAATATTTAAAACAGTGCGTAGATAGTTTATTAAATCAAACATTAAAGGATATAGAAATTATATTAGTTGATGATGGAGCAAAAGATGGTTCGGGAAAAATAGTGGATGAATATAAAAATAAATTTACAAATGTTAAGGTCATTCATCAAGCAAATGGAGGATTAGGACCAGCAAGAAATACGGGAATAGAAAATGCAACAGGTGAATATATAGCATTTGTTGATGGAGATGATTGGGTGCAGTCTAATATGTATGAAAAGTTGTATGCCACTGCTCAAAAAAGTAATTCAGACATTGTTGTAAGTGGTCATTGTGACTATAAAAATGGAGTTCCTGTTGTTACAAAAAAACATCCTCTAGCTGGTAAAACATTTAATTCAGAAAAGGATATAAAGAGGATAAGAAAAAATTTATTTGGGCATTATCCAGGAGAAAACACTGTAGAAGCTTTTCCTATGTCTGTTTGTATGTCTTTATATAAAAGAGAGATAATAGATAACTTTCATTTAAGGTTTAGAAATATTTTGTCAGAAGATACAATATTTAATATTAATGCATATAATTATGCAAAAATGATAACTTTTGTTTCATATACAGATTATTGTTATAGAAAAGAAGAACAGGATTCTATTACAAAAAGTTTATCCTCAGATAAACGGGTACAGTTTAAGGAATTTTTAATGACATTAAGAGATTTAGCATTGAAAGAGAATGATTTAGAATGTCAAATTAGAGCAAAGCGTATGGCAATTGATTATTGCAGATTTTATGTTGGGATAGTAGAAGGTGCAAATTTAACGAATAAGAAAAAAAAGAAATATATAAGTGAATTTGCGGAAGATAAAGAGTTGATTCAATGTTGGAAAGGGTATCCAATATCGACCCTTCCTCTACAACAAAAACTTTTCTATATACTGATGGAACATAAATTTTATGCAGCTACGCTTTTAATGACTAGAATACGAATGGCCTTAAAAAATAGTGAATTGAGAACGCTAAGATGTGATTTGAAAATTGGATGTATGAATAAATGAAGAGGTAAGTATGGTAATTAAAATTAGAAAAAGATCACAGAATAAAATATTAATTTGGATTCTTTTTGCAGGAACATTTTTTCTTGCACCAATAATACAATTTCTACATTTTCCTAATTTTACAAAATACCTATTAGATATAACATTGGGATTATTATTGATAACGATGCTTTTTAAAAAGAAAAAACAAATTAGTAAGGAATCGGACTTTTTGAAAAAATTTATAGTTACATTTTTCTTCTTGACAATGATTGTTTACTTGTTTAATTATCAGTCTTTTTTGTATTATTTGTGGTCATTTAGAAATAATTTTAGAGGATATATTATATTTGTAGCAGCTATTTATTATTTTGATAAAAATGATATTAGTGATATTTTTAAATTCTTAAATGTGATGTTTTATATAAATACTATAATAATGCTTATACAATTTGTAGTTTTGGGATATAAGCAAGATAATCTTGGTGGAATATTTGGTGTTGAAACAGGATGTAATGCATATATTAATATGTTTTTTTGTATTATCCTTGTTATAGATTATGTTGGATATTTTCAGAGAAAAGTGAAATTAACAACTTTTATATTTAAGGCATGTGTGCTTTTAATTTTATCAGGAATGGCTGAACTAAAATTCTTTTATATCGAGTTTGTTGCTTTGATGGTAATTGGTTTTTTTGTGGTAAAAGGGCAAGTAAAAAAGTTTTTAATATGTATTGGGGGACTTGCTGTTTTGGGGATAGGATTAAACACCATTCGTTCGGTATTTCCTAATATAGAAATGGGAGTCACGCAGCTAATTGAATATGCGATGAGTACTAAGGGATACACATCTAAAGGGGATTTGAATAGATTATTCTTTTTTTCACAAGTTAATGAGCTGTTTTTAACTACTCCATTACGTAGAATTTTTGGATTAGGAATGGGAAATTGTGATTATGCGGCAGGGATTCCTTTTTTAACTTCACCATTTGCAACAATGTATCAAGACAGATTGCATTATGGTTGGATGTCAACTTCATTTATGTATCTAGAAGCAGGATATTTTGGTTTGTTTTTTTTATTTGGTTTTTTTGCTATTATATCTATTTTATGCTATATAAGAAGTAAAACAGAAGTTGATTTAAAAAGTAAATATTATTATGAAATAGGTTTTCTGATAGGCATAGTTGCAATCATGAATGGTATGTATAACATATCTTTAAGGATTGAGTCATGCTATATTATATATTTAGTGCTTGCAATTCCGTTTATATATAAGAACTGTAATGAATAAATAAAACGAAAGGTTAGAAGTGATGATTAAAGAACTGATTAGAAGTATAGTATATGGAAATAAGGCAACGTCAGAACGTTATATCCATTATCTAAAATCGTTGGGGTGTATGATAGGAGAGAGATGTACAATTTTCTCGCCAACAAAAACGACAATTGATATTACCCGCCCATGGCTTATTGAAATCGGTAATGACGTTCAAATTACAGAAGGCGTTACAATTTTGACTCATGGATATGATTGGTCAGTTTTAAAAGGAGTGTATGGAGAAGTCCTTGGATCATCGGGGAGGGTCAAAATAGGAAACAATGTCTTTATAGGGATGAAGTCTACAATACTAAAGGGTGTGCATATAGGAAATAATGTGATTATAGGAGCAAATAGTTTAATAAATAAGGATGTACCAGATAATTGTGTTGTTGCAGGAAATCCAGCAAAAGTAATTACGACAATAGATGCATATTATCAAAAAAGAAAAGAAAAACAGTATGAAGAAGCTGCAGAACTTGTGAAATTATATAGAGAACGCTATGGGAAGAATCCTGATGAAAAAGCGTTGCATGAGTTCTTTTGGCTATTTACTAATGGAGATGATACTTTGCCAGAATGTTGGAAACATATGCAAAGTCTAGTAGGAAACCGGAAGCAAACAGATGAAGTATTTGTAAAGAATGAAAAAATGTTTAATAATATGAAAGAGTTTTTAAATAGTGTAAAATAGGAGTTGATATCTTGAAAAAAGTTTGTATATTATCCATGCAAAAAGTTCCAAATTTTGGTTCCTTATTGCAGAGTTATTCTTTAAAAAAAATGCTAGAATGTATGGGAGCAGAAGTACATTTTATAGATATTGAAAAAAATAGAGAAGATGATAAGGTAGTTGGGGAGAGGTTGCAATTTGGCAAGGAGTTCGAGAAAAATAGTGGGATTTTGTCTAAATTGAAAAAAATTGATAGATATACATTCAATCGCATTAAGATTCGGAAAATTGCCAATGAGCAAGACTGGTATTTTGAAGATTTTAGAAAAAATGTATTATGTATAGAAGATGAAGATAATGAAGAAAACTATGACTTATGTGTAATTGGCAGTGATGAAGTTTTTAATTGCATGACACCATCTGCTTGGGGATTTACCAGCCAATTATTTGGGAATGTAAAACAGGCTGCTGATGTAATAACTTATGCAGCATCTTGTGGAGCTACAAAATATAATCAACTGAATCCAGAGATGATTAAAATTATAAAAAATGCGTTTGAAAGAGTTTCAGGCTTTTCTGCAAGAGATATGAATACAAAAGATTTTATTGAACAGCTCACTTCAGCTCCAGTTGAAAGTCATTTGGATCCAGTATGGGTAGGAGATTTTCAAGAAGAACTTGAACGAACAAGTATTACGATAGAACTGCCAAAAAAATATTGTATCATTTATTCTTACTATAATAGAATACATGATAAAAAAGAGATTGAAGATATTTTGCATTTTTGTAAGGAAAAGAAATTAGAACCCATTGCTCTTGGAGCACCGCAAATGTGGTTAAAGAATTATGTAGCAGTTTCTCCTTTTGAGATGTTGAAGATTTTTCAAAATGCGGATTTTATTATAACAGATACCTTTCATGGGACGATTTTTTCGGAAAAGTTTAATGGTCATTTTGCTGTATTGTATCGGGATAGCAATAAAAATAAATTAAGTGACTTGGTAAAGAAAATAGGTGCAGAAAATCATGTGATTACGGATTTTAGCAAACTTGACGTGGTATATAAAGAGTATCAGGAACGCACAAGTGTATTAAAGTCAGTACAGAAACAACGTGGAATTAGTATGAATTATTTAAAGAGATACATTGAGAGATAGCTATGAAAGATAACAAAATAAAAGTTTTTTTGCTTGGAAGTTATAGAAATAATGCAGGCCCTGATAATGTAAATAGATGTTTGATTGAAAATAGCCCTTATGATTTTTTATATATAAAGAAGACAGGGAGAATTGCTAAAAGAGTAGAAATCTTACGAAAAATAGTGAGTAGTAATGTTGTTGTTTTTAGTGGATTTGGAAAAAATAAGTTTTGGTTATCCTTAAGTAAAGTTTTACATAAAAAAACAATCTATTTGATGCATGGTTGTGCGACTTATGAAACAAAAATAAATAAATTGAATGTTAAAAAGAAAATATTAGATTTTGAAAAAGAATTTTTGGAATCAGTAGATTTAGTCCTTCCAGTATCAGAACAATATAAAAACTGGGTAATACAACAATTTCCTAATGTAGAAAAGAAAATATATTTTCTTAACTCAGGAATTATCAGGGGGGGCAAAACTATGTTATAGATAGAGCTAATAAAGAAAACGATGAAAAAATTCGTATTATCGTAGCAGGTGGAGACCGGATACAAAAGAATAACATTGAGGTATGTAAAGCTGTAGAATTATTATCTAGAAGAATAAATAGAGAGATAGAACTGCAGATATGTGGAAGAAAATATTATAATAATGATGTGTTCTCAGAATATTCACATACTACTTATTTAGGTATGTTACCCAATAAGCAATTTATGGAGAAATTAGGAAATGCTAATATATTTGTTTTAAACAGCGAAGTGGAGTCATTTGGTCTTTCAGCAGTAGATGCGTTAACAGCAGGATGTAATATATTGATTAGTAAGAATTCTGGAATTAGGTCAATTCTATCGCTGACAGAAGATGATATTATCTTTGATACACATAATCCTTTAGAAATTGCTGATAAGATAGAGAAACTTATTTCAAAAAATAATGGAATAAGAATTTTAGATTCTATTGATTTTGAACATTACTCTTGGAGAAGTGTTGCAGAACGATTATATAAGATATGTGAAGCTGTGTGTAATGGTGGAAATTATAATCTTATACGATAAGAGCGGAGGAAAGAGATGTTATCAGAATTAATGAATCGATATAAGAATATGTCAGTAGGTGTAAAAGCCTCTCTTTGGTTTATGGGATGTAATATTTTGCAAAAAGGAATTTCTTTTATCACAGTTCCTATATTCACTAGGATACTGACTGTAAACGATTATGGACTTTATTCTTTGTTTTGTTCATGGGAAAGTGTATTGGCTATCTTTGTTACATTAAATCTAAGTTACCAGGTGTTTAATAACGGAATGGTAAAATATTCTCATGATAAAGATGGGTATACAACATCAATGGTTGGCTTGACTTTGGCACTCGCAGCTTTTTGGGGAGTGATTTTAGTTTTCCTTCACAAAGTGTTTGCTAACATAATCGGATTAGATGTAAGATATCTAGTTCTTATGTTGTTGGATATGGTTTTTATGGCAATTTCTGGATTGTGGATTGTACGACAAAGATACGATTTTCAGTATAGAGCATTGAGCTTTGTAACAATTTTTTCAACAATCATTAATCCAATTCTGGGAATAATTTTAGTATATAATATGAACGATAAACCTTTTGCGAGGTGTTTATCCATTGTAATTACTAACGGAATTGTGGTACTCATTACATATGCTTGGATTTTGAAAAAAAATAGAAAGCATATAAGATTAGATTATTGGAAATATGCTTTAAAGCTAGATTTTCCGCTAATACCTCATTATTTATCCATGGTTTTATTGAATAACTGCGATAGGATTATGATTGGAAAAATTTGTGGTAATATGTACGCAGCATTTTACAGTATTGCTCATAATGCATCTATGGTAATGAACATAATTATCACAAGTATCAACTCGTCATTTAATCCATGGCTATATCAGAAATTAAGTGAAAAAGACTATGGAAAAATAAAAGAAATATCCAGGTACCTATTGATTGTTGTGGCAGGAGTTTCTATAATACCGATTATTTTTGCTCCAGAAATTATAGCAATATTGGGTTCTGATGAATATTCCAGTGCAGTATCGATAATGCCGATTTTTTCTTGTTGTGTTTTCTTGATTTATGTTTATACATTATTTTCAAATGTAGAAATGTTCTTTGAGAAACCTAAATACACAATGTATGGATCGGTTAGTGCAACAGTAATAAACATATTATTGAATTACTTTTTTATAAAAAGAATCGGATATCAGGCGGCTGCATATACTACATTACTTTGTTATATATTACTTTCTGTTTTTCACTATTGTAGTATGAGGTATATTTGTAAAACAGAAAATATAAATCAACAAATCTATGACATAAGACTTATTGTGGCATTGTTTTTGATGATAATAATGTGTGCAGTCGTTATTAGCTTCTTGTTTAAATATATATTAATTCGATTTTTTATTCTAGTAATGATTGCACTAATTGCTGTAAAGAAAAAGGAAGTTATCACAAGAGCATTTCGTAAACCAGATTAAATTGTGAGGTAAGAAAATGGTTAGCGAAAGCAGAGGAAAGTACTTATTTAAGAATACATTTATTTTTACGATTGGAAGCATAGCGACAAAACTTATAACGTTTATTTTGGTTCCAATTTACACGCATATTTTGACAACACAAGAATACGGTGTTGTAGATTTGATTTCAACAATTAGTATGGTGTTAGCACCAGTAATAATTTTAAATATAAGTGAAAGTGTTATGCGTTTTTCTCTGGATAAGGATGCTGACCATAATCAGATAATGAGCTCAGGAATAGTGATCCTCATAATGGCAGTGGTAGGAGGAATATTTATTATTCCTATTATAAAACTTTTTGAAAATCTTAGAGAATATTCTTACTATTTGTATTTTTACACAATATCTAGTGCCAGCACACAATTGTTTTTATGTTATTTACGAGGAAAAGAAGAATTGATGCAATATACCTGTGGAAATATCATAAATACATTTAGCGTTGCAATTTTTAATATCCTGTTTTTGGTTATATTAAAAAAAGGGATAGAAGGATATTTGATAGCGTATATAATTGCGAATACAGTAACGACAGTATATGCATTTTTTGTAGGAAACGTATTAGGTGTCATTAAGAACTTTAAAATAGATAAGGGATTAACAGTGGCAATGTTAAAATATTCTCTGGTGTTAGTTCCGAATGTATTTATGTGGTGGATTATGAACTCTGCCGATCGTATTGTGATTACTGCGGTTATTGGTGTTGCAGCAAATGGTATTTTCGCAATTGCTTATAAAATTCCATCTTTGATGTCAACTGTAGCTGGGATTTTTAACCAAGCATGGTCTTACTCGGCAATTCGTGAAGATGAAAGTGAAGATAAGGAAAGTTATACAAACAATGTGTATAAAGGATTTTTTATGGTTATTTCTTTATCGGCACTTGGGATGCTGATGATTCTCAAACCATTTATGTATGTATATGTTAATGAAGCTTATTATAGTGCATGGAGATATGCGCCATATTTGATAATAGGGTTTGTATTTCAGGCACTTGCTTCATTTCTTTCTACACCTTATACAGTAAATAAAGATAGCAAAGGATTTTTGTTTTCGGCTACATTTGGAGCGATAGTTAACATTGCATTAAATTTTTTGTTGGTTTTTAGATGGGGACTTACAGGCGTTGCAATAGCAACGAGTGTAAGCTATATAGCAGTGTTTTTTTACCGAGTTAAAGATACAAAAAAATATGTGCAAATGGATGTTTTTAATAAAAGGTATCTATTAATAATGATAATTTTATTTATACAAGCTATGGTAGTATATAGTGAAAGTAATCTTTCTTATATGTTGTTAATGATGTTTTTCCTATTAGGAATAATTTTACAGCATGAAACATGGTATCCACTGTATGCGCAATTTAAAAGCAAAGTAATGCATAGAAAGTGAAAATATTACGAGGGATGGTACAGATGCGGAGATTAGTATGTGAAGAAAATATGTGTACAGGCTGTAAGGCGTGTATTGACAAATGTGTAAAGGATGCTATATCAATTAAAGATGATCTTGATTCATTTAATGCAGTTATTGATGAAAGTAAATGTATAGATTGTGGAGCCTGCCATAAAGTATGTCCCAATAATACACCAGTTGAATTAAAGAAACAGTTATCATGGCATCAAGGGTGGACGAATGAAAAGGAGGAAAGAGAAAAAAGTTCCTCTGGTGGATTTGCAACAGTGCTTTCGAAAGAATTTATTAGACAGAACGGAGTTGTTTGCAGTTGTGCTTTTTCAAATGGAGATTTTATGTTTGAAATAGCTGAATCAGAAGAAGCAGTAGAAAAGTTTCGTGGTTCTAAATATGTAAAGAGTAATCCTGAAGGAATTTATAAAAAAATAAACGAATTGTTGAGAACACAGAAAAAAGTGCTTTTTATTGGATTACCATGTCAAGTGGCAGCAGTAAAAAATTTCGTTGGAAAAAAGAATGAGCAGAATTTATATACCGTAGATTTAATTTGTCATGGTACACCGTCTGTTAAAATACTTGAAAATTACCTGAGTCAATATAAAGTGAATTTGAGAAAAATTAAGGATATTTCTTTTCGGACAAAGAATTCGTTTATGTTAAAAAACAATGAGAGGCCAATTATTGATTCACGAATTCAAGATAGATATACAATGACATTTTTATCTTCACTAAATTATACTGAGAACTGTTATTCGTGTAAGTATGCAACAGATAAGCGTGTTGGCGATATTACAATTGGTGATTCCTGGGGAAGTGGATTAACGGAAGAGATTGAAAAAGGAATTTCTCTTATTATGTGTCAGACTGAAAAAGGGAAAGAATTATTAAAATTGATACCTTTTCATTTTGAAAAAGTAAATATTGATGAGGCATTAAAAAATAATCATCAATTAAGACATCCGGCAATAGCACCAGAAAAAAGAAAAGAGTTTTTTGAGGGAATAAAAAAGGGAAAAAAATACGATGCAGTTGTAGCAAAAATTTATCCAAAGGCTTGTTTAAAACAAAGAATCAAGAAAATTTTGTATTCTTTTCGGGGGGGCAGTATGAGATTTACCGTTTAACGGTCTGGAAGTAATAGTATGAGAATGAATTTAATAGAAACAATACAACAAATACTAAATAACATAATTCGTAGCGTGTTAGCAGCACTGTATCAATCATTCTGGGCGGCCCTGTTGTTAGCTGGAGTTTCAATATTTGAGAACTGTGATATGGAAGAGTCTAAAGGTAGTGGGGCATTTGTATTGACAATCGAATTTGTTCAAGTACTATTTCACTTGGGTACATTTCAACTATCAGATTTGTTTTATAATACTCTTGGTGGAATGATTTACTATAGTTTTTTCAAAAAAAATTAAATACAGGGTTTATTCAATAGCAAAGTATTTGCTTGGTATGTATTTAATATCTTAGAAATATAATAATGCAAAGGAATATGATAAATATGAAAACAACATTACTTATTATGGCAGCCGGAATCGGCAGCCGATTTGGAACAGGAATCAAACAATTAGAGCCAGTCGATGATGCTGGCCATATTATCATGGATTATTCGATTCATGATGCGATTGAAGCTGGTTTCAACCATGTGGTATTTATCATCCGCAGGGATATCGAGAAAGAGTTCAAAGAGGTGATTGGCGACCGCATTACATCTATCTGTAACTCTTATGGTGTAGCAGTGGACTATGCTTTCCAGGATATCAACGATATCCCTGGCATTTTGCCAGAAGGCCGAACGAAACCGTGGGGAACAGGTCAGGCCGTACTTGCAGCAAAAAAGGTTATTGACACTCCATTTATTGTAATCAATGCAGATGATTATTATGGTAAGGAAGGCTTTAAAGCTATCCATGAGTATCTGATAAATGGCGGAAAGTCGTGTATGGCGGGCTTTGTTCTGAAGAATACGCTGTCTGACAATGGTGGCGTTACTCGTGGAATCTGCAAGATGGACGCAGAGAATAATCTGACCGAAGTTGTAGAGACTAAAAATATTGTAAAGTGCGGGAGCGGAGCAGAAGCAGATGGACAGACCATTGATGCTGAAACTCTCGTTTCCATGAATATGTGGGGATTGACACCCGATTTTTTAGAAGTGTTGGAGAACGGATTTGAGGAGTTTTTTGAAAAAGACGTGAAACAGAATCCAACAACGGCAGAGTATCTGATTCCGGTAGTGATTGGCCAGTTGTTGAACCAGGGTAAAATATCCGTGAAGGTGCTAAAAAGTAATGACACTTGGTATGGCATGACATATAAGGAAGATGTTGCATCTGTGAAGCTCAGCTTCAAAAAAATGCTGGAGAACGGCGCATATAAGGCTGACTTATTTAGTGACCTTAAATGACCAGTAGCCGGAGATGGTTAAAGCAACTAAAAAGAGACTCAAGAATAGCTTCCCAACTATATACCCCTTTTTCTTTCCAGTCTCAATTTTCAGCAAGTTCGTTCGGAACACTTTTGAATAAGAAGCCATTTAATGGTCTGGAAGTAATAGTATGAGGATGAATTTGATGGAAACAATACAACAAGTACTAAATAGTATAATTCGCAATGTATTAACAGCGCTGTATCAGCCATTCTGGGCAGCTCTGTTGTTAGCCGGAGTTTCGATGTTTGCATTTCTATATGCAAAGGAACATGACTGGAAGAACGACAATTTTCTTCCGCAGATGATACGCGTCTGGTATAATGAGTTTCGCAGTTCATCAACTTTTCGCAGGACATTTTTATTAGTATTTTATACAACCATGATCTTATTTCGGACGGTATTAAACCGGCAGATTTGGTTTGATCCGTTAGGAAAAATTATGGGAGGATGGGGACTGTATGATGAAAATGGAACTCTTACTACGGAATCGATAGAAAATTTTATGTTATTTGTGCCATTTACGATCTTGCTCTTCTGGGCATTCAGAGAGCAGATTTTCAGAAAAGAACCGTATTTGAAAGCTGTGATATGGAAGAGCCTAAAGATAGTGGGAACATTTGCGCTGACAATCGAATTTGTTCAGGTACTATTTCATTTGGGTACATTCCAACTATCAGATTTGTTTTATAATACCCTTGGCGGAATGTGTGGCGGAATGATTTATTATAGTTTTTATGTTCTAAAAAGACGTTTGCTGCAGATGTAAAATCAATGGCTCTTTCAGCAAAACTATGTTATAATTCCTTCATAGGATTCCTCTGTGGAACTGGAGGAAATATGAAGAAACGAAAAACACTGCAGGACTTGACAATTAAGGATAACTTTCTGTTTGGCGCAGTAATGCACGTAGAGGAAAACTGCAAGGGATTTCTGGAACTGGTACTGGGGTTTCCCATCGCCCATGTTGTAGTGAGCAAAGAGAGAAGTATGATTTATCATCCGGAATATAAAGGTGTACGCCTGGACATTTATGCGGAAGATGAAAACCATACCCACTACAACGTGGAGATGCAGATGCGCAGAAAGAAGGCTCTTGGAAAGCGAAGCCGCTATTATCACAGCCAGATTGTAATGGAAGCCCTGGAAAGCGGAGAAGAGTATGAAACCATTCCGGATACCTTCGTAATCTTTGTATGCGATTTTGATCCGTTTGGAAAAGAACTTTACTGTTACACGTTTCAAAATGAATGCAAAGAAGACAGAAACGTGAAACTGGAAGATGGCTGCTGCACCATCTTCTTAAGCACCCAGGGAAAGAAGGAAGAACTGGTTTCGCCGGATCTTGTCAGGCTCCTAAAGTTTGTAATGGCTGACCTGGAGGAAAGCGAAGGGGATTTTGGAGATGAACTGGTAGAAAGGTTCCAGAAGACCATTCGCGAAATCAAGGCCGATCGGGAAATGGGAGGACGCTATATGATTTTCGAAGAGATGCTGCGGGAAGAAAAGCAAGAAGGAAGGATAGAGGGAACTATAAAAGCCAAACAAGATGATATTTTGGAACTTCTGGAAGATTTGGGAGAGATTCCAAAAGAGCTGCAGGAGAAAATCGAAGGTCAGGAAGATCTTGGAAAACTTAAGGTTCTGCACAAGATGGCAGCCAGAGCAGACTCTATAGGTGCATTTGAGAAGGAAGCAGAAGCGTATCTTTGTTCCAAAGAAGCAAAATAATTAGACCTACTTATTTTCGGCAATGGTTCACATTGTCAGAAACGATTCTATCCCAATGCCATCTGCGGCATTGGGACTTATCAGAACTCTTAAACAGAGTGTCTTACTAATTCGGTAATTTATCAATCATAATATTTAAACAGAGGAATTCTATTATTTAGCAATTGTTTTAAGCCTGTATAAAAAGTGCTCATCATGCATATGTTCTAAGAGGGCATCTATGGACAAAAGTGGTTCATAAATATTCTCTTTGTTACAAATACTAAGAAAATACAGGAAAGGGGAATGCGTTATGATAACTTTATTGGTAACTGCTGGAATATTATTGTTTCTGGCAGTGAATTTTGTATTGTACTGCTGCTTAAAAGAGGCAGCAAAAGCAGATCAGATATATGAAAGATTAAATGAAATAAGGGAACGGGAAGGAAAAGATGAATAGATAAGCATAGGACACCTGCTGCAATTGTATGAATCGGAATTACTTTCCTGTTTGGCAAAACTGTGTTATAATCCTCTTATAAAGACCATTCGCGAGAACAAGGCCGATCGGGAAATGGGCGAACTCTATAGGTGCCTTTGAGCGGGAAGCAGAAGCCTACCTTTGCTCCGAAGAAGCAAAATAATCAGAACTACCTGCTTTCGACAATGGCGCGGCATTGGAGGCTTTGCATTGGAAGAAATACCGCTTGTTTTTTCGGGCATTTCTGAATATAATATAGCTTGGATAATGTTGCTGAAAGAAAATTTGCTGAACTGCATTTTGTCATTGCTAAATTTTTTTGTAAATATTTGAAAAAACATAGAAATAATTAATGATTAATAGAAGGTTTTAAAACTATTTTTAGAGGCTTTTTACAAAAATATGAAAAAGATAAAACTTTATTAATTAACTCTTTCATATTTAAGAAATTGTTGATATAATAACTATGCATATCTTGCGCCTCTGAGTGTTTTGTTTCGCAACTTACACTCGGGGGCATTCTTATTATTATGAATAAAAAAGATGGAATACAAAGGAGAGTATAATGAAACGTTTACTGATACTTGGGGCTGGGGGATTTGGCCAGATGGTAAAAGAGACTGCGCTGCTGCTGGGGTATGAAGAAGTAGTGTTTTTGGATGATGCGGAAAAACGCGCGGATGTTGTTGGAAAATGCTGCGATTATGTGATTAAGCATACAGAGTATCCCATGGCGGTGGCGGCGTTTGGAAACAACCGTACCCGTCTGTACTGGACAGATAAGCTTATAGAAGAAGGATATCAGGTGCCGGCGATTATCCATCCGTCGGCAATTATCAGTCCGAGCGCAGTAATCGGACAGGGATGCTTTGTGATGCAGAGAGCAGTTGTAAATACCCATACCCGTATTGAACGGGCGGCGCTGATTAACAGCGGAGCAGTTGTGGATCATGATTCTGTAGTAGGCTGCGGCGCTCATGTGTGTCTTGGAAGCATTGTAAAGGCTAACTGCACCATTGAGCCAGGGAAAAAGGTAGAGGCTGGAGAAGTTGTGTTCTCAACGAGAAGAAAGATTGAAGGGGCAGACAGCCGTTCTCTGGAAGATGCGGTATATGCATTTGGATTTGGTCCCCGATGCAGTTATGTAAAGCCTTTTGGAGAGGGACATATTAATGAAACCTATGCGGTCTATATGCCGGATGAAAACGGAGTGGATCAGCCTCTTTATGTGCTTCAGAGAATTAATATTCATGTATTTAAGAATCCAGAGCAGGTTATGGAGAATATTTTTGGCGTAACCGAATATCTTCGCGACGTGATCCGTCGGGAAGGCGGAGATTTGGACAGAGAGACGCTGTCTTACATTAAAACCAAGAGCGGGGAGCCTTATTTTGAGGATGATGAAGGTCAGCCGTGGCGCTGTTTAAATTATGTGTCTAATTCTGTCTGCTACCAGCTTGTAGAGAATCCGGATCAGTTTTACCAGTCGGCAAGAAGTTTTGGACATTTCTTAAAGCAGCTTGGGGAGTATCCGGCAGACAGCCTCTATGAGACCATTCCCCAGTTCCATGATACGGTAAAACGGTTCCTGGATTTTGAATCTGCAGTGAAAAAGGATGTGAAAAACAGGGGGCGTCTCTGCCGTCCTGAGATTGAGTTTGCGCTTGCCAGAAAGGATGACTGCAGTGTACTGATGGATCAGCTGCATGAGGGAATCCTGCCTCTTCGGGTTACCCACAATGATACAAAGCTCAATAATATTTTATTTGATGCCGATACAGGAAAAGGTCTCTGCATTATTGATTTAGATACCATTATGCCAGGACTTGCAGCCAATGATTTCGGAGATTCCATCCGTTTTGGCGCTTCTACTGCAGAAGAGGATGAACCAGATCTGGACAAAGTTCATTTTGATATTCATTTATACGAACTTTATGTAAAAGGCTATATGGAAATGGCAAAAGACGTACTGACTCCGGCTGAGATGGCAAGTCTTCCGTGGGGCGCGCGTCTGATGACGTTTGAATGCGGCATCCGGTTTTTGATGGACTTTTTGCAGGGAGATATTTATTTTAAAACCGCGTATCCGGAGCACAACCTGGTACGTGCCAGAACCCAGTTCCGGCTTGTAAAAGAAATGGAAGAACAGTTTGAAACTATGTGCGAAATCGTAAGCAGATACGAATGACAGAAGGGCGTTCCCAATCATCTTGCATGGTGATAGTTGGGGAACGCTCTTTTTGACTCTTTTCAGGAAAATAAGGATAAACATTCAAAATGGCTGGATTTCTTGACAAACATCCGATTTCGGACTATAATAGACGGCAGAAAACATCCGATTTCGGACTAATAGGAGGCGCGATGTGAGGGGACATCCTATGGAAAAGATTCTTCGGGAATACAATCAGATTTTTAAGGAAAACAATGATTTATACCGAGAGGTAACAAAATCATTTGGACTGCCGGATACGGCGTTCTGGATTTTATATGCGCTGCAAGACAGCGGGGGAATGGCAGCCCAGCGGGAGGTCTGCAGACTGCTGTATGAACCGAAACAGACGATAAATTCTGCACTGAAAAAGCTGGAGTCAGAAGGGATTATTGAATTAGTCCAGGGAAAAGACAGAAGAAGCAAGCAGATCCGGCTGACTGCCATAGGATCTGAACTGGCAGAGAGGACGGCGGATGTGGTCATGGAAGCGGAGTACCAGGCGTTTGGACAGATGGACGAGGCGGACCGAGAAGCGTTTTTGCGTTTGTTTCGTGTGTACACGGAAAATTTAAAAAAGAAGATGGAAGAAGCCGGACTGATAGACCGGAGAAAGAAGGAAAGGGACAGTAAGAAAAAGTGAAAAATCCAATTCAGTTATCAGAACATTTTACCTATAAGAAATTGTTTCGTTTTTGCGTGCCATCCATAGTTATGATGGTATTTACTTCTATTTATGGAGTAGTAGACGGTTTGTTTGTATCAAACTTTGTGGGAAAGACATCTTTTGCAGCCATCAACCTGGTTATGCCTTTTATTATGGTGCTGGGGGGAATCGGCTTTATGATCGGAACCGGAGGCAGCGCGTTAGTAGCAAAAACCCTGGGGGAAGGAAAAAAAGAACAGGCCCACCGGTATTTTACGATGATGATTTATCTGACGCTGATTTTAGGCGTGCTGTCATCAGCGGTGGGAATTGCGTTTATCCGCCCGATTGCCATTTTTTTAGGCGCAACAGAAGAAATGCTTCGGGAATGTGTCATTTATACTCGTTCGGTGCTGTTTTTTAACACTGCGTTTATGCTTCAGAACGTATTCCAGAGTTTTTTGATTACAGCAGAAAAGCCAAAACTGGGGCTGGCGGCAACGGTAGCGGCCGGCCTGACCAATATGGCGTTAGACGCGCTGTTTATTGCGGGATTTCACTGGGGAGTTGCCGGCGCGGCGATTGCAACCGGAATCAGCCAGTGTGTAGGCGGAATTTTACCGCTGATTTATTTCTTAAGACCCAACAGCAGACTCCTTTGCCTGAAGAAAACCAGGATGGAAGCGGGGCCGCTGATAAAAGCCTGCGTCAACGGTTCCTCAGAGCTGATGACCAATATTTCTTCTTCCATTGTCAGTATGCTGTATAATTTCCAGCTGATTCGGTTTGCAGGGGAAAACGGCGTGGCGGCTTACGGCGTTTTGATGTATGTCCAGTTTGTATTTATTGCAATCTTCATTGGATATGCCATCGGAACGGCTCCGATTATCGGGTATCATTATGGAGCGGGAAACCATAGTGAATTAAAGAGTATGCTGAAAAAGAGTCTTTTGATTATGGGAATCATCGGAGTGGTAATGATGCTTCTGGCGCAGACGCTGGCAGGACCTCTGGCCCGTATTTTCGTGGGCTATGATGCAGATCTGTTTGATTTGACAAAACACGCATTTAAGATCTTTTCTTTTGCCTTTGTGTTATCTGGAATTAATATTTTCGTATCGTCCTTTTTTACGGCTCTTAATAATGGCGGGGTATCCGCAGCAGTTTCGTTTTTGCGGACTCTGGTGTTCCAGCTTCTTTCGGTACTTTTGCTTCCGGTTGTGCTGGGAATAGATGGAATCTGGCTGGCAATTACCGTAGCGGAGATTTGTGCGTTTATTATTTCTCTTATCTTCCTTTTTGCCAAAAAGGAAACGTACCATTATCTATAATTTGAACTATAATTTATATAAAATTTACAAAACAGCCTAACTATTGCTGGACAAATGGTTGACAAAATGTACAATTCTGTGCTAATCTTGTGCCATGGATTTTGTCTGTTTTAATAAAGGAGGCATACAAGGATGAGAAAGAAATCGGGCTTTAAACAGATAGGAATGGCATTGCTGGCAGCTCTTTACCTTACTGGCTGTGCCGGCAAACCGGAAGCAACCCAGACGCCGGAGCCGGCAGAAACCACGGCAGAGGAGACCAGCCAGACAGCAGAAACAACGGCAGCAGAGGAGAGTGCAGCAGCCGAGACGGACCGGTATGAAGAAATCATTGACCGCAGCGGAGATGAGGGGAAGCTGACTGCGTATTTCCTGGACTTAGAGACGGATCCGGATGCAGAAGATAAAGCGGGGGATTCCACGATTCTGATTTCTCCAGATGGAAAGGTCATGCTGCTGGATGCAGGTCATCCAGGAGCCGGTCATCTTGTGGTGCAGGCGCTGAAGGATTTGGGCATCGAACAGATTGATTATCTGGTAACGTCTCATCCTCACATTGACCATATCGGCGGCGTTCCGGAGGTAATGGAAGCGTTTCCGGTTGGGGAAACTTATAGTTCTTATGTAGAATACACGACAAAGACGTATGAAGATTATGTGGCTGCGCTGGAAAAAAGCGGCGCTGAGCATCACAATTTAAAGACAGGAGACGTATTCCAGTTTGGAGAGCAGGTCCAGGTGGAAGTTTTAGGGCCGGAAGAAGAGATTGTATATCCGGATGGATTTCCAGATAACAGTACGGAATTTTTAAACAACCATTCTCTTACGTTAAAGTTTACATACGGCGAGTCCAGCGCGTTGTTTTGCGGCGATTTATACCTGCCCCAGGAACGGGATTATGTGGAGCAGTATGGGGAAAAGCTGCACAGTGACCTGGTAAAAGCCAACCACCATGGAAAGGATACCTCTAACTCGAAAAAGTGGATTAAAGCAACGTCGCCTCAGGTGGTAGTTGCCATGAATGACAAAGCTCCTAATATGACAGTCTGCGAAAATTACAAAAAAGCCGGAGCAGAGTACCATCATACCTTTTACGATGGAGTAGTCAAGGTGCGGATGGACGACAAAAAGAATTTGGAAGTTCTGGATCAGAAAGACAGCTTTTTGAATGAATAAAACAGATAGAAAATAAAACCATTGGCCGTAGGTCAGGTCCTTTGCATTGCGGAAAACCGCTTTGTACCTGAGCTGCGGCCTTTTTGGCTATCTGGAAGCTGCCTGCCTGAAATTGCGTCTTGACCAGTTCTCTTAAATGTTATAAGATTACTATAACAGTTATAACGAAAGATGGTGAAACTATGCTTTGGAAAATCGATTTCAGCAGTGATGAAGCGCTGTATCTGCAGTTGTGCAATCAGATTATCATGGATATTGCGGCAGATACGCTGAGGGATGGGGATTCGCTGCCTTCTGTCCGTCAGCTGGCCGACAATATTGGAATTAATATGCATACCGTAAACAAGGCATATGCATTATTAAAACAGGAAGGGTTTGTAAAACTGGACAGGAGAAGGGGAGCTTTTGTGTGTCTGGACATGGATAAGATGCAGGCGCTGGAAGAAATGCGCCAGGATCTGGAAGTCGTTCTGGCCAGGGGGATCTGCAGGAACGTAAGCAGGGAAGAGGCTCATAAGCTTCTGGATGAGTTTTTTGACAGCTATACAAAAAATGACAGGGATCTTTAAAGCTCTGTCAAAACAGTTTATCAAGGAGGATAGGCTATGCTGTGTGAACGATGCAGGATTCGGGAGGCAAATATTAAATATACAGAGATTATTAACGGCGTAAAAAATGAGCATAATCTTTGCAGCCAGTGCGCCAGAGAAATGGATTTTACCGGATATTCCGCTATTTTTGACGGGGAGTTTCCGTTGGGGAAATTGTTGTCCGGCCTTTTGGGCATTGATGACGAAGAGGATCAGCAGGAGGACAAAATGGCCCAGGTGGTATGTCCTACCTGCGGAACCAGTTATGAGGAGTTTGTAGGGAACAGCCGGTTTGGCTGTATGGACTGCTACAGCGTCTTTGATTTGCTGATGAGCGACAATATTAAAAAGCTTCAGGGCGGGGACGCCCATGTGGGAAAACAGCCCAGATACCAGAAAATTCATCCGGTTTCCCAGGTTTTGGGAGAAGAAGAGGAAAAACCAGAGAAGGTATCGGCAAAAGAGCAGATTGAGATTTTAAGAGCCCGACTGGCGTCTGCTGTTTCCAATGAGGAATACGAGCTGGCAGCCCAGTATCGGGACCAGATTAAGGAACTGGAGAAGGAGGAAAGCGGCAATGCTTAGATGGTTTGAACGTGCGGAAACTTCTTCTGGCAACGTGGTTTACAGCAGGGTGCGGCTGGCCAGAAACTGGGACGCCTACCGGTTCCCCCAGACCCTTTCTGATGAAGAAGGCAGGGAAGTGGTAAAACGTCTGCAGACAGGGTTAAAGGACCTTTCGCAGGACGATGGAAGACCTTATGAATATGCCTGTCTGGAAGATTTGAGAGAACTGGACCGGATGGCCCTGCGGGAAAGAAGGATTTTAAATTCCGGTACCGTGGCCAAAAAGAGTCCTACCGGAATAATTATTTCCGAAGATGAAAGCACCAGCTTTATTTTAAATGGAGACGATCACATCCGGCTTCAGATTATGTCTTCCGGACTGCATCTGGATGAATTGTGGCAGAGGGCTGATCGGCTGGATGATTATGTCAATACCCGTTTCTCTTATGCATATGATGAAAAATACGGCTATCTGACGTCTTACCCTACCAATGTGGGAACAGGACTTCGGGCGTCTGTGGTTCTGCATCTTCCAACCCTTTCTATGGGGAAAAAGTTCCAGAATCTACTGGCGGAAATGAGCCGTTTCGGCGTCAGCATTCGAGGCGTGTACGGGGAAGGAAGCGACAATTACGGCGCTCTTTATGAGATCGCCAACCAGAAAACCCTGGGCCAGAGCGAAAAAGAGATTATTGAGCTGGTAACCAAAATTGCCAGACAGCTGGACGGACAGGAGAGAAAGGTCCGTAAAATGGCGCTGGAAAGCCACCGTCTGGAACGGGAGGACGAAGCGTACAAATCCTACGGCGTGTTAAAATATGCCAGACGGCTGTCCAGAAAAGATGCTATGGTATTTTTGTCCCAGCTGATGGCGGGAACTGCAGACGGTCTGCTTCATACCCAGGAACCCTGCTCGATTTACCGGCTGATGTTAGGGATTCAGACGGCAAATCTGCAGAAGCTGTCCAGCCGTCCCTTAAATCAGGAAGAACTGGATATTGCCAGGGCGGCTTATCTGAGGGAAGAACTTCCAGAACTGAAGGAAGGCTTATAAAGATTGCAATTTTAGGAGGACACAATATGATAGATCGATTTACTGCGAAAGCAAAGGAGGCCATCGGCCTGGCTGTGGATGCGGCAGAAGAGCTGGGACGCAGCTATGTAGGCACCGAACATCTGCTGTTAGGCCTTCTCAGGGAAGGAAGCGGTGTTGCCGCGCGGGTACTGATGGAAAACGGGGTGGAGGAAAAGAAGGTGTTAAGCCTGATTAGCCAGCTGATTGCTCCGGACAATACCATCGGTCTGGCAGAGCAGGAAAATTATACGCCCAGCGCCAGACGGGCAATTGAAAATAGTTATCGGGAAGCGATCCGCTTTAAAGCGCCGCTTATCGGCACCGAACATTTGCTGCTTGCAATGATTCGGGACGGAGACTGCGTGGCGGCCCGTCTGTTAAATACTATGGGAATCAGCGTTCAGAAAATCAATGTAGATCTTCTGGTTGCCATGGGAGAGGATGCGCCGTCTTCTGCCAGAGAAGAGGCTGCAAATGGAAAAAGCACCGGAAGGCAGGAAACCCCGACGCTGGACGCTTACAGCAGGGATCTGACTGCCCTGGCAAAAGAGGGAAAGCTGGATCCGGTTATCGGGCGGCAGACGGAAATGCAGAGAGTCGTCCAGATTTTAAGCCGCCGTACCAAAAATAACCCTTGCTTAATTGGGGAGCCTGGAGTAGGAAAAACAGCGGTAGTGGAAGGGCTGGCCCAGCTGATTGCTTCCGGAGATGTGCCGGACACTATTGCGGATAAACGGGTTATGACCCTGGATCTTTCCGGTATGGTGGCAGGATCCAAATACAGAGGCGAATTTGAAGAGCGGATTAAAAATGTGATTTCCGAAGTGACCCAGGATGGAAACGTCCTGCTGTTTATTGACGAGATTCACACCATTATCGGAGCCGGAGGGGCAGAAGGCGCCCTGGATGCGTCTAATATTTTAAAGCCGTCTTTAGCCAGAGGCGAGCTTCAGCTTATCGGGGCGACAACGGTAGAAGAATACCGCAAATACATTGAAAAAGATTCCGCCCTGGAGAGAAGATTTCAGCCGGTTACGGTCGATGAGCCGACAGAAACGGAAGCGGTAGAGATTTTGAAGGGGCTAAAAGGCCGTTATGAAGAACACCACAAGGTAACCATTACGGATGAAGCGCTGGAAGCGGCGGTAAAGCTGTCTGCCCGCTATATCAACGACCGGTTCCTTCCGGATAAGGCGATTGATTTGATTGACGAGGCGTCTTCCAAGGTGCGCCTGGCCGGATTTGCCGAGCCGCCGGAGATTAAGGACTTAGAGGCGGACATTGCGGCGCTGGAAAAACAAAAAGAAAACGCTATCCGTACAGAAGCTTACGAAAAAGCCGGTGAAATTAAGAAAAAGCAGGAAAAGAAACGGGAAAAGATTGAAAAAATCCGTGCAAAGTGGGAGAAAGAGAGAAACAGCCGTCCCAGGGTTGTAGATGAAAACGAGATTGCAGACGTGGTAGCAGGCTGGACCAAGATTCCGGTGCGAAAGCTGGAGGAGGAAGAGTCGGAACGGTTAAAGAAGTTAGAATCCATTCTCCATGAACGGGTAGTGGGCCAGGAAGAAGCGGTAACCGCTGTTTCCAAGGCAATCCGCAGAGGCAGGGTCGGATTAAAAGATCCCAAGCGTCCCATTGGCTCCTTCCTGTTTTTAGGCCCTACCGGCGTGGGAAAAACCGAGCTTTGCAAAGCGCTTGCAGAAGCGATGTTCGGAACGGAAAACGCCTTGATCCGCGTTGATATGTCAGAATACATGGAAAAGCACAGCGTTTCCAAGATGATTGGTTCTCCGCCAGGATATGTAGGATATGAAGAGGGCGGTCAGCTCAGTGAAAAAGTCCGCAGAAATCCGTACTCCGTCATTCTTTTTGACGAGGTGGAAAAGGCTCATCCGGACGTATTCAACATCCTGCTTCAGGTGCTGGACGACGGCCATATTACCGATGCCCAGGGGCGGAAAATTGACTTTAAAAACACCATTATTATTATGACGTCTAACGCAGGCGCTGAGAACATTATTTCTCCGAAACGCCTGGGATTTGCCTCTGTCAGCGACGAAAAGGAAAATTATGCCTTTATGAAGGGACGGGTCATGGACGAAGTAAAGCGTCTGTTTAAGCCGGAGTTTTTAAACCGTATTGACGATATCATCGTGTTCCATCAGCTGAATAAAGAGCACATGAAGGAAATCGTATCCATCATGTTAAAGTCGGTAGAAAAACGTGCAAAAGAGCAGATGGATATTGCCCTTTCCGTAACTGCCCAGGCAAAAGAACTTCTGGTAGACAAAGGCTACGATGAAAAATATGGCGCCCGTCCTCTTAGAAGAACCATCCAGAATCTGCTGGAGGATAAGCTGGCAGAAGCGGTATTAGACGGAACGGTAAAGGTAGGCGATGAAGTAGAAGTGGTTCCTTCATCCGGCGCCCTTGCGTTTTCTGTAACCGTTCAGCCAGGTGCAAAGCAGTAAAAATTACTGGATATTTTGGCGGAAAAATGCTATAATGACTAAAACACTTATAGCAAAAATACCAGGAGGATAAAGAAATGCCCGCAAATGAGTTAATCCGCAGTGAAGCTGATGGAAGCATTAGTTTTGGAGATTACAAGCTGTCTGCCAAGGCAAAATTAGACAATTTTGAACATCAGGGAGATTTGTATAAAGTAAAGACGTTTTGTGAAATTACCAAATTGGAAAAAAATGGAATGTTTGTTTATGAGTCCGTACCAGGTACTGCGGTAGAAAAGCTCCGTATCACAGACAGGGGATGTACCTGCGTGGTCAAGGGAGATAAGGATGCCCAGCTTACCATCCAGTTAGAGGATGATACGGATTACGAGGTTTATGTAGACGGCATTTCCGTAGGCGGAATGAAGACTAATATGAGCGGCAAGCTGGTAGTCAGCGTAGAGCTTGGCGAAGGCGCTGCAGCAGATATTCGTGTGGAGAAGAGATAACTTATGGCAAAAGCGAAAACAACTGTATTTTTCTGCAAGGAATGCGGATATGAATCTGCTAAATGGATGGGACAGTGTCCCGCCTGCAGAGAATGGAATACATTCGTAGAAGCGCCAGCCGAAAAGAAGGAGCCGCGGGGCCTTGGCCTTGCGGCTTCCCGTAATTTAGGAGGGCCTTACAGCCAGCAGGGAAAGGCTGGGGAAAGCGGTATCCGCCCTTCGCTGCTGTCGGAGATTTCCGTAGAGGAAAAAGACCGGATTTCTACTGGATTTCCGGAACTGGACCGAGTGCTGGGAGATGGAATCGTAGCCGGTTCCCTGGTGTTGGTAGGAGGAGATCCTGGAATTGGAAAGTCCACCCTTCTTTTGCAGGTGTGCCGCAATCTGGCGGGAAATGGCAGAAGGGTTCTGTATATTTCAGGGGAAGAATCCTTAAAACAGATTAAATTGAGAGCAAACCGGATTGGGCCGGTAACCGGAGAGCTTCGGTTTCTGTGCGAGACCAATCTGGAGCAGATTGAAGGCGTTATCAGCAGGGAAAAGCCGGAAATCGTGATCATTGATTCCATTCAGACTATGTTTCGGGAAGAAGTGGCGTCTGCGCCAGGAAGCGTCAGTCAGGTACGGGAATCGACCGGCTTGCTGATGCAGATTGCAAAAGGCCTTGGGATTGCAGTTTTTATCGTGGGCCATGTGACGAAAGAAGGCGTAGTGGCAGGACCGAGGGTGCTGGAACATATGGTAGATACGGTTCTGTATTTTGAAGGAGACCGTCATGCTTCCTATCGGATTCTCAGAGGAGTAAAAAACCGTTTCGGCTCGACCAACGAGATTGGCGTATTTGAAATGCAGGAAACAGGACTGGCGGAAGTGGAAAATCCATCGGAATATATGCTTTCCGGACGGCCCCAGGATGCGTCTGGAGCAGTTGTGGCCTGCCTGATAGAAGGAACCAGGCCGATTCTTCTGGAAGTCCAGGCTCTGGTTACGGAAACCAGCTTTGGAATGCCCAGAAGGACGGCGGCGGGAACGGATTACAACAGGGTCAATCTGCTGATGGCGGTTCTGGAAAAACGCTGTCACTACGATATGGCCAGATTTGACGCATACGTCAATATTGCCGGCGGTATGAAAATGAATGAACCGGCGCTGGATCTTGCCATTGTGATGGCCTTGATTTCCAGCTATAAAGACCGTCCTGTGGACCCAGGAGTGATTTTGTTTGGCGAGGTAGGATTGTCTGGAGAGGTTCGGGCCGTATCCATGGCGGAGCAGAGGGTGGCAGAAGCGGTCAAACTGGGATTTACTACCTGTATTCTGCCGGAGATTTGTCTGGAAAAGATGAAGCCGACAGACAAAATCCGTCTTATCGGCGTCCGGAATATTAAAGAAGCGATTGCGCTGCTGTAAGTGTTTTTTTATTAAAATATAAATGGAGGGATAATGAAAAAACTCCGAAGCAGCGACACTTCGGAGTTTTCCCTCACACTTTTTCACACTTATAATTTCTTCCCAAAGGAAACAGGGGAAGAGGGGCTCGAACCCCCATCTACGGTTTTGGAGACCGCTGCTCTACCATTGAACTATTCCCCTTTGTGTTTTGCATCTGGCTGTTTGCCTCGTGCTCCATTATAATAGCACAATCATCTGCAGCTGTCAATGAGTATTTTTCAAGTTTTTTAAAAAATTTGAAAAATTATGAGGAAACAGAGGATTTTTTGAAATAAGTGTGAAAAATATACAAATAATAAGCTTGTATACAAATTAAAATATACAAATTATCTAATTGACGGTTGAAAAGCGGGAAGTCCTTTGCTATAATTGAAAGAAAGCGTGAGAACAGGGGGATGTTTACTATGGCGTTAAAGAAGAGAAACATTATTGTAGGACAGTCAGGAGGACCTACATCTGTCATTAATTCCAGTCTGGCAGGCGTTTATAAAACTGCCAAAGAGAGAGGATTTCACAAAGTATATGGAATGCTTCATGGGATCCAGGGCCTGTTAGACGAGCAGTATGTAGATTTATCAACCCAGATTCATTCCGACATGGACATTGAACTGTTAAAGAGAACGCCGTCTGCATTTTTAGGCTCCTGCCGTTACAAACTGCCGGAGATCCATACCAATCCAGAGGTCTACGAAAAGATCTTCGGAATTCTGGATAAGCTGCAGATTGAGGTGTTTATCTATATTGGCGGCAATGACTCTATGGATACCATTAAAAAGCTGTCCGACTATGCCATTGTAAAAGGACACAGCCAGAAGTTTCTGGGAGTTCCTAAAACCATTGACAACGATCTGGCATTGACGGATCACACGCCTGGATTTGGCAGCGCGGCCAAATATATCGGAGCTTCCACAAAAGAAATTATTCGGGATGCTCTGGGCCTTACTTATAATAAAAGCATGATTACCATTATCGAAGTTATGGGACGGAATGCAGGATGGCTGACCGGAGCGACCGCCCTGGCAAAGACAGAAGAGTGCGAAGGGCCGGATTTGATTTATCTTCCGGAGCTGCCGTTTGATTTGGAAAAATGCTTAAAGAAAGTAAAAGAACTGCTGAAAAAGAAAAATTCGATTGTAATTGCAGTATCAGAAGGTATCAAACTGGCAGATGGGCGCTATGTCTGCGAATTGTCCGGCGGCGGAGAATATGTGGACGCTTTTGGACACAAGCAGCTTCAGGGAACGGCGGCATACCTGGCCGGATTTATGGGAGCCGAGATTGGCTGCAAGACCAGAAGCGTGGAGTTTTCCACCCTTCAGAGAAGCGCGTCCCATATGGCGTCCAGAGTGGATGTCAATGAGGCATTTATGGTAGGCGGCGCGGCAGTTAAGGCGGCAGATGAAGGCGATACCGGCAAGATGGTAGTCATTGACCGGATTTCAGACGATCCGTATATGAGCGCGGCAGGTATCTACGATGTTCACCGTATTGCAAACAATGAAAAACTGGTCCCTAGAAACTGGATTAATAAAGAAGGAAATTATGTAACGGAAGAATTCTTAAACTACATTGAACCGCTGATTCAGGGCGATTATCAGCCGTTTATGGTCAATGGACTTCCGCAGCATCTGGTGCTGAAACGGTAATTTTTCACGGAAAATTTTGGTATAAATGTAAAAAAATCGGCGTCCCTTTCGTGTAAAATCAATAAAATAAAGGGAGAGCCGATTTTTTTGTCGAAAAATGTGTGGCTATTTTGCGGGAAAAGGCGAAACAAGGATTATGGAAACTAGAGAAAGCGCATAAAATGTAAGAGTTTACAATTATATAACAGAAAGTTTGACAAGATTTGACATTCGTGATATATATATTGCAACACAAATCACTTTTAATTTTTTATGGTTATCAAAGGAGTTGTTTTTATGAAACAGAGAAAAATCATGCTTCCTTCTATTTCCGCTGCAAAGGAATTTGTAAAAGAAGCAGGAAAATGTGATTTTGACATTGATGTATTTTATAACAGAGTGATTATTGATGCAAAATCATTATTAGGCGTTTTAAGTTTGGATTTGACCAGAGTGCTGACAGTAGAGTATAACGGCGAAAACGAGGAATTCGAAGAGCTGTTAGACGAATTAGAAAAGAACATTGCAGTTGCATAAGAAAAACGGTAATGAAATGAAAAGCAGATTCTATGGAGTCTGCTTTTTTCTTTTCAGAATCAGGGAATCTGTGGTAGAATGAGAGACAAGAGAAAGGGGACAGTCTGATATGAGCCAGGATTCTAACACAGTGATCCGGATTTCTGTCCGGAACCTGGTAGAATTTGTCCTGCGTTCCGGAGATTTGGACAACCGGAAGACTGCAGGATCGCAAAAAGAAGCCATGCAGGCAGGAAGCCGTCTGCACCGCAAGATTCAAAAAAGAATGGGAGCCGGATACCAGGCGGAAGTACCGTTAAAGCATCAGATTCAGGAGGATGGTTTCCGCATCCAGGTAGAAGGACGGGCAGACGGGATTCTGATAGAACCTTCCGGAGTGACCATTGACGAGATTAAGTGTATGTATATGGATGTAAACCGGCTGGAAGAAGCCGTTCCGGTGCATATGGCCCAGGCAGCCTGCTACGGTTATCTGTACGGTCTGAAACACCGTCTTTCTTCTATATGGATACAGATTACTTACTGCAATATTGAAACCGAGGAAATCCGCCGGTTCCGGAAAGAATGGTCCTGGGAAGAATTAAGCCAATGGTTTTCCGGTTTGATCCATGAATATGTCAAATGGGCCGAATATCTGTACCACAATGCAGTCCGCAGGACAGAATCCATAAAAGATCTGGAATTTCCTTACCCTTACCGGAAAGGGCAGAAGGAGTTGGCGGTTTCTGTTTATAAAAGCATTGCCCAGGGGAGAAATCTGTTTATCCAGGCACCGACCGGAATAGGAAAGACCTTATCCTGCGTTTATCCGGCTTTAAAAGCCATGGGGGAAGAAAAGGCTGACAAGATTTTTTATCTGACGGCAAAAACCATTACCAGGACGGTAGCGGAGGAAACCTTTCAGATCCTGCGGGAAAAGGGGCTGTATTTAAAAAGTGTGACCATTACAGCCAAAGAAAAGCTCTGTTTCCAGGAAAAAACAGAGTGCAATCCAGACGCCTGTCCCTATGCAAAAGGCCATTATGATCGGGTAAATGACGCGGTATTTGACATTATTCATCAGGAGTTTGGAATAACCAGGGAGATCGTTCTTCAATATGCAAAGCAGTATCGGGTCTGCCCGTTTGAGTTCTGTCTGGACATTACCAACTGGACAGATGCCATTATCTGCGACTATAACTATGTGTTTGATCCGGACGTAAAGCTGAAACGGTATTTTGCAGAAGGAAACGCAACGGGCAGATATCTGTTTTTGGCAGACGAGGCTCATAACCTGGTAGGGCGGGCCAGAGAGATGTACAGCGCAGCCTTGAAAAAGGAAGACGTCCTTCTGGTTAAGCGGATGTTCCATAACCGTTCGGAAAAGATAAAAAAGCTGCTGGATGCCTGCAATCGGGCGCTGCTGGCGTTGAAACGGGAATGTACCAGGTACGAAATCCTTCCCGACGTAGATTTTCTGATGCTGCATATCCGTCCTTTATTTGAAGAACTGGAGAAATATTTAGACGATCATCCGGAATTTGAAGATCGGGATTTGGTGTTGGACTTTTATTTTAATCTGAGGGCTTTTTTATATGTCCAGGATCGCCTGGATGATCATTACCGGATTTATACGGAATTGCTGCCCTCCGGAGAGTTTCTGCTTCGCCTGTTCTGCGTCAATCCGGCGAAAAATTTAAAAGAATGTATGGCCCAGGCAGTCAGCACCATATTTTTTTCTGCAACCCTTCTTCCGGTTCCATATTATAAAGAGCTGCTGTCGGGAGATAAGGAAGAATACGCAGTTTATGCCGATTCCCCGTTCCCAGGCAGCCATAAGCTCCTTTTAGTGGCCACAGAGGTCAGCAGCCGCTACAGTCGGAGAAACCAGAGGGAGTATGAAAAGACTTCGGATTATATAGAAGCTATTGTCAATGGAAGACAGGGAAATTACCTGGTATTTTGTCCGTCTTATCAGTATATGAAAAAGATAGAGGATATTTTGCGGGCCCGTTGGGAAAAGGATCTGGAGGAGGAAGCTAAGAGCAGGCAGAGGACAAAACTTCTGGTTCAGTCTCCTAATATGACGGAACAGGAAAAGGAAGAATTTCTGACGGAGTTTGACCAATCAGGGAGAAGCCTGGCAGCGCTTTGCGTCATGGGAGGAGCGTTTTCGGAAGGAATTGATCTGCGGGGAGAACGATTAATCGGCGTGGTAATTATTGGCACCGGACTCCCGATGGTTTGCACAGAGCAGGAGATTTTGAAAGGGTATTTTGACGAAAAAGAAGAAAAGGGATTTGATTACGCCTACCAATATCCAGGGATGAATAAGGTTATGCAGGCGGCGGGACGGCTGATCCGTACCATGGAAGACAGAGGCGTGATTGCCCTGTTGGACGATCGGTTTTTGCAGGCGGATTATCAGTCCCTGTTTCCAAGAGAATGGGACGAATATTATCCGGTAAGCAGAAATCAGGTAAACCAGGTGTTAGAGCGGTTCTGGAAGGAAGTATGATCAGGCAAAAGAAGGACTGCCTGAAAAAACAGAAAAAATCCAGGAAGAGACGTCTTCCTGGAAAGGCTGGAATCTGTTCCAATTTACAGCATACCGATAAATTGTTTGGATGCCTGGGAAATCGGCAGATTTTCGTTATACGCCACAACCAGCTGGCGGGAAGGAAGCTGTTCGCTGAGTTTTAAGACAAATAAATCCTGCTCGTTTTCCGGAATGCAAAAGTCCGGTACAAAGGCAATGCCCAGGCCGATGCGGGCCAGATCTAAAAGCAGATCGTTGCTGGTCAGTTCGATTTCCGGAACCAGATCCAGCCGGCTTCTCTGGAACATCCGGTGTAAAAATTCGCTGGTAGTGCTTTTTCTTGTGAGCATGAGAATCGGGTAATTCTGCAGTTCTTTTAAGGTCAGCACTTTGTCTTCTAAAGGAAAGCTTTTCCGGTTGGCAATAAAGACATCCGAAAAGTCCTTGATGGGACGGATGTTCTGGGCGTTGGAAAGGCCGGAGTTGGGAAAATTGGTTACAATAAAATCTACCTGTCCGTTTTCTAACAGGCGGGCGCATTCAATGGAGGTCTGGTTGGTTACCTTGATATGGACATTGGGGTACAATACATGGAATTTCTGCAGATAGGGTACCAGAAAATAGCGGCAGATGGTGTCGCTGGCCCCGATTCTTAACTGGCCGCCGTTTAAGGTGTTGGCTTCTAAGAGCTGGTTTTCCCCTTTCTGAATCAGGTTGATGGCCGGTTCAATATGTTTTAAGAGGATTTCTCCCTCCGGCGTCAGGGAAACCCGCTTGGTGCTGCGGATAAAAAGAGTCTGATTTAGTTTTTTTTCTAATACTTTAATGGACTGGCTGACTGCAGACTGGGATATAAACAGCTGCTTGGACGCCTCGGAAAAACTGAGGGTATTGGCAACATGGTAGAACACTTTATATAATTCGTAATTAATATCCATTATTAGTCCTCCTTATAAATACAAGGTTATTTTAACACGCAGAAATAGGATTGTAAAGAGGGGATTGTGGCAAAAAGAGGAATATGATAAAGTATATGTAACAGTTCTGCCTGAATCTTCATAGGGCGAACGCCAGCCGCTTCTTGTCCGCTGCAAGCGAGCAAGAAGATGCATGGCAGAACGGTTCCAAAGTGTAAGAAAACATAAGGAGGTTTTTGGGATGGACTATCGGGACGAAACCATTGAAAAAGAAGATTTTTACCAGATGTATCTGGATGATTTGTCAGAGATTACGCCTTGCACAGAGGCAGAACGGGAAGAATTGCTGGAAAAGCTGCTTCTGGGAGAGGAAGCAGCTAAGAAAAGATTGATTGAAGGCCATTTACAGGCGGTTCTTGAAATGGCGTCTGACTATATGGAAGGACCTCTTCCGGCAGGAGATTTGATTCAGGAAGCCAATGTGGCGCTGATGCTGGCAGCAGACAGCTACGAGGGGGGCGACTTTTTAAGCCATTTAAGAGCCCAGGTAGAAGAAGCGTTAAAATTGGCTCTGGAGGAACAGAAGCGGGAAGAAGAAACCAGCGAAGAGATTACAGCCAGAGTCAATGTGCTTCAGGAAGTTTCCAAAGTAATGGCAAAAGAACTGGGAAGGGAAGCGACTGTAGAAGAACTGGCAGAAAAGATGAAAATGACTCCGGAGGAAATTAAGGACATTATGAAAATGACTCTGGATGCGATTTCTACGATTGGGGGAGAAATCGAGTAGCGAGACAAGGAGGGGTTTTATGAAGAGTATCAAAAGGGGAAGAGGCCCGTCGATGATGCAGGGAGCCGGAAGCATTTTTGCAGCAGTTTTTGGAGTCCTTTGGACGATTATGGCTGTCGGCATGGGAGCTCCTGCAATTTTTGCGCTGTTTGGAGTGTGCTTTATCGGGATTGCAGTGGTACAGGCCGTCTACAATTTTAAAAATGCGTCCGGCGATAAGAGGTTTTCGGAGTTTGACATTGTAGACAGCAGGGAAGAAGGAGATCCCATGGATTCTTATTTTAAGAAAGCAGATGGAAAAGAAGATAAGGCGGCGCCGGAGAATTCTGCGCTGGACGGTTCTGCTTCAGAAGCTTCTGAGGATGGATTCTGCCCTTACTGCGGGGAACCGGTAAAAGCAGACTATGCGTTCTGCAGAAAATGCGGGAAAAAGCTTTGCTAGTGAAAACCTATTATCTATATTAATATGAAAAATAAGTTATATTAATTTTACTTATTTGTAACTTCTGTGTTATGATACAGTCAGGGTTAAAAGAATAAGGAGGATTACCAATGAGCGTAAAACGGATTTTTGTAGAGAAGAAACCGGACTTTGCAGTAAAGGCAAAGGAACTGCGTGAGGAAATCGAGAACTATTTAGGGATTCAGACCGTTACCAATGTGCGGGTACTGATTCGTTATGATATTGAAAATCTGACCGAAGAGACCTATCAGGCCTCCCTTGGCACTATTTTTTCTGAGCCGCCGGTAGATACGTTATATGAAGAAGACTTTCCAAAGGAAGCAGGAGACACCTGCTTTTCTGTAGAGTATCTTCCAGGACAGTTTGACCAGAGAGCGGACTCTGCAGAACAGTGCGTAAAACTGTTAAAAGCAACGGAAGAGCCGGTAATCCGCTCTGCTACCACCTATGTGATCTCCGGAACTCTGACTGCAGAAGAAGTACAGGCGGTAAAGAACTTCTGCATCAATCCGGTGGATTCCAGAGAGGCGGATGCAGCAAAGCCGGAAACCCTGGTAACGGTATTTGAGACTCCGGAGGATGTAGCAGTATTTGACGGCTTTTCTTCCATGGAAGAGGACAAGCTGGAAGAATTATACCGTTCCTTAAATCTGGCAATGACCTTTAAGGATTTTAAACATATCCAGAATTACTATAAAGACGAAGAGCATCGGGATCCGACGGTTACGGAGATTCGCGTTCTGGACACTTACTGGTCCGATCACTGCCGTCATACCACCTTTTCTACCGAGCTGAAAAATGTGACCTTTACCGACGGGGATTATAAAAAGCCTATTGTAGATACATACAATCAGTATCTGGCTGACAGGGAAGAGATCTACAAAGGAAGAGACGATAAGTTTGTCTGCCTGATGGATCTGGCTCTGATGGCAATGAAAAAGCTGAAAAAGGAAGGAAAGCTTGCAGATCAGGAAGAGTCTGATGAAATTAACGCCTGCTCTATCGTAGTTCCGGTAGAAATCGACGGACAGACCGAAGAATGGTTAGTGAACTTTAAAAACGAGACCCACAACCACCCGACAGAGATTGAGCCTTTTGGCGGCGCAGCAACCTGCCTTGGCGGCGCAATCCGCGATCCGCTGTCCGGACGTACCTATGTATACCAGGCAATGCGCGTAACCGGTGCGGCTGACCCGACCCGTCCATTAGACGAGACGATGAAGGGCAAGCTCCCTCAGAGAAAGATTGTAACAGAGGCAGCTCATGGATATAGTTCTTACGGCAACCAGATTGGCCTTGCAACCGGCTATGTAAAAGAGATTTACCACCCAGGCTACGCGGCAAAGAGAATGGAAATCGGCGCAGTTATGGGCGCAGCCCCAAGAAAGGACGTTATCCGAGAAACTTCTGATCCAGGCGATATGATTATCCTTCTTGGCGGACGTACCGGACGCGACGGCATCGGCGGCGCAACCGGATCTTCTAAGGTTCACACCGAGGCTTCCATCGAAGTCTGCGGCGCTGAGGTACAGAAGGGAAATGCGCCTACCGAGCGTAAGATTCAGAGAATGTTCCGTCGTCCGGAAGTAAGCCGTTTGATTAAAAAGTGCAACGATTTTGGCGCAGGCGGTGTGTCCGTTGCCATCGGCGAGCTGGCAGACGGACTGGAAATCAACTTAGATAAGGTGCCGAAAAAGTACGCCGGCCTGGACGGAACAGAGCTTTCCATTTCTGAATCCCAGGAGCGTATGGCAGTGGTAGTTGCTCCGGCAGATGCAGAGAAGTTTTTAGGCTATGCGGCAGAGGAAAACTTAGAAGCAGTAACCGTTGCAGTCGTAACCGAAAGCCCAAGACTGGTCATCAGCTGGAGAGGCAAGACCATCGTAAACATCAGCCGCGCATTCTTAGATACCAACGGCGCGCATCAGGAAGCAGACGTTACCTTACAGGTTCCAAATAAAGAGGGAAATCTTTTTGAACGGAAAGAGCCAGGAGACGTAAAGAAGGCATGGTTAAATCTTCTTGCTTCTTTAAATGTCTGCTCCCAGAAAGGCCTGGTTGAGATGTTTGACGGTTCTATCGGAGCAGGATCCGTCTATATGCCTTACGGCGGAAAATATCAGCTGACCGAAACCCAGGCAATGGTAGCGAAACTTCCGGTATTAAAGGGCAAATGCGATACCGTTACCATGATGTCCTACGGCTTTGACCCATACCTGTCCAGCTGGAGCCCATACCATGGCGCGGTTTACGCAGTTCTGTCTTCCGTAGCAAAAATTGTGGCAGCAGGCGGCGACTACAAAAAGATCCGCTTTACCTTCCAGGAATACTTCCAGAGAATGACGGAAGATCCAACCCGCTGGAGCCAGCCGTTTGCAGCTTTACTTGGCGCTTACAGCGCCCAGATGGGATTCGGACTGCCGTCCATCGGAGGAAAGGACAGTATGTCCGGAACCTTTAATGACGAGCAGCATGGCGAAATCAACGTTCCGCCGACCCTGGTTTCCTTTGCAGTCGATGTGGCGGACTCTAAGACAGTCATCACTCCGGAGTTTAAGAAGCCAGGCAGCAAGATTGTGCTGTTTACCATTGAAAAAGACCAGTATGATTTGCCGGATTACGCACAGATTATGGACGGTTACGGCAAAGTGTTTGAAGAGATTCAGGCAGGAAAGATCCTTTCTGCTTATGCAGTAGAAGGACAGGGAATCGCAGAAGCAGTCAGCAAGATGGCATTTGGCAACAAGCTGGGCGTAAAGATTGAACATAACCTGGATCCAAGAGACTTCTTTGCAGCCGGATGGGGCAATCTGGTACTGGAAGTTCCGGCAGAAAAGGTGGGAGAACTGTCTATCCGCTATACCGTAATCGGCGAAGTAACCGATCGGGCAGTTTTTGAATATGGCAATACCCAGATTACCATGGAAGAGGCTCTGGATTCCTGGACGGAAACATTGGAGAGCGTATTCCCGACCAGATCCGGCGTAAAGCAGACTCCGGTTTTGGATGAACTGTACAAAGCAGATTCCGTTTACGTATGCAATCATAAGATTGGCCAGCCGAATGTATTTATTCCGGTATTCCCAGGAACCAACTGCGAATACGACAGCACCAAGGCGTTTGAGAGAGCCGGCGCCAAGGTTGTAACAAAAGTATTTAAGAACCTGAGCGCAGAAGATATCAGAGAGTCTGTAGAAGTTTACAAAAATGAGATTGCAAAGGCGCAGATCGTTATGTTCCCAGGCGGTTTCTCCGCAGGCGACGAGCCGGAAGGTTCTGCAAAGTTCTTTGCAGCCGTATTTAGAAATGCGGTTATCAAAGAAGAGATTGAAAAACTGCTGAACGAACGGGACGGTCTGATGCTTGGCATCTGCAACGGCTTCCAGGCGTTGATTAAGCTGGGACTGGTTCCGGAAGGCATGATAAAAGAACAGCGTCCGGATTCTCCGACGCTGGCAATGAACACCATTGGCCGCCACATTTCCAAGATGGTTTACACCAAGGTAATGAGCAACAAGTCTCCATGGCTTGCAGGCGCAGAACTGGGCGGCGTATACTGCAATCCGGCTTCTCATGGCGAGGGGCGGTTTGTGGCAACCGAAGAGTGGTTAAAGAAATTGTTTGCCAACGGCCAGGTAGCGACCCAGTACGTAGACGACAAGGGCAATCCTACCATGGACGAATTCTGGAATCCAAACGGTTCCTATATGGCAATCGAAGGCATTACCAGCCCAGACGGACGTATCCTGGGCAAGATGGCTCATTCTGAGCGCCGCGGCGACGCAGTTGCCATGAATATCTATGGAGAACAGGATATGAAGATTTTTGAAAGCGGAGTGAAATACTTCCTGTAAGCATTCTGACTGCTATTATCCGGAAAGCCTGCCAGAGGCAGGTCTTTCCGGTAAAGAAAACAGCGTAAAAAAGATCCTGCAGAGAGGGATGGAAACTGCTATCTCTCTGCAGGATCTTTTTTACGCTGTTTTTTCATGTGCAATGGTTATTTTGTTCCGAAAATCCGGTCTCCTGCATCTCCCAGTCCAGGGCAGATATAGGCGTCGTCGTTTAAGCAGCGGTCTAAATGCCCTACATAAATCTGGATGTCCGGATGGGCGTTCTGAAGCCGTTCTAATCCTTCCGGAGCAGCGATGATGGCCATAAATTTGATTTTCTTTCCGCCATGGGCTTTGATAAAATCAACGGCAGAGACTGCGGAACCGCCGGTTGCCAGCATAGGGTCTGTTACAATGATGGTTCGCTCCTCGATTGGATCCGGAAGCTTGCAGTAATACTCGTGAGGTTCATGGGTCACTTCGTCCCGATACAGGCCGATATGTCCGACTTTGGCGGTAGGGGTAAGAGCCAGAATGCCATTTACCATCCCAAGTCCTGCGCGCAGAATGGGAACAACGGCTAATTTGCGTCCTGCAATCATGGGAGTCATGCAGGTTTCAATAGGAGTCTCTACTTCTACATCTTCTAAAGGGAGATCCCGAAGAGCCTCATAACCCATCAGCATGGCGATTTCCTCGATCAGGCTGCGGAATTCATTGGTTCCGGTGTGCTTGTCCCGCAGTCTGGAGATTTTGTGCTGGATTAACGGGTGATCGAAAATAACTACATTTTTCATAATAATAAATCCTTTCTAGAAATAGTAATGTGATTGTTTGCGTCTTACTTAGTAGAAGGTACGAACCGGACAATGACGTAATCGCCTAATGCATGGGGAACCGGAAGGGAGAAGAAGATATCGCCCTGCTTTTCATAGCTGAAGGACGGCGGCCATACAACGCCCTGCTGGATAGGAAAATCAGCCTGGTTAAAGGTGTCGGTCAGCTCCTGCATGGTTAGGCCCTGGCGGTATTCTAAGACGGCTTTCGTCTGTTCTTCATCCAGTCCGAAAAAGGTTACATCAGAACTTAACACGTAGCCGGCCATGGTATAGGAATCCGTAAAATCGCCCAGTCCCAGATTGGTATTGTCTTTTAAATCTACGGTATTGCTGTAGAAAAGATTGACTGGGTGGGCGGCGCCGTCGGCTGTATAAGTGCCGGTATAAACAGCGGTAATGCTGCGGCGGTCAACAGAAACTACTTCGCAGGTTACCGTCATACTGTCTTTTGCCTCGTCAGCTTCATATCCAGTTATGACAGATAACGCGTTGTTTTTCAGATTTTCGTTGATGGAATCCTGAAGCTTCGAATCGCTAAGGCCGCTTACCTGCGGATATTGAATGGAAATATTTCCGGAAGTATAGGTCTCCAAAGAAGAAGTGACGCTGGCTGTGCTGGAAGCAGTAGTCTCAGGGGCAGTTGTTTCCGGCGCTGAAGTCGTTTCCGGTTCTTTGGCAGACTCGGAAGGGGCTTCGGTCGTATGGGTAGTAGACAAATCAATCTTTTCCGGTGTGGAAGAGGTCATCAGGGCAGCGGTAGCGCCGATTACAACAGCAGCCACAGCAGCGGCGGAAACGCCGATAATCAGTTTTTTATTCATAGCAGCTCCTTTTCATAAGTATCAGATTATTGGATGGTAGCATCCGTGTACAGGGGCAACACGCCTCAAAGAGGGATAATTTCCCCATCTTTTGCGTTATTCTCAATCAGCGTATATCCAGTACGCTTCATTCGTCTGCCTTAAAAATGGGGAAATTCTCTCCACTTGAGGTCAGAAGAGTCAGAAACAGGTCAGATGACGCGTCTGCAAGGCACTTGAATGAGGTGTACTGGACGTACACCGATTGAAAGTAACGCAGCAGGCGCGTCATCTGGACGTTTCTGACCGTATTGCCCCCTGTACACGGATGCTATCATTATACCATAGATAGGCTGACGCGTGTAGAAGAAATCATTACGATTTTCTGAAGCAGTTCAGCCGTGCGAAGATTCAGACAGGAAAAAACGTTGAAAGCTTGTTTTCATCAGAAAAAGTGCTATACTGATGCCTGGAAAAAGCAGTGTGAAACCATTGGAAAGTGAAACCTTTTATGCAGTCATTGAGGAAATAAGGGATTCTGAACTGGTGGTTCAGGGACTGGAAATGAATGATATCAATAAGAGGGGAAGATTTCAGTTTCACATTACAGAAGAGACCGAAGTTTCCTGGAGAGGGATTCCGATTACATTAAGTGATCTGCAGAAGGGAGATTTGATTTCCATTACCTATACGGGGCTGATTCAGGAGATTTCACCGGCAGTTATTTTAGATGTGACAAAAGTACAGGCGCTGGGAGATGAACTGGAAGAGAGAAGCATCAGATAAGGAAAAACGGTCCGATCTTTCAGGGCGGCTATGAGCGAAGAAAAAGTGCTTGCAAAATGGAACGACTTATGGTAAAATAACACTCGTTGTTAAGCGAGCCGGCTTGTCGGAATGGCAGACGAGGTGGACTCAAAATCCATTGATGGCGACATCGTGCGGGTTCAAGTCCCGCAGCCGGCACTCCTTGGCAGGGGCACCCGAAGGCTTATTGTGAGATAGGCTTTCGGGTCTTTTTTTTACACGGGATCCAAAATAAGCCGGTGGAAACGTATTTTTACGCATTTTGCCTTATGCGGGAGTGGGAAAACGGATAGGGGGTCATACTATGAATTGTCAAGAGGCAGAACGCCTGGTTACCTCGTATATTCATGGGGAGCTGGACGAAGATACTCTGGAAGAATTTCTGGAACACATTGAAACCTGTGAGAACTGTCAGGAAGAACTGGAAATTTATTTTACAGTGGATTCCGGTATCCGGCAGTTGGACTCCGATGCCGATAATTATAACATCAAAGGAGAATTAGATGAGCTGCTGGAAGCGTCTAAACAGCACGTCCGCCACCGCCGTATGCTGCAGGCGGTGCGGTATTCGGTTGATACGCTTATGGTAATGAGCCTTGGGGTTATGATTCTGATGCAGCTTCGGATATTAGGATTATTTTCATAGAATGAGGGATGACATGGAAAAATTAGTATTGATTGACGGACACAGCATTTTAAACAGGGCTTTTTACGGAGTGCCGGAGCTGACCAACTCCGAGGGACTTCATACCAATGCGGTCTACGGGTTTCTCAACATTATGTTTAAAATATTAGAAGAAGAGCAGGCGGATCATCTGGCTGTGGCCTTTGATTTAAAAGAACCTACCTTCCGTCACAAAATGTTTGCGGAATATAAAGGAACCAGAAAACCCATGCCCGAGGAACTGCGGGAACAGGTTCCTCTGATGAAAGAAGTGCTCCAGTCTATGGGGATTCCGATTCTGACCCTGGCTGGTTTTGAAGCAGATGACATTCTGGGAACAGTGGCAAAGCGTCTGGCCGGAGAAACCGTAGAAGTTTCCGTGGTTTCTGGAGACAGGGATTTGCTTCAGCTTTCGGATACCCATATTAAGATCCGGATTCCGAAAACGTCCAGAGGAGGAACGGAGATAAAAGATTACTATCCGGAAGATGTAAAACGGGAATACGGCGTAACGCCTCTGGAATTTATAGATGTAAAAGCTCTGATGGGAGATGCGTCTGATAATATCCCAGGAGTTCCTTCCATTGGGGAAAAGACGGCCACCGCTATTATTTCGACCTATGGAAGCATTGAAAATGCGTATGAGCATCTGGAAGAGGTAAGGCCGCCCAGAGCGAAAAAAGCGCTGGAAGAACATTACGACATGGCGCAGATGAGCAAGACCCTGGCCACAATCTGTATTGACTGCGGCATTGAATTTTCTTATGAGGATGCAGAGATTGGAAACTTGTATACACCGGAAGCGTACCAGTACATGAAGCGTCTGGAGTTTAAGTCAATTCTGGCTAGATTTCAGGATATTCCGGAAAATAAAGAAGAAGCAGACGTGCGGAAACATTTTCAGGTTGTAAGCGGTTTTTCCCAGGCGGAACAGGTATTGGAAAAAGCGGCGAAGGCAGAGAGAATCGGCGCCCAGCTGATAATTGGCCAGGAAGGCGGAAAGAAGAAAGCTTCCGGCCAGGGAGAGATTGCAGGACTTAGTCTCTGCTTTGGAAAAGAAGATTTGTACTTCCTGCCGGTACAGGGCTTTTTAACTGGCAGCTATCTGGCTGGAAAACTGGAAGAGCTGTGTAAGAGAACAACCGGTATGGTGTGGGTGCTGGATTTAAAGAGCCAGCTTCCATTTTTAAACCTGCTATGGGGGGAGAGAGTACGAGATGCCGGCGTGGCAGGGTATCTTTTGAATCCGCTAAAGGATACCTATGCCTATGACGATCTGGCGAGAGATTACGGCGGCATGACCCTGCCTTCCCAGTCCGATCTGCTGGGAAAAACACCGCTGTTTCAGGCGCTTTTGGGAGAAGAGAAAAAGGCTCTTGACTGCGTATGCTTTATGGGATATTCCTTGTGGAAGACGGCGCCGGTATTAGAAGAGAAACTGGCAGAAACCGGCATGGAGGATCTGTTTTTGAAGATTGAAATGCCGTTAATTTACAGCCTTTACCGGATGGAGGCGGCAGGCGTAAAGGTAGCGCGTCAGGAATTAAAGGATTATGGCAGCCGGTTGAAAGTAAACATTGATAAGCTGGAACAGGAAATCTACGAAGCGACCGGAGAGACCTTTAATATTAATTCTCCTAAGCAGTTAGGGGAAGTGCTGTTTGAAAAAATGCAGTTAAAGGGAGGCAAAAAGACGAAAACCGGTTACTCTACGGCAGCGGACGTGCTGGAAAAGCTGGCTTTAGAAGTGCCGGCAGTCCAAAAGATCCTGGATTACCGCCAGCTGACCAAGCTGTATTCTACCTATGCAGAAGGCCTGGCAGCTTATATCGGGGAAGACGAGAGGATTCACGGTAAATTTAACCAGACCATTACGGCGACGGGACGAATCAGCAGTACAGAGCCAAATCTGCAGAACATTCCGGTCCGGATGGAGCTGGGAAGAGAAATCCGCAAGGTCTTTGTGCCAAAAGAAGGCTGTATCTTCATTGACGCAGATTATTCCCAGATTGAACTGAGGATTCTGGCCCATATGTCGAAAGATGAGCGGCTGATTGAAGCTTACCGGTCTGCTCAGGATATCCATGCCATTACGGCGTCCCAGGTATTCCACATTCCATTGGAGGAAGTGACTCCGTTAATGCGCCGCAACGCCAAGGCGGTCAACTTCGGCATTGTCTACGGCATCAGCGCGTTTGGATTAAGCGAAGATTTAAGTATTTCCAGAAAAGAAGCCCTGGATTATATTAATACCTATTTTGAGACTTATCCGGAAGTAAAAAAATTCCTGGATCAGCAGGTAACCGACGGCAAAGAGCAGGGGTTTGTTACGACTATGTTTGGAAGACGCCGCCCCATTCCAGAGTTAAAATCCGCAAATTTCATGCAGAGATCCTTTGGGGAACGGGTGGCCATGAATTCCCCTATTCAGGGGACTGCGGCAGACATTATGAAAATTGCCATGATCCAGGTAGATCAGGAACTGGCGCGAAGAGGACTGAAGTCCAGGATTGTGCTCCAGGTTCACGATGAACTGCTGATTGAGGCGCTGGAAACAGAGGCAAAAGAAGTGAAGGCGATTCTGGAAGATAAGATGAAGCACGCGGCTGATCTGTCGGTTGCCCTGGAAGTAGATGCAAAAGAAGGGGCAAGCTGGTTTGACGCCCATTAAAGAATAACGGTCAGGGAGGAAGAAAAAGATGCTGGAACGAAGCGGATTTATGCCGATTCCGTATTTAAAAAAGGCTAAGTTTACGGGAAGTTTTCAGGGAATGCGTTTCCGTATGGAAAAATCCTCCCGCTTGGCCAAAGGAGGAGAAGAAGGTCAGGAAGAGATCGGCCTTTTAACTTCTGCATGGCCGGAGCCGTATAGTTTTGACGCAACGGATCCGGAAAAAATCCGGCAGGCCTGGTTTTCGTTTGACGAAGAAGGGATTCAGAAGGGAATCGACTGGCTGAATCAGATCTATGAAGAGGTAAAGGCCTGAAATCAGGGAACTGTTTAAAATGTTCCAGACGAATTACGAAGGAGTTATTATGCTGCAGACAATCGAAGCTGTAAACAGCGCAGTGAATCAATTTATATGGGGAGTTCCCGCCATGATCTGTATACTTGGCGTTGGGTTGTATTTAAGCCTGCGCCTCCATTTTATCCAGATCCGCAGGTTTTCCTATGCAATGAAAACTACCATTGGAAGAGTATTCCGCAAACGGGAAGCTTCTGACGGGGCTATTACGCCGTTCCAGGCAGTATGTACGGCCCTGGCGGCTACGGTGGGAACGGGAAATATTGCCGGTGTAGCCGGAGCCATTGCCATCGGAGGCCCAGGAGCCGTATTCTGGATGTGGATATCCGCCCTGCTGGGAATGTGTACCAAATTTTCTGAGGTTACCCTGGCAGTCCATTTTCGGGAAACCAATGAAAACGGAGAACTGGTAGGCGGCCCCATGTACTATATCAAAAATGGATTGGGAAAAAAATGGCAGTTCCTGGCTGTGTTGTTTTCTGTATTTGGAATCTTTACCGTATTCGGGACAGGAAACGCTACTCAGGTCAACACCATTACCGCGGCCATTAATTCAGCCCTTTTAAACTACAACCTGATTACAGAAGATTCCACAAAAATGGGCAATCTCATTATGGGAATCGTCCTGGCGCTGATTGTAGGCATGGTTTTGTTAGGGGGAATCAAGCGGATTGGCCAGGTAACCGAAAAATTAGTGCCGTTTATGGCTCTGTTTTACATCGCCCTGGCTCTTGGTGTGGTAATTCTCAATTTCGATCAGGTTCCACAGGTATTCGCTTCCATTTTTTACGGAGCTTTTCATCCGGAAGCCATTACAGGCGGCGCAGTGGGAAGCTTGTTTATGAGTATGAAAAAGGGAGTTTCCAGAGGGATTTTCTCCAATGAAGCCGGACTGGGTACCGGATCCATCGCCCATGCCTGCGCGGACACCAGAAAGCCGGTAAAACAGGGATTTTTCGGGATTTTCGAAGTCTTTATGGATACTATTTTAATCTGTACCCTGACCGCTCTGGTTATTTTATGCAGCGGCATACAGGTTCCTTATGGGGCAGATGCCGGCGCAGAACTGACCATCCGCGGATTTACTGCCGCTTATGGAAACTGGGTTTCGATCTTTACTGCAGTCGCAATGTGCTGCTTTGCATTTTCCACCATTATCGGCTGGGGACTTTATGGGGCAAGATGCGTGGAGTTTTTATTCTCGTCGAAGCTGATCCGGCCGTTTATGGTAATATATTCCCTGGTTTCCATTCTGGGAGCTACCATGGATTTAGGCCTTATGTGGAGTATTGCGGACACCTTTAACGGACTGATGGCTATTCCCAACCTGATTGCCGTGTTCCTCCTTTCCGGAACCGTAGTCAGACTGGTAAAGGAGTATTTTGAGACAGAGGGAAAGGGCTGCTGACAGACGTTTGTGAAGATGGGAGACGGACAGACTGGATAACAACAGAAGAACTATGGCCTTTGTTTGAACAGCACCAGAATCAGGTGTTTTATACGGCAAAGGGCCTGGCATTTACTTATACCATTAAGGGCGGGGAAATGTTTGTAGACAGACGCTCCAAATCCATTACCAGGGCCACTGTGGAAAAGGCCTATGAAAAGCTGAAAGCAGACAATGGCCAGACCATCCATGGCCCGAAAAAGCTAAATGTATTTGGAGCGCCTTATATCTGGGCTCTCTTTTCCGGATTGGAACTGATAAAAGGAAAAGAAGAGCTTACAAGGTAAGATCGGAGACGGCAGGGTATCTGTGGCTGGAACGGGCGGCCCGTACCGCCTGGTTAATGGCCTTTCCCATTGCGTAGGAAGCCAGGGTTCCGGCAACGTTAATGTCCGCGGGAACGTCTCCGACGGATACTGCATAAACCGAGTCTCCGTCTGCAGTAGTGTGAACCGGACGGATGGTGCGGGCAAGGCCGTTTTGCGCCATGGCAGCCAGTTTGTTTGCCTGGGCCTTTGAAAAAGCGCCGTTGGTCAGGACTGCGCCAATGGTGGTGTTTCCGGTAAAGAGATCCGGCATGGAAGAGACGTCGTTTAAAAATGCTTCTTCAGTGGACAGCAGAGCGCTGCGGTTTTGATTTAAAAGGCCGGCAATCTGCTGTCCATTTTCTATGTCAAAAATGTCTCCCAGGGCATTGACTGCCACGATAGCGCCTACTTTTAACGGGCCGGCCTGGACGGCATAACAGCCGATTCCGCTTTTCATGGCATACGCAGGTCCACGATATTTTCCAACGGTACAGCCGCAGCCGGCTCCTGCGTTGCCTTCAGGAAGGTCAAATAAGCCGGATGTTATGGCGCTGCGGCGTTTGTCGGCATCTTCACAGGCCTGATAAGCCATCCGGCTGTCCGGCCGTATGCCAGGATCCCCGATAACCAGGTCAAACAGGCTGGACTGGCAGACTAAGGGGACTTTGGTAATCCCCACGTCAAAGCCAATATTCTGTTCTTCTAAATATCTCATGACCCCTCCGGCGGCGTCCAGACCAAAGGCAGAACCGCCGGATAAGAGCAGGGCGTGGATGCCTTCGGATGCAGCCAGTGGATTTAACAGGGGCGTTTCCCTGGAAGCAGGGCCGCCGCCCCTTACGTCCACGCCGGCAGGAGAACAGCGGTCAAACAGCAAAACGGTACAGCCCGTAGCCGCTTCTTCGTTCTGGGCGTGGCCGGCAGAAAATCCGCCGATGCTTAACAACGGGATTTCAGTAATAGCGTTCATAGTTCGTACCCCCTTATACGGCAGATTTTATTGTTCTGCCGGAATGATTTTTTACAACAAAAAGAGCTCTTCCCACTGCCTGGGTTAAAATGGCGGCAATGAGAGCTTCTGGGATTCCGTTTAGCCCCACGATACCCATAATGACGCCAAACAGCATAGAAGGATCGGTTCCTCCTGCCATTGCATATTGTTCCCCAAACAGCAGGTAAATAAGAGTCATAACACCGACGGTATTGACCATGGAACCGGCAAATCCGGAAATCAGAAGAGAAAAAGAAAGGCTTTTTTTCTTCTTTTTTAAAAGTGAAAACAAACATCCGGCAATCAGGCCGATGAGAATACGGGGAACGATGGCGACAATCAGGCTTTCTATGCCGCCGTGAAACTGAGGGCTGAAGCTGTAAAAAGGGGTAAATACAAAGGAAGTGAGATTTGGCTGTATGGTGGCCTTTACCACACTGGTAATTCCGAAGATGGCGCCCAGCAAAGCCCCTGTTTTGGGTCCGAGAAGGCAGGCGCCGATGATGACTGGAATGTGCATGGTGGTGGCATTCATAAAAGGCAGAGGAATATAGCCGAATGGCGTAAAGGCCATGACTATCATAAGCGCAGTTAAAAACGCCATCTGGGTCAGAAGATGCACACGGCTGGTTACAGATACTTGGTTGGTTGTTGTATGATTCAATTGTTTCCCTCCTGCTGGCATCCCGTTTTGGGTACGCCGCGTTATTGTTCCAGGAAAGGAAGTATTTCTGCGGTGCGAAGGAAGAAAGCCGTATTGTCTGGAATTCAGTACAATCGGCAGAATTTGACAGAAACACTTCCGCTGGAATCTGAAGCTATTGTACGACGGCGCTTTCCAGATTGCAAGAAAAATTTATTTCCAGGATCTATGAAAAATAATATTGATTTCTATAATAATATCTAGTATATTATGTTGTAGATTAGCCGAAAGGAGAATCACATATGATTACAGTAGCGGTAGACGCTATGGGCGGAGATTATGCGCCGTCCCAAATGGTAGCAGGAGCGATAGCTGCCGTCAATTTACGAAAGGACATCAAGGTAGTCCTGGTAGGCCGCAGGGAAGATGTGGAAAGGGAATTGTCCGGAAAGGACTATCCAAAGGATCAGATTGAGATTGTCCACGCTTCTGAGGTAATTGCTACCGAAGAACCTCCGGTTCATGCCATCCGCAGAAAGAAAGACTCTTCGATTGTTGTAGGTATGAATCTGGTTAAAAAGAACGAAGCGGACGCATTTGTTTCAGCCGGCAGCTCCGGAGCCATCCTGGTTGGAGGGCAGGTCATTGTCGGAAGGATCAAGGGCGTGGAGAGACCGCCGCTTGCGCCTCTCATTCCAACGGAAAAAGGCGTGTCATTGCTGATTGACTGCGGAGCCAATGTAGATGCAAGGCCATCTCATCTGGTTCAGTTTGCCCGTATGGGTTCTATTTATATGGAACACGTAATGGGAGTAAAGAATCCGAGAGTTGCCATTGTCAATATTGGTGCAGAAGAAGAAAAGGGGAATGCCCTGGTAAAAGAGACTTTCCCGCTTTTAAAAGAGTGCAGAGACATTCACTTTACCGGCAGCATTGAAGCAAGGGAGATTCCTCATGGAGGCGCAGATGTGATTGTCTGCGAGGCTTTTGTGGGAAATGTCATTTTAAAGCTTTATGAAGGCGTAGGGGCAACTCTCATAAGTAAAGTAAAGTCCGGTATGATGACCAGTTTGCGGAGCAAGATAGGAGCCCTTCTTGTAAAACCGGCATTAAAAGAGACTTTAAAAGCATTTGACGCCAGCCAGTACGGAGGAGCTCCTCTGTTGGGATTAAACGGCCTGGTAGTAAAGACCCATGGCAATTCCAAGGCCAATGAGGTCTGCAATTCCATTATTCAGTGTGTTACCTTTAAAGAACAGGGTATCAATGAAAAAATTAAAGAAAGTCTCGCAGCAGAGACCAACGAATCAAATTAGGGAGGATGTAACATGGAATTCGAAAAACTGCAGAGTATTATCGCGGAGGTATTAAATATTGAGCCGGATGAGGTTACCATGACTTCTACATTCGTAGACGACTTAGGCGCTGATTCTCTGGATATTTTCCAGATTATTATGGGCATTGAGGAAGAGTTCGATATTAAAATTCCGGATGATGCCGCTGAGCATATCGTTTCTGTAGGTGATGCTGTAGAGCAGATTAAAAATGCAATAAACTAAGAAATGAAAAGCAAAAGAGGCTGTCCAGTGGCGCGGCCTCTTTTTTCAATAAAAGGAGGATCTGATGAAACAGACACAAGAAAATCTGGAACAGGCGATTGGCTACCGCTTCCGCAATAAAAAGCTGCTGACCCAGGCCCTGACCCACAGTTCTTATGCCAATGAACACCGGATGGACAAGATGTACTGCAACGAAAGGCTGGAATTTTTAGGAGACGCCGTATTAGAGGTGGTATCCAGCGACTTTTTATTTCACCGGTTTCCAGAGATGCCGGAGGGAAATTTAACCAAAACCAGAGCCAGCATGGTCTGCGAGCCTACTCTGGCTTACTGCGCCAGAGAGATTTCCCTGGGAGACTACCTGCTTTTGGGAAAAGGAGAAGACGCGACCGGCGGAAGAATGCGGGAATCCATTACTTCGGATGCGTTAGAGGCGGTAATCGGCGCGATTTATCTGGATGGTGGTCTTGCTAATGCAAAAGAGTTTATTGACCGTTTTGTACTGAATGATATGGAGCATAAACAGCTCTTTTATGATAGCAAGACTATCCTGCAGGAACTGGTGCAGAGCACGGGAGAGGAGCTTCTTTCCTATGAGATTTTAAAGGAGGAAGGACCGGATCACAACAAAGTATTTGAAGTAAGGGCTATGCTGGGAAGCAGGGAAATTGGCAGGGGGGTAGGAAGAACCAAAAAGGCAGCCGAGCAGACGGCGGCATATAAGGCGATTCTGACCTTAAAAGGCAAATCAGAAGCTTCTTTGCAGGCAGGTGACGTATGTATTTAAAAAGTATTGAAATTCAGGGCTTTAAGTCCTTTGCCAACAAAATTGTCTTTGAATTTCATAATGGAATTACCGGCATTGTAGGCCCCAATGGATCTGGAAAAAGCAATGTAGCCGATGCAGTCCGCTGGGTGTTGGGAGAGCAGAGGGTCAAGCAGCTTCGGGGCGCTTCCATGCAGGACGTTATTTTTTCCGGAACCGAACTTCGAAAGCCTCAAGGGTTTGCCTATGTGGCCATTACCCTGGACAACGGAGATCATAAACTGGCTATTGAGTATGACGAGGTAACGGTTTCCAGGCGGCTGTACCGTTCCGGCGAAAGCGAATACCGGATCAACGGAAGTCCCTGCCGGTTAAAAGACATCAATGAACTGTTTTACGATACCGGTATTGGAAAAGAAGGGTATTCCATTATCGGACAGGGACAGATTGACAAAATTTTAAGCGGAAAGCCGGAAGAGCGCAGGGAACTGTTTGACGAGGCAGCCGGCATTGTAAAGTTTAAGCGCAGAAAAGCCATTGCCCAGAAAAAACTGGAAGATGAGCGCCAGAGCCTGGTCAGGGTCAACGATATTTTAAGCGAACTGGAAAAGCAGGTTGGCCCATTAGAGAAACAGTCCCAGGCGGCAAGAGAATATCTGCGGTTAAAAGAGAACTTAAAGCATCTGGATGCCAATCTCTTTCTGGCTGAGACCAGTTCATTAAAAGGACAGATCGAATCGGTTTCGAAAAATGAGTCCATTGTATCCCAGGATCTGGAGCGGGTCCAGAAAGAGGCAAAAGCCATCCGCAGCGAATACGACACGTTAGATGCAGCGCTGACGGTTTTGGATGAAAAAGTAACCGTCGGCCGCAGCGCCCAGGCCCAGGAAACCTTAAAACGGGGGAATCTGGAAGGCCGGATCAACGTTTTAAAAGAGCAGATTAACACGGAACGGATGAACGCAGAGCACATCCGCCACCGGATGGAATCCATAAAGACAGAGATTGCCCAGAGAGAAGGGGAGATTTCCGGTTATGAAACAGAAAAAGAAGAGCTGTCACTCCAGATTTCTAAAGTCTTAGAACGTCAGAAAGAGGCAGAACTGTCTTTAATGGAAGAGGACGTTCTGATTGGGGACACCGAAGGGGCGTTAGAACAGCTGAAACAGTCGGTTATTGACACCTTAAATGAAAAGGCTTCTGTAAATGCCAAAGATCAGCGATATGAGGCAATGTTAGAGCAGGTCAATATGCGGAAGGCGGAGGTCAGCCAGAAGCTGTTAAAAAGCAAAAGCGACGAGTCTGTCCAGGACGAACAGATTGCTGAAAAGCAGACAGAGCTGGATCAGATTACAGAGAACATCCAGGCTGTCCTTTTAAAGGAAACGGAATTGGAGGAGCAGGTTCAGACGGCTTTGGCAGAGGAAAAGAGATTGAACCGCCTGCTGTCGGAACATCAGCAGACCTATCACAGAACCAATACCAAGCTGGAATCTCTGCGCAATCTGTCAGAGCGTTACGAAGGATATGGCCAGAGCATCCGAAGGGTCATGGAAGTAAAGGACAGGGTGCGGGGAATCCACGGCGTTGTTGCGGATTTGATTACCGCGGAAAAGAAATACGAAGTGGCAATTGAAACGGCCCTGGGGGGAAGTATCCAGAACATTGTTACCGATTCAGAAGAGACGGCTAAGACCCTGATCGAGTATTTAAAGAAAAATAAATTCGGACGGGCTACTTTCCTTCCTCTTACCAGTATCGGCAACCGCAGTACCTTTAACCAGGACAAGGCCCTGACAGAAAAAGGCGTGCTGGGACTGGCAAATCAGCTGGTCAAGGCCGACAAACAGTATGAGGGACTACTAAAATATCTGTTGGGACGGGTTGTGGTTGTGGACACCATTGACAACGCCATTGCCCTTTCCAGAAAATACCAGTATTCTTTGAGAATTGTAACTTTAGAAGGCGAGCTGTTAAACGCCGGAGGATCCATGACCGGCGGCGCTTTTAAAAATACCAGCAATCTTTTGGGAAGAAAGCGGGAAATTGAAGAATTGGAGCATTCCTGCAAGACGGTTCTTCATGAAATCGACAAGGTCAATGAAAACCTGGTATTCCAGGAAGAATTGCTAAACGGCATGAATGAAGAACTGGAAGAAAACAGGAGGAAGAAGCAGTCCCTTTATCTGGATCAGAATACCATCCGTCTTGGAATCCGCCAGTTAGAAGCAAAGAAGACGGAAATCGCAGAATCGGCCTCTGATATGGTTACGGAACACCGGCAGCTGGAAGAGCAGGTAAAGGAAATTACTGGCAGCCGGATGCGGTTAAAGGAAGAAACGCTCCGGTTAGAAGCCCAGGGAGAGAACAACCAGGAAGAAATCCAGAATCTTTCCAGCCTTCTGGAAAGCTATCGTCAGAAGCGGGAGATCCTGGCAAAGGATCTGGCGGCTGTCCAGATGGAGACGGCAGGACTTCAGCAGAAGGAGAATTTCTTAAAAGAAAACATCCGACGGGTGCAGGAAGAAATCCGGAAGGTAAAAGAAGAACTGTCCGGCCTGACAGAAGGAAGCGGAGAAAGCGGTCTGGTTATCCAGGGAAAAGAAGAAGAAATTGCCAGAATTGAAAAAGAAATGAAGGATGGGGAACAGCTTTTAGAAACCTTAAAAGAAGAAATCCTGTCGTTATCCCAGGAAAAAGAGGAGACGGCCAGACGGCAGAAGGGATTTTTTGACAAAAGGGAAGAGCTGTCCAGGCAGATATCCGGACTGGATAAAGATCTGTTCCGCCTTCAGGGACAGAAAGAAAAGCTGGAAGAACGGATGGAATCCTGCGCATCGTATATGTGGAACGAGTATGAGCTGACGCACACTACAGCAGAAGAGCTGCGGGACAAAAACCAGACGTCCATACCGGAGATGAAGAAAGACATCGAGAGAATAAAAGCCCAGATAAAGGGGCTTGGAAACGTCAACGTCAACGCCATTGAGGATTACAAAGAGGTGTCGGAGCGGTATGAATTTTTGAAAACCCAGCACGACGACCTGGTAACGGCAGAACAGACCCTGGTTCAGATTATCGAGGAACTGGATACCGGAATGAGACGGCAGTTTGAAGAACAGTTTGCCCTGATCCGCAAAGAGTTTGATAAGGTATTTAAGGAACTGTTCGGAGGCGGAAGAGGCACGTTAGAGCTGATGGAAGGCGAAGACATCCTGGAAGCAGGCATCCAGATTATTTCCCAGCCGCCAGGCAAAAAACTGCAGAATATGATGCAGCTTTCCGGCGGGGAAAAGGCTCTGACAGCCATTGCGCTTTTGTTTGCAATCCAGAACTTAAAGCCGTCCCCCTTCTGTCTGCTGGATGAGATAGAGGCGGCCTTAGACGATTCCAACGTAGACCGGTTTGCCGGCTATCTTCATAAGCTGACGGCAAACACCCAGTTTATTGTAATTACCCACCGGCGCGGCACCATGGTGTCTGCAGACCGGCTTTACGGCATTACCATGCAGGAGAAGGGAGTTTCCGCCCTGGTTTCTGTTAATTTAATCGAAGCAGATTTAGAAAATTAAGGAGTATGAGTATGGCAAAAGGATTTTTCAGCCGTCTGGTAGAAGGCCTTACCAAGACAAGAGACAACATTGTATCTGGCATTGACTCGATTTTCAGCGGGTTTTCTGCCATTGACGACGATTTTTATGAGGAAATCGAAGAGACCCTGATTATGGGGGATTTGGGCATCCAGACCACGATGGCCATTGTAGAGGATCTGCGGCATAAGGTAAAAGAGCAGCATATCAAAGAACCGGCCCAGTGCAAGCAGCTTTTAATTGACAGCATCAAAGCCCAGATGGATTTGGGAGAAAATGCTTATGAGTTTGAAAACCGGAAATCCGTTGTGCTGGTCATTGGCGTCAACGGAGTGGGAAAGACCACTTCCGTTGGAAAACTGGCCGGACAGTTAAAAGATTCTGGTAAAAAGGTAATGCTGGCTGCAGCCGATACCTTTCGGGCGGCTGCCATTGAGCAGCTTACGGAGTGGGCAAATCGGGCAGGAGTGGAAATTATTGCCCAGAAAGAGGGATCCGATCCGGCGGCTGTTATTTATGACGCAGTAGCAGCTGCGAAATCCCGCCATGCAGACGTGCTGATCTGCGATACGGCAGGACGGCTTCACAACAAGAAAAACCTGATGGAGGAGTTAAAAAAGATTAACCGGATTATTGACAAAGAGTATCCGGACGCTTATCGGGAGACCCTGGTGGTGTTAGACGGAACCACCGGACAGAACGCCATGGCCCAGGCCAGACAGTTTATGGAAGTAGCAGACATTACGGGAATCATTCTGACCAAGCTGGACGGAACGGCCAAAGGAGGAATTGCCGTAGCGATCCAGTCCGAGCTGGGACTTCCAGTAAAATACATCGGGGTAGGGGAGCACATTGACGATCTCCAGAAATTTAACGCGGATGATTTTGTAAACGCCTTATTTAACGTTTCAGACAAAAATTAGGACAGGAAAAAGAAGGGGAGAAACCATTATGGAAAAATTAACATTAGAGGCATTTGAAGAAGCATCTGAAATCGTAAGCCAGGTAACCCAGGAAACCAAGCTGGTCTACAGTGAGTATTTT
>UQMJ01000009.1 GCA_900542035.1 uncultured Clostridium sp.
TGGCGACATAGCCAAGCGGTAAGGCGTGGGTCTGCAACACCCTGATCACCAGTTCAAATCTGGTTGTCGCCTCTATCCAGAAAACCTCAGAAATCTTGTAAATCAAGATTTCTGAGGTTTTTTTGTTTCATAGATACTTTATGAAATTCATATCATGAAAGCATTTCCTGTGATTTTTCTGCCTATTTTTATTAATTTTCAAAAAATTTTTCTATAGGTACCTGCAGAATCTGGGACAATCCGTAAAGTTCAATATCTGTCACAGTACGGGAACCATCTTCGATACGAGAGATAGACCCCCTGCAAATATACACTGCCAAAGTTTCCAATTTAGCAGATAGTTGCTGTTGGCTCATTTTTCGCTCTTTTCGATACTGCTTTATCTTTTCTCCTGTAAGATTGTTTTTTGTACCATCAATTATTCTTGGCATATTTTACCTTCCATTCACAATATTGTCTTGTAATAAGACAATTACTATGGTATAGTGAATATAAAGAAAATATGTCCTATAACAGGACAAAGAAAAAATTTAGGAGGGGCTATGATGTTGAAGAAGGTTTTATTTGTGACAATGGTATTGTCTTGCTCTATGTCAATTTCAGCAATGGCAGGAACCTGGCAAGCAGGAACAGGAGCAGATCAAGGAAAGTGGTGGTATGATACTGGTAATGGTTCCTATGCGAATAATGGCTGGCAGTGGATTGATGGAAATGGAGACGGAACAGCGGAATGCTATTACTTTGATAATATGGGGTGGCTGTTAACCAATACTACCACGCCAGACGGTTATACAGTAAATGCAGACGGAGCATGGGTAGAGAATGGACGGGTACAGGAAAAAGCAAATGCAATAGAAATCGCACCAATTAGTGAAAGCGATTTTGTTGTAGCTGGTAACAATTCTGTTACGACAAATACAGCAGATCACAGTATTCTGACAAACTGGGAGCTTATGGGACAGTCTGCATATCCGATTACATATCATGTATTTATCACAGGAGATGCTGTAACAACAGCACGCGGAATTACTTTCGGAAATTCAATGGCAGATGTTACTGAGAAATATGGAGAGGCTGTTCCTCGAAGCTACAGCAATACCTCCGACAGATGGTATCAACTAATGGTAAATGCGGGATATGCTGACGCAAACACAATAACTACTTCATCTACGGTAATAGAATATAGAAAAGCACCTTATGGAATCTGTTTTTATTTTAATCAGCAAGATACGCTAATTGGGGTTGTGTATTATAAAGATATAACTATGACAGAAATTACTGATAACGCTACAGGGATTTACGATGGAAGTTATCAGTATATTCAATCGAAGGCTTATTATAGAAATGCTCCTGATCAGGAGTATCAACTTTTTAGAGAAACTCCCATATGGAATGGGGCATCTTATGACGAAGCTTTAGAAGCGCGCTATCAGTTAGGTCAAATGGCGGATTTTTCATTTGATGCAGTAATAAAAGACAGCAGCCAGAATGGTTTTTCTATATATTATCCCGCAATAGCAGATACGGAAGAAGATATTAAGCATTTTACAAAAAAGGAAAATAATTATTATATGGATTGGTATGCTTGGGCGGGACAACGCTATTCAACTACAGATGAATCTATGTATATTGAACTCGACAATAATACTTTGACGATGGTTGAATATTTTACATATCCAGAGGTAGATGAGGACAATCCGGCATATTCCATGAGCGGAAAAGAAATGATATTGAAAACTATTTATACGAAATAAGATATAGTCAAGAGGTTGATAGACGCTTTTATCTATCAACCTCTTCTTAGTATTGCGGAGCCTCCCGAACACTGCACGGTACACGGATGCTAACTTCTGTTTTAATAGGCGCATTACCAGCTCAGTTTGCTGACATTAACGTCTTTGATGAAACCAGGTATCTGGTATAGAACCAGGATGTCTGTAATGCCTTGTTCTTCGATAAATTGATTGATTTTTCCATTAAAGTAACGGAGATCAATCATATGGGTTTCGTCAAAATGAAGAGCTGCAAAAGGGGCAAAGCTATGTGCATAGGAGTCTTTTATAATCAATAGTTTTTTGTCAGAATGTTGGGCAGGATTCTCGATCTTTGTCCAGCCGTGATTACCATCCAGGAACACCCGATACTGATCGCGGGTATTTAAGGCATCCATAGAATACAGGCTGTGGGCTGGCTGTGAACTGCCGTCATAATAAACGTTCCATTCAGGCTCACTGGCAGGCCGGTAGAGCTGGATAGAGTCAGGAGCGATAGGAAGATTCAGCTTTGAATGAATTGTTCCCAGAAAGTTTGTTGAAACCGTTTCTATGGCAAAATCAGATGGGGCAAGGGGATCTATCCCAAGAGAATCTGCCCATGCAGTATAACCGATGTAAGCACCAGCAGAAGTCCAATGATGATCCGTACGGTAATAAAGGGCATCGGATGATATGCTGGAATCAAAGTGTGCAGCCAATAAGGCGTCACGCACAGGCACCATTAGGGAAGCAATGCTTTTTTGTTCTAAATCCGTAAGAACCTGAGCCTGGGAGAACGGATGGGCAAATGGCGGAAGTTTATCGGTTAAAATCTCTGAAGCCGACGGAGTCAGCATAATACGGACGTGCTGGGAACCTAAAAGTTCTTCCTGCTTTTTCGCAAACACAGATAAGCGTTCCAGGTTTTTTTCATAAAGTGCATAATCAATATCTTCATCATAAAGAGCTTCAATCAGGTATTGATCCGTTCCAAGCCATACGCCATTAATCTCTTTTTTCAGCTGAATTTGCTCTGCAGCTGTTTTTACTCCAATCCAGTCGTCACGGAAGGGAAACTGGTCGCTTAAGTACTTTTCATAATCTGTACCGAACTTTCCGCTTTTTAAGCTATCCCAGGAAAACTGGGGAAGCTGCGCCAGATAGCGGTTTTCTGTCTCTGAAAATCCCTTTTTGGGAAGAAACACAGACAAAAGAGCGCCGCAGCCCAGAAAGGCACAGAAGAGACCGGTTATAACAGCCGGATAGAAAGATTGTTTTTTCATATTTAATAAATATCCTTTCTGGCCGCGTTAAAAGCGGAAATATAAAAATGGGTTGTAGGTAGCGTTTACCAGATAGGCAACGGATAAAAACAGAACCAGACCTAAAAACAGGGGTTCCAGAATTTTTCCGGCGTTCTGGAATCTGGTTTTGCTGTCAGGCGATAAAACGCTTGCCGCTTTCGCTGGTAAAGGCGTTGAGCCTACTGCCGAAATAAGAAGCAGAATCAGATTGCCGCAGAGCAAAAATAACGTCCGTTCATTACAGAAAGGAAGTCCGGCGCCTCCAACCATCTGAAGCAGATACGCAAATCCAGCATTCATATCTTCAAAGGCAAATAAGACCCAGCCAAATATGACCAGAAGACAGGCATAAATGTGCTGTATCCAAGAAGGAAGGCGGTTTAGCCAGTTTTTAAAGACAAATTTTTCTAATAAGAGCAGGATTCCAAAATACAATCCCCAGAGCAAAAAGTTTAAGTTCGCTCCATGCCAGATTCCGGTAAGAAGCCATACAATTAAAATATTGCGGACTTGGAGAAGCCGTCCATTCCGGTTGCCGCCCAGAGGAATATATACATATTCTTTAAACCAGGTTCCCAAGGAAATGTGCCAGCGTCTCCAAAATTCTGTAATACTCTTGGAGATATACGGGTATCGGAAGTTATCCGGAAAACGGAAGCCCAGCATATGCCCCATGCCGACTGCCATATCGGAGTAGCCGGAGAAGTCAAAATAAATCTGAAAAGAAAATGCTAAAATCCCTATCCAGACCATTAGAATGCTTCGTTCCTGGGGAAGAACGGCGCTGATTTCTGTCCATAAAGCACCAGTCTGATTGGCCAACAATACTTTTTTGCCTAATCCAATGATAAAAAGGCGGATTCCAAGGGCAAACTGCTCCAGGTTTTCCTGGCGGCAGTTCAGTTCCAGGGCAATGTCCTGATAGCGTACAATAGGTCCTGCAATTAACTGTGGAAACATAGAGACATATGCGCCAAAAGAGATTAAGTTGTTCTGGACAGGCGCTTCGCCTCGGTACACGTCAATAGTATAGGACATTGTCTGGAAGGTATAAAAAGAAATGCCGATAGGAAGAGCCAGGCCCAGAAGGGGGACGCTGCTTCCAGTCAATTCATTAAAGGAACGGATAAAGAAATCCGTATATTTGAAAACAATCAGCAAAGACAGATTGATTACAGCAGAAGAAGCAACTACCCATTTTGCCGCTGTCAGATTCCCTTTTTCTTTAAAAGATCCAACCAGTTTCCCATGAATGAAATCAACTAATGTAGAAAACAGAAGGAGGGAGATGTACACCGGCTCCCCCCAACCATAAAAAATAAGACTTCCAATAAATAAAATAGTGTTGCGCAGCCGTTTTGGCGCTGCAAAATACAGCGCCAGAAACAGCGGCAGAAATCGGAACAGGAATAAAAGACTGCTGAATACCATGGCTTATTTAAAGTAGCCATTAATAATGTCAATGGCAATCTGGTTGTTTTCAGAAGCAGACTCTAAAGCGGCCTCGTCGCCTTTTTCCAAAGCTTCGTCAGTAGGAGCGCCTAACATAACAAAGAATACATAATCGCCATGGCGGACCACCTGGGATGCCTGAATTTTGGAAATATTCATTGGATACTGCATGGTGTCATTTACCAGGCGATCTCTGTAAGCATTCAGAGCGGCTTCGACATCGTCGCCTTTGCCTTCCTTTGCTTTCACCCCGATAAACGTTTCGACAAAGGTGCTGATCATTGGCATTTCTGCCACATAGCTTTCACAAAGATCCGGAGAAAGGCCAATTACATCTGACAGCATCTGATCATCAACTGCGGAGTTGGGGATATAATTTTCACCATAAGCTTCCTTTATGTCATTCAGAACATCATCCAGAGACACATTTACTACAGTTTCCTGGGCAGTGGTTTCATTTTCAGACGGACTGCTGGCACAGCCGGTCATAGCTGCCGCAGATAAGGAAGCTGCCATAAAAAATGCAAGAATTTGTTTTTTCATCATAATCAATATAATCCTCCTTTAAGTGCCGAAATGGCTTTTACCCCATTATTATAAAGGAGGAAAAGAAAAATTGCAATTTACGAATCTCTAAAGGATCCTTAAGAAATTAGAACAAGATATTACAGAAATAAAAACAAAACAAACCAGGATAAGTCTTTAAATTAGGCATAATTTATGGTAAAATGTTCCTACTACGAAGGAGATAATTGCCATGAATTCGTCACATTCCAAGAATCAAATTGCCTGGGTAAATGGCTGCCTGATCGCAGTAAATATCCTGTATTTTTTACTGCTTGAAGGAAAAGGATCCAGTCAAAATACGGAAGTAATGGTAAAATATGGAGCGCTGTATGCGCCGCTGGTGATCTTGAAAAAAGAATATTATCGACTGATAACAGCAATGTTTATGCACTTTGGAATTGAACATTTAGTGAATAATATGCTGATTTTGTTCGTTTTAGGGGATAACTTAGAGCGGGCGCTGGGAAAAGTAAAATACCTGATATTTTATTTGACGTGCGGAATAGGAGCCAATATAGTTTCGGTCTATTTTTATTGGACAACTGAGCCGAATGTGGTATCAGCAGGAGCCTCCGGAGCGATATTTGGAGTTGTTGGCGGATTGATTTATGCAGTTCTCAGAAATAAAGGACGACTTGAGGATTTAAGCGGCAGACAAATAATCTTAATGGCAATTTTTTCTCTGTATCTGGGATTTACCAATGCAGGAACCAATAATACGGCCCATTTGTCGGGAATTTTTATCGGACTGCTGATGGGTGTGGTTCTGTATCGGAAGCGGGGACAGAGGCAAGAAAGATAAGGAAACCAGGAGGAAAGTATTTATGAAAGATGAGATGTGCATTTTTTGCAAAATAGCAAATGGAGAGATTCCATCTGCTACCGTATATGAAGATGAGGAGTTTCGGGTCATTCTGGATTTGGGACCGGCTTCTGAAGGCCATGCATTAATTCTTCCCAAAAATCATTTTAAAGACGTATGCGAATTAGATGCCGAAACTGCAGCAAAGGTACTTCCGTTAGCGGCAAAAATAGGTGCAGCGATGAAAGAAGCGCTGGGATGCGCAGGCTTTAATCTGGTTCAGAATAATGGCTTAGAAGCAGGTCAGACAGTATTTCATTTTCATATGCACATCATTCCAAGATATGAAGGCGGCCCGTCGATGGTAACATGGGAACCTCACACAGCAGATAGTGAGAAGCTGGCTCAAATCGCAGAAAAGATTGAGAACGCCCTTTCATAGTTTAGGAGAATAACATGCAGCAAAAGATAAATGAGCTGTTGCTGTCTATGTATGAGGAATATCAGGCGACTCTTCGAGTATTGGCAAAATCGTATGGCATTCCGGATAAAGATATTGATGATATTGTGCAGGAAACATTTATATCCTATTTTGGACATTATTCTTTAGAATGGACGTTGGATCGTAAGAAAGCAATGCTGGTAAGGATTTTGAAAAATCGCTGCGTAGATTATCACAGAAAACAGCGGAAGGTAAATACGATTAGTATTGATTCTGAGGAATTTATTGAAGACTGCAGGATGTCTGAACAGTATTATGCGGAATCCTCATTTAATCAGATTTTTGAAAATGAGACCTTGAAAGAAGTATATAAGGTTATTGCCAAAATGAGCAAAGACTTGCAAGAAGCGGCCATCCTGCATTTGATAGAAGGACGGCCGCAGAAAGAAGTCTGTGAAATTCTGGGAATCAGCAGTGATGCCTGCCGTGCCAGAATTTCAAGAGCCAGGAAATTTCTCCGAAGGGAATTGAGAAAAGAAAATATGGATCATTAATCGGCATACTGTTCAATTAATGAGATAACAGTGGTTACAGCGTTTCCCTGATGGCTGTTTTCCATGGCAGAGATATAAGTCTGGCGGTTGCTGTATAGCTGGGTAACAGCTTGATACAGCGTGTCGTCGGTCAGATTTTCTTCTTCCAGTACGGCGCTGAATCCCTGTTTGCCAAAAGACTTTGCATTTAAAATCTGATCGCCGCGGCTGGCAGCAGCAGAGAGAGGAATCAGCAGATTCGGTTTCCGGAGAGCCAGTATTTCACAGATGGAATTGGCGCCGGCTCTGGAAATGATCAGATCAGCAGCAGCAAATAAGTGTTTTAATGGGGCATCTACATATTCGTATTGTACATATCCGTCGGTGCCAATCAGGGTTTCATCCAGATTGCCTTTTCCACAGATATGTATAATCTGGAATTGCTGTAGAAGGCGGGGAAGGATGCTGCGGACAGCAGTATTTACTTTTACGGAACCAAGACTGCCGCCGATAATCAGAATAATTGGCTTATCTGGGGTCAGGCCGGTGTATTTTAAGCCTGCCAGACGATCGCCCTGGAGAATCTCGGCGCGGATCGGGGAACCAGTTAAGACAGCCTTATCAGCAGGAAGGTATGGCAATGTCTCTGGAAAATTGCAGCAGACTTTTTTGGCTGATGGGATGCACAGTTTATTGGCAAGGCCAGGCGTCATATCGGATTCGTGAATAATCGTTGGGATTTTATAATGTTTTGCAGCTAAAACGACGGGAACTGAAACGAAGCCGCCTTTGGAAAAAACCACATCGGGTTTATATTTTTTCATTAATTTTAGTGCTTCCAGATAGCCTTTTACAACACGGAACGGATCGGAAAAATTTTTCAAGTCAAAATAGCGGCGAAGTTTGCCGGATGAGATAGCATCATAGGGGATGCCGGCGCTTTCGATCAGTTTTTTCTCAATACCTTGTTTGGAACCAATATAATGGATTTCATAGCCTAATTCCTGTAAAGACGGAAGCAGCGCAAGATTCGGGGTAACATGGCCAGCGGTACCGCCGCCGGTCAGTATGATTTTTTTCATATAAAAGACCTCCGGTATTTTTATAGTTATATAGTAACCAGAATAAAGAAAAAGTCAACCCTCAGAACCAGGAAAATTGGGAAACAGAAGGAAGAATCATCAATTTATAAAATCAATGCGAGGTGCAGCGTGGAAAGGAAAAAAGAGGCGGACAGCATTCAGTCTGAAGATAGAAAAATTGAATTACTGCTTCAGGAAGCGTTTGACTACAGCGATGAACAGCTTTTAAGGGAGCTGGAAATGGCAGAAGCCCAGGTAAAGTCTGCAAAAATGGCAGAGGAAGAAGAACTGGACAGAGCGCAGGAGCTGGAGCCGGCGGATAAAGGCGAAAATGCAGCACCCTCGGATGAGTTTGAAGAGATACTGAAAAAAATGAGAGAGCGGGGAATCAAGCCGAAGCTGGAAAGAGAGCTTAGTGCAGCTGCTTCCCACCCGATTATTGAACTGGACACTCATCTGCGGTCAGCGGAAACCTCGGAACCGGAGCGTCCGCCGGAGAAGGAAGCCGAAAAAGTAAGTAGAGAAAAGACAGATACAGACCATACAACTATGGAAGATACCCACAAGCCGCGTCGTTTTACCCGCAGGGTATGGGGACTTCTTTTGGCTGCTGCAATTGCAGGAGCTTTGCTGTGGACCACTGGGATAGGAGTCAGTGGCAGAAAAGAGTTAGAGTATAGACCGAATGTTCGAAATGGAAGCAATAGTGATATTGCGTGGAATAATGAGTCTGAAAACTATATGAATGTAGATAATGAGGACGAAGCATACAGAGTAATTGAGGAAGAATTAGGGATTCCGGTATTGAAGCTTGGATATAGACCGGAAGGAATGAAGTTTAGTAAGTTAGTTTTGGAGAAAGATTTTGCGTTAATTGTATTTGAATATAATGGGAAAAAGATACATTTGATTGAAAGTCAAAGATTTAATGAAAACTCGAATGCTTTTAGTTCAGATAGAAAAGAGCATATTGAAGTAGAGAATGAATGGCTAGGAAGAATGTTAGAGATAGAAAAAAATGTAAATGAAGAAGGTCAATCAGAATATAGTACGAGATTGGAACAAGATAAATACTTTTATTACTTAGAAGGAATACTTAAGGATGATGAATTTAAAAGAATAGTGGAAGAACTGAGCTTTTAATTTTAAGTCACAAATAAATATAAAAATCGTTTATAGAATATGTCATAAAAAGGTAAATGAAGGGAGACATATTTTATGAGAAGTGTATTAAAAAAAACAGTAGCTATGGGGATCATTTGTAGTTTAGCTTTTGTGACACCGGTATTTGCAGAGAGACAGAATAGTTATCAGAATAATTCGAAAATTTATAAAAGGGAAGCCATAAGTGTGGATGCTACCAGAGGAAACTACATAAGTGCTTCTAATTCCAGCATTACCAATGCAGGTGGTGGTGCGATTGGAATTTCAGCTTTTACTACAGCTCACGAATCTGTAGATAAGATTCGTATCCATCTTTATTTAGACCGTCTGGATACCGATGAGAGATGGACGCAGGTAGATGACTTTGACTTTACCTTTACACCGGAAGATGTTCCGAATGGAGATTTGAGCGAAGCAACCGTCAGCTTTGAAGTCAACAACCAGCCGTCCGGTTATTATTACCGTGTCCGCGGAACTCACGGAGTGTGGAAAAATGGCGTTATAGAAACGCAATCCACAAGAACAGATGGCGTTATGATTACGGACACCCCGTAATCCTGCCGATAAATGAGACAACTATCTAATTTTCGATACCTTTCCTAAGAAGCCAAGAAATGAAAAAACTTGGCTTCTTTTATTTCTTGGAATCATAATCCGGTTTTCCCTCGCATACATTATAAATAGGTTAAGAGAATCCAGCAGGTTCTTTCCCATAAGTGGGACAGGCAGTGTGGAGAAAACCAAAGGAGAGACAAGGTATGAATGAGATACACTATTTAATATCCGATGCATCAAAAAAAGTAGATGTAGAGGCGCATGTACTTCGATATTGGGAAGAAGAACTAAAGCTTGATATTCCCAGAAATGACATGGGACATCGTTATTATACAGAATTGCATATTCGTCTGCTGAAGCAGGTAAAGGTTCTGAAGGAAAAAGGGTACCAGCTGAAAGCGATTAAAAGCGCGCTGGACAGAATTATGGAATCGGGGAATGGCTTAATAATATCGGATGAGGTGTTGGAGGAAGATATGGAAAAGGCTTTAAAAGAATGTGCAGCAGTTTCTGAACAGGGGGCAAGAAACGCTGGAAGAATGTCTGGAAATGGGGCGTTGGCAGGCAGAGGCCCTTTAAGCGGAGGCGTGGCTTTAAAACAGCATGAGAAGGAAGAAAAAGCAGAGCAGACAGAGAATGAGAGGGAGAACGCACAGGGAGAATGTTCCGGTTTCCCAGAAGAAGTAACGCAGCAGGTTCCGGTTGTAGGAGCATCGGCAGAAGAGAAGATGGAACAGTTCCAGGAGATAATGAACTTTATTATCGGCAAGGCGTTAGATGCGAATAATGAAAAGCTAAGCCAGGACATCAGCCGTATGGTAAATGAAAAAGTGACCCAGGAAATAGAATATCTGTTTCGGGCATCAAATGAAAAAGAAGAAGAGCGGTTTAAGCAGCTAGACGAAATCATCCGTTCCTATCAGAAAGACAATCGGGGACGTGCAGAAGCAGCGGCAGCCAAAATTCCATTTTTTAAGAAAAAGAAGTTTGGAAAAAACAAAACAACGCAAATGTGAGAAGCCGGTAAACAAAAATGCCTCTTCCGACGGAAGAGGCATTATGTATGCGAGTATGTCAATTAGCCCTCGATAGAGCCAGTTGGACATGTAGCTGCGCAGGTACCGCAGTCGATGCAGGTATCAGCGTCGATAACGTACTTGCCATCTCCTTCAGAAATAGCGCCTACTGGACATTCGCTAGCGCAAGCGCCGCAGCTTACACAGCCGTCGTTGATTACATATGCCATGGTAATTACCTCCTTATAAAATAAAAGTACTTTTGTCTTTTTATTCTAAACCATTTCAATGGAATATTCAAGAGTAAATTGCCAGCAGATTGTTTAATTTTAGGAGCATTCTCCAAAACGGAGAATGCTCAGCTTTCAGAATCTGCAATTCGCTGCTTCCGGATACCGTTTAAGATGATTTTACGGGCCCATACGGCCTGATCCTTTGGCAGAGGCGGGGTGTCTTCCAAAACGTAAGGAATCCCTAATTTGTGGTACTTGGATTTGCCCATATTGTGATAAGGAAGGACGTCCAGAGCCTTTACGTTGTGAAGCGTACCGATAAATCGGCCAAGACGTTCCAGGTCGGCTTCATCGTCAGAAAGCCCTGGAACCACTACATGGCGGATCCAGACAGGGATGGAACGCTGATCCAGATAACGGGCAAATGCCAGAATATTATCCTGGGGCTGTCCGCAGATCTCCAGATGTTTTTTGGGGTCAATATGTTTAATATCCAGCATAACCAGATCCGTAACCGCCATTAAACGGTCGAATTTTTGCAGACTCTCTGGATTGTCTGGCCGGAAGGTAATTCCGGAAGTATCCAGACAGGTGTGGATATTCTGTTTGTGGGCTTCTTCAAAGAGTTCTGTAACAAAATCAATTTGCACCAGCGGTTCTCCGCCAGTAACGGTAATGCCGCCGTGGGTATAAAAATGTCTGGTTTTCTCGTATTCTGTCAAAATTTCTTCCACACTCATATCTGTGCCGCCGTCCATGGTCCAGGTGTCAGGATTGTGACAGTATTGGCAGCGCATGGGACAGCCCTTCAAGAATACAACAAAGCGGATACCAGGCCCGTCTACAGTGCCGAAGCTTTCGATAGAATGAACATGAGCTATCATAAAATCCCTCCTGGTTGTGTTTGATAGACTATGAGAAATATGTTTTGCAGGCTGCTTTTTTGTAAAAACAGGGCGCTGCATTTGCAGCGCCCCTGTCATCAGCGTCTGCATTCATAGAATGCTGTCAGACGCACGCGTATTAGATTGCCTCGTGGAATGTTCTGGAAATAACTTCATCCTGCTGAGCTTTGGTCAGCTTGTTGAAGTTTACAGCATAACCGGAAACGCGGACGGTAAGCTGAGGATATTTCTCCGGATGGGCCTGCGCGTCTAACAAAGTTTCTTTGGTAAATACATTTACATTTAAGTGGTGGCCGCCTTCAGAAGCATAGCCGTCTAACATGGAAACCAGGTTATCGATCTGAGATTCGCTTGCGTGTGTCATGGTGAAATCCTCCTTAAATTTAATCTTCTTCCCTATCCATACCCTCAAACAGGGTAGGAACTTTGCAGGCCATGTTGCCGCCTGCGCAGTCCAGGGAGTTCATCGTAGTAATTTTTACAGATGCGGTGTCTGTGTGGACTCCGCCGTCTTCTTCTACGCGGACATTCATATGTCCGCCGCCTTCAGCCATAAAACCGTCAATCATGGCGATTAAATCATCAACGTTTTTATTTTCCATAGAAACCTCCTGTTCAGGATGGGGCCAATAGAATTATTCTTCGTCCAGACCTAAATCCAGCTCTACATCTAAGTCTCCGGCAAATACCTGATCGTCTTTTCCGAGAGCGCCTGGAATGATGGAGAAGGTGTTGGAAATACCGTCCTGTGCATCCTTAAATGGCAGCTTTGCAACAGAAGCCAGGGAAGCTACAGCGCCGTGGCTGTCTCTGCGGTGCATTGGGTTTGCGCCAGGAGCAAATGCCTCGCCAGCCTTTCTTCCATCAGGAGTAGATCCGGTATTCTTACCATATACTACATTAGAGGTAATTGTCAAGATGGAAGTTGTTGGGATACCGCCGCGGTAGGTGTGATTTCCCTTAATATAATTCATAAAGGTATGCACTAACTCGCTTGCAATTTCATCGACACGGTCGTCGTTGTTGCCGTATTTCGGGAAATCGCCCTCTACTTCGTAGTCTACTACAATGCCATTCTCGTCGCGGATGGTCTTAACCTTTGCATACTTAATTGCAGATAAAGAGTCAGCAACAACAGACAGTCCGGCGATACCGGTAGCGAACCATCTGGTAACCTTCTTATCGTGAAGAGCCATCTGGATACGCTCATAGCAGTAACGGTCATGGTTGTAATGAATGATATTTAAAGCATTTACATAAACCTGAGCCAGCCACTTCATCATATCTTTGTACTTGTCCATAACTTCATCATAATCCAGATATTCAGAAGTAATTGGACGGTACTTCGGGCCAACCTGCTTTTTGGTAATCTCATCTACACCGCCGTTGATAGCGTATAACAGGCACTTTGCAAGGTTTGCACGGGCACCGAAGAACTGCATTTCCTTACCAACTCTCATGGAAGATACGCAGCAGGCGATTGCATAGTCGTCGCCGTGGGTTACTCTCATTAAGTCGTCGTTCTCATACTGGATGGAAGAAGACTCAATAGAGGTCTTTGCACAGAAACGCTTAAAGTGCATTGGCAGCTTGGTAGACCAGAGAACGGTTAAGTTTGGCTCTGGAGCGGTACCAAGGTTCTGTAAGGTGTGCAGATAACGGAAGGACATCTTGGTAACCATGTGACGTCCGTCGATACCTACGCCGCCGATGGATTCGGTAACCCAGGTTGGGTCGCCGGAGAATAATTCGTTGTACTCTGGAGTACGGGCAAATTTTACCAGACGAAGCTTCATAATGAAGTGGTCTACAAATTCCTGAATCTGCTCTTCGGTATATTTTCCAGCCTTTAAGTCGCGTTCTGCGTAAATGTCGATGAAGGTAGAAGTACGTCCTAAGGACATTGCAGCACCGTTCTGCTCCTTAACAGCAGCCAGGTAGCCGAAGTACAGCCACTGGATTGCTTCCTTTACGTCAGCTGCAGGCTTGGAAATATCGTATCCATAAATGCGGCCCAGTTCTTTTAACTCTTCCAGAGCGCGGATCTGCTCGGATAATTCCTCACGCTCTCTGATTACGTCAGAGTACATGATGGTACGGGTAGTATTCTTCTGCTCGGTCTTGTCTTCGATCAGACGGTCAACACCGTAAAGAGCAACTCTGCGGTAGTCGCCGATGATACGTCCACGGCCATATGCATCCGGAAGACCGGTAATGATGTGGCTGGAACGGCAGGCGCGCATTTCTGGGGTATATGCATCAAATACGCCGGCATTGTGAGTTTTTCTATGCTTGGTAAAGAACTCAACGATTTCCGGATCAACTTCGTAACCGTTATCCTGGCAAGCTTTTACTGCCATACGGATACCGCCGTAAGGCTGCAGGGAACGCTTGAAAGGCTTATCAGTCTGGAAGCCGACAATGGTTTCTTTCTCTTTGTTTAAATATCCTGGACCATGGGAGGTAATGGTTGAGATAATCTTTGTATCCATATCCAATACGCCGCCAGCTTTTCTTTCCTGCTCAGAAAGATCCATAACCTGCGCCCATAAATCCTTAGTATTCTGGGTTGGGCCGGCTAAGAAAGAATCATCACCATCATAAGGTGTGTAGTTTTTCTGAATAAAGTCGCGGACATTGATTTCTCTTTCCCATACGCCGGAATTAAAAGTATTCCATTCTGGTCTCATAAATTCCTCCTATATAAAATCCTGTGAAAGTGTTAGTTATAGTTTACGCCGTTATTGTATAAAAATACTGTATACATGTCAAGCAGGAAGTCAAAAAATCAATGTTTAAAAAAAGGAACACAAAACTGCTAAAGATTGCTTCTTGTCAAAATGCCGCAAAAATGCTATATTGTACATAGCACAACCAAAGGAGGAAACTATCATGTTAAGTGTTAATAAAGAGATGTTAATTGGCGAACTGATTCAGTTAGATGACTGTATCGCTCCGATTCTGATGAGAGCTGGTATGCATTGCTTAGGATGCCCATCTTCTCAGGGAGAATCTTTAGAGGAAGCCTGCATGGTTCATGGAATTGATTGTGACGCATTGGTAGCCGGAATCAACGAAATCCTGGCAACCAGAGGCTAAGAAATAAGACTGATTAGATGTGTTAAGGGGACTGCAGATGCAGTCCCCTTATTTTTTTCAAACACGATTCTCCTGCTCTTGTCTGACTCTGTCCTGATATGCTTTTGGAGTAATTCCCACATATTTGTTGAATACCCGAATAAAGCTGTTGGAGGAATTGAATCCAACCATGGCGCTCAGATCCACGATTTTGATGGAAGGGTGGTTAGTCAGGATTTCTTTTGAACGCTCAATGCGGTAGCGGTTCAGGAAGTCTTTGAAGTTATTATCACTAAGCTGCTTAAACAAGATTCCGCAGTATTTCGGGGAAATGTTTAAGTAGTCAGCCAGGTCATTGAGCATAATATCATCGGAGTAATTCTTGTAAATATACCCCAGCATTTTATTTAGCAGTTCCTGATCCCTGCTGTTTTCCCGCTGTCGGACCGTCTGGATAATGGCTTCCAGAATGTCTTTAATTTCAATAAACACTGCAGAATCATTCCAGTGATTGTAGAGATAGCGGTAATCAATCTTTTTCCCTAAAAATTCTTCCGGAGAGGTTTTCATTTCCTGGAAAATACGGGAAATCGTGCCAATCAGCGCATAGATCAGATTTTGAAGCGTTTCTCTGGACAGATCTTTGTCACGGATATTTTCCCGAATAATGGATTCAAAAATCTCAATGGTTTCTGGTTTCCCCTCCAACGCGCATTGAATCAGTTTGTTTTCGGTCTGCAGAGGATAGGAATAAGTAACTGCATCAATAGAAGAAATCTCCCGATAGGTAATGAGCCTGGATTTTGCGTGGAGAAACCGGAACTCCAGGATTTTTAAAGCTTCCTGATAACAGGTGTGAAGCTGCTTAATCCCGCTGTGAATATCGGAAAGCACAATTCGGTGATCCGAGTCCAGAAGAGCGTGGTTATCTTCCATTAAACGCAGAATCCGCATTAAAATCTCACTGGCGTTTTCCAGGGAGTCTGTCTGGATGATTAAGGCATAGCGGTTATAATCCAGGTTAATGTAAAACAGGTTGGGATTATGAGCCGTTACGTCGTAGGCAGTGCCTTTTTGAAGGGCAATTGCCTGATAGGAACGGTCATCCTCCAGACACAAAGTTTCCCCGATGGCAACGCAGTAATTTGCGTCGGGGCGCTCAAAAGGAAGCTGCATATCTGGGGAGACTTTGGAAGAAAACAAAAGTTCCTTGCAGCACTGGATAGACATAAGAGAGTCATTTTCTTCCATAGTTTCATGGAGCCTGCTTCCCAACTCTGTGATTTTCTCCATATTTTTCCGGATGATTTCAAATTCATTTACGGATTTCCCGCTTTTTTCCAACAGAGGCGATGATTCCAGAAGCTCTTTTACCGGATGGTATAAAATCTCCACCAGAGAACAGCTTAAAATAAGCGCCAGGATAATAAACAGGCATACAATTAAAAGAAACGTCATCATTTTTTTGATATGGAGAGGCAGAGGCGGATACTGGCAGGCAATGGACCAATTCAGGTGGGGAATCTCCAGAACCATCAGGTATTGTCCCTGGACTTCCTGGGGTTTGGAAAAATCCACACTTCCTGCCGAAGCGGTCAGCTGTTCATAAATCTGGCCAGCCTGGGAGACCGATTCTTCACTTTCATCCGAATAGGCAAAAATCCCAGATTCATTATAGAGAAAGAAGGAACTGCTGAGCGGATCCAAAACCAGGGATTCAATGGGAATGGTAACAAAAAATAAATAAGGGTGCTGGCGTCCTTTGTTTTTTACGATATACTGGATGTTTGCCAATTTACCGGTTTCCGGATCGTATTCAGGGAAAGCGACCGGATCTTCGCTTTCCTGAAAGTGATCAATAAGATTTAAAAAGTCCTGCTCCATAATGGAGTGAAGCCGGCAGTATTGTTCCAGATCCATAGAACCCTCGCCAGTCAGAACCATATTGGTAATGGTTCCATGAAAGGCCCTCGGATTTAACGGAGCGACAGCCAGCTGATATTCAATCTGAAGAATATCTGTGGTAGCGGCCTGCAGGCGCTTCGAGGCGTTGATTGCATTAAAATAAAATTCGGGAAGGGATTCGGAATCTACCCAATCCGTAATTTCGTCTCCCTTGGTGCAGGAACCAATGGCATTGATAATGACATTTACAGAAAGGGAAGACAGATTTTTCTGTGAATTTGCCGATTGCTCCAAATAATGAGAATAATCGGACTTGGACTGGCGGTTCAAAAACCAGCCAATCAGCGTACAGACAATCAATGAGGTAGCCAGCACAATGGCAAAAAACAGGCGGTACAGGGTAAGTTTATAGGTTCCATGGGATTTTTTCATTGCAGCAACAGTCCTTTATGAAAATGTCAGTTTGTCTTTCGGAGACTCTGGGAGTATACTTCTACTGCGCTTAATCCTTCGTGATTCTGGAAACCAAGAGGATGATGGCGGTAGGCAGAGGCGTCAGAGCAGGCAAGGCGGAAAAAGTCATCATTTGTTCGGCTTACGTGTTCTTTTAATTTCTGACGATAAGTTTCTAAAACGGAAGCGTACTCTGGAAGCCGCGCCAGGTTCTTCTTTTCCAGGCGATCCGTTCGTAAATCAAACAGTTCTTCGCTGTCCGGCTCCAGGTAGCAGGTGTATTTAAAGTTTTCATCGCAGATCATCCGGCCAGGAATGGTGTAATCTCGGAATTCATCATGCCATTCAGATGCAACGTAGTCGTTGAAAGCGCGTTGGCACGCTCCTTTTAAAGAGGCCAGCTGACTGGTTCCGGCAAATTCCTGATTCAAAATACCGGCATGATCCAGCATGGTTGGAAGCAGATCCAATAAAGAGAACATTCCTCCGATTCGCCTTCCACCAGCGATTCCAGGGCCGCAGGCAAAGAAGGGAACCCGATTGCTTTCCTCATAGAAAACTCCGTATTTTGTAACCATATGGTGAGCAGCCATTCCTTCGCCATGATCGGCAAAGAAGAAAATAGCCGTATTGTCGGCTTTTCCGCTTTCTTCCAGGGCCTGCAGAATTTTGCCAATCTGCTTATCTACCATATTTAAATAATAATAGTAAGCATACAGATAATACTGGTAATCCTGGGGAGTCCAGCGGCTCGCATGGCGAAGGCGTCTGTGGGCGCAGCACAGATACTGGATAAACGGAGGGCGGTTTTTTATGTCGTCGAATTCAAAGTTTTCCGGCAAAGGAGGGAGTTCTCGGTCCAACGGGAAATCAGCAGGATTTACCCCATTTTGATTTTCGCCGATATATCCGCAGATGTTGTGGGGATTCTGCAGATCTGCCACAGCTAAAAATGGCTGTTCCATGTTTGCAGCATCGTTTTTCAGCCAGCGGACCGTTTTCTGGGTCGTATCGACATCTAAATAGGTTTCATAATCAAAATTAATGGCGGGATTTGTGCGGTCGATTTTGATTTCGACATCCGGAACAACCTGAAATCCTTTCAATGCCCCATAGTCATGGGTCTTTCCAAAATGTACACACGTGTAACCAGCGTTGGAAAAAAATTGGCCCATGGCCGGAATCTCTTCTGAGATAGTTGGAAAGGTTTCTGGAGTTTTGGAAAGGTCGTCGCCTTGATAAAACGGATAGCGCTGCGCTGGCAGATTACTCCGAACCATAGTTTCATGCGGGTAGCGAGAGGTCCAGAAGGATGCGCGGGCCGGCTGGCACAATGGACATGGAGTATAGGCATTTTCATAGACGGCAGAACGTTCAGCCAGGCGATCCAGGTTTGGCGTATGGGAATAGGAATTGCCGTATGTACGTAATGCAGCAGCGGAAAGCTGATCGCAAATAATAACCAAATAGTTTGATGGATTCATGGTATCCCCCTTCTTTCTTTTTGCAAATTGGATAAAAATAGATAAAAAATGTAGCTTTTAGTAGAAATATAATATAAAAAGTAACAAAAATCAACGAAATCATACTCTTTGATGATGAACTTGAAAAATGATGATTCTTTTTTGGGGTAAAAAGAAGCCGTTTTGAAAAACGAAGATTTACTTTTTGAGCAGGTCAGAGGTAAAGTAACAATACAAATTGCGTGCACGCCAAAAAGATAAAGGGGGTTTCTTGATGAAACGACATCCAAAACAACAAGAACCAAAAGTGCCATTGGGACAGCGGGTAAAAATAGGAGCAAAAAGTATGGTAAAGAATTATCAGCTTTATTTGCTGCTGCTGCCTGGGCTGTTATGGTTCCTAGCGTTTGCTTACAAACCAATGGCAGGACTTCGGATCGCTTTTTACGACTATAATATTTTCCGCGGATTTGAAGGAAGTGAATTCGTAGGCCTGAAAAACTTTGTGGATTTCTTGACCGGAAGAGATTTTATCCGTGTATTTAAGAATACGCTGATGATTTCATTCTGGCAGATTTTAGTCTGCTTCCCAGTTCCGATTTTGCTTGCAATCTGCGTAACAGAAATGAAAAATAAGTTTGTCAGCAAAATGACCCAGACGGCAACGCTGCTTCCGCACTTCGTATCAGTAGTAGTGGTCTGCGGTATGGTAGTAAACTTCCTGTCTCCAAGTACTGGTATCATCAACATGATTATTGAGAAATTAGGATTTGAGCCGGTATACTTTATGGTACAGCCTCAGTATTTCAGGGGAATTTATACAGGAATGACACTGTGGCAGAATGCAGGTTTCAACGCATTGGTGTTTATTGCAGCTATTATGGGAATCGATCCGCAGCTTTATGAAGCGGCAACCGTGGATGGAGCCGGAAAATGGCAGAAAATTAAAAACATTACGCTTCCGGCAATTACACCAACCATTGTTACCATGTTCGTTTTAAACATTGGAAAGATGGTAAAAGTCGGATATGAGGCCATTTTGCTTTTGTATCAGCCATCTACTTATGCAACCGCAGACGTAATTGCTACATATTCATACCGTTTGGGATTTGAAAATGGAAACTACGGTCTGGCAACCGCAGTTGGATTGTTTGAGGCGTTGGTTGCACTGGTTCTGGTAACATTATCGAACTGGGTAAGCCGCAAGATTACGGATACCGCGCTTTGGTAAGGAGGATGACATGAAAAAGAAAAAACATCAGGGTCAGGTCATCGGAACAGGCGAGAAGATTTTTAATGTTACCATGATTATTGTGGGAATTTTAATCTCCCTTGTGGTGCTTTACCCCATTTATTACGCGCTGATTGCATCACTCAGCAAGCCGCTTTACGTAGAAAACGGTTCGGTTATGTTCTCAATCAAGCATTTTACGCTGGAAAGCTACAAACAGGCAATTGCAAAGCCTGGTATCTGGATGGCTTATGCGAACACGATTTTTTATACGGTAGTTGGTGTAGCGGTCAATATGTTCTTTACAACGACTATGGCGTATGCGCTGTCTAAGAAGCGCCTGGTATGCCGGAAGTTCTTTACGCTGGTTGCAATTTTTACCATGTGGTTCAATGCGGGCATCATTCCAACTTACCTGAATTTCAAAGACTTCGGACTTTTAAATACCAGAACGGCAATTATTTTGGGATTTGCCATCAACACCTATAATATGGTAATTATGAAGAGCTTCTTCGAGCAGGTTCCATATGAATTGGAAGAAGCGGCATTTATTGATGGGGCAAACCATTTTACTATTTTTTATAAGATTTTCCTTCCGCTGTCTAAACCGGCATTAGCAACTGTGGGCCTGTTTTATGCAGTAAACCGTTGGAATAGTTATTTCTGGGCAATGCAGCTTTTGACAGACGATACAAAGGCTCCGCTGCAGGTTATGTTAAAGAAGATGATTGTAGACAGGGTAGCCAATGCCTCGGATGCGGCGCTGGTTACAGCAGAATCGCTAAGTTCCCCGACTACGGTTATTTATGCGGTTATTATTATCGCAATCATACCAATGCTGGTAGTGTTCCCATTTGTTCAGAAATACTTTAAATCCGGACTTACGGTAGGCGGAGTAAAGGGTTAAAAAGAAAAGGAGAAAGGTTATGAGAAAACAACGCGTAATGTTACTGGCGCTGGCAGCTGCCATGACAGCATCACTGGCAACTGGATGCGGCGGAAAGAAAGCAGAAGAAAAGACAGAGACCGGAACTGAAACCGGAGCAGCAGTAGAGGAAACATTAGAAGGAAGTCTGGTAAGCGCAGAGCCAAAGGAATTTACCATCTTCCTGAACTTTAACAATATGCCGTTTGATCCTTCCTGGCAGGTTTGGCAGGAGGCAGCAAAAAGAACGAATGTCAGCTTAAAAGGAACGATTTCCAAGACCAATTCCAACGAGGAAGAGGCGTTTAACCTGATGTTAAGCTCCGGACAGCTGGCAGACATTATCGGATACGTAGATGCATCCGAGCTGGAAAAACTGGGACGCGACGGCGGTCTTATTCCATTAAATGATTTAATCGACAAGTATGCTCCAAATATTAAGCGGGTTCTGGAAGAAGACGAGAGATACCGTCAGGCGGCCACTTCTCTGGACGGCAATATTTATTACCTGCCAAAGAATCAGGAGCTGCGTTCTGCTGAGTACTGGTGGATCCGGAAAGACTGGCTGGACAAGCTGAATCTGGAAGTTCCTACTACAGTAGACGAACTGCATGACGTATTATATGCATTCCGCAACAACGATCCAAACGGCAACGGCCAGAAGGATGAAGTTCCGTTGTTTGACCGCGCTGGCTGGAAAATGCCGGAAGAGTATCTGTATCTGTGGGATACCAGTACCACCTTCTATCCAAGAGACGGAAAAATGACATTCGAGCCGATGGAAGAGAATTTTAAAGACGGCGTAAGAGGAATGATTCAGTGGTATGAAGAAGGTATTATTGACCCTGAGATCTTTACCAGAGGCGCATCCAGCCGAGACACTCTTCTGAGCGGCGACATGGGCGGCTGTACTCACGACTGGGTCAGCGCAGGAAACTATAATACCTCTTTAGCAGAGGCAATTCCAGGATTTGAAATGGTTCCGTTCGCTCCTCCTGCAGACCAGCATGGAGTAGTGAAAGAAAGAGTCAGCCGTTATCCAGGTTCCGGATGGGGAATTTCTTCTCAGTGCAAAGATCCAGAAACGGTAATTAAATTTATGGACTACTTCTTCTCTGAAGAAGGCGACGAGTTAATCAACTGGGGTATTGAAGGCGATACCTATACCAAAGATGCAGACGGAACCAAGCATTTTACGGATAAGGTGCTGAAGTCTGAATTAACTCCTCTTGGATACCTTCGTTCTATCGGCGCACAGTACAGAATCGGTATGTGCCAGGACGGCGAGTACGAGAAAGCAACTATGACAGAAGTTGGCAAGCAGGCAAGCGAGATGTATGAAGCTCATCCGGAATGGTTTGGCGAAGATATGCCTCCTTATGCAGACGGAGAACTGGATCTGAAATACAGTGCAGACGTAGATACCGAATATAAGAACATTATGGCAAATATCCAGCCATACGTAGAAGAAAAATTCCAGTCCTGGATTTTAGGAGTAAATGATTTCGAATCAGAGTATGACGAGTTTATTGCAGAACTGAAGGCAAGAGGAATTGACCGCGCTCTGGAAATCAACCAGGAAGCATACGAGACTTATTTAAACAATGCTGGAAAATAAAAAAGGATAGTGGAAACGATGAAACCAAAAAATCTGCTTTACATTTTCGCGGATCAGTGGCGCGCCCATGCCATTGGAGCTGCGTGCGGAGATCCGGTTCTGACGCCTAATATGGATGCATTTGCAGCAGAAAGTATGTGCTGTACCAATGCAGTCAGTACCTATCCGCTTTGCTCTCCGCATCGGGCGGCGCTTTTAACAGGAAAATATCCGCAGAGCTGCGGAATGTGGACAAACTGTAAGATTGGCCTGGACGAAGTAGTAATGCTGAGACCTCAGGAGGTTACGATTTCAGACGTTCTCCATCAAGCCGGATATGAAAATGCTTATATTGGAAAGTGGCATCTGGATGGAAGTGAAGAAAACTTCCATTCCAGACCGGCTTCCGGAGCACAGTACTGGGATGCGTATACACCGCCTGGAGAACGGCGCCATCACATCGATTACTGGCTTTCATACGGAGCGATGGATAATCATTTGAAGCCTCATTACTGGCATGATACAGATGAGATGATTTATCCGGAGAAATGGTCTCCGGAGTTTGAGACCGACGCTGCCATTGATTATCTGGAGCACAGAGATAAAAGCAGGCCGTTCAATCTGTTTATTTCCTGGAATCCGCCTCATCCGCCCTATGATTTGGTGCCGGAAAAATACATGAAGTTGTATGAAGATACAGAGATCCCGTTTCGGGAGAACGTACCGGAAGAGTGGAGAAAGGATGAGGAATACCAGAAAAAGAGGCGGGAGTATTTCGCTGCAGTCAGTGGCTTGGACGAAAATTTTGGCCGCCTGATGGATTATCTGAAAGAAACGGGACTGATGGAAGAAACGCTGATTGTTCTTTCAGCAGATCACGGAGATTGTATGGGTTCCCATGGACGCTATGGAAAGAACATCTGGTATGAAGAATCCATCCGGATTCCGCTGTATTTCCATGGGCCAGGCATTCCGGCAGGGGAAAGCGACGTACTGTTTGCCAGTCCGGATCATATGCCAACGCTGCTTCAGCTGCTTGGAGCAGAGATTCCGGATACGGTAGAAGGGAAGGCGCTGGGCGCCTATATTACAAAGACAGCCTGCGAGGAAGAAGAACCAGAATATGCATATCTATGTATGTTTCCAGGAATGCCGGAATTAGTAAATCCTTACCGGAAAAGAGGGATGAATCCCAAATCGTTTGGCTGGCGGGGAATCCGCACCAAGACTCATACCTATGTAGTTGACTTAGGATGTGAGCCGGAGGCAAAGCCCAGACGTCTGTTATATAATAATGCTTTGGATCCTTATCAAATGAGTCCGAAAGAACTTTCTCCCCACGATCCGGAAGCAAAAAAGTATGAAGGCATTTTGAGACAGTATTTAGAAAAGCTGAACGATCCGTTTTTATTAACTTAAAAGCAGGGATAAAAAGCTATCACACTGATATGGAAGAGACAAGAAACTTCCGTTCAGCGGGATAGCTTTTTTATTCCCGATGCTGCAGATTTGGTATGAAACGGACCTATTTACAGACCGGCTAATATCTGAAGCGCATTATCTGGAATTAATACTTCATAATGTTCTGCGTAGTAGGATTCTGTGGCGTAGTCGTGGCGGATTTTTGCTCCATATTCGGCCATCGTGTTGCAGACCCTGTTAAAATCAGAGGTATCTGCCGGCTTTTTCAGAACCAGATAATAAGGCCCTTCTTCCGGCTTTTTATAAAGGATGCTTTCGCCGGAAAATTGTCCTCCAACGGCCCTGGCCGCTTCGCTGATTAAGTCCAGCTTTGAAAAAGTAAAAATCCGGAATGTCTGGGAAAGGTCTGGGGTTTCTTCCGTTTTGGAACGGTCAGGGGAAGAATCCTGGGACGGATCCAGCCCGTGAAGGAGATCCAAAATACCGTCCGCTCCTTCTAAAAGTTCTGTGGCAAGGCTGTCCAGAAGAGAACTTCCGTCTTCGCCAGAAGGCGAAAATTTGGAAAAACGGGTATCTAATTCTTCCGGATCTTCTACTTTTGTAATAACCAGCATAACGCTTTCGTTGGAAAGGGGGATGGCTTCTACCATTAATGGGATGTCTTCCGCCTCAAATCCAACCTCATTTGACGCTTTCTGGATCATCTCACGAAACAGCTTTCTGGCTTTTTCACTGCCGTAGGCAAGTTCCCCTAAGTTTAAATTGCGTACGCTTAAGTCAAAGCTGGTAAGGGTGCAGCGGATCTGGTTTTCATTAATCCGTTCTATTTTCATGGAAAATCACTTCCTATCTTTATAAGTCTGACGGTTTACAGGCAAATACGTATTGTAATCCGTAATATTACTATACTATATTTTATCAGTAAATAGCAATTACTATGTTAAAAAAATTAAAAGTCTAAAAAAGTCTATTAGTTGAATATCAAAATAGATTATACTATAATGAGATCCAGAGACGACATCGGAGAGGGAGGTGGACATTTCAGACACCATTCTGTTTGGGAAATATCGCCTATGCCGTATGATTGGCAGGGGGCGGACGGGCACAGTTTATCTGGCAAAGCATGAAAGCCTAGGAGAATATCGGGCGATTAAGGAAGTGCCGAAGTCAGATGCCAGTTATGGACAGTTCCTGCGGGAAGCCCGCATTATGAAGGATCTTCATCACCCTTCTATTCCTATCATATACGATTTAGAAGAAACGGACACACATTGTTATCTTATCGAAGAATTTCTTGAAGGAGAATCTTTAACGACTCTGGTACAGCGCCGGAGTTATCTTTCCAGGAGCATGGTAATCCGCTATGGGATTCAGATATGCAGCCTGGTACAGTACCTGCATTCTGCAGGAAGAGACCCCATTTTACACCTGGATTTACAGCCGAATAACCTTCTTTTATGCCATGACGTGATTAAACTGGTAGACTTTGGAAATGCAGACTACCTGACGCAGGCCAATGAAACCGATATCCGCCGCGGGACGCCTGGATGCGCAGCTCCGGAACAGTATACAAAAGAACCGTTAGATGAGCGTACAGACATCTATGCCATTGGTGTACTCCTATTCTATCTGGCGACCGGACAATTACCGGAGCGGCTTGGACAGGAAAACCGGACGGACTGGGACATGGCATTAGGCCGAGAACTTGGCACACTTGTGAGGGATTGTCTGCAAATCAGGGAAAAGAGGCCGAAAACAGCTCTGGAGGTAAAATTAAGACTGGAAGCTCTGATAGAAACAGAGCCTTGTCCAGCTCAGGAACATTCTGATGTCGCTCGAATCGTGTCCATTGTTGGAAGCGCTCCTAATGTAGGAGTTACGCATCTGGCGCTGGGCCTGTCATCCTGTCTCTGGAGATGGGGAATTTCCAATCTCTATGAAGAACGCAATTTATCAGGGCATGGAATCATGCTGGCAGAATATGCCCATGCAGCTCCGGACAGCAGCGGAATATGCCAGGTAGGATCGTGGAGGCTGCTCCCTCATTACGGTCCCCAGGTTCAGCTCAAGGAGGCTGGAGAGTTCCAGGTGTACATCAGGGACTATGGCACAGACTGGACGGCTGCGGTAAGAGACCATGAAAAAATAGATTTTCTGAAAAAGTCCCTGGTATGCGTGTGCGGCGGCAAACCCTATAATCAGCGAGAAAACAGCAGGGCAGTCAGAGAATTGGGCGGAAATCAGACGGTTTTGATTTTTAATTTTTTGGAACCTGGTTTTTTGCCCAGCTGTCCCCAGAAAGGATTCGAAAGGGAAACGCTGTTTATGCCTTATTTTCCAAAAACAGAACGACCAGATAAAGACGCGGAAAGCTTTTATCGGGAGTTCTGGGACAGGCTGACAGAGAAGAAAGGAGATGGTAAGACTACTGTTTTTTTGCGGATAAAAAAGTTGTTGAAGTGGAAAAAGAAACGATAGGAATCATCGGAGCAGGGGCGGGCGCAGGGACTACCCATCTGACGCTTCTGCTGGCAAACTACCTGTCAGGAGTAAAAAACAGGAAGACAGCGGTGCTGGAATGGAATTCCCATGGGGATTTTGACCGGTTTGGAGTCTGCTGTCTGGGACTGGGAGAAACAAAGGATCAATACCAGATTCTTGGCGTCAGCTATTTTCCGCGTGCAGATAATGAAACGCTGGTCCAGTGTATGTGCGGGGATTTCCAGGCCGTTTTGCTGGATTGCGGAAGAGAGGAAGAAGGCCGGAGGGCCGATCTGATCCGGTGCCGGAAAAAGCTGGTAATGGGTTCCTTTTGCGAATGGCAGATGGGATATTATATGCCGCTGCTAAAAGAGAGAAAGCAGTCAAAAGAGGGATGGCATTATCTGTGTGCATTTGGAAGTGAAGAATCCAGAAAACTGGCAGAAAAGCATATGAACGTGCCGATTCTGCGGGTACCCTGTACGGTGGATGCCTATGGTGTAACAGAAGAAACAATCAGATTATTTGGACAGCTGCTTTCGTAAAATAAGGAGAGTGGAACAGGATATAATATGTCACAGAAAATCTCCTTTTGCCTCTTTATTTTGCCAGCAGCCAGTATGCGGAAAACGCGGTAAGGAGACCTTATGGGGTACGAGGAAGAACAGGAAAAGATGAACCAGCAGCAGAGGTATTTAGAGGGCTTGAGACGTTATTATAATAAAGGAATCCCGATTTATATTGATGGAAAATTAAGTACAGAAGCGGACTGGAGCAGGATTTTTGAGGTAAAAGAAGACGGAGGTTTTTACATGGGAGATTATGTAGGAGCAGAGGAGGGATGCCTGAAGGAAATACGGTTTGACCGGATTTCTTTAAAAAAGTGAAACAAGAACAGGGAGGGAATATCAGCGATGCCGCCTCAGCCTGCCAGCAAAGCTGATGGGAGGGAGATGTAATGAAAAATTAATTAGAATCGGGCCATAAGGTGTGATATAATAATGCTAACTTTAACGTGTTGGAGGATGCTGGGATGATGAAGAGACTTTTGCCGATGTTTATTGCAATTGGATTGATTCTGTTAATCGTTGCCGGTTACGCAGGGGTCCAGGTAATCGGAAGATATACGCCTTCTGACGAATGGATGGAGGCTTCCGATTTCTTTGATGCAGAAGACGATGCAGTGGCATTGGTTTTAAATGATGAACTGTCAGAAGTTAAGGGGCTGTATATGGACGGAACGACATACCTTCCGTTAGAGTGGGTAAACAGCAATTTAAACAAGCGTTTTTACTGGGACAAAGAAGAAAAAGTTCTTTCGTATGCTTTGCCTACAGAGGTCCGTTACGCAGACAGTGAAACCCTGGGAGAAGACGGCAGACCGCTTTTGTGGGTAACGGATGAGGAGGTTTTTGTATCAATTGAGCTGGTTGCGGCATATACCGATATCCAGATAAGCGCCTTTGACAGCGGAGAAGCAAAAAGGCTGTTCATCAACAATACCTGGACTGCTGAGTCCTGGGCTGATGTAAAAAAAGACAGCATGATCCGCCAAAAGGGAGGAATCAAGAGTCCAATTATTACCCGCGCAGAAGCCGGAACCCAGGTCAAAGTCCTGGAAGAGATGGAAAAATGGTCCAAAGTCCGTACCCAGGACGGGTTTATCGGATATGTCGAGAAAAAACGTCTGGGAGAGATACAGGAGGTTACGCCGGTCAGCGAGTTTAAAGAACCGGAATATACCAGACTGGCATTAGAGGAAAAAGTCGTTCTGGCCTGGCATCAGGTAACAACAAAAGAGGCAAACAGTACGTTTGACAGCTATTTCGGAAACACCAGGGGCGTGAATGTTATCAGTCCGACCTGGTTTGCCTTGACAGACAATGAAGGCGGCTATAACTGTCTGGCAGATGCCGCTTATGTGGAAAAAGCCCATGCGGCGGGAGTCCAGGTGTGGGCGTTGATTGATAATTTCAGCAAAGACGTGCAGTCGGAAGTATTGCTGTCAAAAACGTCTGTAAGAAAGAAACTGATTAACAATTTAATGGCAGATGCAGAAACGTATGGATTTGACGGCTATAACCTGGATTTTGAAAGTCTGAAGGAAAGCGCAGGACCTCATTATGTCCAGTTTATCAGAGAGATGTCCGCTGCCTGTCGGAATAATGGATTGATTTTATCTGTAGATAATTATGTGCCTGCGCCATATAACCGTTTCTACGACAGGACAGAACAGGGGATTGTAGCAGACTATGTAATTGTGATGGGCTATGACGAACACTATGCAGGTGGAGAGCCAGGAAGCGTAGCTTCCATTGATTACGTGAAGCAGGGAATTGAAAATACTCTTCTGGAAGTTCCAAAGGAAAAGGTAATCAATGCGATCCCGTTTTACACCCGTCTCTGGACAGAGACCGAGGATGGAAAGAAGATAAGTTCTGAGGCAATGGGGATTGAAAAAGCAAAAAAATGGGTGGAAGAAAATCAAGTAGAACTTTACTGGCAGGACAGCCTGGGGCAATACTATGGAGAAAAAGCAATAGAGGGAGGTTCCCAGTACCTGTGGATGGAAGAGGAAAAATCCCTGGAATTAAAGATGGATTTGATCCGCCAGAATGATTTAGGCGGAGTCGGATGCTGGAAATTAGGATTTGAACCAGCGTCTGTCTGGGATATTGTAACATATGAATAAGGCGGGATACGGCATGAAGCGAAGGATGACAGCAGTTCTGGCAATCGGGGCTGTACTGGGAATGACAGGATGTGGAAATTTCCCTGAAATTATGGACGAAACAGTAGCGACCACACAGGCAGCACAGGAGACAACATCCAGTGCGGAGTCAGGGCCTCCGAAAGAAGAAGCAGAGACGGTAGCTCCTTTTCCTGACAGTACAGAAGATACGGTTCTGGAAGAACCAGAAGGGCTAAAACTGATTATTGCAACAGATATCCATTACCTTGCCTCAGAACTGACAGACAGGGGAACCGGCTTTGTGCATTCTATGGAACACGGGGATGGAAAGGTAACAAATTATATCTGGGAAATTACAGATGCCTTTGTAGAAGAGGTCTTAAATGAACGGCCGGATGCAGTAATTTTAAGCGGAGATTTGTCGTACAATGGAGAGAAAGCCAGTCATATAGAACTGGCAGAGAAATTGTCAAAAATCGAAGATGCGGGGATACCTGTTCTGGTAATTCCTGGAAACCATGACATTAATAATAACAGCGCTGCCAGAATGGAAGACGGGCAGCGGTATCCGGCAGAAAAAACCAGTCCGGAAGAGTTTGAACAGATTTACCTTGCAATGGGATATGATGATGCAGTCAGCAGAGATCCAAATTCTTTGAGCTATATGTATCAGATAAGTGACTCCACAAGGCTTCTGATGCTGGATACCTGCCAATATGACGGGGAAGCGCAGGTAGGCGGAATGATTGATACCGACACCTATGAATGGATAGACAGCCAGCTGGAGGCGGCGTTTGAAGAAGGGATCAATGTGATTCCGGTTGCCCACCACAATCTGTTGGAAGAAAGCAGAATTTACTCGTCCGACTGTACCATAGAGCACAATGAGGCGCTGGTAGAAAGACTGGAAGGCTGGGAAACCATCCCGCTGTTTTTAAGCGGTCATCTTCATGTCCAGCATTTTGCCAATTCCGACGACGTATCGGAACAAGGCGTCTGGGAAGTGGTAACCAGTTCCCTTGCAGTACCGCCTTGTCAGTATGGAGTGCTGTATTTTGGGGAAACCGATCGGAGTTTTCAGTACCATACCCAGGTGGTTGATATGGAAAAATGGGCGGAAATTCAGGGCATAGAAGATGAGAATCTCCTGCATTTTTCAGAATACCAAACGCCGTTTTTAGAACGGGTCTTCTATAATCAGGCATACGGCTGGCTGAGCCGGAGAGAGGACAGTGCCCTGACAGAAAAACAGATCCAGGAGATGTCAGATTTTTACGCTGTGGCTAAGTGCTATTACTATTGGGGAAGAGCCGTTGAGATTGCAGATGAAATGAAAGCCAGTCCGCTGTTTTCCATGTGGCAGGAACACGGCTATCCAAGCCTGGAAACAGAATATCTGGAATACATACTGGAGGAAGCCACCAGAGACTATAACCTGCTGGATTCTGCACGACAATCCGAAGGGGAATAGTGGACAGGGAAAAGGTAATATATTAAAGAAAGCGAATTGCCTTTGGTGGAGTATGGACAGGAAAAGATTTTGGCAGAATATCATGGGAATTGCCATGCTGATAATTGTCACATTAGTTGCAGGACGAATGGGAGTTCTGGAAGAAGGCGGCCTGCAGACGGCAGAAGCCGGAGGAAAAGCGCAGGGCGCAAAGCAGGTTGTGGTAATTGACAGCGGACACGGCGGAAATGATCCAGGCAAAATCGGAGTTTCCGGTCAGAAAGAGAAAGACATTAATCTGCAGATAGCAAAAAAACTGAAAGCGTATCTGGAAGCAGCGAATGTTGCAGTGGTTATGACAAGGGAAAGCGATACGGGGCTTTACAAAGAATCGGATAGCCATAAAAAGTCTGCGGACATGAAAAAACGGTGTCAGATAATCGATGAGGCAGAACCGATACTGGCGGTCAGTATTCACCAGAACAGTTATCATCAGGAGGAAATATCCGGAGCTCAGGTATTTTACTATAAAAATTCGGAAAAAGGTCAGCGTCTGGCAGAAATTCTTCAAAAGCGGTTTGACTATGTGTTAGGAGAAGCAGAAAACCGGAGAAAAGCAAAAGGCAATGACAGCTATTATCTGCTTCTTAATGTAAAAGCGCCAATTGTAATTGTCGAATGCGGATTTTTAAGTAATGCAGAAGAAGCGAAAAAGCTGTCGGATGAAGAATATCAGGATCGGATTGCCTGGACGCTTCATTTAGGAATTCTTCAATATATAAATACAATGGAAAACGAACAAACTGGGAGTGTTGGGACATGAACAAACAGACAGATTATTTAGAACTGGAAAAACAGATGGATGCACTGCTTACCGGAGAGAATGATTTGATAGCGAATCTTTCAAACGGGTCAGCGTTATTAAAGGAAAGTCTGGATCAGATTAACTGGGCGGGATTTTACCTGATGAGAGAACAGGACGGAAAACGTCAGCTGGTATTAGGGCCTTTTCAGGGAAAACCGGCGTGTGTACGTATTCCGGTTGGAAAGGGGGTCTGCGGAACTGCAGCAAAGGAAAACAGAACCTTACTGGTAAAGAATGTTCATGAATTTCCAGGGCATATTGCCTGCGACAGCGCATCCCAGTCAGAGATTGTCATACCAATCCGGAACCAGGGAGAAGTGATAGGAGTTCTGGACATTGACAGTCCGGTGCTGGATCGTTTTTCGGAAAAAGACAAAGAAGGATTGGAAAAAATTGCGGCTGTGATAGAAAGTCATTGTTTTTAATATCTTAAGAAAAGAGGCTTGGCTATGAAACAGTTAAAAGAAAAATTTCAGAGATTTATGGCAGGCAGATACGGGAATGATAAACTGAACCAATTTTTGCTGGTGCTGGTTCTGGCATTGATTCTTGTAAATGTCTTTGTTCAATCCAGGGCGCTTTACTGGCTGGAACTTATCGGCCTGGTTTTTTGCTATTTCCGTATGCTTTCAAAAAACTTTAAGGCCAGAGAAGAAGAAAACCAGGTGTATATGAGGCTTTACCTAAAGGCTCAGGACACGGTAATGAAATGGAAGTTCCGTATGGAACAGGCAAAAGAATACCATATTTATAAATGCCCGAACTGCGGGCAGAAAATCCGGATTCCCAGAGGAAAGGGAAAGATCAGTATTCATTGCCCGAAGTGTAATACGGACTTTATTAAGAAAAGTTAAAAAGTATGGTAAGAACTATCAAGGTTCCCGATAATTCCATCCAGCCGCATTTTTTTCCGCCAGACACCGTATAGACTCCGCATATTCTGTAGGGGTCATACCAGTCTGCTTTTTAAATTGTCTTGAAAAATAATGAACAGAACTGTAGCCAAGCCGATCGGCGATCTGGGAAAAATTCATCTGGTCATTTCGGATCATCTGCCTGGCTGCTTCTATTTTCATCTGGATAAAATAATCGATGGCGCCGCAGTGGTAAAATTCACGGAACATACGGGAAAGCTGGGAGCTGCCAATCAGATTATCTCTGCAGATATCCTGAAGTGTCAGAGGTTCGTGGAGATGTTCTTCCATGTAGCGTTTGATGCGGACGCAGGTTTCCTTCCTGGCATCCAGGCTGTTCAAAGAGGCAGCTGCGGTATCGGGCATGGGAATCCGGTCAGAAAAGCCAATAAGGGAAGAAGACTCCCCTTGTCCGACAGGCCAGTATCGGCGGTATAAGTGGATTAAAAGCTCTTCCAGATAATTTTTTATAAGCTGCTCTGCACCAAATGCCGGAGCAGGGCGCCGGATCAGTTCTTCCTGATAAGGATCGTTTAACCTGCCTTGAAACGCATTTCGCGCTTCAATAATGATTTGGGAGAGCAAAGAAGCTTCGGCTTCCCGAACGGTCAGGGACTGACAGGCAAACTGATTCATGGCTTTGGAGTGACAATCAAACGAAATTACCACCAGGCTGGGAGAAATCCGGCCGTTGGCGATAACATTGTGGAATTCTCCTGGCCGGTGGAACAGGATATTTCCGCGTTTGAGCGTGACAGTCCGGTTTCCTGCTGCTGCCTGGATTTCTCCTTTATCAACGCAGACCAGCTCCCAGAAATCGTGCTGTTCTCCAGGAAACACAAAGTCGCTCATATATTCAAAATAATGGATAGAAACGATACTTTTGATGACAATGCTGCTTTTTAACGCAGTATGGCGGTAGTCCATATTCAGGCTCCTTTTCACAAGTACTTCCTATAGAAATGCAAGGCTGTCTGTATTTTATCATATTTGACTGGATTGTGCAAATATCTGAACGGATTGTGCAAAGAAAAGAATCTGGGATTAAGCTATACTGAAGACAGTTAGAAAACAAGTCGCAAAAGGTTTGAAAGGAGAAGTTACTTATGGGAAAGAAGCCGGTATTGGTAGTTATGGCAGCAGGTATGGGAAGCCGTTACGGCGGTTTAAAGCAGATTGATCCAATTGATCAGTATGGCAACATTATCATGGATTTTTCCATCCATGATGCAGTGGAAGCAGGATTTGAAAAAGTAGTATTTATTATTAAAAAAGCCATTGAAAAAGATTTTAAAGAAACCATCGGCAAGCGTATGGAAGAGCATATTCAGGTTGAGTATGTATATCAGGAACTGGACAAGATTCCGGAAGGATTTGAAGTTCCGGCAGATCGTGTAAAACCATGGGGAACCGGCCATGCACTGTTATGCTGCAAAGATGTGATTGACGGACCATTCGCGGTAATCAACGCAGACGATTATTATGGAAAGAGCGCGTTTAAGACCATTTACGATCAGCTTTCCAAACAGGAAGACGATGATAAATATCAGTATGCAATGGTAGGTTACAAGCTGTACAATACACTGACCGAAAACGGCCACGTTGCCCGCGGCGTGTGCAGTGTTGATGAAAACGGCAAGCTGACTGACATTGTAGAGAGAACCCGTATTGAAAAGAAGGGCGATGGCGCAGCATTTACTGAGGATGATGGACAGACCTGGACCGAGCTTCCGGAAGAAACTCTGGTTTCTATGAACCTGTGGGGCTTTACATCCAGCTATTTAGACGAATTGGACAAGAGATTCGCTAAGTTTTTAGAGAAAAACCTTCCAGTAAATCCATTAAAGTGTGAATACTTTATTCCGTTTGTAGTAGACGAGCTGTTAAAAGAAGGAAAAGCAGAGGTTACCGTATTAAAGAGCATAGACAAGTGGTACGGAGTTACTTACAAAGAGGATAAAGAAATGGTTGTAAAGGCAATTCAGGGCCTGAAAGACGAAGGAAAATATTCTGAGAAGCTGTGGGAGGACTAAATAATGGCGGAGTACAATACAGAAAAGATGCTGGAAGCGGCACAGGCATTCCAAATCGAAGGAACATTTAAAAGCAGCGCACCATATGGAAGCGGACATATCAATTCTACCTTCGCAATGGTTTGGGAGCAGGATGGCAAAGAGGTACGCTACATCCTTCAGAAAGTAAATACCGATATTTTTAAAGATCCAGTATCTTTAATGAAGAATATTGAAGGCGTTACGGAATTTCTCCGCAATGAGATTATCCGAAACGGCGGCGATCCGGAAAGAGAAACGTTAAATCTGGTTCCGGCAAAGGACGGAAAGAAGTATTATCAGGACAACGAGGGCAATTTCTGGAGAGTTTATATCTTCATTGAAAATGCAACCTGTTATAATCTGGTGGAAAAACCAGAGGATTTCTATCAGAGCGGAAAGGCATTTGGACATTTTCAAAGACTGCTGGCACAGTATCCGGCAGAAGAACTGTCTGAGACAATTCCAAACTTCCACAACACGCCGTCCCGTTTCGAGACCTTTAAAAAGGCCATTGAAGAAGACGTTTGCGGCAGAGCAGCCAGCGTGAAAGAAGAGATTCAGTTTGTTATGGATCGTGAGAAAGAGCTGGGAATGGCAATGGATATGCAGAGAGACGGACGTCTGCCGCTGCGTGTTACCCATAACGATACAAAGCTGAACAATATTATGATTGATGATGCAACCGGACAGGCAATCTGTATTATCGACTTAGATACCATTATGCCAGGACTTTCTATTTTTGATTACGGCGATTCCATCCGTTTTGGCGCCAATACTGCCGAAGAGGATGAGCCGGATGTAAGCAAAGTTTCCCTGTCCCTGCCATTATTTGATATTTACACCAAGGGATTCTTAGAGGGATGCGAAGGCAGCCTGACAGAGGCAGAGATGGATATGCTTCCGATGGGAGCAAAGCTGATGACTCTTGAATGCGGTATGCGTTTCCTGACAGATTATCTTCAGGGAGATGTATATTTCAGAACTGCAAGGGAAAACCATAACTTAGACCGTACTCATACCCAGTTTGCTTTAGTAGCAGACATGGAGAAAAAATGGTCAGAAATGAAAGCGATTGTAGAAAAATACAAATAAGAATTCAGGGCGGGATAGACATGGAATTGACTTTTAAGCCGGTAACTGCAGATGATATTGAGATTATCCTCCCATTTTTCGGACTGCGGCCGGATAAGACCTGTGAGAGTGTATTTTTAGATAGTTTTTTGTGGAGGGATTATTATCATATCCAGTACATGAAATACCAGGAGAAGGGACTTCTCTGGAAAATGGAGATGGATGGTAAAACATACACCTCTATTCCCACGTGCCGTCAGGAAGATATGAAGGAGCTTCTTGGAGTGATGCAGGAACATTTCAACCAGGAGCTGGGACAACCTCTCCGGATTTATCTGGCGGATGAAGACTCCCTGACCTATCTGAATCTGAACCCAGAGCAGTTTTCTATTGAAGAAGCAGAGGATCTGAAAGATTACCTTTACGACGGCGAAGCAATGCGTACTCTGGCAGGCCGGAAGCTTCATAAAAAGAAAAACCATGTTAATTCCTTTATGCGGGCCTATGAAGGCCGGTATGAATTCCGCCGGATTTGCTGTTCGGATCGGCAGGACGTCTGGGAATTTTTAGACCATTGGAGAGAAGGAAAGCAGGAGCCGGAAGAAGTGATGGAAGAGCTGGACGAGGAAATCGTAGGCATCCATGAGATTTTAAAAAACTGCTCCCATATTCCAGCTAAAATGGCAGGCGTATATATTGACGGACATCTTCAGGCCTTTTCAGTCGGAAGCTATAATGCAAGAGAAAAGATGGCAGTTATTCATATTGAAAAGGCCAATTCTGAGTTTCGTGGATTGTACCAGTTTATTAATCAGCAGTTTTTAATTCACGAGTTTCCAGATGCGGTTTTAGTTAATCGGGAAGACGATGTAGGTCTGGAGGGACTGCGGAAATCAAAAATGAGCTATAATCCCATTGGTTTTGCAAGAAAATTTATGGTGGAGCAAAAATGGAAGCAAAAATCCGATATTTAAAACCTGAAGAGAAAGAAAAGGCCAGGACTCTGTGGAGTCAGGCCTTTTTTGAGGATTCAGAGGAATTTGATCAATACTATTTTACAGAAAAGATAAAAGAGAACCAGATTTTAGTAAAGGAAGATCATGGAACCATTATTTCTATGGTTCATTTAAACCCATACCAAATTCATATGCGGGAACATTGCCGTCAGATTGACTATATTGTAGGAGTCGCCACGGACAGGGAGCGCCGGCATCAGGGCCATATGCGGGATTTGCTTTGCCGGATGCTCCAGGATGGATGGACAAGGAAAGAACCATTTACCTTTTTAATGCCAGCAGACAGGGCAATCTATGAGCCTTTCGATTTCCGGTTTATTTTTGATAAACCACAGAATCAGAGAAAGACGGCAGAAGGGGCGGGATGGAATGCAGTCTGGAAGACGGCTTTAGAGCTGGCAGAACAGGATGGCGAACTGGAAACAATTGCAGATTTTATGGAAAAATGGCTTTCCAAGCGTTTCCAGGTTTATACGGTACGGGATCGGGCATATGTGAAAAATCTGATGACAGAGCTTGCCAGCGAGGATGGTCAGATCGGACTTTACTGCGAGGACGGTCAGTTAAAGGGAATAGAAGCAGTATGGGGACTGGAAGAAAAGGAACAGAGACTGCTGTATTTTCCGGATGAATGGATGGAAACAGCCGCACCTCCAAAACCGGCAATTATGGGGCGCATTGTCAATGTCCAGGAATTTCTTCAGTTATTTTCTTTAAAATCCGGCAGAGAGCAGGAGATAGAAGGGATTCTGGAAGTAACCGATCCTCTGATTTCTCAAAACAATGGATTGTGGAGCTGGAATTTGACACAAAACGGGTCGAAATGCCAAAAAATTCAGAAAAATTCTGCAAAATCAAAACAAAAGATAGTCTGTTCTGTGGAACAATTAATCCGGTGGCTGATGGGATATGAAGAGCCGGAAAAAATTTTTGCAGGAGAAAACCATCTGCCGGACTGGCACAGTCAGATCCGCATTTTTCAAGGGGTTTTTCTGGATGAAGAGGTCTGAAAAATGAAAAAAAAGAAAAATCCTAATGCAGTTTTTACATTTCAACCGCTTGCTTTCTTTTTCATGTTATGGCATAATAATATAGGTTTCTGCCTGGAAATGGCAGATCGTACCAATGAAACCGTTTTAAATAATCAAAGATAGAAAAGATGGGAGAATGTTATGGACCGTATGGTTGGTACCGTATCACGCGGTGTGAGAGCCCCGATTATTCGTCAGGGCGATGATTTGGCAAAGATTGTAGTAGATTCTGTTCTGGCGGCCGCTGAGGGCGAGCATTTCGAGATCCGAGATAAGGATGTCATTGCCGTTACAGAGGCAGTCGTTGCAAGAGCACAGGGAAACTATGCTACCACAGCTCAGATTGCAGAGGATGTGAAGAGCAAGTTCGGCGATGATACCGTTGGCATTTTGTTCCCGATTTTAAGCCGGAACCGTTTCTCAATCTGTTTAAAAGGTATTGCAATGGGCTGTAAGAAGATTGTTCTGATGCTCAGCTATCCTTCTGATGAAGTAGGAAATCATCTGATTGATTTAGATCTGCTGGATGAGAAGGGAATCAATCCTTGGAGCGATGTTCTGACAGAAGAACAGTACAGAGAACTGTTCGGTTATCAGAAGCACTATTTTACCGGCGTAGACTATGTAGAATACTACAAGCAGCTGATCCAGGAGGCAGGCGCAGAAGTAGAGATTGTATTTGCAAATAATCCAAAAGCAATCTTAAACTATACGGATACTGTTTTAACCTGTGACATCCACACACGTCAGCGTACAAAGAGAATTTTAAAGGCAAACGGAGCGAAGAAGGTATACGGCTTAGACGACATCATGACCGCCAGCATTAACGGCAGCGGTTACAATGACCGTTACGGCTTATTAGGCTCCAATAAGGCAACCGAGGACAGCGTAAAACTGTTCCCAATTCACTGCCAGGAAATGGTAGATAAGATCCATGCCATGATCGTAGAGAAAACCGGCAAGCAGGTTGAAGTTATGATCTATGGAGACGGCGCGTTTAAAGATCCAGTAGGAAAGATCTGGGAGTTAGCAGATCCGGTTGTATCTCCGGCTTATACTGCAGGTCTGGAGGGAACTCCAAACGAAGTAAAATTAAAATATCTGGCAGATAATGATTTTGCATCCTTATCTGGCGATGCGTTAAAGGAAGCAATCAAGGGCTACATTAAAGAGAAGGATGACAAGGCATCCAGCTTAAAGGGAACCATGGTAACCCAGGGAACTACCCCAAGACAGCTTACCGATTTAATCGGCTCCTTAGCAGATTTAACTTCCGGAAGCGGCGATAAGGGAACTCCGATTATCTACGTTCAGGGATATTTCGACAACTATACCAAATAAAATCAGAAATTTGATTATGGAAACAGAGGCGGGAATTCCATGCAGACAGCTGAAAAGGCATCTGCATAGAATTCCTGCTTTTTTATCCGGATTCTTACTTGTGCTGGAATCTTTCCACGGGTATAATGTGGATAAAGGCAGAACGATATGCAGGAGGTGTGGATATGAATGGTGTACTGCAGTTAAAGCAGTGGATAGCAGACAGCGAAAATATTGTGTTTTTTGGTGGGGCTGGTGTATCGACAGAAAGCGGAATTCCGGATTTCAGAAGCCAGGACGGCCTGTATAATCAGCAGTATCAATACCCGCCGGAGACGATCATCAGTCACAGCTTTTATAAGAAGAATCCGGAAGAATTTTATCGGTTTTACAAAAATAAGATGCTTTTTCCGGACGCGAAGCCCAATGACGCCCACCTGGCGCTGGCAAAGCTGGAACGGGAAGGCCGGTTAAAGGCAGTTATTACACAAAATATTGACGGCCTTCATCAGGCGGCTGGAAGCAAAGAGGTGTTAGAACTGCATGGATCCGTTCACCGCAATTACTGTGAGCGCTGCGGTGAGTTTTATTCTTTAAAAGAGGTTCTGGAAGCGTCGGGAGTGCCTGAGTGCAGGTGCGGAGGAAAAATTAAGCCGGATGTAGTGCTGTATGAGGAAGGGCTGGATATGGATACGATTCATAAGGCCATATCTTATATCAGCCAGGCAGATGTTTTGATTGTAGGCGGCACTTCCCTTACAGTTTATCCAGCTGCAGGACTTATTGATTATTATAGGGGAAATAAGCTGGTGTTGATTAATAAAAGCATTACGCCGATGGATAAAAATGCGAATCTGGTAATCAGCGGAAAAATCGGGGAAATATTAAAAGAAGCAGTTTTAGAAGAATAAGGAGGAGATCATGTATCAGGCTGCAGAAAACAGATATGAAACGATGAAATATAAAAGAAGCGGAAAGAGCGGTGTGCTGCTGCCGAGGATCTCTTTGGGATTGTGGCAGAATTTTGGGCTGGAAAAACCCTTTGAGGAGCAGCGGAAGATTTTGCTTCAGGCTTTTGACTGGGGCATTACCCACTTTGACTTAGCAAACAACTATGGTTTTCCAGCCAGAGGGCTTGCGGAAGAAAATTTTGGAAAAGTGCTTCAGTCGGATTTTAAGCCGTACCGCGATGAGCTGTTTGTTTCTACAAAAGCCGGATATGATTTCTGGCCAGGACCATATGGAAACTGGGGTTCCAGAAAATACCTGATGGCCAGCCTAGATCAGAGCCTGAAGCGGATGGGATTGGACTATGTAGACGTATTTTACCATCACCGTCCGGATCCGGAGACTCCATTAGAGGAAACGATGGGAGCGCTTTCTGATATCGTAAGACAGGGAAAGGCACTGTATGTAGGAATTTCCAACTATGGAGCAGAGGAAGCCGAACAGGCAATCCGGATATTAAAAGAAAATAAGACGCCATGTCTGATCCATCAGCCGCGCTACAATATGTTTGAACGCCAGATAGAAGAGGCGCTTCTGCCGCTGCTGGAGACAGAGGGAGTAGGATGTATAGCTTACAGCCCGCTGGCTCAGGGAGCGCTGACAGATAAATATCTTCATGGAATTCCGGAAGGTTCCAGGGCGTCCAGACAGGGAACAACCGTGGGAGGAAGGTATTTATCAGAAGAAAATCTGACTAAAATCAGAGGACTTGCAGAGATTGCAGAAAAAAGAGGTCAGTCTTTAGCCCAGCTTTCCCTTGCCTGGGTACTGCGGAGGAAAGAAGTGACCTCTGTTCTGGTGGGAGCCAGCAGCGTCAAACAACTAGGAGATAACGTGCAGACATTAAAGAATCTGGATTTTACCCAGGAAGAGCTGGACGGAATCGAACGGATTCTTGCAGGAGAGCCGGCTGGAGGAAATAAATAATGGAAAAATACGAGTATGAGGTAGGGGATGTGGTAACCTTAAAAAAGCCGCATCCCTGCGGAAGCAAAGACTGGGAAATCCTGCGGGTAGGTCAGGATTTCCGCTTAAAATGCATGGGCTGCGGACATCAGGTTATGACGGCCAGAAGGATGGTAGAAAAAAATACCAGGGCATTAAAAAAGAAAAGTTAGCAAAAAGGTCTTGCATTCCATCAAAAATTCTGATAAGATAACTATCTGTGACATATTATAATCCTTGCTCCTGTCACTGAGAGATAGGGGCCAGAGACCACAAGGAGGTAAAGCAAGATGAACAAGTACGAGTTAGCAGTTGTTCTGAATGTGAAGCTGGAAGACGAAGAAAGAGCAGCAGTAATCGAAAAGGTAAAAGGATATATTACCCGTTTCGGCGGTACTGTAACCAACGTGGATGAATGGGGTAAGAAGAGACTGGCTTACGAGATTCAGAAAGCCAAAGAAGCTTACTATTACTTTATCCAGTTCGAAAGCGATGCTGTATGCCCAAATGAAGTAGAAGCTCACGTTCGTATCATGGAACCAGTTATCAGATACTTAATCGTTAAGCAGGAAGCTTAATTAGTATCAGCAAGTAATAGAAAGAGTGATCGTATGAACAGAGTTATCCTTATGGGAAGATTAACCAGAGATCCGGAGGTAAGATACTCCCAGGGCGAGAGAACCATGGCAATTGCCAGATATACCCTTGCCGTTGACCGCAGAGGCCGCAGAGGCCAGGATGGAAATGACCAGAGCGCAGATTTTATCCAGTGTGTGGCATTTGACCGCGCAGGCGAATTTGCAGAAAAGTATTTCCGTCAGGGGATGAGAGTATTGGTGTCCGGACGTATCCAGACTGGAAGCTATGTCAACAGAGACGGTCAGAAAGTTTATACTACTGATGTCATCGTAGATGACCAGGAATTCGCTGACAGCAAAGGAGCAGCATCCGACATGAGCGGTTATCAGAATGCTGGCGGATACCAGCAGCCGGCTCAGGCTCAGAGACCTGCACCATCCAGTGCGATCGGCGATGGATTTATGAACATTCCGGATGGAGTGGAGGACGAAGGCTTACCATTTAACTAAGCCTTGATTTCACTAAGTTTAAAAGGAGGACACACCAATGGCATTTAATAAAGGTGATAAAGCTGATGCTAGACCAAGAAGAAGCGGCGGTATGCGCAGAAGAAAAAAAGTATGTGTATTCTGTGGAGATAAGAACGGCACTATTGATTACAAAGATGTAAACAAATTAAAGAGATACGTATCTGAGAGAGGAAAAATTCTTCCTAGAAGAATTACCGGCAACTGCGCAAAGCATCAGAGAGCTTTAACTGTAGCTATCAAGCGCGCTCGTCATATCGCTCTCATGCCATATGTTTGCGAGTAAGACACAGTAAAAGAAAGTATTTTGGAAAAGATGGTGTAACCTCAAAAAACGGGGGTTGCACCATTTTCTTTTATAAAGGGAAAAGCAACCTTTGATGGCGATACCGTTTGACCGTCTCAGGAACAAATTGCCGGAATATAGAGATTGCAATGCTCATAGCTGCTATGGCCTTCCCTTCCTTACGAATTGGAAGAAAAGATGAAAAAACCTTGACAAATAAAACAGAAACAGATATAAATGATAGGTACAGCAATATGACTGAAATGCCGTTAGGCAGCAAGAGAGATTGATTTTTAGGAGGAACACTAAAATGAATAAGACCGAATTAATTGCAGCAGTAGCTGAAAAGGCAGAAATTTCTAAGAAAGATGCAGAGAAGGCTATCAAGGCTTTCACTGATGCAGTAGCAGAAGAATTAGTAAAAGGCGGAAAAGTACAGTTAGTTGGCTTTGGTACTTTCGAGGTTGGCGAGAGAGCAGCCAGAGAAGGCCGTAATCCGAAGAGCGGAGAGACCATGACCATTCCGGCATCCAGAACTCCTAAGTTCAAAGCTGGTAAGGCATTAAAGGATCAGGTGAACGCATAATTCCATGAGATTGGACAAATTTTTAAAGGTATCCAGACTGATTAAGCGCCGTACAGTTGCAAATGAGGCCTGTGATGCCGGCCGCATTTTAGTAAACGGAAAAGTTGCAAAAGCGTCTTTAAACGTAAAATGCGGAGACTGTATAGAGATTCAGTTTGGAAGCAAGTCGGTAAAGGTAGAGGTGCTGGATGTGCAAGAAACAGTAAAGAAAGATGAGGCAAAAGAACTTTACCGATATTTATAATCCGTTTTGCCGCATAAAACCGAGAACCTCCTAATATACTTAAACAAACATCAGATAAGTATATTAGGAGGTTTTTTATGGAAGAAAAGCTGGGCGGGCGGACGCATAAATTAATCCTTCAAAATAGAGGGAATGCCAGTATTACCGGAGTGACGGACGTGGTTTCCTTTGACGAGTGCCAGGTAATTTTAGATACGGATCAGGGCCTTCTGACGTTGAAGGGGAAAGGGCTTCACGTAAGCAGGCTTACCATTGAAAAAGGAGAAGTGGATGTAGACGGCACAGTGGACAGCCTCTCGTATTCTTCTAATGAGTCGCTGAGAAAAGCTGGGGAATCTATGTTTTCCCGTTTGTTTAAGTAGGCCTGCTATGGAAGGACTGCTGAGAGAACTTCATCTGACGGGAACCAGCCTGTTTACAGGCGTCTGGCTGATGATGAGCTACGACGTTCTTCGGGCTGTCCGAATCGTAATTCGTCATAATGATTTCTGGGTGGGGACGGAAGACTTTCTGTATTGGATTTATGCAGGGATTCTTTCTTTCCAGTTTCTTTACCAGGAGAATGACGGAATTCTGAGAGCCTATATCATAGGCGGTATATTTGCAGGAATGATACTCTATGATCGGTTTTTCAGTCAAATTTACATAAAACTATTGAAAAAAGCAATTCAATGGATTAGAATGAAACTATCTAGATGTCGGGTTAGAAATGAGGAAAAAAGTGAGAGCAACAAGACGGTCACGAGCACAGAAAAAAGATAAATGGGGCAACCGGATGGCAATGCTGGGAATTACGATGGTAGTGCTTAGCCTTGCTGTGGTTGTGAATATTAAGGGAAGCTCTTTAAAGTCCATTGACCACGACTATCAGATTCGTCTGGACAGTCTCAATGCGATAAAGAAAGAAGAAGAAAAACGGGCCAAAGAACTAGAAGAAGAGCGTAAATATGTCCAGACAAAAGAATATATAAAAGAAGTGGCAAAAGAAAAGCTGGGACTGGTAGATCCAGATGAGATTTTATTAAAACCTGGCAATGTGGAATAAACAGCGCATCTTTTGTCGAAAAATTTGAAGGATTTATCTTCCTGAATTGACAAATATTTCCCTCCAGCTTGTATATAATGTTACGCAGGTGAGGAGGGATTTTTTGTGCTTTTAAAACAAAAACCAGTCTGTCAGGATATGGCAGATGTAAATGTATATACAGCGAATCGGCTCAGTGAAATGGCCGCTTCTTTGGGACAGCTGGCCAGGGCGTTTTCTGATGAAGAGGAAGAAGGGCGGTTGTCCAAAGAAGATGCAAAAATGGCAATGCAGACGGCTGCGTCAATGGTGTGCGGAGACTGCGGCAGATGCAGTCTGCCATCAGATTGTGAAAAAGAAGACAGCTATTATCTGTATTACCTTCTCAGGGCATTTGAGCAGAACGGCAAAATACGGGACGAAGATATGCCACGCCTTTTTTTGGAAACCTGCGGAAGAAAGGACGCTTATATGCGGCAGCTGAACCGGAACCTGGGGCGGGCGACGATGAATCTGACATGGAAGAACCGGTTTTTGGAGAGCAGGGATGCCGTTATCGTCCAGTTTCGGGAGTTGGCATTGATGCTGGAAGAATTTTCGCATCAGATGGAGAAGGCAGCTGACGTAACCGGAACCTGGGCAGAAACCATCCGCAGGGCGTTCCGTTGGAAAAAGGCGGCAGTAGACAACCTGTTGGTGCTGGAATATGAAAATAAGCGCAAAGAGGTCTATCTGACGGTTCATATGACCGGCAATACCTGTATGACGGCCAGTGAGGCGGCAGGGATTCTGACAAAGATTATGGGAGGCCACGAATGGCATCCGGCCAGAGACAGCCGCAGTGTAATTGGACGCCAGCCGTCTGTTGTGCGGCTGGTAGAGGCGGGAAGCTATCAGATGCTTTACGGCGCAGCCTGGACGCCGAAAACAGGACAGGAGGTTTCGGGAGACAGCTACACCTTTGTCCAGAATCCAGACGGCCAGGCAATTATGAGTCTGTCTGACGGAATGGGAAGCGGTCAGACAGCATCCAGGGAAAGCCGGAAAGTCATTGAACTGACAGAACAGCTTCTAGAAACTGGATTTTCTGCCAGGGCGGCCTTAAAACTGGTCAACACGATTCTTCTGCTGACCGGAAGCGAACAGCATCCGGCAACGTTGGATTTGTGCTGTATCGATTTGAATACCGGAGTGCTGGAGGCAATGAAGCTGGGAGCTGCAGCTGCTTTTATTAAAAATGAAGACGGAGTTGAACTTTTGCAGGCCAGTGACGTGCCTATGGGAGTTTTAAATCCGATTGAACCCGTACTGCTGTCCAGAAAGCTATGGGACGATAACCGGATTGTGATGGTCAGCGACGGAGTGCTGGACGGCCTCCCTGGAGAAGACAAAGAAGGCGTCTTGAAGGAATTTCTGGAAATGCAGCCGTTTTGTCCGCCAAAGGAGCTGGCAGGGCGGGTTTTAGAGTTCGCCTGTTCCTTTGAAGAAGAAATCAGGGACGATATGACAGTGCTGGCTGCTGGAATCTGGAAAAAGTAGAGGCAGTCTGGGATTGAGAGGAAATTATGAAACATACAGTAGAAAAATATATAGAAACATACAGCATGATTCAGCAGAATGATAACATGATTGCAGCCGTTTCCGGCGGCGCAGATTCTGTGTGCCTTCTGCATCTGCTGGTTCAGATCAGGACGGCAGATGGCATCAGACTGCGGGCGGTTCATGTCCATCATGGACTGCGGGGAGAGGAAGCGGATCGGGATGCCGCGTTTACGGAAGAACTGTGCAGGAAATTTGATGTGCCATGCCGCATTCTCCATGCAGACGTACGGGGGTATGCCAGAGAACACTCTGTTTCTGAGGAAGAGGCGGGAAGGATCCTGCGGTATCAGCTGCTGGAACAGGAAGCTCAGAGATGGGAGGCAGAAACTGGCGGGCAGAATGTGAAAATTGCGGTTGCCCATCATGGAGACGACAGTGCGGAGACCATTCTTTACAATCTGTTCCGAGGATCTGGTCTGGCGGGAATTGGCGGAATCCAGCCGGTAAGAGGCCGGATTATCCGTCCCCTTCTTTGTGTTACAAGGACAGAGATTCTGGAGTATTTAAAAAAACATGGGCTGGAATACTGCGAAGATTCAACCAATCAGACCGATGATTATACCAGAAACCGGATGCGCCGCATTATTTTGCCGGCCATTACAGAACAGATTAATCCAAAAGCCAGCCGGCATATTCTTCAGGCGGGAGAAAAAATCCGGCAGGCCCATGAATTTCTGTCAGACGCGGCTGATAAATGGCTGATAAGCCATAGAGGAGAGGAGAAAGGAACCTTTGTGCCGGCCTCTTTGGCACAGGAGCCGCCAATCCTGCAAAGTTACGTTTTTTGCCGCGTGTTGGAAGAAGCGGCAGGGACGAAGAAAGATTTCTCTTCCTGTCATGTGGAAACGCTGATGGATCTTTTGGCGGGAACAGCAGGCAGAAAGGCGGATTTACCAGAAGGGATCCATGCGGTACGGGAGTATGAGGGATTGCGGATAGAGAAGGCTGGAGAAAAGAAGGAAGAGTGTCCGCCTGAGCTGGAAATGACAGTATTTGCAGCAGAATCCGAGGAAAACCAGGAATTTCCTAAAAACTGGTATACGAAATGGTTTGACTATGATAAAATAAAAGGTAAGCTGTCTGTGCGCACCCGAAAAACCGGTGATTACATTACCTTAAAGGGTGGAGGAAGAAAGAGCATAAAGGCATATATGATTGATGAAAAGATTCCGGCTGCCCAGAGAGAGTCGGTTTATTTGCTGGCAGAGGGAAGCCATGTTGTATGGATCATTGGATATCGGATTAGTGAATATTATAAAGTAGGCCCGCAGACGACAACTATACTTCAAGTAAAAGTAAACGGAGGAGAACATCATGGAAGATAAGATCCGCATTTTATTATCAGAAGAGGAAGTAAACGCAAGAATCAGCGAAGTGGCAGCTCAGATTAATGCAGATTACGCTGGAAAGCCGATCCATTTAATCTGTATTTTAAAGGGAGGCGTATTTTTTACCTGTGAACTGGCAAAACGCCTGAATATGCCGGTAAGCATGGATTTCATGTCTGTATCCAGCTATGGAAGCGGCACAGAATCCAGCGGTGTTGTAAAGATTGTAAAAGACTTAGATGAGCCGTTAGAAGGCAAGAACGTTCTGATTGTAGAGGACATTATTGATTCTGGACGCACCCTTGCTTACTTAATCGAGATTCTGCATAAAAGACAGCCAAACGAGATTAAGCTGTGTACACTTTTGGATAAGCCGGAACGCCGCGTCAAGAAACAGGTTAAGGTGGATTACACCTGCTTTACCATTCCGGATGAATTCGTAGTCGGATACGGCCTGGATTATGATCAGAAATATCGGAATTTGCCGTACATCGGAGTAGTAGAACTGGAACAGTAAGGAGGCAATTCTTTGAAACAGCAGCAGTATAGAGGCTTTGGATTAATCCTGAGCGTTGTCCTTATGGTTATTGTGGTCAGCACACTGTTTAGCCGCAATAACGACGCGTTAAGTGAGCAGGAATATTATCAGGCCCTGGAGGCAGGGAATTATGAGCAGGTCTGGGTAAAGCAGAATGAGGCGGCGCCTACCGGCAAAGTAGAACTGCATTATCCTGGAGGCGGAGTAAGCTCTGTTTATGTATCCGACGTAGTAGAAGCCCAGGACCAGTTAAAATCAAGGGGAATCGATTATACCCTGTTTGACGTTCCCCAGGAAAACTACGTTCTTTCTATTTTTCTTCCGGTAATATTATCAGCTGTTGTCATTATGGTAATTTTTAACATTATGAATATGCGGGCAGCATCCGGAGGAGGCAATGCCAAAATGATGAATTTTGGCAAGAGCAGAGCGAGGATGAGCCGAGACAACAAAGTCAACTTTGAGATGGTGGCCGGCTTAGACGAAGAGAAGGAAGAGCTGGAAGAAGTCGTGGACTTTTTGAAAAATCCAAGAAAATATACGGCTCTTGGAGCAAGAATTCCCAAAGGACTTTTGCTGGAGGGGCCGCCTGGTACGGGTAAAACCCTGCTTGCAAAGGCGGTAGCAGGCGAAGCGGGAGTTCCGTTTTTCTCCATTTCCGGTTCTGATTTTGTAGAAATGTTTGTCGGCGTAGGAGCTTCCCGTGTCAGGGATTTATTTGAAAATGCCAAGAAGAACTCTCCTTGTATCGTATTTATTGATGAGATCGATGCGGTTGCCAGAAGAAGGGGAACCGGTATGGGCGGCGGCCATGATGAGAGAGAGCAGACCTTAAACCAGATGCTGGTGGAAATGGATGGATTCGGCGTCAACGAAGGCATCATCGTGCTGGCGGCTACCAATCGGGTAGATATTCTGGATCCGGCAATCCTGCGTCCAGGCCGGTTCGACCGGAAAGTTGTAGTGGGCCGTCCGGACGTAAAAGGCAGAGAAGAGATTTTAAAGGTTCATGTGAAAGATAAGCCTCTGGGAGAAGATGTAGATCTCCATCGGGTTGCCCAGACTACTTCCGGATTTACGGGAGCAGATCTGGAGAATCTGATGAATGAGGCGGCAATCCTTTCGGCCAGAGAGGACAGGAACTTTATCCGTCAGGCAGATATCGACAAAGCGTTTATCAAAATCGGCATTGGCGCAGAGAAAAAGAGCAAAGTGGTTTCGGATAAGGATAAAAAGATTACCGCTTACCACGAGACCGGCCATGCAATCCTCTTCCATCTGCTGCCGGAAGTAGGGCCGGTACACACGGTTTCCATTATTCCGACTGGAAATGGAGCCGGAGGATATACTATGCCGCTGCCGGAACGGGACGATCTCTATATGACCAGGCGCCAGATGCTGGAAAATATTATGGTTTCCCTGGGGGGACGCATTGCGGAAGAACTGGTATTTGATGATATTACAGCGGGAGCCTCCCAGGATATCAAACAGGCAACGGCTATTGCCAGGGCAATGGTTACCCAGTACGGAATGTCTGAAAAAGTGGGCATGATTAACTACAGCAGCGACGAAGAGGAAGTATTTATCGGCCGCGATCTGGCTCATACCAAGAGTTACGGAGAATCCGTTGCAACAGTAATCGACAGCGAGGTAAAGCGGATTATTGATGAGTGCTATGCAAAGGCAAAGGCTATTATTATGGAAAATGAAAACTTCCTTCATGCCTGCAGCAAACTTCTGATTGAAAAGGAGAAAATTGGTCAGGAAGAGTTTGAGGCCCTGTTTTCTTCCATGCAGCCGGAAGAGGCTTGAGACTTGGAAAAAATGTATAAAAATATTTTGGAAAAAAGTTGAAGTTTGTGCACACTTTTTGGAAGGTGTATGCTATTATAATAAACGTAACCCCCCCCAATACATTATATAGTTTTTGCTACACCCCATAAGAAACGAAATACCTTCTCCTAAAAAGGCCAGCTACCCCGCTGGCCTTTTTACTTGCCTGAAATCTGGGAAAAACAGGAGGAATCTATCTTTGCTCTGTACAGAAGCAGGAAGATCATATAGAATAGAAGAAGATGGAAACACTTACATTTGAGGTTTAAGTATGGAAAAGGATTGCAATAGATTAATAAAAGAAGCGCTGTTTACGTCTGAGACAAGAGATTACCGCAGGCCGGAAGAACCGGATCCAGGGGACAGCGTCATGCTGCGGTTCCGGACAGGCAGACAGAATGCCAGCCATGTCTTTATCGGAATCCATGGGACGGATATGTTAAAAGAAATCCCCAAAGTCGAGAGCGACGATTTGTTTGATTACTACAGCGGAAGCATTGAAGTTGGAAAAAAGCAGGTCCGTTATTATTTTCAAATTATTTATAATGGAGAAGTGTGCTATTTTAACCGCTTAGGAGCTACTCTGGACAATCGGGAACAGTTTGGATTTTGCATTACGCCTGGATTTCATGTGCCGGAATGGGCAAAAGGTGCGGTAATGTATCAGATTTATGTAGACCGGTTTTGCAACGGCAACAGAAGCAACGATGTTCTGGATAATGAATACGTTTATATCGGACGTCCGGTACAGCGGGCAGAACATTGGAATGATTATCCGGAGCCAATGGATGTCCGCAGGTTTTACGGAGGCGATTTGCAAGGCGTTCTGGACAAGCTCAATTATATCCAGAGCCTGGGAGTGACGGCGATTTACTTTAATCCGCTTTTTGTGTCTCCGTCCAACCATAAATACGATATTCAGGATTATGAGCATATTGATCCTCATTTTGGGATCATTCAAAACAGCAGCGGGAGTCTGGTACAGCCAGATGCAGAAACCAATGAAGACGCAGGGAAGTATGTGTCCAGAACGGCAGACAGAAAAAATCTGGAAGCCAGCGACGCCTTGTTTTTAACGCTTGTGGAAGAAATGCACCGCAGAGGGATGCGTGTGATTATTGACGGTGTGTTTAATCATTGCGGTTCTTTTAACAAATGGCTGGATCGGGAACGGATTTACCAGAGGGAAGGCAGTTACGAGGCGGGCGCATATGTATCTGCAGACAGCCCGTATCGTTCCTTTTTCCATTTTAATAAATCCCAGCCGGAAAACTGGCCCTACAACGGCAGCTACGACGGCTGGTGGGGGCATGATACGCTGCCTAAGCTGAATTATGAAGGTTCTCCCATACTGGAACAGTACGTGCTGGATATTGCGAAAAAATGGGTGTCCAAGCCTTACTGCGTAGACGGGTGGCGTCTGGATGTAGCTGCGGATTTGGGGCATAGTGCGGAGTATAATCACTGGTTCTGGCAGAAGTTCCGGAAGGAAGTAAAAAAGGCGAACCCAGAAGCGCTGATTCTGGCTGAACATTATGGAGATCCATCCGAGTGGCTTCAGGGAGACCAGTGGGATTCCGTTATGAATTATGATGCGTTTATGGAGCCTCTGACCTGGTTTTTAACCGGAATGGAAAAACACAGCGACGAGTATCGGGAAGACCTGCTGGGGGACGGCAGGGAATTTTTCTCCTCTATGATTTATAATATGAGCCGGATGCAGACAAATTCCGTTTTTGTGGCAATGAACGAACTGTCTAATCACGATCACTCCCGTTTCCTGACCAGAACCAATCATATGGTAGGAAGAATCGGGGAGTTAAGTCCGGAAGATGCATCCAGGGATGTCAATCTGGGTGTGATGAGAGAAGCGGTAATGGTACAGATGACCTGGCCTGGAGCGCCTACGATTTATTATGGAGATGAAGCGGGACTGTGTGGATTTACGGATCCGGACAACCGGAGAACCTATCCCTGGGGCCATGAAGATCTGGAACTGATGGAGTATCATCGCTATATGACGGGAATCCACAACCGGATTCCAGCTCTTAAATGGGGAGCGCTGAAGCCTCTTGTAGCGGATTACCAGGTTATTGCATATGGCCGGATTGACGGAGAATATAAATGCGTAACCGTATTGAATAATGACCAGACAGAACGCCATATCGAAGTTCCGGTCTGGGAACTGGGGATTAATGACGATACCAGATTAAGCCGGATTATGATGAGTACGGAGCAGGGCTATAATGCAGGCGTTCTTCCGGCATCGGTAAGGGATGGAAAGCTGACGCTTCTTATGCCTCCGGTCAGCAGCGCGCTGTTTATTACGCGGGCTGGGGATTTTTATTAAGTAAAAAATACTTGCTTTTTTGACAGGGTTGTGATAATATAATCAATGCTTATCCGAGCATTTGGATGGATTCCCGAGTGGCCAAAGGGGGCAGACTGTAAATCTGTTGCGACACGCTTCGATGGTTCGAATCCATCTCCATCCATTTAAAAATTTTATATTACTCACTATCGCGGGGTGGAGCAGTCTGGAAGCTCGTCGGGCTCATAACCCGAAGGTCATAGGTTCAAATCCTGTCCCCGCTACTCATGCCCAGATAGCTCAGTTGGTAGAGCAGAGGACTGAAAATCCTCGTGTCGCTGGTTCGATTCCGGCTTTGGGCATCTTCTTTTATGGGGTATTAGCTCAGGCGGTAGAGCACTTGACTTTTAATCAAGTTGTCCGGGGTTCGAGTCCCCGATGCCTCACGAATAGTCGTTTTCCTTATAATCTAAGGAGAACGGCTTTTTTTGTGTATAAAGAGCAATCAATAAAGTCCTAGTTTTCTGATTAAACAGCTAGGACTTTTATAGGATTAAAAACTATTGATTGAGTTTCGCCAGTTTTTTATTTAAGACTTCCATAATCATTTCGATAAACATATAAAATGTAATGGCATCATCTAATAAATAGGTATTTTTAGAGTGGCTTAAAAGAGGAAGAACAGCTACTGTATCAGCTAACTTTGCAAGAGTACACTTTGGAGTCATGGTTATCAGAATTACCTTCACTCTGTTTTTATGGTATTCTTTTACCAGATTTTCATAAAGTTCTAATCCACTGATAGAAAATATAATAATGACATCACCCTGCTTTAAGATGGATGAATAATTTTCCATAATACTGGAATCCTCAATAGGACGGCAGTCAATTCCAAAGCGGTTTAAGCGAAAGGCCATTTGCTTGGCAGAATAGAATGAATGCATATATCCTAAAGTAATTACTCGCTTAGAGTATAGAATTGCATCAGCAATTTCATCTAACAAAGGAGAATTATTAAAAGAGGCCATTTGCTGCAGTCCCTCACAGTAGTATTGCAGCACACTGTCGGAAACCGCCTGGTTTCCAAACGAATGGTTTGAAGATTCACTAAGTTCGTGTAAAAGAGCATATTTAAACTCAGAATAGCCATGATAACCTAACTTTTGGCATAAACGAATGACTGCGCTGCGGCTGGTATTACAGGTGGAAGCAATTGCTTCACTGGAAAAACGTTGTATATCATATGGGTATTCTAAGAGATAATCTGCGACTTTTCGTTCGTTTCTAGATAATTCTGGAAGCATTTCCTTTAATTGTATTATAACAGACATTTGTATATCCTCACATTTATATAATATGGTTTTATTATAAAACGTTACAATGTGTTTGTCTATAAAAAGTCAAATGTTTCGGACAATTGTTCGGTTTTATGATAAGATTAATTGTTAAAATGCACAAAAACAGTCTGATTAAAATGAATAATGTGCCGAAAATGGACATATAGTTAATGAATTTGTTGCAAAATTGAACATCAATATATATAATGGACGTATCAGAGGATGACAGGGCCCATCATTCTAGGGAAAGCAGAATATCACATAGCAGGAAAACTGTTTAGGAGGACAATTATGGCAAAGGTAGATTACAAGGCTTTAGCTCCTTTCATTATTGAAAATGTAGGAGGTAAAGAAAATGTAGATTCTTTAACTCATTGTGTTACTCGTCTGCGCTTTCGATTGAAGGATGAGTCATTAGCTAATAAAGAGGCTTTAAAATCAAAAGAGGGAATTATTGATGTTATTCAAAAAGGTGGTCAGTATCAGGTAGTAATTGGAAATGCTGTAGAGGAAGCCTTTGATGCGGTTATGGCAGTTGGAGGATTTGGAAGCGGAGGCGCTCCATCTTCTGCTGAGGAAAAGCCTAAAGGAGTTGTAAATCAGTTTATTTCAGTAATTTCTGGTATTTTTACTCCGTTGCTAGGATTAATGTGTGGCTGCGGTATTCTAAAAGGTTTAGTTGCATTTTTTGGAGCATTAGGACTTTTAAGTACAACTTCTGGTACTTATGTAATTATTAATTCCATTGGGGATGTAATTTTCTATTTCTTCCCAGTTTTTGTAGGATATACAGCTGCAGAAAAATTCGGAATGAATAAATTTATTGGAATGGCTGTTGGAGCAGCTATGATTCATCCGTCTGTAGCCGGATTGAAGTCAGCAGAAGTAATGTATACCGTTTTTGAGGGAACCGTATTTTCATCGAATGTAACGGCGACATTTTGTGGAATTCCAGTTTTATTGATGAATTATTCTTCTACAGTCATTCCGGCTGTTTTAGCAGTCTGGGTTGGTTCCAAAGTTGAAAAGTTCTTTAAGAAGATTATTCCGACCGTATTAAAAATGTTTTTGGTTCCAGCATTTACCCTGTTAGTAACGGTTGTAATTACATTATTGGCAGTAGGTCCAGTAGCTACTTGGATTAGTGATATAATTGGAGCAGCATTTATGGCTCTTCACGATATCAGCCCAGTTATTACTGGTGCATTAGTAGGAGGTTTATGGCAGGTTCTGGTTATGTTTGGTCTCCATCAGGGAATTGTTCCTATTCAAATTAGTAATTTAATGGCGAACGGATATGAAAATGTTATTTGCTGTATGCAGGCAGTACCATTTGTTACTTGTGCAGTTGTATTTGCAGTGTACGTTAAAACCCGTAATAAAAAGACAAAGGAAACAGCACTTCCAGCAGCAATTTCCAGCTTTTTTGGCGTTAGTGAACCTTCCATTTATGGTATTACGCTGCCATTGAAGACTCCATTTATTATTACATTGATTGCTTCCGCAGTAGGCGGTGCAATTATGGGGCTTTTAGATGTCAAGAAATATAATATGGGCGGACTTGGATTATTTGCTTTTCCAGCCTATATTAATCCGGAAACCGGATTTGATATGTCATTTTATGGCGTATTAATTGCAGTAGGAGTTGCTATGGTACTGGGCTTTGTACTGACTATGATTTTATTTAAAGATAAAGATGGCGTGGAAGTTCAGGATCCTAGAGCTTCGAAAGAAGCAGTAAAGAAGAAAATTAGAAGATAAGAAAAGGATTTAGATGTGATAGGAGATGGCATATTATGAGAGCTGTAATGGTAATGTTTGATACACTGACCAGGAAATTTTTACCAAATTACGGATGCAATTGGACTAAAATGCCCAATTTTCAACGGTTAGAAGAGCACTGTATCAGGTTTGATAATTTTTATGCGGGCAGTCTCCCATGTATGCCTGCACGACGGGAACTGCACACAGGAAAATATAATTTCCTTTACAGAGGATGGGGGCCGTTAGAGCCTTTTGACAAATCGGTAATGGAAGTATTAAGGGAATATGGTGTTTATACACATTTGTGTACGGATCATTCCCATTATTGGGAAGACGGCGGATGCACTTATCACAACCGGTATGATACCTGGGAGGGATTCAGGGGGCAGGAAGGAGATCGGTTTGTTGCCCATGACATTGAAGCGGAAATTCCTGCAGATCGGAATCCCTTAAATAAACAGGGAATTTCAGTAAATCAACACTATCGCAACCGTCTGCGTCAGCAGACAGAGGAAGAAATGCCCAGTGCTATGACAGTGGCAGCCGGACTGGAATTTTTAAAGGAACACGAAAAGAAGGATAACTGGTTCTTACAGATAGAATGTTTTGATCCTCACGAACCATTTTACGTACCTCAAAAATATCGGGAATTATACGGACTTCCAGAAGAAGAAACATTAAACTGGCCAAGATACGGTATGATTCCAAGTGGTAATTACCATAAAGACCTACAAAATGCGGCGAAAGAATATGCAGCGCTTATGACGATGTGTGACGTTCATGTAGGAAAAGTCCTGGATTTTATGGATGAACATGATATGTGGAAGGATACCGCTTTGATTGTAAACACCGATCATGGTTTTTTGCTAGGTGAACACGATTGTCTTGGAAAGAATTTTCCTCCCATTTATGATGAATTGGTTCATACACCATTTTTCATTTACGTTCCAGGTATAGAAGGTAAAAACCATACCAGCCAGTTAGCTAGTACCGTAGACATAGCACCTACTTTATTGGACATTTTTGGATGCCCTTCTAAAAAGATGGGAGAAATGGACGGGACTTCCATACTTCCAATTCTTACAGAAGAGAAAGAGATTCGAGATATGACGCTTTTTGGAGTGCATGGCTCTTATACTTGTTGTACAGATGGACATATGGTATATATGAAAGCGAATAAAGATGAAACCAATAGTCCCATTTATGAGTATACAATGATGCCTACAAATATAAGAGGATATTTTACGGATGAACAGTTAAAACAGGCAGAATTAATAGAAGGATGCCGATTTACGAATGGGATTCCATGCTTACGGATGCCATCTGTACTTCCATATTATCATGCAGACCGCTTTGGAGACAGATTATATGATTTGGACGAAGATCCAAGTCAAAAGAAAAATCTATTAACGAATGAAACTGCTGTGATATGGAATCAAAAGCTTTCGGATACTTTAAAGAAAGCAGACGCTCCGAAAGAAGAATATGAACGTCTGGGACTATAGGATATATATGGATGTAATGTAAGAATTTGCAGAATTTTGTAAGGTTTCTTTTCTTGTAATGCTTGGCAAAGTCTGATAGGATAAACGTAGCTGATTGGAGGAGTATGATGGCAAGCAGAAAGAAAAAAAGAAAAGAATCCTATCTCTGGAGTACCATGATGGTGATATGTGCAATCTGTACTCTGTTAGTTGCAGTTTTGGTAGTTGCGACCGTATTTTTTAAGATAAAAAAAGATGCATGGAATCCGGACAAACAGGTTCCAGAGACAACTGCATCTGAAATTGTAATCGAGACAGAAGCTATTTACGGATGGGTTGAGACGGAACAGGGCACAAAATTCAGAGAGGAAGACGGCACATTTGCTAAAGATACCTGGAAAGTCTGGGAAGACGGCTTATATTACTTAAATGACAACGGGATTATGGAAACAGGCAGTTCCTGTTCAATTGATGGGTGGATTTGTCAATTTGCAGAGTCCGGACGTTTAAAGGATATTCAGATGGATTTCAATTATCAGGGAAAGACCCAGGAGGAAATAGAAACAGGGAAAAAGAGCATGGTAAGAGGAAATGAGTTCTATGCCTATTTAGATACCAGTTCTGCCTATAAAGGAGCATTTTATCCCATTCGGTATAAGAAATCCACAGAAGAAGAGGAAGAGTATCTGGGAGGAAAAAATACGCCAGAAGTGGCATCTCCCAATGCATTGGCAATAGGAGACGGATGGGTCTATTATCTGGCATTAGCGCCGTCAAATGAAGGATTAAATGCAGAAGAACAGGGGGTGAATGGCTCTTTGTTCCGGATGCGTCCGTCAGACCAGACAAAAGAACTTCTGTCTAATCAGGTTACTGGATTTTTGGAAGCAGAGGGACAGATTTATTATGCATCAAATGGAACGGTATTCAAAGCAGAATCTGGAACTTCTTATCCAGTAGGAGAAAACCAGTATCAGGTAAAAATCCAGGACAATATCGCTTATCTTCTGGATGGTATGGGAAGTCTGGTATCTGGGGATGATTCTGGAATGAAGGTTATTGGAGACAGGCAATATAAACTGGATGACGGGAAAATTTCTTATGTGAAACCTGCAGTCCGCAGTGTCGGCGATATGACCTACGAACTGAAAAATGACGGCGGAAATGGAGTGATTTCCTGGAAAGACAACTCTGGCCAGAATGGGATTTTAGCACGCAGCGAATATGGCATTAACAGTTTCTGTATTGCGGAGGATTGGATTTATTACAGCGCGTATGTATCAAAAGGAACCAATGGGGAAAGATACAGTCAGATTTACCGGATTTCCATGGATGGAACGGAAAAGCAGCCGGCCAGCAGCGTATTTGAAGGAAACATTTTAAATCTCTATTATTATGAAAACCAGAAAACTATTTATGGAGAATATTATCCGGTAAGCTGGAAATCAGGATATGGACAGATTGTAACGGTTGGTTTAGATGGAACAGTAAATAAAATTTCTGATTCAGGAGTCAGGAACGGAGATTTCAATGAGAATCAGGCATTAGAACTTTTACTGGTAAATGGGGAAACCATTACCTGCTATGAGCATGAGTCCCAGTGGGATTCCTGGGGACAGAGCTGGGAGATATTAGATACCAGAGCGATTCAGTTTTCCGGCGGGTCAAAAGAACTGGTGGCGGAAAGTATTCTGGTCGGCGGACAAGGAAGTCAGGGAGGACAAATCCTTCCAGGCGGAGAAGAAGAGACAGTGCCATCCAGTCAGGAGACGCTGCAGGAGACAACACAAGCTGCAGTTGTACCGGAACGTCCGGCAGAGACTATACCAGCAGAACGTCCGGCAGAGACAGTGCCCAGGCCGGCAGAAACCATTGGAAACCAGGCGCCAGGCAGCGAGGTTTATACCCGCCCCAGTGAGACAATAGGCGGACAGCCAGAAAGCAATGCGGTTATTATTCCGGCTTTGTAGAAATGTTTTGCAGATTTTATAAGATTAGAATAAGCGGTCTGGAGAATCTCCAGGCCGTTTTAAATGGTGCCGGAGGAAAATAGTTACTCATCAAATTCGACTACTACATAGAATCCTCTGGAATTTTCTCTTACGTCTTTTACGATTCCGTATTCAGAAAGAATCCGATCCCGATTGGAATAGCAGCCGGACATTGCAACAGCTGGATCAATGATATAACTGTAGCCGCTGGTGCCGTCCCGTTCTATAATTTTCACTTTATCGCCAGGTTTTACCAGCCCTGGACGTTCCATCTTAAATTCTTCGGTTCTCAATGGATTTCCCTCCCTTGTTGAAATAATTTGGATTCTGTTTTATTATAGAATAGATTTTAGCAAAAGGAAAGAGGCAGGACCAGCGATTTTGAAACAGGAAATAGGACTATTAGAGCGATTACAGGAATATGGAAAATCAGAAATGTATCCATTTCATATGCCAGGACATAAAAGGGCAGAATTGGATTTTCCCAACCCTTATCAGATTGATATTACAGAAATTGACGGATTTGATAATCTTCATCATCCGGATGGAATTTTAAAAGAAGCGATGGAATATGCATCCAGAGTGTATGGAAGTGATAAATCCTGGTTTTTGGTTAATGGAAGCAGCAGCGGGATTTTAAGCGCAGTCTGCGGCCTGACGAAACCTGGAGGATGGATTCTGATGAGCCGCAGCTGCCATAAGTCTGCTTACCATGGTGTGTTTTTGAATCAATTACAGGCCCAGTATGTTTATCCACAATATATTCCGGAATTTGGGATTCAGGGTGGAATTTTACCGGAAGATGTGGAAAACTCTTTGAAGTCTAATCCTGAAATCCAGGCAGTTTTAATTGTATCCCCAACTTATGAGGGAATGGTTTCGGATATAAAAGAAATTGCCAACATAGTCCACCGATATGGGATTCCGCTGATTGTGGATGAAGCTCATGGAGCGCATTTCCCTTTTGCCTATCAGGGAGGATTTCCAGCGTCGGCTTTGGACCTGGGGGCAGATGTGGTAATTCAGAGCCTTCATAAAACGCTTCCGTCCTTTACCCAGACCGCGATAATTCATTGGAAAAAGGGATATGCAGATTGCGGGAATATCGAGAAATATCTTCAAATTTACCAGAGCAGCAGTCCATCGTACCTATTTATGGGGGGAATCGACTGGTGCGTCCGTACCATGAAAGAAGATAAGGGAGAACGATTAAAGAAACTGTTTTACCAGGTATCAGAGTTCCGGAAAAAATCGGCAGAATGGAACCATATCCGGATTCCAGGCAGAGAATTAATTGGGAAATATGGAATCTATGATATGGATCCGTCTAAATTGGTATTGTCGGTAAAAGAAACCAGTATGACAGGGGAGAAACTGGCAGAAATTTTAAGAGAACGGTATTCTCTGGAAATGGAGATGAGCGGCAACGATTATACTCTTGCCATGACGTCCCCATTTGACAGAGAAGAGGGATTCTTTCGTCTATGCAGGGCGTTGGCTCAGATTGACGCGGAATTAGATACAAAAAAGGCGGAGATTGTGATTCCGGATAAGCGCTCCTGGCCCAAGCAGGGAGAAATGACAATTTCAGAAGCGTGGAATCGGAAAACACAGAGGATGTTATTAAAAGAGGCAGAGGGACGCATTAGCGGCGAATTTGTCTATATTTATCCGCCTGGAATTCCGGTAGCTGCTCCAGGAGAACGGATCAGCGGGGAAATGCTTCATACCATTATGGAATATAAAAAAAATCATCTGCCAGTCCAGGGATTAAAAGATCCGGCAGCAGAATACATTGAAATAGTGATTGGAGAATAACATGGGAAAGATTTTTTATCTGATGGGAAAAAGCGCATCCGGAAAGGATACGTTATATCAGGAGATTTTAAAGCGTCTTCCTCAATTACAAACGGTAGTACCTTATACGACACGTCCCATCCGGATTGGGGAACAGAATGGAAGAGAATATTTTTTTACCACCCAGGAAGAACTTGACAGACTTCTGGAAGATGGAAAAATCATTGAATGCCGGACGTATGAGACCATGATGGGGCCTTGGAGTTATTTTACGGCGGATGACGGTCAGATTGATATAGAACACGAGAATTATCTGATGATAGGAACCCTGGAATCCTATGAAAAGACCAGGAACTATTTTGGAAAAGAGTATCTGCAGCCTGTTTATATTACAGTGGAAAATGGACTGCGTCTTCAAAGAGCCTTAGATCGGGAAAAACGTCAGCCGTCTCCTCGTTATGATGAAGTATGCAGACGGTATCTGGCAGATGAACAGGATTTTTGCCAGGAGAGATTAAACCAATGCGGAATTGAACAGTCTTATGACAATGAGAATCTGTCTGTCTGCCTGGAAAAGATTGTAGGGGAAATCAGCAGGGATTGCCAATAAATAAGCTTTCTAAGAGGGAAAATTTATGTTATACTGTCTCTTGTACACAGATGTGGAAACAGCCTTTTCGAGAGAAAGGAGTTACTGAATTGAAAACATTTGAAGAGATATTAGGCCAGAAGGCCATTAAAGAGCATTTTATAACCGCAATTCAGGCGGATAAAATTTCCCACGCATATATTTTGAATGGGGAAGAAGGAATGGGAAAAATGGAATTGGCAGAGGCATTTGCCCTGACTCTTCTTTGTGAAAACAGGGAAAAGGATTCGGCGGCTCCCTGCTTATCCTGTCATGCCTGTAAGCAGGTGCTTTCCCATAATCATCCAGATTTGATATACGTATCCCATGAAAAACCTGGAAGTATAGGTGTAGACGATATTCGAAGCCAGATTAACGATACGGTGGCGATTCGTCCATACAGCAGCAAATATAAGATTTATATTGTAAATGAGGCAGAAAAGATGACAGGCCAGGCTCAGAACGCTCTGTTAAAGACGATCGAAGAGCCGCCGGCTTATGTTGTCATTCTCCTTTTAACTACAAATCAGGAGCTGTTTCTTCCTACTATCCTGTCCCGCTGCGTCCAGATGAATTTAAAACCTCTCAGGGATGGAGATATTAAAACCTATCTGGTTCAGAAGGAGAAAATATCAGAAGATAAGGCAGAAGTGTACGCTGCATTTGCAAGGGGAAATCTGGGAAAAGCCGTTCATCTGGCTGAATCAGAAGAATTTCAGGCTGTATACCAGACCATGCTGGCATTGTTAAAACACCTGCGTTCGATGGATATTGCAGAGCTGATGGAAACCATCCGGAAGTTAAAAGACGACAACTTAAATCTGGATGAGTGTTTGGATTTTATGCAGCTCTGGTATCGGGACGTATTAATGTTTAAAGTGACCAAAGACATGAATCTGCTGATTTTTAAAGAGGAATATTCAGCGATTAACGATATGAGCAAGAACAGCAGCTATCAGGGGCTGGAAGCTGTTTTAGAGTCCATTGAGAAAGCCAGGGCCAGACTTCGCGCCAATGTAAATATGGAGCTGGTAATGGAACTGATGCTGCTGGTAATGAAGGAGAATTAATTGATGACAAAAGTAATCGGAGTCCGGTTCCGTACTGCTGGAAAAGTGTATTTTTTTGATCCTGGAGATAAAAATATTAAATGCGGCGATCACGTAATCGTAGAAACGGCCAGAGGCATTGAGTATGGTTATGTGGTTCTGGGAACCAGAGAAGTAGAAGAAGGAAAGGTTGTACAGCCTTTAAAGCCGGTTATCCGGATGGCGACAGAGGAAGATCAGGCGATTGAAAAGCGTAACAAGGAAAAAGAAAAGGAAGCTTTTCAGATTTGTCTGGAAAAGATTAAAAAAAGAGAACTGGATATGAAGCTGATTGATGCAGAATATACCTTTGACAATAATAAGGTTCTCTTTTATTTTACCGCTGATGGAAGAGTAGATTTCAGGGAACTGGTAAAGGATCTGGCATCTGTATTCAAGACCAGAATCGAACTGCGCCAGGTTGGAGTCAGGGATGAGACGAAGATCATGGGAGGAATTGGCATCTGCGGCCGTCCTCTTTGCTGTCACACGTATCTTTCTGAGTTTGCGCCGGTATCCATAAAAATGGCAAAAGAACAGAACTTATCCCTGAATCCGACTAAGATTTCCGGTGTCTGCGGCCGTCTGATGTGCTGCCTGAAAAACGAAGAAGAAACGTATCAGGTATTGAACAGCAAACTGCCTGGAGTTGGGGATTTTGTAACCACGGCAGATGGATTTAAAGGCGAGGTTCACAGCGTCAACGTTCTGCGCCAGCTGGTAAAAGTAATTGTTACAGTTAACGATGAAAAAGAAATACGGGAATATAAGGTAGACGATTTGCGTTTTAAGCCTAGAAAAAAGAAAGAAAAGAATAAAGCAGACAAGCTGGAAGACGCAGAATTAAAACAATTAGAAGCACTAGAGAAAAAGGAAGGAAAACCCAGACAAAATGGAAATAAATCTGAAGGAAAACGAGCGCATTGATGATTTACAGAGAAATGGGTACGGAATCATTCAGAATACAGGGGCATTTTGTTTTGGAATGGACGCAGTTCTTTTGTCTGGATTTGCATCGGTAAAACCAGGAGAAACGGTTCTGGATTTGGGAACCGGTACGGGAATTATCCCCATCCTTTTAGAGGCAAAGTCAGAAGGACGCCATTTTACCGGTCTGGAAATACAGGAAGAGATGGCAGATATGGCCAGAAGAAGTGTGGCTTATAACCATCTGGAAGAAAAGGTGGACATTGTAACTGGAGATATTAAAGAAGCCGGACAGATTTTTGCCCTGGCTTCTTTTGATGTCATTACTTCCAATCCTCCTTATATGAACGACGCCCATGGACTGAAAAATCCGGATCTGCCAAAAGCCATTGCCAGACACGAGGTACTTTGCACCTTAGATGATGTAGCGGCAGCAGCGGCCAAATTATTGAAACCAGGCGGCCGGTTTTATATGGTTCACCGCCCCCACCGGCTGATTGAGATTATCACAGCTTTAAAGAGCTATAAGCTGGAACCGAAACGGATGAAACTGGTCCATCCATTTATTGACAGAGACGCCAATATGGTACTGATTGAAGCAGTCAGAGGCGGAAAGTCCATGATAAAAGTAGAAGCTCCGATTATTGTTTATAAAGAACAGGGAGTTTATACAGATGAGATTTACGAGATTTACGGCTATTAAACAGAGTTACTGAGACAGGAGGAGTTTAAGATGGCAGGAATGCTGTATTTATGTGCAACGCCTATCGGAAACCTGGAAGATATTACGTTTCGGGTGCTGAAAACATTACAGGAAGTGGATCTGATTGCGGCAGAGGATACCCGCCACAGCATTAAGCTTCTCAACCATTTTGAAATCAAAACCCCTATGACCAGCTACCACGAGTATAATAAAGTGGATAAAGCCAGATACCTGGTAGAACAGATGAAAAATGGGGTCAGCATTGCCTTAATTACAGATGCAGGCACTCCAGGTATCTCGGATCCAGGCGAAGAACTGGTTCGCCAGTGTCATGAAGCGGGAATTCCGGTTACGTCGCTTCCAGGGGCGGCCGCCTGTATTACGGCTCTTACCATGTCAGGTCTTCCGACCAGGCGGTTCTGTTTTGAGGCATTCCTGCCTTCCGAAAAAGCGGATAAAAAGGAACGCCAGTGGATTTTAGAGGAATTAAAAAGGGAAACCAGGACCATGATTGTCTATGAAGCCCCCCATCATCTGGTAAAGACATTACGGGATTTGTACGAAGCATTGGGAAACCGGAAGATTACGATTTGCCGAGAATTGACCAAAAAATATGAAACCGCCTTTTTGACTACATTTGAAGAGGCTCTGGATTATTACGAAACAGAAGAGCCAAAGGGAGAATGCGTCATTGTCATCCAGGGAAAGTCTATGGAAGAAATCCGCAGAGAGGAAAAAGAATCCTGGGAGAATATGAGCCTGGAAGAGCATATGGACTATTATGAGGCCCAGGGAAAAGACAGAAAAGAAGCAATGAAGCTGGTGGCAAAAGACAGGGGAATCAGAAAAAGAGATGTGTATCAGGCATTGCTGTAAAACGTCAGAAGGTATCGATCCGCTGTGAATCGATACCTTCTTTTTTCTGTTTTTCTTTATTCTACGATTTTCAGACCAGCTAACTGGGCAAGTTCCCGAATGGTTGACTTAGATATGTATTTTCCCTCATATTCAATTAAGTCTTCTGTTCTGCCATTGAAAACGTCTCCCACTTCTGCCTTGCGAAGGATAATATAATCATCCTGAACTGTGATTTCAAGACCATCTTTCACATCAAGATCCAGGCTTCTCCGCAGCTCTATGGGTAAAGTGATTCTTCCAAGCTCGTCTAATTTACGGATAACGCCGGTAGTTTTCATAAGTTTATCCCTCCTGTAAAAATTTTAAGTAAATCAAAAAGCCAATAAAACGATACCGGTATTGATTAATAATACCTTAGCATAGCAAGCGCTTTCTGTCAATACGATTGGTTACCCCAAAGCTTAGAAAAATATTTGCTTGACAAATAAAATGAAATTGTATATTATTACTTTGACATTCAAAATATTTGAAACTAAAATATTATGATATTAAAATAACAGGAAGGCAAATATGCGAATAATAAAAATCGCGGGAACTGGTTCCTGTGTGCCAGAGACCAAAATTACCAATGAAGATTTGGCAGAGAGAATCGATACCAGTGATGAATGGATTCAAAGCCGCACTGGTATTCAGGAGAGAAGAATTACCCATAACCGGACTACGTCTGGCCTTGCGGCAGAGGCGGCAAAAAAAGCCCTTTCCGATGCGGATATGGATGCAGAGGATGTGGAATTGATTTTGACAGCTACGTCTTCTCCGGAAAATTTCTTTCCAAGCGCTGCCTGTGAAGTACAGGAACAAATAGGAAATAAAATCGCCGCAGCCTATGATTTGAGCGCAGCCTGTTCTGGATTTTTGTTTGCACTGAATACAGGATATGCATTTTTAAAATCTGGTAGTTATAAAAATGCATTAATTATCGGGGCAGACGTGATGAGCAAGCTGGTAGACTGGCAAGACCGAAGCACCTGCGTTTTGTTTGGAGACGGAGCAGGGGCAGTGGTAATAAGAGCGGAAGAGCAGGAAACAGAAGAAGGCGGAATCCAGCGTTTTCTGATGAAATCGGACGGTTCTAAAGGCATGGTACTGACCTGCAAAGCCCGAACAAACGGAAATTTTCTGACTAAGACAGAACCGGATATGGGATATCTCTCTATGAACGGCCAGGAAGTATTTAAGTTTGCAGTTAAAAAAGTGCCGGAGTCGATCGAACAGCTTTTAGAAGAGGCAGGAGAAGAAAAAGAAACTATTAAGTATTTTATTCTTCACCAGGCAAATTACCGGATCATTGAAGCAGCCGCAAAACGGCTGAAACTGCCGCTGGAACGTTTTCCCATGAATATCTGCCGATATGGAAATACATCTGGAGCATCCGTTCCGATTTTACTGGACGAGCTGAATCGGGAAGGAAGGCTAAAGTCGGGAGATAAGCTGGTTTTATCCGGATTTGGCGCAGGGCTGACCTGGGGTTCTACACTGATAACCTGGTAAAAGATTAAAAAATAAATAATGAAACAGAAAAGGAGAAACCGATTATGTTAGAAGAAATGAGAAAGATGATTGCAGAACAGTTAGGCGTTGAGGAAGAAACGATTACAGAGGCCTCTTCTTTTAAAGAAGATCTGGCAGCAGATTCCTTAGATTTATTTGAACTTTCCATGGCATTAGAAGACACCTATTCAATTGAGATTCCTTCAGAGGACTTAGAAGAACTGACCACAGTAGGAAAGGTAATGGACTATTTAAAATCAAAAGGTGTGGAAGCATAATGAAAACAAGAATCACAGAACTGTTAGAAATTGAATATCCGGTTATCCAGGGCGGAATGGCATGGGTGGCAGAACACAATCTGGCTGCCGCGGTATCAGAAGCTGGCGGACTGGGATTGATTGGCGGAGCAAATGCACCAGGAGAAGTTGTCAGAGAAGAAATCCGCAAAGCCAGGGCAATTACGAAAAAGCCGTTTGGCGTTAACGTAATGCTGATGAGCCCTCATGCAGATGATGTGGCAAGAGTGGTAGTGGAAGAAGACGTAAAGGTGGTAACCACCGGAGCCGGAAATCCGGAAAAGTATATGGAGATGTGGAAGAAGGCTGGGATTAAGGTAATTCCGGTAGTGGCTTCCGTAGCTATGGCAAAGAGAATCGAGAGAATGGGAGCAGATGCAGTAGTGGCAGAAGGAATGGAATCCGGCGGCCACATTGGCGAACTGACAACGATGACCCTGGTTCCTCAGATTGTGGATGCAGTATCGATTCCGGTAATTGCTGCCGGAGGAATTGCAGACGGCAGAGGGATTGCCGCTGCATTTATGCTGGGAGCCGAGGCGGTTCAGATGGGAACCCGTTTTGTTGTGGCAAAGGAATCTACGGTGCATGACAATTATAAGCAGAGGCTGATAAAAGCCAGCGATATTGATTCAACGGTTACTGGAAGATCTCACGGGCATCCCATCCGCTGTCTGAGAAACCAGATGACCAGAGAATATCTGAAGCTGGAAAAAGAAGGAAAATCCTTTGAAGAGCTGGAATATTTAACTCTTGGCGCTCTTAGAAAGGCAGTTCAGGACGGAGACGTGAAAAACGGTACTGTCATGGCTGGCCAGATTGCAGGCATGATTGACAAAGAGATGACCTGCAAAGAAATGATTGAGGAAATGATGGAAGAGGCATCCAGACTGCTGAAACGGTAATCTTGTCAGCAGCGCCGGAAGGAGCAAGAAATGAGCAGAACTGCATTTATTTTCCCTGGACAGGGCGCACAGGTATGCGGCATGGGAAAAGATTTTTATGAGAAAACAGAAACAGGCCGTCAGATTTACGACAGGGCAACCGAACTTCTAGGTTTTTCCATGCCGGAACTTTGTTTTGAAAAAAATGACCGGCTGGATATTACGGAATATACTCAGGCCGCTCTGGTAACCACCAGCATTGCCATGATGAAGGTATTGGAAGAAGCCGGTGTCCGTCCGGACGTAACAGCTGGTTTGAGTCTGGGCGAGTATGCCGCGCTGACTGCGGCAGGAGTAATGAGCGCAGATGACGCCATTACAGCGGTCCGTCAGAGAGGAATTTTAATGCAGCAGGAGGTTCCGGCAGGAATCGGATCGATGGCAGCGATTCTGGCATTGGATGCCCAGACCATTGAAACGGTTCTTTCTTCCATGGAGGACGTCTGGATTGCCAATTATAACTGTCCAGGGCAGATTGTCATTTCCGGCAGAAAAGAAGCAGTAGAAGAAGCCTGTGCAAAGTTAAAAGAAGCGGGAGCCAAAAGGACGGTAATTCTGAATGTCAGCGGTCCGTTTCATTCCAAAATGCTGGAAGGAGCAGGAAAAAAGCTGGGACAGGTTCTGGATGCCATTGAAATCCGGAAGCCAGCGATTCCTTATGCAGCAAATGTAACGGCAGAGTATGTAACCGAAGCAGAGCCTATTAAGCGGCTGTTAATGGAGCAGGTATCCTCTTCTGTCCGCTGGCAGCAGAGTGTAGAAACCATTCTGAAAGACGGAGTAGATACTTTTATTGAAATCGGCCCTGGGAGAACATTGGCCGGATTCGTAAAGAAAATCAGCAGGGATGTTAAGATATGGAATGTAGGAACGCTGGAAGACATAGAAAAGACAGTGGAGGCGCTTTTATAATGGAGAAACTTCTGGAAAATCAAGTAGCAGTCATTACTGGAGCAAGTCGGGGAATTGGACGTCAGATTGCCCGTTCCATGGCAGAAGAAGGGGCGATTGTAATTATCAATTACAATGGTTCGAAAGCCAGGGCAGATGAGACGGCAGAAGAAATCCGAAGCTTTGGCGGTCAGGCAGAGACATACCAGTGCGACGTATCAGACTTTAACCAGGCTGCAGGGCTGATGGAATATGTGGTAAAAACCTATGGCCGCGTGGATATTCTGGTAAATAATGCCGGAATTACCAGGGACAACCTGTTAATGAAAATGTCAGAAGAAGAGTTTGACGCGGTATTAAATACTAATTTAAAGGGTGCATTTAACTGTATCCGCCATGTTTCCAGGCAGATGATTAAGCAGAGAAGCGGAAAAATCATTAATATTTCTTCCGTATCCGGAGTGCTGGGCAATGCCGGACAGGCCAATTACAGCGCTTCTAAGGCTGGAATTATCGGACTTACCAAATCTGCTGCAAGGGAAATGGCAAGCAGGAATATTACCGTAAATGCCATTGCGCCAGGATTTATTGATACGGAAATGACACAGGTATTATCAGAGTCTGTGCGGATGGCAGCAGAGGCCCAGATTCCTATGAAGCGTTTCGGAAAGACAGAAGATATTGCTAATATGGCGGTTTTCCTGGCTTCTGAAAAAGCGGGATATATTACCGGACAGGTAATCCATGTGGACGGCGGCATGGCCATGTAAGCCGGCCAATCCGAAAATAAAGGAGACAGATTTATGAATAGAAGAGTCGTTGTAACCGGTATGGGAGCCATTACTCCAATCGGCAATGATGTAGAATCCTTTTGGAAAGGATTGAAGGAAAAAAAGCTGGGGTTTGGCCCGATTACTTATTTTGATACAGCAGAATATAAGGCAAAGCTGGCAGCACAGGTAAAGGATTTCGACGCCAGACAATATATGGATGCAAAAGCAGCCAGAAGAATGGAGCCGTTTTCCCAGTTTGCGGTAGCAGCCTCCAAAGAAGCGCTGGAAGATGCAGGAATCGATCTGACAAAAGAAGATGCCTATCGGGTAGGCGTCAGTATTGGTTCTGGTATCGGAAGTCTTCAAGCGGTAGAAAAAGAACATAAAAAGCTGTTGGAAAAAGGCCCGTCCAGAGTAAATCCTCTTTTAGTTCCTATGATGATCAGCAACATGGCGGCTGGAAATGTTGCCATTCAGTTTGGATTAAAAGGAAAATGTATTAACGTGGTAACAGCCTGCGCAACGGGTACCCATTCTATTGGCGAAGCGTTTCGGGCAATCCAGTACGGCGAGGCAGATGTGATGCTGGCAGGAGGAACGGAATCAAGCATTACTCCGTTAGGGGTAGCTGGATTTACCGCCCTTACCGCTCTGTCCACTTCAGAAGATCCCGAACACGCGTCCAGACCATTTGACGAGAACAGGGATGGATTTGTTATGGGAGAAGGAGCAGGCGTAATTGTGCTGGAATCCTTAGAACACGCCCAGAACAGAGGGGCAAAGATTCTGGCAGAGGTAGTCGGATACGGAGCAACCTGCGACGCATATCACATTACATCTCCTGCAGAAGACGGAAGCGGCGCAGCAAAGGCTATGGAATTTGCCATGAAGGACGCGGGAATTACCCCGAAGGACATCGACTACATCAATGCCCACGGAACCAGTACCCACCATAACGATTTGTTTGAAACCAAAGCGATTAAGCTGGCGTTGGGAGATCATGCTTATCAGGTAAAGATTAATTCTACGAAATCTATGATTGGCCATTTATTAGGAGCAGCCGGCGGTGTAGAGATGATTGCCTGCGTAAAGGCTATAGAAGATGGATTTGTCCATGCCACAGCAGGACTGGAAGCAGCGGGAGAAGGCTGTGATTTGGATTATACTATGGGAGAAGGCGTCTCTATGAACGTAGAATATGCTCTCAGCAATTCCCTTGGATTTGGCGGCCACAATGCCAGCCTGATCGTAAAGAAATTCAGCGAATAACAGGAAAGGCGGACGGTTATGGAAATTAACGAGATTATGAAACTGATTCAGGCAGTATCTGATTATGGACTGAGCAGTTTTGAGTTAGAAGAAGGAAATATTAAAATTGCTCTCAAAAAGGAAAAAACCTCTGGAACTGTACAGGTATCGGGCAGTGCAGCGGAACCTGTTTCCATACCGGAAAAAAGGACAGAACCGGATATTGGATCCGATAAGGTAATGACTTCCCCTCTGGTAGGTACTTTTTACAGCGCTTCTTCTCCGGATGCCGAAAATTTTGTCCAGATAGGGGATCATGTGAAAAAAGGTCAGGTTCTGGGGATTATTGAAGCCATGAAGCTGATGAATGAAATCGAAAGCGATTTTGACGGCATTGTAGAAGCCATTTTAGTAAATAACGAAGATGTGGTGGAATACGGCCAGCCATTATTCAGGATTCGTTAAAAGGAGAGTTTGCTATGTTGGGAATTAAAGAAATTCAGGAAATTATTCCGCACCGCCATCCATTTCTGCTGATTGATTGTATCGAAGAGCTGGAGCCAGGAGTACGGGCAGTAGGATACAAAGCGGTTACCTATCATGAACCATTTTTTGCAGGCCATTTTCCCCAGGAACCGGTAATGCCAGGGGTGCTGATTGTAGAAGCTCTGGCCCAGACCGGAGCAGTGGCGATTTTGGGACTGGAAGAGAACAAAGGAAAGATTGCTTATTTTGGGGCAATTAACCATGCAAAGTTTAAGCGTAAAGTAGTTCCAGGAGACAGACTTCGCCTGGAATGTGAGATAATCAGGCAGAAAGGTCCGGTAGGAGTGGGAAAAGCGACTGCTACGGTGGACGGAAAAATCGCAGTATCTGCAGAATTAACTTTTATGATTGGGTAGGAGATTGCCATGTTTCAGAAAATTTTGGTTGCCAACCGTGGAGAGATTGCAGTCCGGATTATACGGGCCTGCAGAGAAATGGGAATTAAAACCGTTGCAGTATATTCGGAGGCAGATAAGGATGCCCTTCACACCCTGCTGGCAGATGAAGCCATCTGTATCGGGCCTGCGCCTTCTTCTAAAAGCTATCTGGATATGGAGCGGATTCTGACTGCGACCGTTGCTATGAAAGCAGACGCGATCCATCCTGGATTTGGCTTCCTTTCTGAAAACGCCAGATTTGCAGAACTTTGCGAGAAATGTAAGATTGCGTTTATCGGGCCGTCAGCCTCAGTGATTCACAAAATGGGCAATAAATCGGAAGCCAGAAGAACGATGATAGAAGCAGGGGTTCCTGTTGTTCCAGGTACGAAAGAATCCGTAACCGATATGGAACAAGGACTGGAACTGGCTAAAAACATCGGATTTCCGGTCATGATTAAAGCGGCTTTAGGCGGCGGCGGAAAGGGAATGAGAATTTCCAGAAGCGAGGAAGATTTTGCAGGAAATTTCCAGAATGCCCAGCAGGAAGCCGTAAAGGGATTTTCCGATGATACCATGTATATTGAAAAATATATTGAGAATCCAAGACACGTGGAATTTCAGATTCTGGCAGATAAATTTGGCAATGTGATTCATTTGGGAGAACGGGACTGTTCGATTCAGAGAAGGCACCAGAAAGTTCTGGAAGAGTCTCCCTGCATTGCGATTTCAGAAGAACTGAGAGAACAAATGGGGGCTGCTGCGGTAACGGCTGCCAGGGCAGTACAGTATGAAAATGCAGGAACCATTGAATTTTTGCTGGATAAAAATAATCAATTCTATTTTATGGAAATGAATACCAGAATTCAGGTCGAACATCCAGTTACAGAACTGGTTTCTGGTCTGGATTTAATCAAAGAACAGATTTTAATTGCTGCAGGCGAACCGCTTCTTATTACCCAGGATCAGGTATCGTTAAGAGGTCATGCTATCGAGTGCCGGATTAATGCAGAAAATCCCAAAAAGAACTTTATGCCCTGCCCAGGAAAAATTACCAATGTCCATATTCCAGGAGGCAACGGAGTCAGGGTCGATACCCACATTTACCAGGATTATCAGGTTCCAGCCAACTATGATTCGATGCTGTTAAAACTGATTGTACATGGAAAAGACAGAGAAGAAGCGATTGCCAAAATGCGCAGCGCCCTTGGAGAACTGATTATCGAAGGGATTGAGACAAATTTGGATTTCCTTTATGAGATTTTAGATAATCAGGCATTTGAAGAAGGAAAAACCGATACGGATTTTATTGGAACGTATTTTCCGGAATACTGCAGATAGCCGGAAATTTGCTGTAAAGGGGAGAGATTGTGATGCTGAAAGATATGTTTAAGAAAACATACACCCGAATCGATTCAAAATACAGGCCGTCAAACACAGAAGAAGAGCCGAATATTCCGGAAGGGCTTTGGCGCAAGTGCAATAAATGCGGACAGCCGATCTATGTGGAAGATGTGAAAAACAATGATTATGTCTGCCCCAAATGCGGAGGATATTTCAGGGTTCATGCCCGCAGAAGAATCGAAATTACAGTGGATGAAGGAACCTTTGAAGAATGGGATAAGGAAATGGAATTTTCCAATCCGTTGGAGTTTCCAGGTTACGAAAAAAAAGTTGCCGCAGCAAGGGAAAAGACAGGACTGGATGAAGCGGTCGTGACCGGAAGCGGAACAATCGGCGGCCATAAAGCGGCTGTCGGCGTCTGTGACGCCAGATTTCTGATGAGCAGTATGGGATATGTGGTAGGCGAGAAAATTACCAGAATGGTAGAGAGAGCTACCAGGGAAGAGCTGCCGGTCATTTTGTTTGCCTGTTCCGGCGGAGCCAGAATGCAGGAGGGAATGGTTTCCCTGATGCAGATGGCAAAGACTTCCGCCGCCTTAAAGCGTCACAGGGAAGCAGGACAGCTTTATATTTCTGTTTTGACGGATCCGACGACAGGCGGGGTAACGGCAAGTTTTGCCATGTTAGGGGATATTATTCTGGCGGAACCGAAGACATTAATTGGATTTGCAGGCCCCAGAGTGATTGAACAGACCATTGGACAGAAGCTGCCGGAAGGATTTCAACGGTCAGAATTTTTATTAGAGCATGGATTTGTAGACAGAATCGTAGAACGTAGGGAGATGAAAGAAACCCTGTCGGCGATTTTGAAGATCCACGAAAAACAGGAAGAAGCCGGAGAAGCTCTCAAAAAATCAGTTGGAGAAAATAGCTGGAACAGCCTTTCTGTACCAGAGGAAACCCTGGGAAAATCTCCATGGGATACGGTGCTATTATCCAGAAAATCCGATCGTCCTACTGCGTTAGATTATATAGAGAAACTGTTTGATAATTTCATGGAATTTCATGGGGATCGCTGTTTTCGGGATGACGGCGCAGTCGTTGGCGGAATCGCCATGTTTCATGGCGTGCCGGTTACCGTAATCGGCCAGCAGAAAGGACGGAACACAAAAGAAAATATTAAGCGGAATTTTGGTATGCCGTCTCCGGAAGGATACCGGAAAGCGCTGCGCCTGATGAAAGAAGCAGAACAGTTTCATCGGCCTGTTGTCTGTTTTGTCGATACTCCTGGCGCGTTTTGCGGAATTGAGGCAGAAGAACGGGGACAGGGAGAAGCCATTGCCAGAAATCTGTTTGAACTGTCTTCTTTGAAAACGCCAGTTCTTTCCATTGTGATTGGAGAAGGCGGAAGCGGCGGCGCTCTGGCTCTGGCTGTGGCCAATCAGGTATGGATGATGGAAAACAGCGTGTATTCCGTGTTGTCGCCGGAAGGATTTGCGTCTGTTCTGTGGAAAGACAGCAAAAAAGCGCCGGAAGCGGCAAGAGTGATGAAAATGACGGCCAGTGATTTAAAAGAGCTGCATTTAATCGAACACGTAATAAAGGAAAAAACTCCGGCAAATATGGAAACAATTTCAGACATTGCCGCAGAAATAGATGCTGCCATGCGGGTATTTTTTAGTGAATTTACAGAGGTATCAGGAGAAGAGGCAGCGATGCTCCGTTACGAAAGATTTAGGAGGATGTAACATATGGGAAGATATAATCCTCTGATAGTAGGAGATTTAGTAGTGGAAAATCCAGTTGTCCAAGGTGGCATGGGAGTAGGAATCAGTCTGGCCGGTCTTGCAGGAGCTGTGGCAAAAGCAGGGGGAATGGGAATTATTTCTGCAGCCCAGATCGGGTTTCGGGATCCGGAATTTGAAAAAAATCCTCAAAAAGCTAATTTAAAAGCCATTGTTTCAGAACTGAGAAAAGCCAGGGAGATTTCAGGGACAGACCTGTCGGAACATAGCAATGGAAAACACCGTCCGGTTCTGGGATTTAATATTATGGTTGCTACAAAAAATTATATGGATTATGTCCGGACTGCAGTGGAAGCAGGAGCTGATATTATTATTTCCGGCGCAGGACTTCCGATAAACCTTCCGGAGTATGTAAAAGGAGCAAAAACCAAGATTGCACCAATAGTATCTTCTGCAAAATCTGCATCGGTTATCCTGAAGATGTGGGACAGAAAGTACAACAGAACAGCAGATATGGTAGTAATCGAAGGCCCGTTAGCAGGCGGCCATCTGGGATTTCACAGAGAAGAGCTGACAGAGTATGGGGCGGATACTAGAAATGTTCCAGAAACCTACCGCCAGTCTGCTTATGAGGCAGAAATCCGCAGTATTTTGGAAGTTGTACGGGAATATGAAAGAAAATATGATTGTACAATTCCAACGGTCAGTGCAGGCGGAGTGTTTACCAGGGAAGATATGGAGCGTCATATGGCTCTTGGAGTCAATGGCGTCCAGGTAGGAACCCGATTTGTTACGACAAAAGAGTGCGATGCGCCTATGGCATATAAACAGTCGTATATTGATGCAAAAAAAGAGGATATCGTAATCGTAAAAAGTCCTGTGGGAATGCCTGGACGGGCAATTAACAATGAGTTTATTAAACGGGTAACCGGAGAAAAAGAAAAAATAACCCATTGTTTCCAATGCCTGGAACATTGTAATCCAGCAGAAGTGCCTTACTGCATTACCCAGGCATTGATTCGGGCTGCAAAAGGGCAGGTAGAAGACGCCCTTTTATTCTGTGGCGCCAACGCGTTCCAGTGCAGTAAAATTGAAACAGCAGAAGAAGTAATCAAAGATTTGTGTATGTAGAAAACACCTGACAGAAATGTGGATAACCTGCGGCTCTGTCAGGCGTTTTGTGGTTAAAGGCGGTTTTTCTGAATAGAAATGTATCAGACATTCTGTTTGGGAGGCGTTTTATCGTGATGAACTGGCTGTGGGCTGGAATGATACTATTGGGAATTATCTGGGGGCTCTTTCATGGAACACTGGCTGAGGTGACAGAGGGAATGATTCAATCTGCAAAGGATGCCGTAACTTTGTGCATAAGTATGCTTGGAATGATGTCGTTTTGGACAGGAATTTTAGAGATTGGAAGCCGGTCTGGAATTATTGAGGATATGGTAAAAAAGATGAAACCAGTAATGCGCTTTTTGTTTCCGGAACTTCCCTTGGAACATCCTGCGGCAAAGTCCATTGCAGTCAATATGATTGCAAATATGCTGGGAATGGGATGGGCGGCGACTCCAGCCGGACTAAAAGCGATGGAAGAGTTAGAAGAACTGGAAGAAAGCAGAAGGCGGGAGAAAGAACAGACGGGTTCCAGAGAAAACAGAACCGGAAATATGCCGAGAAAACATCTGATACCGGTTCCAAGAGGAACAGCCAGCAACGAGATGTGTACGTTTTTGATTATTAATATTTCTTCCCTGCAATTAATTCCGGTAAATATGCTTGCGTATCGGGCGCAGTATGGCAGTTCGGATCCATCCGCGATTATCGGACCAGCGCTGTTTGCTACTGCAGTCAGTACCCTGGCGGCGGTAGTGTTTTGCAAGTTTATGGACATTAGAAGCAAAATGTACCAGAAAAAATTATTGAAAATCCGATAGTTTTAAAGAAAGCTAGGAGAACAAGATACAGGAAAAGAAAATTCGTATCATAATTTATCGGCTTAAGGTTATGGAAATAAGGACTAGGGGGAAAGTGGTTTATCCCCCGATCATCCCCCTGATTCCCCCTAAAATTAACAGATGCACTGGATAGAACCAATAGAAAAAGTAGCGAAATCTGGATTTGCCTGGTCTGCCGTTGTAAAACCAGATAGGGAGGGAGGCAAATACAGCGGTATATTCAGATAAGCATAACAGGGCGCTAAAGATGGTTCGTTCGAATTTGCTGTCTCTGAGAAGATAAAACGCAGAGATAAGCAAAACGCCGAGAACACTGTAATCCGTATTTAGAAGAACGGAAACGCTGCATCCGGCAAGGACTATCAGAGGAGTCAGCAGAAAAGGCAGATTTGTGCCGCTGCCCCGCCGTTTGGCTGCATCTATTCCATATAGTACCATAAGGCCGATAAGCAAGACGAAAAATGTATTTTGGAGCTGGAAATTTAAATGCCCAAAGATGGCAAAGTCAAAAGGGATTTCTGAAATCAGGGCAAAAAGGGCGAGTCTTCCCATATATTTTTTGAGATTTTTGGTGTGGCAGAAGCCTTCTGTCAGCAGAAAACAGAAAATGGGAAAGGAAATCCTGCCAATACAGCGGAAAATCAAGGCCAGCCAATATAAAAGGGCCTGCTGGCCGTCTCCGCTTACAGCGCCGGCATAAAGACTTGGAATGGAAAGGTCAGGAACGCCTTCCATCAGGCTTCCAAGACATACGACGCTAAAGTGATCAATGACCATTGTGATGGCAGCAATCCATTTTAATGCGCGTCCTGTCATAGCTCTGTCCTTCCTAAGCGTTCCCGTTCATAATAGAAAATATATTGCTGCATCACTCCGCGAAATCCCTTATAAAAATGAAAGTTATCATTAATGATGGTCTCCATGAGGGCAGATTTTGGAAGGGCTTTATAACGCCTGGGGTGCTTTGGATAATATTCTGCCATTAAAATTTTCTGAATCCAGGTGTCCACGGGAAAAGCGTCAATATGATGAAGACCAAACAGACAGATGCAGTTGGCTACCTTTTCCCCAATGCCGTAAAATTGTTTCAGATAAGACATGGAATCCTGGTAGTTCAGGGTTTTCAGATATTCCAAATCCAAAAGACGATTGCAGACGTCCTGCGTGGTTTTGAATATGTATTTGGCCCGATAGCCCAATTTCAGATTTTGTAAATCTTCCAGAGCGGCAGCAGATAACTGCTGTGGAGTAGGAAATGCGTATATCGTATTTGTCCCTGAAGTATCGGAAGGGCTAGAAACAGTCTGAATAGGGGAACCATACTGACTGCTTAACTGTTCTACTGCCTGTCTGATAGCTGGAATGGTTTTTTGCTGAGAAATAATAAAGGTAATAATCATTTCCCACAGATCCTGCCGCAGAATCCGGATACCGTTTCCGGCTTTGCCTGCCGCAGCCAGATAGGCGTCTTCTGGTCTGACTGCATTTAGAATCGCCTGGTAGTCCGTATGAAAATCAAAATAGTGAAACCAGAAGTCCAGATCTTCTTCTGGACAGGTAAAGGCAATAGATGGGGAGTCAGAGCCGGCTATTTCCTGAATTTCCAGATAACGTCCGCAGCTGATGACCGAATATCCGCCCTTTTCCATAGGAAGCATCCGGAAACATTGTCCGGACTGGGCAATCTGGTCTAAATTAAAACATGGAATTGAAATAATGTTAGTCGTAATCATAGTAAAATAGTATCAACAAGAAAAGCGGATGTCAATAAAAAAAGCAGGCATAACGTTTACCTGTATGTTTTCCGGCGGCTTCGCATAAGCTGTTACAAAGTTTTCTAAAGGAAACGATTTATGGACTGTCTGCTGTTTTTATCGAATGCGCTGGTTCCTCTGGTACTGTTTTATATGATTGGATTTGGTCTGCTTCAGAAAAGGCCGGTACTGGATGACTTTCTGGATGGGGCAAAAGAGGGAATGAAAACTACGATAAAAGTAATGCCTACGTTAATCGGTCTTATGACAGCGGTTGGCGTTTTAAGAGCGTCCGGATTTTTGGATTTTGCAGGAAAACTATTAGAAGGTCCGGCCAGTCGGATTCACATTCCGGCGCCGATTGTACCGGTCGCACTGGTACGTCTCGTTTCCAATGCGGCGGCAACAAGTCTGGTATTGGACATCTTCCAGACCAGCGGGCCGGATTCACTGGAAGGAATCATCGGGTCTGTTTTGATGAGCAGTACGGAAACCGTTTTTTATTGCCTCAGCGTTTATTTTGGAACCGCTCACATTACAAAAACCCGATACGCCTTAAAAGGGGCGATTGCAGCTACAATTGCCGGAATGGCAGCAAGTATTTTTATCGGGATGGCAGTTTTTTAACAATTTATACAAAAGTCACAGAAAAAACACAACTTTGTAAGAATTTCATAAGGAATTAAGAGGTTGTTTTCTAGGAAAAAATCATATATAATCTAAGAAGCTTTTGAAGAAAGGTTAGGAAAGGAAGAGACGTGGATAATTACGGGACTTTAAATGAAGTGTTGGTAAATTTGTTCAACGATATTATGGACATTGAACAGAAGGCGATTATTACACCTGAATTTAAAGATATTACCAATAACGATATGCACGTCATTGATGCTATAGGAGTTGGCACCCCGAAGAATATGTCTTCTATTGCCAGAGAATTGTCCGTTACAGTAGGGACCTTGACAATTGCCATGAACAGCCTGGTAAAAAAAGGATATGTTGTACGGGAGAGAAGCAGCGAGGATCGGCGGGTTGTCTATATTTCCCTTTCCGAAAAAGGAAAAAAAGCGTATGAGCACCATGCCAGCTTTCATAGACAGATGATTCAGGGCGTTATGGAGGAACTGGATGGAAAAGAGCTGGAGGTTTTAGTAAAGACCTTAAAGCATTTAAATAGCTGGTTTCGTCAGGTCCAGCAAAAGGATTAAGAGGAGGCAATACCAATTATGAAAAAAACAATTCTGTACATTGCAGCAGTGCTTATGGCAATGTCTTTAGCAGCGTGTACACCAACCACAGAAAAGCAGGCTGAAACTGCAGCGGTTCCAACATCCAGCGCAGACAGCGGCGATAAATTAGTAGAAGGAAAGGTTCCTGGACCAGAGTATGATACCATTTCCGTATATAGCATTAATGAAGATGGAACGGGTCTGCTTCAGAACATGGATTTTTTAGAGGAGCTGACGAATCAGGGTCTGGTAGACAAGCTGATTGAATATGGCGTACTGGAAGAAGGTACAACGATTCTTGGTCTGGATGTAAAGGAAGACGATGCCTCCGGTATTGTAAATCTGTCTGCAATCCCAAGTTTTGAAGACGATGCATTCATGGAGCAGGCAACATTAGAAGCCCTGGTTAATACCTATATTGAGAATTATGAATTAGAATTAGTAAAGTTTCAGGTAAACGGCGAAGACGTAACGTCTGATTTGCTGGAAGCAGATGAAAACGGTTATTCCACGTATTTTGAAGATTACGAAGAGATTCAGAAGTAATTAAAATAATAAAGAAAAAGGAAGCGGTATCCCAGCATATCAGAGTGTGCTGACGGATACCGCTTTTGTCTTATTGTGATGCCGTTACTGCATTTTCTGGGTCAGAAGCCAGGTCTCTAACCGGCTGCGGATAACAGAAAATGGAGCAGGACCAATATCAAGCATTAATTTGTGAAATTCTTTCGCGTCAAATTTGTCGCCAAGTTCTTTTTCTGCCTGTTCCCTCATCTCACAAAATTCCATATAACCGACATAGTAAGTCAGGTAATAGCCTGGATTTTCGATTAAGGTCTGATAGATCTCGGATACAATATTGGAATTTTCTACATCATAATAATCCGACAAATACTCGCGGGTCTGGTTCTCATCCCAACCAAAATAGTTGATGTTTAAGTCTAACAAGGCGTTTAACCCGATACTGGCTGAAGCATTATACATCAGAAGTCTGGCGCCGTCCGGATCCACTCCATTTTGAAAGGTATAAGATAAAAATTCTGAGTACAGTCCCCAGCCTTCCGAGTAGCCGTTAAAGGACATCAGACAGCGGATCGGACAGGGATTGGTGCTGTAAAAGTAAACGTTCTGATATAAGTGACCAGGATAACCTTCGTGAGCCAAAGTAGTGTATAGGTGCTGGGTAACCCCGTTATGTTCTGCCATATTCAGATAAATGATATTTTCATTATAGCGATCCATGGGAGGAACCATATAGAGCGCTGGAGAAAGGGTGTCCTTCAGTTCAGAAGCTACGTTTTTTATTTCGTAAGAGTGATCCGGTATTTCTGGAAAGTCGTTGGAGATTTCCTGTTTTAGAGATTCCAGGATTTCCTGGGGATCTTCGGGGGAAAACGCAAACGTTTCTACTTGATCCAGAAGCTCTGGCCGGTTGCGGATAATGGCGGCCATGGCAGCAATATCAGCTACATTTTTCTTTTCAATGGCATTTTGCAAATCGGACATATTGGTATAAGAAGTTCCGGTATTAGAACGAACCAGATATTCAAAATACTTTTTGCCGTCCGGATACTGGCACAATCCGCCTTCGTACTGACCGGTTCCCTTTAATTTGGAAAGTCCATCCGCAAGCTGCTTGTAAGCAGGGATAAACTGTTCAGATAAAATGGCGGAATTTTGCTGGATATAGGCATTTTTTTCTTCTTCTGTAAGATCAGGAAACTCTTCCAGTCTGGTAAGAAACGAGGTATGAAGAAGATGGTAGTCTGCGTCAATCATGTAAGGCTGGCAGGATTCCACAATGTGATCCACGGCAGCGTCGCTGCAGAACAGTCCGGCAGAAGAACGCTCCTGCTCAAAGGTCAGAATCTGATCAAAGAATTCATCTGTATTGGAAAGCAATTCCAGATATTCGTCAATATCTTTTTTGGTGTAAAAATGATATTCAGACAGAACAACAGGTAAATCGATCTGGATACCGGTAAAGGAAGAAAGGGGGGTCTGATACAATTCGATTCCTTCCAATGAAAGTTCTGTATCTACGTGTTCATTGAGAATATCCAGGGTCAGGATTTGTTCATCCGTTAAAAGGGAT
>UQMJ01000010.1 GCA_900542035.1 uncultured Clostridium sp.
AGAGCATCTGCCTTACAAGCAGAGGGTCACAGGTTCGAGCCCTGTAGGCCCCATTAAGCCGTAGTGGCGGAACAGGCAGACGCCCGGGACTTAAAATCCCGTGGGTAGCGATACCCGTACCGGTTCGATTCCGGTCTGCGGCACTTAAAAAGTCTTGAATATTCAAGACTTTTTTTGTTGTATAGAAAACTTTCTGCCAGGAAGCACGTTTCCAGATGGTTTCAGTTTCCAGCAGCGAAACCATAATTCCGTAACAATCCCCTCTTTGTGTCTGGAAATCTCAATCAGATTGGCATTTCGAAACAGCCATTGGACGTTCGGAATCTCATCAGAAACCAAAAGGTTCTGACTGACGATCCGGATGGAAACAGAGTCAGATGCATATGTGATTTGGCAGGAAGCAGACGTTTCCCTGCAAAACAATTTTAAAGAATAGTAACGACTGCGGATTTGCTGGATTCTTTGCGGAATAAGGACTTTGTTGAAAGAATGTTCAAAATTCTTTAGCTTTTTAAGAAATAATTCGTGTGTTGGATGCATAATAACCTCCTAATTCGGATAATCTAACTATATAATAACTCGTTATATAGTGAATTACCAGAAAAAGATTTCCTGGATATAATTTCCTCATAGGGTGGTGAGATTATGGGATATCTGCATATGAGGATCAATGAATTGATAGAGACAGCAGGAATCAGTAAAAATAGAGTATGCAAGGATTTGGATATTCCGAGAGCAAATTTTAACCGTTATTGCAGGGATGAATTTCAGAGGATTGATGCAAATCTGGTCTGTAAGTTGTGTGAATATTTTCAATGTGAAATACAAGACATCATAGAATATGTGAAGGATAATGAGTAAAGCTTTGGAAAAGTCTTTTTTCCGAGGCTTTTTTGTATTATAATGAAACCAGCAGAATAGGGATTGAGGAGTGAGACAGTATGCATGATAAGCTGACACAGAGCGATATCAAGAAAATGGAAGAAGAAATTGAGTACCGGAAACTGGTAGTGCGAAAAGAAGCGCTGGAGGCGGTGAAGGAGGCCAGAGCCCATGGAGATTTAAGCGAAAATTTTGAATACCATGCAGCCAAAAAAGATAAAAACCAGAATGAAAGCCGGATTCGGTATCTGGAAAAAATGGTTCGTACGGCCCAGGTAATTTCAGAAGATTCTGCAGACGATGAAGTGGGAATGAATAATACCGTAGAACTGTATTTTGAGGAAGAGGATGAAACAGAAGTTTATAAAATTGTTACTACTATTCGGGAAAATTCCCTGGAAAATAAAATCAGTACGGAGTCACCGCTGGGAAAGGCAATTTTTAAACACAAAGCAGGGGAGCGGGTATTCGTCCAGGTTGGAAACAACAGCGGATATTATGTGGTAATTAAATCCATTGATAAAAGCACAGATGACAGTGAAGATAAAATCAGAAGGTATTAAATTGAGAAGATATTAAATTACAGTATAAAACAGGGGTATTAAAACTGTTAAAACTTTTAATTTATGATTGATAATAATATCACAATGTGAGATAATAGAAGAAAATTGGGCATAGAATGCTCGTGCCACGTTTAGAAAGAACGGGAGGAAATGCGATGAAGGTTACGATTTGTATTGGGAGTGCGTGCCATTTAAAGGGATCCAGAGAGATTATCCAGAAACTGCAGAGTTTAGTATCTCAGAATGGTTTAAATGGAAAAGTGGATTTGAATGGAGCATTCTGCAGTGGAAACTGCGTGAATGGGGTATGTGTGACCGTAGACGGCACACTGTTTTCGGTACAGCCTGAGAATGCAGAAGCCTTTTTTGAAAAGGAAATTTTAGGGAGGCTGTAGCAGATGAACATAATTGACTTTAAGGGGGCTAAATGCAAGCATTGCTATAAGTGTGTCCGCTACTGCGATGTAAAAGCAATTATGATTAAAAATGAGCGGGCAGAGATTATTCCGGAAAAATGCGTTCTTTGCGGCCACTGCCTTCAGGTCTGTCCCCAGTCGGCCAAGACCCTGGTAAGTGATCTGGATAAGGTCCAGTATATGATTCACAGGGGTGAGACAGTAATTGCGTCTATTGCGCCTTCCTATATGGGACTGTTAAACTATAATTCATTGGGACAAGTTAACGCTGCTTTGAGAAAACTGGGGTTTGCAGACGTCAGGGAGACTTCGGAAGGCGCGGCCTTTGTAACGGCTGAGTACAACCGCCTGCTGGAAGAAGGGCAGATGGAAAACATCATTACGACCTGCTGCCCAAGCATCAATGATTTAATTGAAATTTATTATCCAAGTCTGGTTCCTTATATGGCTCCGGTAGTTTCTCCCATGGTAGCCCACGGTATGATTCTCCGGAAAGAATATGGGCCGGATGCCAGAATCGTTTTTATTGGCCCCTGTATTGCAAAGAAAAAAGAGGCGGCCGATCCCAGACATCCAGGTTATATTAATGCGGTGCTTAATTTTAACGATATCAAGAAATGGCTGTCTGAAGAGGAAATTACCATTTCTGACTGTGAGGACATTCCATTTGAGAAACTGGATCCAAAGGTTAACCGTCTGTATCCGGTTACCAGCGGAGTAATGAGTTCAGTGCTGGCATCGGAAAAGAAAGTCGATCAATATAAGAAGTTTTACGTTCATGGAACGGCAAACTGTATGGAATTGTGCGAGAGTATGGTTCGAGGCGAGATTTCCGGCTGCTTTATCGAAATGAATATGTGCGCCGGCGGATGCATCAAGGGGCCGACAGTCAATGATGAGAGTATTTCCAGATTTAAGGTCAAGCTGAAAATGGAAGAAACCATTCCCAAAGAGGCGCCGGATGAATCCAAAATGACAGAAATGGCAGAGGGACTTTCGTTCCGAAAAGTGTTTGAAGATAAATCGCCAGACGATCCGATGCCGACGGAAGAACAGATTCAGCAGATTCTGCGGATGATTGGAAAAAATAAACCAGAAGACGAACTAAACTGCAGCGCCTGCGGATACCCGACTTGTCGGGACAAAGCCATTGCAGTATTTCAGAAAAAGGCGGAGCTTACCATGTGCATTCCTTATATGCACAGCAAAGCCGAGTCATTATCCAATCTGGTTATGGAGACGTCTCCGAATATTGTTCTGATTGTAGACAGGGAAATGCAGATTCTGGAGTGTTCCAATATTGCAGAGCAGTATTTTGGAAAGACCAGGGAAGAAATGCTTCATACTTATCTATTTGAATACATTGACCCGTCAGATTTCCAGTGGGTATTTGACACCAGACAGAACATCCATGGAAAGAAGGTAACGTATTCGGAATACAACCTGGCAACCCTTCAGAATATTGTTTACATAGAAAAAGAAGACGCCGTTCTGGCTACGTTTATTGACATAACCAAACAGGAAGAGCAGGCAAAAGAAGAATATGATAAAAAATTAGATACCATTGATCTGGCTCAGAAGGTTATTCACAAGCAGATGATGGTAGCTCAGGAAATTGCCGGACTGTTGGGCGAGACGACAGCGGAGACCAAAACGACGCTGACCAGGCTGTGCAGATCGCTTCTGGAGGATGGCAGTGAAAGCGAGGTCCGATAATGGGAATTACCGTAGACGTTGCTTATAAAAGTCTGAATAAATTTACCGAAATTTTGTGCGGCGATAAAGTAGAAATGCTGGAGACAGAAGACTCTAACATTCTGATTCTGGCAGATGGAATGGGAAGCGGGGTAAAAGCCAATATTCTGGCTACGCTGACTTCTAAAATTCTGGGAACCATGTTTTTAAACGGGGCGACCCTGGAAGAATGTGTGGATACCATAGTCCAGACCCTTCCAGTCTGCCAGGTACGCCAGGTGGCCTATTCCACGTTCAGCATTCTCCAGGTATTCCATAACGGAGATGCCTATCTGGTGGAATTTGACAATCCAGGATGTATTTTTATTCGGGATGGGGTACTGCAGGAAATTCCCAGGGACATTCGGGAGGTAGAAGGAAAGAAAATCAATGAATTCCGCTTTAAAGTAAAAAAAGGCGACGCCCTGATTTTAATGAGCGACGGGACTATCCATGCAGGAGTGGGGGAACTGCTGAATTTTGGATGGTTGTGGGAAGACATTGCAAAATATGCGGTAAAAGAGTATTACCGCACCATTTCTGCAGCCCGTCTGGCAGGGGCTTTGTGCCATGCCTGCGACGAACTGTATCAGTTCCGGCCAGGAGATGACACCACTGTTGCCGTAATGCGGATTATTGACAGCAAACCGGTACACCTGATGACAGGACCGGCCAGCAATCCGGCAGATGATGTGCGGATGGTTCGGGATTTCATGTCCGATGATACAGCAAAGAAAATTGTCAGCGGAGGCACCAGTTCCACGATTGTGGCCAGAGTGCTGGATAAAGAGCTGGATGTATCGTTGGAATATGTCGATCCGGAGATTCCGCCCATTGCATATATAGAAGGTGTGGATCTGGTAACAGAAGGCGTTCTGACATTAAATCGGGTCCTGCACCTAATCCGGCGATATGTGAAGAATGAGACGATTAACGAGGATTTCTTTTTAGAGCTGGACAAGAAAAATGGGGCATCTATGGTGGCGAAGATGCTGATTGAAGATTGTACAGAAGTACATATGTTTGTGGGGAAAGCGATTAACAGCGCTTATCAGAATCCAAATCTGCCCTTTGATTTGGGCATCCGGCAGAATCTGGTGGAGCAGTTAAAGCGCGCCATCGAAGAGATGGGCAAAAAGGTTACTGTTACTTATTATTAACAGGCTAACAGGAGGAAAATTATGATTACCAATGACGCAACTATTTTACGTTTGAAGCATGAGGTTCTGTATGAAGTGGCAAAAAAGGCCTGGGCAGGAACCCTGGAGGAAGAACGGGATGAAATTCCATATGAGATGATTCCTGGTCCGCAGGCGCAGTACCGCTGCTGTATCTATAAAGAGAGAGAGATTATTAAGCAGAGGGTACGTCTGGCAGAGGGACAATGCCCAATTGGACATGAGTCTAAAAATGTAGTTCAGGTAATTAATGCAGCCTGCGAGGAGTGTCCCATTGCTTCCTATATTGTAACGGATAACTGCCGGAAATGTATGGGAAAGGCTTGTCAGAATTCCTGCCATTTCGGCGCGATTTCAATGGGACAGCACAGAGCCCATATCGATCCGGTAAAGTGCAAAGAGTGTGGAAAATGTGCCCAGGCTTGTCCTTACAACGCCATTGCACATCTGGAACGGCCTTGTAAGAAGGTCTGTCCGGTAGATGCGATCACATATGATGAGTATGGCATCTGTCAGATTGATGAAAAGAAATGTATCCAGTGCGGCGCCTGCATTCATAGTTGTCCGTTTGGCGCGATTGGTTCCAAAACGTTTCTGGTAGATGTAATTAATCTGATTAAAGCAGGAAAAGAAGTAGTAGCCATGGTAGCTCCGGCAACAGAAGGACAGTTTGGCAAGGACATTACCATGGCAAGTTTAAAGACTGCTTTAAAGAAAGCAGGATTTGCGGATATGGTAGAAGTCGGATTAGGCGGAGATATGACTGCCGCTTATGAGGCGCAGGAGTGGGCAGAGGCTTACAAGGAAGGCAAGAAAATGACAACTTCCTGCTGTCCTGCTTTTGTAAATATGATTAAACAGCATTTTCCGGAACTGCTGGAAAATATGTCTACTACCGTTTCTCCAATGTGCGCCGTTTCCCGTTATTTAAAAACGGTACGCCCTGGCGTGATTACGGTATTTATCGGTCCGTGTATTGCCAAGAAAAGCGAGACTCTGGATTTGAACATTAAGGACAATGCAGACTATGCCATGACGTTTGGCGAACTTCGTGCAATGCTTCGCGCAAAGGACATTGAATTAGAGCCGGAAGAAAATAATTATCAGGAAAGCTCTGTATTTGGCAAGCGCTTTGGAAACGGCGGCGGAGTAACCTCTGCAGTATTGGAGTGCTTTAAGGAAATGGGAGAAGACATACAGCCGAAGGTTGCAGCCTGCAGCGGCGGTGCAGAGTGCAAAAAAGCCCTGCTTCTTCTGAAATTAGGAAGACTGCCGGAAGACTTTATTGAAGGTATGGCCTGCGTCGGCGGCTGCGTCGGCGGTCCAAGCAAACACAAAGCAGAGAATGAGGCAAAGAAGGATAGAGATACCCTGATTGCCGCAGCAGACGGCAGAAAGGTATTAGAAAACTTAAAGAACTATCCAATGGATCAGTTCTCGATGCATAGAGAGTAAAGACTGTCAGGGCGGTATTCGTTAGAAACCGCCCTGATATTTATCTAGGGAGATTTTTAGGTTTCCATTGTATTTATGAATAAAAGGGGATAAAATATTAATAACAGCTGTGTTTTATAATTAGGTTATATTAGGAAAGGAATCGTGGATGAAATTAAAGATTCAAAATTTTGCTAAAATAAAAGAAGCGAATATTGTGATTGATGGAATAACGGTAATTGCAGGAGAAAATAATACAGGAAAGAGTACAGTTGGAAAAATATTATTTTCACTATTTAATGCATTGTCTAACCTGGAAGAGAAAATTTTAAAAGAGCGTTTAAAGGAAATTGAAAGTACAAATAGAGCTATCATACAAGATAATGTTGTAGAGGCTGGGATACCGAGAAGTATGGTTTTGCGTTCTGTAGGAAATATTTCAAGAAAAATCAATGCACAAATAAAAGAAGAACTGGATTCTGATTTTTTGATTTCTGAGAACACACTTTTTAAAATCGTAGAAAATGCAGTAGAAACCTGGTTTCAGTTAGTAGATAAAGACCAGAAATATGACTGGTCGGATATGATTGAAAAAATTTGTAAAAATACCAATGAGATTTTAAACCTGCCAGAAGATATTATCGTTTTGGAAATTATTTCGAGATATTTTAATAATGTATTTTATTCCCAGATTCAGCCTTTAACAGCCGAAAAAGACAAGAAAACAGTATTGTCCTTAGACATTAAAGAAAAACAAGAAAAATTGTTTTTTGATAATAATGAGTGCAGAGAACTTCAGGATAACATTAAAATTACTCATAAAGCCATATATATAGATAATCCATTTGTAGTAGACGAATTGTCAAAATACAGATATGACGCTGCCAGTCCAATGAATGAATTGCTTGTTGAGCTATTAACAAGTCCTCAGGATGGAGTAATGGATGGGGTAATTGAAACGGTCAGGGCGAAAGAAAAGTTAAACGATATTTATAAGACCCTGCAGAATGTAATAGACGGAGATATTGTGCTGAATGCTGGCAACGATGAGTATTACTTAAAGAAAAGTGATTTTAGCGAGCCGATTTCCATTCACAATCTTTCCACAGGTATGAAATCTTTTGTGATTCTAAAAATGCTATTAGAAAAAGGCGGCCTAAAAGAGAAAGATGTAGTGATTTTGGATGAACCTGAAATTCATTTGCATCCGCAATGGCAGATAGCATATGCAGAATTGATCGTGTTACTGCAGAAGTATTTTGATCTTTCGGTAGTTGTAACAACCCACAGTCCCTATTTTGTTGATGCAATTAATTTATTTTCCTGTAAATACAAAACGGACAGTAAAGTAAATTATTACTTATCGTCAAATATCGAAAATGAAGTAACAATAGACTGTGTTACCGAAAATATTGATTTGATATATAAAAAAATGGCTTCACCAATTCAAATTTTGGATACGTTAAGATATGAACTGAATAATTGTTAAAGGGGGGGAGTAAATGACAGAAGAGGTAATCAACCGGCTGCCCGAAGAACTGAAAGAATATATTTGTACATTGAAGAGAGCTTCTATGGACACGACGAATCAGAAACCAATGTGCGAAAGCAATCTTAAAGTGGTTAATTTTGATAGAATCCCTAATGTATATGCCCGCGGAAAGGGATGGTCTGGCGTTCCTAAATCGAATGATGCGCTGTATGTGGACACCAGAGGAAAATGGTTCTTTATTGAATTCAAAAATGGGACAGTCGAAAAAGACGATATATATAGAAAATTATATGACAGTCTGATAATACTTATGGAGTGGAAAATTATTCCGGATGTGAACTTTGTAAGAGAAAATATAAACTATATTTTAGTCTATAATGAAGGAAAATATGGAAAAGCCCAGAAGTCAGCAGCGCGTGAACAAAACTATAACTATTTTATGAAATTGGCACAGCAGGAAGAGCGACTTTTTGAAATTGATAAGTTTGAAAAATATTTATTTAATAAAACTCATACATATACAAAAAGACAGTTTGAGGAATTTTTTGTACAGCCAAAAGAACAGGAAGAAGAGTATTGCATTATTGAATAAAATTTCCAATGACCCTGGAGGAATGACGATTCTTCCAGGGTTTCTTTTTTGTAGATGCCCTTCAATCTTGCAGATGGAAATATATGTTATGACTATTTTGTGAGGGAAATATTGGAATTTTATGGTCGAAATGACGAAAAATGAAGATGAGAATTGGAAGTATACAACAAAACAAAGAGAAAAAATGTCGAAAAAATGAATAAAATGTAAAAATAGAAAAACGAACAGGAAAAGCAATAAAGAAAAGTAAAAAGATCCAAAACACAGGAAAAAGTCGTACTGCTATAATAAATACAACAAGAACAAGAGCAGATTAGCTGCAGGATTTTTAAGGAGGAACGTGATTATGAAGATGAAAAAAGGGGCTGCACTTTTACTAGTTTCTGCCGCAATGGTATCACTTGCAGGATGCGGAGGAAATTCGGAAACAAGCGGAAATACCGCTTCAAACACATCAGGAGGGAATGGAGACCTTCCGGTTCTGCGGGTAGCTGCAATGCCGACTATTACCAGCCTTCCTACTTATTATATTCAGAAGAATGGATTGGATGAAAAAGCAGGATTTAAGATGGAAGTTACCATGTTTGATACCGGCGCTCCTATGAATGAGGCTCTGGCAGCAGACTTGTGGGATGTAGGCCATATGGGAGCTGCAGCCGTTACCGGAATGGCAAATTATGATGAACTGATCATTGGAGAAGTTCTGGAATCAACCGATGGACAGGGCGTATTTGTTTCTCCGGATTGTCCGGTAGCAAAGGATACGGGTTATAATCCTTCATTCCCAACCGTTCTGGGAAGTCCGGAATCAGCTGCAGGAATTACCATTTTAACTCCGGTTGGAACGGCACAGCATTTTACCGTTTTAAAATGGCTGGAAAAACTGGGAATGGAGCCAACAGATGTTAATATTGTAAACATGGATACTGTACAGGCCTACCAGGCATTGCAGGCTGGACAGGGAGATGCTGCTTCCTTAAACGTTCCAACTTTCTTTGACGCAGAAAATGACGGTATGGTTCAGGTGGCAAACCTGGCAGATATGGGAACCCGTTATGTAGATATGGTAGTGGGAAACCGGAAGTCCCTGGATAGCAAAAAAGACATCATGCAGAGCTATATAGATTGTACCTTAGAGGCCTGCCAAGCCCTGGAGAAAGATCCGGAAATGGCAGCCGATTTGTTAGTAGAATTTTTACAGGATGCAGGTATGGAAACCAGCCGTGAAAATTGTGTAGCAGACTTAGCGCGTGTCAACTGGCTGACTAAGGATGAGTGGAAAGGCCGTGAGCTTGGCAATTTTGCAAAAGAACTGGGCGAGTTCTATGTAGAGCAGGGACAGCTGGAAGCCAGTGCAACAGAGAAGTTTAATACCAACGTGATTACGGACTTTGTAAAGGCTTATCAGTAAATGCCGGAAGGCAGAAAACAGGAACTTATGACAAAAATGGCCTGCAGCAGGATGCGCTGCAGACCATTTGCCTTACAAACTGTAAACATGAGGAAGGTGTGAAAAGCGAATGAAGGAGTTTCTCAAAAAACATAAATACAAATTGATTTCCGTATGTTCTTTTTTATTTGTGCTTCTTGTGTGGCAGCTGGTTACCGATGTATTTCATCTGGTAAGTCCGGTCATGCTTCCAAGCCCTGCAAAAATTTTAGATACCCTTTGGTATAAGCTGACAGGCGGTACGGTTCCGGATGGTTCTTCCTTATTTGAAAATATCTGGTCCAGTTTGAAAATTGCCCTGGGCGGATATGCAGTAGGAGTGTTAATCGGTGTTCCGCTGGGAATTGGCATGGCGTGGAGCCGACGCTTTGAACTTTTTGCAAAACCCTTATTTGATATTATCCGTCCAGTACCAGCTCTGGCCTGGATTCCATTGATGATTTTATGGCTGGGTATTGGATATGCATCTAAAGTCGGCATTATTTTCTTTGCAGCATTTATCAGTGCGACGGTAAACTCTTATACGGGAATCCGCCGGACCAGTCAGGTGCATTTATGGGTAGGAAAAACTTTTGGAGCAACTAACCGACAGCTGTTGTTTAAGGTGGCCATTCCGACTGCGCTTCCTATGATTTTTACCGGCCTTCGTCTGGCTCTGGGTTCTGCCTGGGTTGCATTGGTAGCAGCCGAAATGCTGGCAGCAACCAGCGGACTGGGGTATATGATTCAGATGGCGCGTATGCTTGGACGTCCTGACGTTATTATTGTAGGTATGCTGACCATTGGATTTGTAGGATTACTTTTAAATACGGTTCTGGAAAGACTGCAGAAGAGATTTGTAAGGAGGGGAAGACAGGCATGATTGATTCTACTACAAATAGCCGTTTTTCAAATAAACAGTTGATTGTTATTTATACCATTATCTCTCTGGTATCCCTGCTTGTGATTTGGGAGCTGGCAGCCAGATTTACTGGAGCCTCCATGTTTCTTCCTCCGGCTAGTCAGGTACTTGCGGCATTTTGCAGAAGTTTTGTAGAACCCATTGGTAAGCGGACTATGCTGGCTCATGTCGGCGTCAGCCTTTACCGTGTAGCAGTCGCATTTTTCTTTGCAACAATCGCCGGAATTGCCCTGGGCGTCGGCATGGGATATTCCAGACTTTTAGAAGCGATTTTAAAGCCAATTTTTGAGTTTATCCGTCCCATTCCTCCGCTGGCCTGGATTCCGTTATCCATTCTCTGGTTTGGGCTGGGAGATACCGGTAAGTTTTTCATCATTTTTTTAGGATGCTTTTGTTTTATTACTGTAAACACCTATGATGGAGCAAAAAATGTAGATCCGGAATTAATCGGGGCAGCGCGGATGCTGGGCGCCAACGAGCGTCAGGTGTTCTTTGAAATCGTACTTCCATCTTCTGTCCCTTATATTTTTGCAGGCCTTCAGATTGCAGTAACTGCCGGCTGGAGCGCAGTAGTAGGCGCGGAAATGATTCAGTCCAATGAAGGAGTAGGCTGGATGATTGTACGAGGGATGAATACAGGAAATACAGTACAGATTATGGTTGGCATTGTGGCCATTGGAATTGTGGGATTTATACTGGCAAATCTGACCAGTGCATTAGAAAGGAGACTGTGCGCATGGAACGAGCAGAAGGGAATGTAAAGACAGGTACAGCGGTTCTGGAATGCCGTAATGTCGGCCGCAGTTTTGAAAGTTATGATGGAAGCGGCCGCAATGAAGTTCTCCGCGGAATGAATTTCGAAGTTCATGAAAATGAATTTCTGGTACTGTTCGGAGCTGGCCAGTGCGGAAAGACCACATTATTAAATATTTTAGCAGGACTGGATATGCCGACAGAAGGAGAAGTTTATACAAGAGGAAAGAAAGTAACTGGTCCGGCGCCGGAGAGGGGCGTGGTTTATCAGAAAACGTCTCTGTTCCCCTGGATGACGGTAGAAGAAAACGTAGGATTTGGCCCGAAGGTACGCCATCTTCCGGCAGAGGAACGCAGGGAACGGATAAAAAAGTATCTGGAATTAGTAGGGCTGACCGGTTTTGAAAAAAGCTATCCAAGCCAGCTTTCCGGAGGTATGCGTCAGCGTGTTGGAATTGCGAGGGCTTATGCCAATCAGCCGGATATTATGCTGATGGACGAACCATTTGGTCATCTGGATGCCCAGACCCGCTATATGATGGAAGAAGAACTGCAGCGAATCTGGCAGAAAGAAAAACGTACAGTTGTATTTGTTACGAATAATATTGAGGAAGCACTGTTTTTAGCAGACCGCATTATTTTGCTGACCAATTGTCCGACCCATATTAAGGAAGAGTATGTTATCAATATGCCTCATCCCCGTGATTATGTGGATCCTGAATTTTTGCGTCTGCGCCAACTGATTACAGATAACATGGATCTGACGCTGTGAGAGAGGAGAAAATACAATGCAGGACAAGAAAATGCCTAAAGTGCAGGTGCACAATCTGACAAAAAAGTTTGGAGACCTGTTGGTTTTAAATGACATTTCATTTGATGTGCGCTCCGGAGAATTTTTGTGTATTGTCGGTCCTACTGGCTGCGGAAAAACTACGTTCTTAAACAGTCTGACAAAATTGTACGAGCCGACGGCAGGAGAGATTCTGCTGGATGGAGAACCAGTAAACTTAAAGAAACACAATATCGCATATATTTTCCAGGAATATTCTACAATGCCCTGGCTGACGGTAGAAGAAAACGTCGGCTTCGGCCTGGACATTAAAGGCGTGGAAAAGGAAAAGGCAAAAGCGCTGGTAGACGAATATCTGGATATTGTAGGACTGACCAAATATCGGAAGTATTATCCGGATCAGCTGTCTGCAAGTATGCTTCAGAGAGTGGTAATTGCCAGAGCCTTTGCAACCCAGCCGGATTTGCTTTTGATGGACGAGCCGTATGGTCAGCTGGATATTCAGCTTCGTTACCATCTGGAGGACGAATTGATTAGCTTGTGGCAGCGTACCGGCACAACCGTTATCTTTATTACTCACAACATTGAAGAAGCGGTGTATATGGGAGAACGGATTCTGGTACTGACCAATAAGCCTACCAGCATTAAGTGTGCCATTGACAATAATTTGCCCCGTCCAAGGGATATTGCCAGTCCGGATTTTGTAAAACTGCGTAATGAGGTAACAGATTTGATTAAATGGTGGTAAAGCGGATAGAGCTTTACACCAGGCAGGCATACTGTTATAATTAGGAGATATTGAGATGAAAAAACAGCCGAATATTGTATTTATAATTGCGGATGATCAAGGGTACTGGTCTTTGGGATGTACTGGCAATGATGAAATCATTTCCCCGAATATTGACCGGCTGGCAGAGCAGGGAATGCGTTTTGAAAATTTTTTCTGCGCTTCTCCAGTATGTTCGCCAGCGCGTTCTAGTCTTTTAACCGGCAGCATTCCTTCCCAGCATGGGGTTCATGACTGGCTGAGAGATGACGATGAACGTCAGTCTGCCCTGGAATATCTGGCAGGACAGTATTCTTATACAAAGGCTCTGGCAGAAAATGGATACTGCTGTGCATTGTCCGGAAAATGGCATATGGGCGCTGCTGGAAAGGTACAGCAGGGATTTACCCACTGGTTCAGCCATAAATCAGGCGGCGGCCCATATTATGGCGCTCCTATGTATAAAGATGGAAAACTTTACCGAGAAGAGAGGTATGTGACCGACGCCATTACAGAAGATGCCCTGGAATTTCTGGACACCAGAAAAGATACGGATCAGCCGTTCTATCTCCATGTGGCCTATACGGCGCCTCATGCGCCATGGCTGAACAACCATCCAAAAGAATATACGGATCTTTATAAAGACTGTCCGTTTCATTCGGTTCCCCATCTTCCCAGACATCCGGACAGCATTTATCTGACAGACGAAGTGGCTCAGGATGAAAGAGGCAACCTGATTGGCTACTTTGCAGCTGTAACGGCAATGGACGCAGGAATTGGCCAGATTCTGGATAAGTTAGAAGAGATGGGAATTGCTGAGGACACGCTGGTGGTATACACAGCGGATAATGGATTTTCCTGCGGGCACCACGGGTTCTGGGGAAAAGGAAATGCGACTTTTCCTTTGAATATGTATGAGGAATCTGTAAAAGTGCCTTTTATTGTGCGTCATCCAGGACATATTCCGGCAGGCGTGGTCTGTGATTGCCTGGTTTCTGCATATGACTTTATGCCGACACTGCTGGATTATCTGGGATTAAAACCTTCTGACGATATGGAAAGACCAGGGGTCTCCTTTGCGCCAGCCTTAAGAGGGGAAGCGTTTGACCAGCATGAGGAAGTGGTTGTAATGGATGAATACGGCCCTAACCGTATGATTCGGGGACGGCGGTTTAAATATGTGGCAAGATATCCGTATGGCCCTAATGAACTGTACGACTTGGAAACGGATCCAGGAGAGACAAAGAACCTTTTGAAAGAAGGCGGATTTGAGAACCTGGAACAGGAAATGCGCCTGCGTCTGGAAACCTGGTTTGCAAAATATGTAAATCCAGAGATTGACGGAGCAAAAGAGGCGGTATTTGGTTCCGGTCAGACTGGACTGGCTGGCCTGTGGGGAAAAGGTGTTTCCGGTCACAGCTGTGACGATTACATCAAAGAAAATCCAAACTTTGCACCCTATCGAATGAAATAACAGCATCAATGAAATAACAGCTGGGAGTGAATACGATGAAGAAATGGTTTGAGAAATTTGCAGTATGCACAAAGAGATTGCATACACAGCTCTTTTTGACCTATTTTTTCGTATTCACTCTTTTTTTTGTAGCAGTTTCCCTTATGGTAAGCGGTTCTATCAGGGATCTTTTGATTAATCAGATAGGAAGCAACCGGATTGCGGTTTTAAGGCAGATTGGGGAACGGGCAGGTATTATTAAGACCAGCAGCACGACGTTATCCAATTTATATACCCATGAGATTGAAAGCCATAATTTTTTAGAATCTCCCATGTCGGAAGAACTGCAGAAAGAGGCCTGTGCGTATCTGGATTCCCAGAAGGAAATTTATGATGAAATATTTGGCCGGATTGGACTAAGCTATGAGGTAGTGTTTTTAGGTGCAAACGAATTCGTTTATAATTCGGGGGACAGTGATACCGATACCTGGATGTACGAACCCTGGTATAAAAAATTACTGGCTGGCCTATTGGAAGGGGAAGAGGGAGAAGTCCAGTTTTCCCGTACGTTTTCCGCGCAGAACCAAGGAAAAACCATCTATCAGTTTGCAGCAGGAAGACTGTTGGGAGAGGGTGGAGAAAAAAGCGTGCTGATGATTCTGATTGATGAAAAGCAGCTGGAAGATTTGTATGCATCGGTACAGGAACAGGGAGGACAGGTCTATATTTATGATCAGAATGGTTTTATTGTTTCCCACTCGAATAAAAAGATGCTGGGAAAGCAGTTTATTAACGTAGATTATATGCAAAACACCTATGGTACAGACAGTTCCAATATTATCGAAAAATTAGGAAAAAGCTATATGCTGTCTACCTATCAGGATAAAAAAACGGGCTGGACCATCGTAGAGGAAAGTCCGACAAAAATTATTTTAGGGGCCTTAAACGATGCATACTGGATTATCGGAAGCATTTTGGTAACGGGGCTGGTATTAGCAGTTTCCGTTTCTGCTTATATTTCCAGCCGGATTTCCCATCCGCTGGCAGAATTAAGCAGCGCAATGGATAAATTTGGCGGCCAGGATTTTACGCCTCCCAGTGTAATGAGGGGAACGGAGGAAATCGATCATCTTCAGGACAGCTTTCGTCACATGGCAGTCGAAATTACCAGCCTTATGGATCGGATTCAGGAGAGAGAGCAGCAGAAACGGGCATTGGAGGTTAATTTTCTGCGCGCCCAGATTAATCCCCATTTTTTATATAACACCTTGTTTTCTATCCGCTGTGCAGTAGAGGTTGGAAAAAATCAGCAGGCAGCAGAAATGCTGGGGGCGTTTATTGATTTGCTGAAAAGTACCCTGGCAGTTAAGGATACAATGGTTCCATTAAGTGACGAATTAGAGACGACCAGGAAATATATGGTTGTGCAGAAACTCCGGTATGGGGAAAAGATTAATTATGAGATTGAGATGCAGGAAGGGACAGAAGATTGTATGGTTCCGCCGCTGATTTTGCAGCCTCTTGTCGAAAACGCTATTTTTCATGGTCTGGAGGCAAAAAATGAGGCAGGAACCGTAATTATTGAATCTGTATTTCAAGGAGAAAATCTGCTTGTGACCATTACCGATGACGGGGCAGGAATGGATTCAGAGACATTAAAGAATGTACAGGAGAGCTGCAGGAAGACTGTAATAAAAGATGCGCATTCCATTGGAATATCCAATGTTCACAACCGGATCCGCCTGAATTATGGGGAGGATTATGGAATGTTTGTAGAAAGCTCTTTGGGGATGGGAACTACCATTACCCTGCTGATGCCGGCAGTGATACAAAAGGAGGAACAGCGATGAAAGTTCTGGTTGTAGATGACGAAGCTATGATTTGTGAATGGCTGCAGTTTTGTATTTCACAAAATTCTTCCTGCCAGCTGACTGGTGTGGCCCATAATGGTCAGGAGGCGCTGGAATTGTTTCATCGGGATGAGCCGGATTTGATTCTGACAGATATTAAGATGCCGGTTATGGATGGATTAGAGTTCCTTCATGCTCTGAAGGCCTTAAACAGCAGGGCAAAAGTGGTGGTAATGACGGCGTTTTCTGATTTTGATCTGGTGCGTCAGGCGCTGCGGGACGGGGCTTCTGAGTATCTTTTAAAAACAGAAATGCAGAATGACCTTCTCCAGGAACTGCTAAACCGGATGGCGGGAGAATTGCAGTTTGCAAAAGGTCAGGATGAGTCAGATGCAGCCAATGTTTCCCAGATTCAGTCAGTTATCAGCCGGATTTTAAGACAGACCAGGGAATTGAGCGATGATGATCTGGAAAAGCTGCGTCAATGCAGCATCCGATGGCGTAATAATGGGTTGTTTGCGTTGGCCGTATGGAAGCGGGATATGGAAGATAAGGGAATTTCTTTCCCAGAGGAAAGCCAGGCCAGGCACGTAGCCGGATTTGATTATACGGATCGGGTATACATGATAGTGGAAAATTTTCCGAAAACGCTCAGTATTGCAGAAAAAGCAAGACAGCTGACCGAGTATGCAAGATTAGTTCAGAACATCAATCGCTGTATGGTAGGAATCAGCGCGATTACCGATGAAATGCGGCAGATCCCATTTATGGTCTGGCAGGCGGCCTGCTCCTTGGGAGAAGGATTTTATAAAGGAGAAAAGCGGGTATATGAGCCGCAGTATCCATTGAAAGAATTGTTCCGCAGAAATGAACAGTGGAAAAATATGTTTACGGAATTTCGGGTCCGTCTCCATCAGTCCCAGGAAGGGCAAAGATATGATTTGATAAAAGAATTTTTTGAAAATCTGGCCAGTCAGAAAATCCTGACGGTAGAGCCTTTGTGCAAACTGTGTATTGATGCTTTGGATCTTCTGGAATTTGAGGCAAAAGGGAATGGAATTGAGCTGGAACACGCTGACGATTTGCGAACAAAACTGCAGCAGTGCATTTCTATTACAGAAGCAGAAGAAGTGATGCTGGATGCAGCCAGCCAGTGCTGTCTGCCAATGGATGAATTACAGCCAAAATCAAAAAATATCGCTCTGGCAGTAGAGTATATTAATACCCATTATGCGGAACAGCTGAGTCTGGAACAGGTAGCGGCTCACGTGTATCTGAACCCAGACTATTTTTCCAGAGTCTTTAAAACAGAAACCGGAAAAACCTTTATCAACTATCTGACAGATGTGCGGCTGCAGCATTCGGTACAGCTTTTGGAAAATACGGCTCTTCGGGTACAGACGATTGCCCAGCAGGTAGGATATTATAACGCTAGTTATTTTTCTACCACATTTAAAAAGAAATATGGTGTAAGCCCGTATGAATACAGAAGAAATGGAAGTTAATCTTTGTAAGACGGAAAAAATGGAGGGGATTTTATGAAAGCAATTATGGTAATGTATGATTCGCTGAACCGTCATTTGCTGCAGCCATATGGGTGTCAGTGGACACAAACAGAGAATTTTCAGCGGCTGGCAGAACATACGGTAGTCTTTGATAACTGCTGGGTAGGAAGTATGCCTTGTATGCCGGCCAGAAGAGAACTGCATACCGGACGGTATAACTTTCTGCATCGCAGCTGGGGGCCATTGGAGCCGTTTGATGATTCTATGCCGCAGCAGCTAAAGGATGCGGGAATCCATACCCATTTAATCAGTGACCATTACCACTACTGGGAAGACGGCGGAGCGACTTACCACCAGCGTTATACCACCTGGGAGTGCGTGCGGGGACAGGAAGGAGACAACTGGCAGCCAATAGTAGGATTTTCCGGAGGTCCGGCGCCTACCAGAAATATTTGTGGGGAACCGGAAGATAACTGGGTAGGACAGGATTTTGCAAACCGGACCGCTATGAAGGAAGTATCGTTACAGCCGCAGTGCCGTACCTTTCAAAAAGGATTGGAGTTTCTGGATAACAACCATGGAAAAGATAATTGGTTTCTTCAGATAGAAACCTTTGATCCTCATGAGCCTTTTTTTAGCCAGCCGGAATATCAGAAGCTGTTTCCGGATCAATATGACGGGCCGTTTTGTGATTGGCCGGATTACCGTCCGGTAAATGGGGAAGATAGTCCGGAATTTATCGATCATATGAGAAAGCAGTACGCAGCGGTTCTCAAACTGTGCGACGAAAATTTAGGAAAAGTCCTGGATGCGATGGATCGATACAGCCTTTGGGAAGATACTATGCTGATCGTAAATACGGATCATGGGTTCCTTCTGGCAGAACATGGTCAATGGGCAAAATGTCACTGTCCGTTTTATGGGGAAGTCGCCCATACTCCATTATTTATATGGGATCCCAGAAGCCGGAGAAAAAATGTGCGAACTAGTCAGCTGGTACAAACTATCGACCTTCCGGCAACACTTCTGGAATATTTTGGCCAGCCTCTTTTTTCAGATATGGAAGGAAGATCGCTGCGTCCGGTATTAGAAAAAGACGAGCCAGTCCGCAATGCAGCACTTTTTGGGATTTTTGGCGGCCAGGTCTGCTGTACAGATGGGAAGTGGGTCTATATGAGAAGTCCTTTGCCGGAGAACCAGCCAAGATATGAATACACATTAATGCCAACCAGGCATGGAGGAAGAAGGGCGTTTATCAACAATGACGTGCTTCAGACCATGGAACTGAACCAGCCATTTTCTTTTACAAAAGGCATTCCTGTGCTGAGACTGGAAAGCACAAATCCGGTTTCTCAGGCTGGTTATCCAACGATGCTGTTTCATCTGGAAACCGATCCAAACGAGGAACATCCGTTAAACAATCCGGAAGAAGAACAGAGGATGATGGCTCTTATGAAAAAAATGATGACAGAAAATGACTGCCCCAAAGAGCAGTTTGCAAGAATGGGATTGTAGCGTCCGTACACGGATGCTAAGAAAAGAATAGATAAACCTCCAGAAGGATGGTATAATAGCTTTTATAAAGGAGGTTTTATGAAACATACTTATCAATATTTAAAACTGGCAGTATCTGCAGCTGTCATGGCCATGCTGTTTTCCGGCACAGTGTTAGGAGCCGGTAAAGAAGGGCCTGGAATGGCAGAGGGGCAGCCTGTCGCAGGACTGCAGACAGGAGGCGTCATCCGACGGGATAGTGGTGCAGAGGAAGAAAAAGCAGAAAGCGGCGATGGAAAGACAGAAAATCAGGTATCCCAGGTCATGGATGGGAAGCCGGATCTTCCAGGCGTTTCTGTGGACTCCCTGGAAGGACTGACCTATGATATCCGTCAGCTGAACGTTTCTAAGGCAGAAGATGTGGAGCAGATAATTGTGATTGCAGGCCATGACGGTACCTATGCCAGAGTAACCCTGTATCAGAAAAATAAACTCGGCACGGAACCAGAATCCTGCGAGTGGACGGCGTTAGTAGACACAGAAGGCCGTATGGGACGAAAAGGAATGGGAAAAGAGGCCGAAGGGGATGAGAAAACGCCAATTGGCCTTTATACAGCAGGACTTGCATTTGGCAACAAGGAAAATCCTGGAACCAGCCTTCCGTATACCCATGTAACGCCGGCCCACTACTGGGTTGGAGACAGCGACTCGCCTTATTACAACCAGTTTGTGGACACAGCAGTCATGACGGAACCGTTTGATAAAGGAAAATCGGAACATTTATCGGCTTATGGAGCCGTGTATGATTACTGTCTGGATATGGGATACAATCCGGAAGGAACGCCCCGCCTGGGATCCGCATTGTTTCTGCACTGCACAAACGGATACGGAACCGCAGGATGTGTGGGAATTCCAGAAGAAGATATGGCTCAGATTCTGCGCTGCTTAAAACCAGGAGCCAAGGTGCTGCTGGATTTAAGTGAGAATATTCAGAACTATTAGAACTTGGCGCTTATGAAAAATACTTTTCCCGTATAAGCTGGACAGGAAGGGGTTTGCCGGTCCATAAGCGGAAGGCTTCCGCTCCCTGGTACAGCAGCATAGGAAGACCGTTGACAGTCCGGCATCCGGCTTCTTCAGCAAGAGCCAGGAGACGGGTTTGGGCAGGATTGTAGATGACATCTGCCACAAACAGATCCTTATGGAAATAGGAGGTGTCAGGCAGCAGGCATTTGTCTGTATTTGGAGACATTCCGACATTGGTAGAATTAGTCAGAATCTGGGCAGAAGCAATTTCCCTGCGCAGAGCGGCATCGTCGTAGTCAAAGAGACGGACCTGGCAGGAAGTCTGCTGGTTTAAGGTATCGATGATTTGCCTGGTTCTGCCGATGAGAGGACTGGAACTTCTGCTGAATACGGAGATTTCCCTCATTCCGTCTAAAGCAGCCTGGACCAGAATAGCAGTTCCGGCGCCGCCTGCGCCTAAGAGCACCATTTTCTGTCCGGCATACTCCTGTCCGGATTCCTGAAGGGATTTAAGAAATCCGGTTCCATCTGTCGTATGTCCGGTAAGAATGCCGTTTTCATTCACAACTGTATTAACAGAACCGCCGATTCTGGCGGCAGGAGATAAATGGTCGCAGAGAGCGGCCATTTTGTTTTTGCAGGGCATAGTCAGGTTAAAACCTCTGCAGTTCAGACGTTTTAGTCCGTCTACGATCGGTTCCAGAGAAGATTCATCTGCCTGAAAAGCCAGATAACAGTAATCCAGCCCTAACTGACGGAAGCCTTCGTTGTGCATCATAGGGGATTTGCTGTGGCTGACCGGATTGCCAAGCAGACAGATAAGACGGGTTCGGCCGGTAATTTCATAAGGTTGTTTAGGAACATTCATAGTAGGTACCTCCTGGATGCTGATGATGTAGTAAGTATAGCACAATCCGGCTCCTTTGTGGTATAATAAAAAAACTTAACAGGAGAGTGTTCCATTTAAAAGGAAAAAAAGGAGTACGGTATGTATCGAATTATTGTGGCGGATGATGAAGAAGAGCTAAGAAGAGCAATTATCCGGAAAATTCAATGGGAAGAAATCGGTTTCCAGGTAGTTGGGGAAGCGGAAAACGGGGCAGAAGCGCTGGAACTGGTTGAAAAGCTGGAACCGGATTTACTCATGACGGATATCCGGATGCCTTTTATATCCGGAGTGGAACTGGCCAGACAGATTCGGGAAGTGCGGCCGTCTACCCAGATTGCATTTTTAAGCGGTTATGATGATTTTTCTTATGCGCAGCAGGCCATCCAGTACAACATTATCAGCTATATGTTAAAGCCGATTTCCATGGTTGAGCTGACAGAAGAGCTGAAAAAAATAAAAGAAAAGCTGGATCGGATTTTTTTGGAATTTGCGGCCAGAAGCCAGGAGACAGCAGACGTAAATGAGTTTCTGATGCCTCTTTTACTGGCTGGTTACCAGGAAGACCGGAAAGAAAGCAGAAGCCAGCTGGAAGCGTTTCTTACAGAAAAAGCGGAAGAGTGCGGACTGCTGTCAAAAGGCGGAGACGCGATGCAGTACGTAGTAATGACCACAGCGGTCCGGACGCCGGATGGGAAAAACTGCACAGGATCAGAACACGTATATTCGGTAGACAGTATTTTAAAGAAATACCTCCGCTACGCCAGTTTTTTTGCAGGAGATTCCATTGTTTCCCTGCTCGTTGGAACCCAGTCCAGATTTGATAAGTATCTGCATATTGCAGCGGAAAATATTACCCAGAGCATGGAACGGATTCTGTCGCTGGACGCCTGCGTAGGGGTCAGCAGGGTTACGGACCGGCTTCTGGACTGCCATAAGGCATTTCGGGAAGCGGCGGATGCCATGTCTTATGCCAGCAGCACCAAAAGCCGGATTCATTTTATTTCAGATGAGGAACCGTACAGGGCCGGAGAACTGGAGCGGGTCAAAATCCTGGAAAAGGGATTTATACAGCTGTTCCGGAGCGGAACCCAGCAGGAACTTATCGGCTACCTGGAACAGGAAAAAGTCCAGTCCGGAAGGGTGGCGTCCAGCCGGATTCAGATTCAGGGGCTGTCTGCAGAACTGTATTCCCAGGTGGGACGGATGCTGACCGCAGTTTCCGGAGAGGAAAAGGCCAGACAGGCAAAAGAGGCTTACGAGGTGTGCAGGCAGAAGTTAGACAGGGCGCCGGAAGAAGAACTGTGGCAGGCATTGGAAGAATTCTGCCTGTGTTCCTGGAGGCTGATTGCCGAACAGAGAAAGAAAAGCAGCCAGATTTTATGTGAAAAGGCCATTCAGATTATGGAAGAACATTATTACGACACCGGTCTTTCCCTATCCCAGGTCAGCAGCATGATCGGGGTCAGTCCGAACTATCTGAGCGCGTTGATGAAAAAAGAGACTGGAAGCACGTTTATCGATTTGCTGACGAAAATCCGGATCGAAACAGCCAGAAAGCTTTTGCTGGAAACGGCTATGAAAATCAGGGATATTTCCCAGCAGTGCGGCTACAGCGACCAGCATTATTTCAGCTATTGTTTTAAAAAGTATACCGGCCAGTCGCCAAATGCGATGCGCCGGCAAAGTGAAGGAAAAGTATGAAGAAGAACAGAAGAAAGGAAGGATATTCCCTTTCTGTAATTATGACGGTTATGGTAGTGGGGATTGTTCTGACTGCATTTACCGCTGGACTTCTGGTGTTTGTGGCAGTCTATAACAACTCCATCCGGAACAATACCATTACAGCCAGCGAACAGGCCGTTACCCAGGTAACCAATACGGTCAGCGATTATACAAAAAATATGAAGGAACTGATGGAACTTTTGCAGGGATATTACAGGGGAGAGCCGGAAGAACGCGATACGGCCATTGATACCCTGATTACCACTCGGAACGATGTGGTGGCAGTGACCTGTTATGACGAAGAGGGAACGCTTGTGGAAAGCTGGGCTGGAAACCGTCAGTTAAAAAAGGATGTGTTCCAGAATCTGTCGTTTGATCCGGAACAGAAGTATGAAAAAGGAAAAATTTCTATTTCAAAGCCTCATGTAGAGACGCTGCTGGCAGATTATTATCCCTGGGTTGTGTCCATGAAACAGCCCATAGAAACAAAAGACGGACAAAAAAGCATTGTAGTGATGGATTTCCGCTTTTCCCAGATTGCCGACTTTGTAGATGAAGTGGGAATCGGCCCCCACGGATACTGTTTTATCATGGATCAGGATGGAAACATGGTATATCATCCCCAACAGCAGTTGATTTTCTCCGGTTTAAAAGAGGAAAATTTAGAACTGCTGAAAGACAGGCCAGATGGCTATCTGGAACAATCGGACGTAATTTACACCATTCAGACCATGGAGGACAGCGGCTGGAGAGTGGTTGGCGTCAGCTATGTAGACGAGCTGATTACCCAAAGGGTCCAAAACGTGGTGGCAATCCTGTTAGGCCTGCTGCTTTTTGTACTGTTTTCGGCTATCTGCAGCAGTCTGGTATTTTCCAGAATGATTTCCAGACCGGTAAAACGGCTGATCCAGGCGATGGAACAGTTTGAAGACAGCGCTTCGGATTTTACTTACCATGCAGTAGAAGGAAGCAGGGAAATCGGAGAGCTGTCTCATTCCTTCGGACATATGGTAGTCCAGATCCAGCAGCTGATGGAGAAAGTCCGCGAAGAAGAGATTACGCTTAGGAAAGCGGAACTGCGCGCCCTCCAGGCTCAGATTAATCCGCATTTTTTATACAATACCCTGGATGCCATTGGGTGGCTGTGTGAAGAAGAGCGGACCCAGGATGCGGTAGAGATGGTCAACGCCCTGGCGAAACTGTTCCGGATCAGCATCAGCAAAGGCCATGAAATAATTCCGGTAGAAAAAGAGCTGGAACACGCCAGAAGTTATTTGAAAATCGAAAAATTCCGGTATAAACAGTTTGCTTATTCCTTTGATGTAGACGAAGACTGCCTGAACTATTACTGCAATAAGATTACCTTGCAGCCCATTATTGAAAATGCCATTTATCACGGATTAGACCGGATGGTGGATGAGGGGGAAATCCGGATTGGCGTCCATTCCAGGGGAGACAACCTGGTTTTTACAGTGGAAGATAATGGAATCGGTATGACCAAAGAACAGTGCAGGGAAATTCTGGAAGGTTCTGCAGGAGATAAGACGGGAATCGGAATCCGGAATGTCAACAACCGGATTAAAATTTATTTTGGCGAACAGTATGGGATCCAGATAGACAGCGAACTGGACGAAGGCACTACGGTAACCATTATAATGCCAAAGATAGGGGAGGGCGGTTATGAAGAAAGATAGAAAGAACGCCATGCCGCTGCTGGTTCTTATGATAGTATTGGCTGTAAGTGCAGGACTGACAGGATGCCAGTTTCAAAAAAACAGCCGCAAGCCGGAGGTTGCCGTGATTGTAAAATCTACGCAGTCTTCTTTCTGGAAATCGGTTCAGGCAGGAGCCAGCGCGGCCAGTACGGAATACAACATCCAGATGAGCTTTGAGGGGCCGGATTCTGAGGAAGATTACGAATCCCAGAACCAGATGGTAAAAAAAGCAATTGAAGAAGACGTGGACGCCATTGTGTTTTCTGCAGTTGATTACAACGCCAACAGTCAGGTTATCCAGGAAGCAGCCCAAAAGGGGATTCAAATCGTGGTCATTGACAGTGATGTGAATACCGACAAGGTCCGGTGCCGCATCGGAACGGACAATTTTCAGGCCGGATATATGGCGGGAGAAGCGGCTCTCCAGGCAGAAGAAGAGAAACTTTATATTGGCATTGTCAATTACGACGTCCATTCAGCTAACGGACAGGAGCGGGAAGCCGGTTTCAGGGAACGGATTGCCCAGGACGACAGGGTAAAAGCGGTAGAGACAATTAATGTACGTTCTACCACGGAGGATGCCAGGGAAAAGACCAAGGAGCTGCTGAAAAGCCGTCCGGAGATCAATGTGATTGCAACCTTTAATGAGTGGACCAGCTTAGGCGTGGGCTGGGCAATCAGAGATTTGGAGTGCAAAGACAACATCTGGGTAACAGCCTTTGACAGCAATGCAGTTTCTGTGGGAATGTTGGAAACAGGGGAAGTAGACAGTCTGATTGTTCAGAATCCCTATGCAATGGGGTATCTGGGAGTGGAGACAGCGTTCCAGCTGATTAATGGAACGCGGAAAATCGAAAATTCGATAGAAACCGACACAATTCTTGTAAACAGGGACAATATGTTTGCAGAAGAATGTCAAAAAATGTTGTTTCCATTCAACCAGTAGTTGTCAATATGATAAGATTTTGTACTCTTAGTGTGGATATTTGTATATACTTTTGATAAATGATGGGTTATAATATGTCTTGTGATGGTAAAAAATCACAAGACATTATTTTTAGAGGAGGATGTTACTATGAAAAAAAGATTTATGGCGTTAGCAATGGCCGGCGTAATGGCAATGAGCTTAGCTGCCTGCGGAAGCTCTGACGAGGCCGCAGCTACCACAGCCGCTACTACCGCAGCTCCTGCAGCAACAGAAGCACCGGCAGAGGGAGATACCACAGAAGCTCCTGAGACCGAAGCTCCGGCAGCAGAAGCAGTAGATTTGGATGTAGCAGTATTCTACTACACCTACAGCGATACCTATATTTCCAGCGTACGTACCGCTCTGGACAAGGCATTAACCGATGCTGGCATTAAGTTCCAGAACTACGACAGCAACAGCAACCAGACCACCCAGAACGAGCAGATTGATACTGCAATTTCCCAGGGTGCAAACCTGTTAATCGTAAATATCGTTACTTCCGGTTCTGTTGATGCTTCCCAGGCAATTGTGGACAAAGCATCTGCAGCAGGCATTCCGGTAATCTTCTTCAACCGTGCAGTTGAGTCTGATGAAGAAGAAGGCAAAGTATTAGGTTCTTATGACAAGTGTGCATTCGTTGGTACCGATGCTCCTGAAGCAGGCCATATGCAGGGCAAGATGATCGGCGACTACGTATTAGAGAACTATGACACCGTTGACTTAAACGGCGACGGCAAGATCAGCTACGCAATGTTCATGGGCCAGTTAGGCAACGTAGAGGCTATCTACAGAACCCAGTATGCAGTAGAAGATGCAAACGCAGTTCTGACTGAGGCTGGCAAACCTGCTTTAGAGTACTTCGACGCTTCCAACACAGACAAGTATCAGGTAGACCAGGAAGGCAACTGGAGTGCAACTGCAGCAAATAACTACATGAACACCAACTTGGCACAGTTCAACGAAGACAATGACAACATGATCGAACTGGTTATCTGCAACAACGACGGTATGGCTGAGGGCGTTATCACTGCATTAAACGACAAGGGCTACAACTTAGGCCTGAATCAGGAATGCGTAACCATTCCGGTATTCGGCGTAGATGCTACCGACGCTGCTAAGCAGTTAATCGCTGACGGCAAGATGACTGGTACCATCAAGCAGGATGCAGAAGGTATGGCACAGGGTATTGCTTACCTGACTCAGAACGTAGGCGCTGGCAAGGAATTAATGGCAGATACCGATGAATTCAACGTATCTGAGAATGTAAGCAACAAGATTTACATTCCATATGCAGCTTATACTGGTGAATAATTACGAAATGCCGATAGGTTAAAGGAAAATAGTTAAGGCGGCTGGTCGTTTCAGGCGGCAGCCGCCTTGATTTTTTCGATAGAAAGGGGATAACAGGTAATGGGACAGCAGGATGTTTTGCTGCAGATGACAGATATCTGTAAAGAATTTCCGGGGGTAAAAGCGTTGGATCACGTTTCCCTGACAGTCCGGAGAGGAACTGTTCACGCTCTTATGGGGGAAAATGGCGCCGGAAAATCTACATTGATGAAGTGCCTGTTTGGTATGTACTCCAAAGATAGTGGCCACATCTACCTGGAAGGAAAAGAAATCAATTTTAAAAGCTCGAAAGAGGCCCTGGAAAGCGGGGTTGCCATGGTACATCAGGAATTAAACCAGGCGTTAAAGCGCAATGTTATGGATAACTTGTGGCTGGGCCGGTATCCGAAAAAAGGCATCATGGTAGATGAAAAGAAAATGTTAGAGGATACCAACAAGGTATTCGCAGAGCTTGGCATAGAAGTTGACCCGAAGCGTGTCATGAGCACTATGCCGGTTTCCCAGAGACAGATGGCAGAGATTGCCAAGGCTGTTTCGTTTAACTCGAAAGTTATTGTATTTGATGAACCTACTTCCTCTTTGACAGAAGAAGAGGTTGAGCATCTGTTTAAGATTATTAATATGCTCCGCGACAGAGGCTGCGGCATCATTTACATTTCTCATAAAATGGCGGAAATTCTCCGAATTGCAGATGATATTACAGTCATGCGGGACGGTACATGGGTAGCTACCGAGCCTGCTTCTTCCATGACTATGGATAAGATTATCCGTCTGATGGTAGGACGTGAGCTGGGCAACCAGTTCCCGCCAAAGGACAATGTTCCTGGAGAAGTTGCCCTGGAGGTGGAACATCTTACCGCCCAGTATTCTTTATTAAAGGACGTGTCCTTTAACGTAAGAAAAGGCGAGATTGTAGGACTGGCAGGCCTGGACGGCAGCGGACGTACGGAAACTCTGGAAAATATCTTCGGTATTGCCACCAGAAAATCCGGAACCATCAAGCTGGACGGCAAGCAGGTATTAAACCGCAATGCGAGAGAATCCATTAAAAACGGATTTGCCCTTCTGACAGAAGAGCGCCGCGCAACCGGTATTTTCGGTATTTTGAATATACGGGAAAATACGGTCGTTTCCAGCTTAAAGAAGCATAGAAAATTTGGACCGTTCTTAAATGAAGCTTCCATGAAAAAGGATACCCAGTGGTCCATAGATGCAATGAGAACCAAGACGCCTTCCCAGGAGACCAAGATTCGTTCTTTGTCAGGCGGAAACCAGCAGAAGGTTATCCTTGGCCGGTGGCTGCTGACGGATCCGGAAGTCCTGCTTTTGGATGAGCCAACCCGTGGTATTGACGTAGGCGCAAAATATGAAATCTATCAGCTGATTATTGACCTGGCTAAAAAGGGCAAGGTCGTTATCATGGTATCTTCTGAGATGCCGGAGCTGTTAGGTGTCTGCGACCGTATCCTGGTAATGTCAGGCGGGCGGCTGGCAGGCGAAGTTGATGCAAAGAATACTACTCAGGAAGAGATCATGACTCTTGCTGCAAAATATGTATAGGGGAGGCCGGATTCCATGAAATTAGTAACCAATATTAATACAAGAATAGAAAGCTACAAAGCTCTGGACAGCAAAGATAAAAAGACGTACTGGAAAGAACTTTTATTAAACAACGCAATGTATATTCTGCTGATAATTGCGATTTTGTATACGTTCAGCCAGAACCCTAAGTTTTTGGCTCCTCGCTCCATCGTCAACATCATCAGCCTTTCAGCAGCAAACCTGCCAATTGCCTGCGGTATTGCAGGATGTATCGTATTGACCGGTACCGACCTTTCAGCAGGACGAGTCGTTGGTCTGACAGCGTGTATTTCCGCATCGCTGCTGCAGGCGGTAGACTATGCAAGCAAGATGTTCCCGAATATTCCGCCGCTGCCAATTCCGGTTGTTATTTTAACCGTATTATTAGTAGGCGCGATTGTCGGATGGGTAAACGGTTTCTTCGTAGCAAAATTCCAGCTGCATCCATTTATTGTAACCCTGGCAACCCAGCTGATTGTATATGGTATTCTGCTGGTTTACATTATGGCCAATGGAAATAACGGACAGCCGTTGTCTGGTCTGGATGATTCCTTTAAGAACTTTGTAACGGGAAGTATCTGCAAGATTGGCGATGTTCCGATTCCAAACTACGTATGGTTCGGCTTAATCGTAGTTGTGATCATGTGGTTTATCTGGAATAAGACTACTTTTGGCAAGAATATGTTTGCAGTAGGTTCCAATCCGGAAGCAGCAAATGTATCTGGTGTAAACGTTATGAAGACCACCATTCTGGTACATACCCTGGCTGGTATGATGTATGGTGTTACCGGTTTCATTGAGTCTGCACGTATTGGTTCCAATACTGCCAATACTGGTCTGAACTACGAGTGTGACGCGATTGCAGCCTGCGTTATCGGCGGCGTATCTTTCGTAGGCGGTACTGGTAAAATCAGCGGCGTTGTAATCGGCGTATTCCTGCTTCGTATTATCTTCGTAGCGCTGAACTTCCTTTCTATCAATGCAAACTTACAGTACATCATCAAGGGTCTGATTATCCTGGTAGCGTGTGCAATTGATATGAGAAAATACCTGGTTCGTAAGTAATCAGGAGCAATTATGGATAAGGGGGCTGCTGCATATTAGATGCGGCAGCCCTGATGTATTTACGGAAGGATGACAACATGGAAGAAAAACTGGAAGAAAAAAAGACAGATTTGCCGGAGAACGTACCGGAGGCAGGTCAGGAAGGACAGCCGCCGGTTAAGAAAAAGTGGTTTGGCAGGGGAATCTATGGAAGCAAAGACGTGCCGATCAAGATTCTGGATAAGCTGATTCTGGGCCTGATTCTGGCTACGGTAATTCTGACCGTAGTGTTTACGGTAAATGGAGGATATTTTGTCAATTTTGAGACAGACGGAGGCACAGAGATTGAGAGCCAGAAGCTGCGCTATGGACAGCTGGTGGAAAAGCCGGAGGATCCGGTAAAACCTGGGTATGAATTTACAGGCTGGATCTATGGCGAGGAAGCGTATCCCTGGAGTTTTGGCGCCGATAAGGTACAGGGGGAAATGACCCTGGTTGCCCAGTGGAAACCAGCAGAGATTCTGGTAAAGTTTGATCTGGACGGGGGGAACTTTGGCGAAAATGCTCCTGATGGAGACTTTTTTGTAACCTTTGGAGAGCCTTATGGAGAACTGCCGGTTCCGGAAAAAGAAGGATTCCAGTTTGACGGCTGGGTGTACAGCGGAGCGGTAATTCAAGATACGACGCCAGTTTCCATGACTGGAGAACACGTGCTGACTGCGTTGTGGAAATAAAAGTTTTACGAAAGTTTTACATAACCTGGCTTTTATAGTGGGAAACAACCTGGTATAATAAAAAACAAACCGTTGATACTATTGGAAAACACTATAAAGGAGAAACAAGTGAGTACAAGTAAGCATTGGGGAAGCTGTCTGCGTACGACCATAGGCGTGATGCTGGGCCTGGCCTTCCTCTTTGGATTCATGGGAGCAGTTGACGGCGGAGCAAGAACCGCTTTTTTCGGAGCCCTTGGCGGACTGGCAATCGGAGCGATATTAGGTGTATTTTATGCAGTATTGCTGCTGCTGTTCGCAAGGACGGATAAATAACAGATTGGAAAGAAAGGGAGTGCATTTTGCACTCCCTTTTTGCTGCCGGATATTGTTTAATGCTGATTGATTTCCCTCTTTACATAAGTGGTATGAAGGAGATGGTGAGCCAGAGGACTGCCTGGCTTTCCTAAATAAGTATCGTACAGCTCTTTAATAGCTGGATTCTCATGGGACTTGCGGATTGGATTGTCTTTATCGCTGTCGTAGAGAACCTGCGCACGCAGGGCGCGGATGTCGGTGGTATTGCGCACCGGACCAGGCTGCTGAGGCTGTCCGCCGCCGTTGACACAACCGCCTGGGCAGCCCATAATCTCGATGAAATGGTAATCTGCCTCTCCGGATTTTACCTTATTTAATAGCTCTCTTGCATTGCCTAAGCCGGAAGCCACTGCAACTTTTACATCCATGCCGGCAACGTGATAGGTCGCTTCTTTGATTCCTTTTGTGCCGCGGACTTCGGTAAATTCAACGGATGGAAGTTCTTCGCCGGTCAAGGTTTCGACTGCTGTACGGAGAGCAGCTTCCATAACGCCTCCGGTAGCGCCGAAGATAACGGCAGCGCCGGTAGAACGTCCTAACGGATCGTCAAAGGTCTCGTCTGGAAGATCTAAGAACCGGATGCCGGCCTTTTTAATCATTCTTGCCAGTTCTCTGGTAGTCATGCTGTAATCCACATCCGGAACGCCGTTGGCTGCTTCATCATCCCGTCCGATTTCAAATTTTTTAGCCGTACAAGGCATGACGCTGACAGAAACAATATCCTTTGCAGGAATATTTTCCTTAGCTGCGTAGTAGGACTTTAAGATGGCGCCGAACATCTGCTGCGGAGATTTACAGGAAGACAAGTTTTCTGTCATATCTGGGAAGTAGTGTTCACAGTATTTAATCCATCCTGGAGAACAGGAGGTAATTAGAGGCAGAACGCCGCCGTTCTGGACGCGCTCGATAAATTCATGGGCTTCTTCCATAATGGTTAAGTCTGCCGAAAAGTTGGTATCAAATACTTTATTAAAGCCTAAGCGGCGGAGCGCAGCAACCATTTTGCCTTCTACATTGGTTCCGATAGGAAGTCCAAATTCCTCGCCAAGAGCGGCGCGGACTGCTGGAGCGGTCTGGACAACGACGTGTTTGGTCGGATCGGCAATTGCTGCAAAAATGTCATCTACATTGCTCTTTTCTGTCAGAGCGCCGGTCGGACAGACTGCAATACACTGTCCGCAGGATACGCAGGAGGTCTCTCCCAGTCCCATTTCAAATGCGGAACCGATGTGGGTATTAAATCCACGCATATTGGGGCCGATAACGCCGATTCCCTGAACGTTTTCACAGACGGCAGAACAGCGGCGGCATAGGATACACTTGCTGTTGTCGCGGATCATATGGGCAGCAGAATCATCAATGCAGGATGGCGTAACAGCTCCGTCATAGTAGCCTTCGTCTTCTACGCCCAGGTTGTGGGCCAGCTCCTGAAGCTCGCAGTGACCGCTTCGGACACAGGATAAGCAGGAGCGGTTGTGGTTGGACAGCAGAAGCTGTACGGTTTTCTTTCTGGATTCTAATACTTTAGGAGTATTGGTCCAGACTTCCATTCCCTCATTAACAGGATATACACAGGAAGCTACCAAGGAACGTGCTCCCTTTACTTCTACAACACAGACACGGCAGGCGCCGATTTCATTGATATCCTTTAAGAAACACAGGGTAGGAATCTCAATGTGGGCAAGTCTTGCTGCTTCCAGGATGGTGGAACCCTTTGGAGCAGAGACTTCCATGCCGTTGATTTTAAGCGTAACGTTCTCCATAGTTCTTTCCTCCCTTATTTCTTATAGATAGCGCCGAATTTACACTTCTCAATACAGGTACCGCACTTAATACATTTTTCTGTATCAATAAAGTGTGGATTCTTAACGGATCCGATAATCGCGTCTGCAGGACAGTTGCGGGCGCACAGGGTACATCCCTTACATTTGTCTCGGTCAATGTGATAAGACAGAAGCGCCTTACATACGCCTGCAGGACAGCGTTTTTCTTTGATATGGGCTTCATATTCGTCACGGAAATAGCGCAGGGTGGAGAGAACCGGATTGGGGGCAGTCTGTCCAAGTCCGCACAATGCGTTCTCTTTTACATAGTAACACAGCTCTTCCAGTTTATCTAAGTCTTCCATGGTAGCGGTACCTTTGGTAATCTTATCTAAAATTTCCAGCATACGCTTGGTACCGATACGGCATGGAGTACATTTGCCGCAGGATTCTTCAACGGTAAATTCCAGGAAGAATTTGGCGATATCTACCATACAGTCGTCTTCATCCATAACAATCAGACCGCCGGAACCCATCATGGAACCGATGGAAATCAGATTGTCGTAATCAATCGGAATGTCAAAGTGCTCATAAGGGATACATCCGCCGGAAGGACCGCCGGTCTGAGCTGCTTTGAATTTTTTGCCGCCAGGAATGCCGCCGCCGATTTCTTCGATCACTTCGCGGAGAGTGGTTCCCATTGGGATTTCAACCAGACCAGTATTGTGAATCTTTCCACCCAGGGCAAATACCTTGGTACCCTTGGATTTTTCCGTACCCATGGAAGAGAACCATTCCGGTCCATTTAAAATGATCTGGGGAATGTTGGCGTAAGTCTCTACGTTGTTTAAAATAGAAGGCTTGCCGAATAACCCTTTCTGTGCAGGGAACGGAGGACGTGGTCTTGGCTCGCCGCGCTTGCCTTCGATAGAAGTCATAAGGGCAGTCTCTTCGCCGCAGACAAAGGCTCCTGCGCCCAGACGCAGGTCAATATCAAAATCAAATCCAGTATCAAAGATGTTTTTGCCTAACAGTCCGTATTCACGGGCCTGGCTGATGGCGATGCGCAGACGTTCTACTGCGATCGGATACTCGGCGCGGACGTAGATATAACCCTGATTTGCGCCAATGGCATAACCGGCAATGGCCATTGCCTCCAGTACGGCATGGGGATCGCCTTCCAGTACGGAACGATCCATGAATGCGCCTGGGTCGCCTTCGTCGGCGTTACAGCATACATATTTCTGATCCGCGTCATTCTGACGGGCTAATTTCCATTTTAAACCGGTAGGGAAGCCGGCGCCGCCGCGTCCTCTGAGGCCGCTGTCTAGCAGAAGCTGGATGACTTCGTCAGGAGTCATCTGGGTCAGAACTTTTCCTAATGCTTCGTAGCCGCCGGTGCCGATGTATTCGTCAATGACTTCCGGATTGATAATACCGCAGTTGCGCAGAGCGATACGATGCTGTTTTTTATAGAAGTCCGTATCAGTCAGTGCCTTGATTTTGCCGGTAGGGGTAACGGTTTCTTTATAAAGAAGACGGGTAACGACACGTCCCTTTAACAGATGTTCAGAAACAATTTCCGGAATATCTTCTACTTTTACCATAGAGTAGAAGGTAGCGTCCGGATAAATAATCATAATAGGGCCTAAGGCGCAGAGGCCGTGGCATCCGGTCTGTACAACGGCTACTTCATCAGACAGGCCGTTTTTCTCGATTTCAGCCTTTAAAGTCTCCATAATCTGCTGGCTGCCGGAGGAGGTACATCCTGTGCCGCCGCAGACTAAAACGTGTGAACGATACATTGTGCTTCCTCCTTATTATTTAATATCCGCTTTATTCAGCGTATAATCCTCAACCACATGGCCGCCGATTAAATGGCGTTCCACCACTTCAAGGGCTTTGTCTGGATTCATCTTGATGTAGGTAACTTTATCTTTGCCAGGTTCCATTACTTCCACAATCGGCTCGTACTGGCACAGGCCGATGCATCCGGTCTGGGTAACGGCTACTTTATCAGTCAGGCCCTTTTCCTGGACTGCATTGGCAAGAGTGGTCAAAACCGGTCTGGCGCCGCTTGCGATTCCGCAGGTTGCCATACCGACTACAACGCGGATATGGTTGTGATCCTCGGCGCGCATACTTACCTGGCTCTGAACCCTATCGCGGATGGCTTTTAATTCAGCAAGGCTTTTCATAGTAATCCTCCAATCTGTAGTTACTGTCTGGCAGTAACTGTTGTGGACGGTCAGATGAGATTTCCGCCGTCAGCTTCCTGTTTATTTTCTGTCAGATATTCCATAATGTATTGAGAGACTTCCGGAGTATCAAATGGAACGTCTCCCAGGATTTCCCGCAGCTGTCTGGTATCCAGGGTAAAAGATTTCTGGTTGTATCGGTACGTATATACAAAATCTGTATCCGGATGGTAGACAATCAATGTGTGAATCGTGCCGGAAATGTCTCCTAAAGGCATCCGATCAATATGGGACAACCCAAAAACTGCAGTTACCACAGTGCCTTTTCCTAATTCGGAATCAATGGAAAAGCTGCCTCCGGTACTTTCCGCCGCATATTTGAAAAACGGAATCCCCAGTCCTACTTTACGGGTAGTACGGGTGGTAAAAAAAGGGTCTGTCACATTGGCGGCCTGGCTGGGACTCATGCCGCAGCCATCATCACGTATCGTAATGGAAAGGGTATCGGCATCCGTGTCAGCTTCGATGGAAATGGCAACCAGACTGGCGCCTGCTCTGGTCGAGTTTTCGGAAACATCCAGGACATTTAAGGAAATTTCTGTCATCATAGGCTTAATTATATTTTGCTAAAATACCAGGAATATCGTCTGGAACCAGACGGCCGTACACTTCGTCGTTAATCATCATAACGGGAGCCAGACCGCAGGCGCCTACGCACCGGCAGGAATCCAGAGAAAATTTGCCGTCCGGAGTGCATTCTCCGTTGGTAATGCCCAGAAGCTCTTCCAGTTTGCTGAAAATATTGCCGGAACCCTTTACATAGCACGCAGTACCGAGACAGACGGAAATTTTGTATTTGCCCTTAGGCTGTAAAGCGAACTGGGCGTAGAAGGTAGACACTCCATAAACCTTTTCCAGCGGAATCCCTGTTTCATCCGAGATCATCGTCTGCACTTCAATGGGGAGATAACCATAGATTTCCTGGGCCTTCTGCATAATTGGCATAAGGGAACCTGGTGTGTCTTTGAGCTGGGCAATGGCTTCTTTCAGCGCTGCCTCCTGCTCTTTTGTCCCAGAAAATGGGACAGTTGTTTTTTTGCAAGCCATTATGTAACCTCCTTATTCAAGTTTATAATCATTTGGACATTATAGGGTATATTTTATCACAAGCTTGATAAAAAATCTACAAAAAATCTAAAATAGGAAAAATTAACCAGGATAATATTTGTTGATAATTCATAAAAATAATGGTATTCTTGAAGGAGAACTTTACATCACTACAACATATGAAAGAGGGGATTGGATATGACAGTAAAAGATGCCATGGAGACGTTGGGGGCAAGAGTCCTGGTAGGAGAGGACAGACTGGATCAGGAAGTAAGAAGCGCCTGCGGTTCAGACATGATGAGTGATGTGCTGGCATTTTCGAAAGATCATTCCATTCTGCTTACAGGCCTTTGCAATCCTCAGGTAATCCGGACTGCGGAAATGCTGGACATTGTATGCATTATTTTTGTCAGAGGAAAAAAGCCGGACGAAGTCGTTTTACAGATGGCAAAGGACAGCGGACTTGTGGTACTAGCCACCGGACATCGGATGTTTTCTGCCTGCGGGATGCTGTATCAGGCAGGCCTCGGAGGAGGTGCGATCTGATGGAAGAAGCGCTGGTTTTAAATTATGAGATTTCAGGAGACGATTTTACACGGGCAGGGGAAGCCAGCAGTGATGTAAAGAAAAAGCTGAAACAGATGGGAGTAAATCCGGAAGCTGTCCGGAAGGTGGCGATTGCCATGTATGAAGGGGAAATCAACATGGTCATTCATGCCAATGGGGGAACGATTACCGTAGAAATTACTCCGGAGCAGATCCGGATGATTCTGGATGATACAGGCCCTGGCATTCCCGATGTGGATCTGGCTATGCAGGCAGGGTATTCTACGGCTCCCGACGAAGTGCGGTCTCTGGGCTTCGGAGCAGGAATGGGGCTGCCAAATATGAAAAAATATACCGATACTATGGAAATTGATACCAGGCTTGGAGTGGGAACAAAGATTACAATGGTGGTGATGATATAATGAATAAGTTTTACCATTCTGTCCGTCTGGACGCAGACTTGTGCAAAGGATGCATCAACTGCATTAAGCGGTGCCCGACAGAAGCCATCCGTGTGAGGGGAGGAAAAGCCCAGATTAACAGTAAGTTCTGCATCGACTGCGGAGAGTGTATCAGGGTCTGCCCCCACCATGCAAAACACGCGGTTTATGACAAGCTGGACGTTTTAAAAAAGTATGAATATACAGTGGCGCTTCCGGCTCCGTCTTTATACAGCCAGTTTAACAATCTGGATGATGTCAATATTGTGTTAAACGCCTTACTGTTGATGGGATTTAACGATGTATTTGAAGTCAGCGCAGCGGCAGAAATGGTCAGCGAGGCCACCAGGGAATACATATCCGCCCACGAGGAAAAGCTTCCTCTTATCAGTACGGCCTGCCCTTCGGTAGTGCGGCTGATTCGGGTCCGCTTTCCAAATCTGATTCCCCATATGCTGCCGTTAAACCCGCCGGTAGAAGTGGCGGCGTCCCTGGCAGTCAAAAAGGCGTTAAAGATGACCGGGCTGCCGAGGGAAAAAATCGGAATTGTGTTTATTTCGCCCTGTCCGTCAAAGGTAACCTATGTAAAAGCGCCTCTGGGAACAGAAAAAAGCGAAGTGGACTGCGTTCTGGCTATTAAAGACGTATATCCCCAGCTTTTGTCCAGAATGAAGGCAGTCAGAGACGATTTCCTGGAGATTGGAACCGCAGGAAAAATCGGCATCAGCTGGGGACGTTCCGGCGGCGAAGCCAGCGGACTGTTTACAGAAAATTATCTGGCGGCAGACGGCATTGAAAACGTTATTCGGGTGTTGGAGGATTTAGAGGACCAGAAGTTTAATAATCTCCGGTTTGTAGAGCTAAGCGCCTGTCCAGGCGGCTGTGTCGGAGGGGTGCTGACCGTAGAAAATCCTTATGTGGCAGAAGTAAAGCTGAAGCGGCTGAGAAAATATATGCCGGTAGCCAGAAGTCATGTGGAGGAAGAGACGGAAAACCTGATTCCCTGGACGACAGGCGTTCAGTACGAACCGGTATTCCGGCTGGGAAATAACATTATGGAAAGTTTTTCCAGATTAAACCAGGTGGAACGTCTGTGCAAAAAGCTGCCTGGCCTGGACTGCGGATCCTGCGGCGCGCCGACCTGCAAGGCATTGGCAGAGGACATTGTAAGAGGGGAAGCAACGGAGACGGACTGCGTATACAATCTGCGGGAAAATCTCCATAAGCTGTCAGAAGAAGTAGCGGTACTGGCAGGAGATCTGGCAGATGCGGGACGCAGCGGCCAGGAAACCGTTAACCTGCTGAAAGATTATATCCAGCGTATTTCAGAAGAAATGGCAGTGCTTGACAATCGGGAGGATGAAGAATAGATGACAGTTCAGACATTAGTAGACAGGCAAATCGTCCGCGCAGTCAATGCCGGAGACAATATGGACAGGACAATTACCCAGGTATTCTGCTGCGACCTGCTAAGCATTGCTATGGGGCGGGCGCCGGCCGGCTGCGCCTGGGTAACGGTAATGGCCAATTTAAATACCCTGGCAGTAGCGTCTTTGGCAGATGCGGCCTGCGTCATTCTGGCTGAGGGGTTTCATATGGATGAAAACGGGATAAAAAAGGCCCAGATCCAGGGAATTACGCTTTTGGAAAGCGACGGGCCGGTGTTCGAGACTGCATTGGCCGTTTACCAGGCCATGAAAGAAGAATAAGGAGGCAGATAGATTGGTTAGTCTGACCTATGATCTGCATATTCATTCCTGTCTTTCCCCTTGCGGAGACGACGATATGACTCCGGCTAATATTGCAGGAATGGCGGCAGTAAAAGGGCTGGACGTAATTGCCCTGACGGATCACAATGCCTGCCGCAACTGTCCGGCCTTCATGGCGGCAGCAGAAGAATATGGGGTTCTTGCCATACCTGGAATGGAGATTACGACGTCTGAGGAAGTCCACGCGGTCTGCCTCTTTCCAACCCTGGAAGCAGCCCTGAATTTTGACCGTTATGTCTATGAACGGTTGATGAAGTATCCGAATAATTCTCAGATTTTTGGAAGACAGCAGATTTATAATTTGCAGGATCAGGCAGAAGCAGAAGAAGAAAACCTTTTGATTAACAGTACGGATATTTCATTTGACCATTTGTGGGATTTGGCGTCTTCTTACGGCGGAGTGATGATTCCGGCCCATATTGACAAAAATGCCAACAGTCTGATTGCCAATCTGGGATTTGTACCGCCGGACAGCAGGTTTGTCACAGCAGAGGTAAAGGATTTGAAGAATCTTCACAGGCTGAAAAAGGAAAATCCGTATCTGGAGACCTGCAAGATTATCAGCAATTCTGATGCGCATTATTTAGAAGATATTCACGAACCGGAACTGACCATACAGGTCAGCGAAAAAAGCATACAGGGCGTATTGGAAGCTCTGGGAACACGGTAGCAGAAAAGTGTGCCGCAAAAGGCGATCTCCCCAGGCGGAGAAGCTTGCAGGAGGTCTTCTTTTTTATAATGGAATACTACCAAATATGGTAATGAAGGCTTCTTGGAAAATATTTAAAAGAATATATAAAATATAGAAAAAACCTATATTTACGGAAAAGATAGAAGAATAATTCAATATTTACAAAATGATGAAGATTGTTTACTTTGCAAAGCCGAAGTATTATGATAAAAATCAGAAAATTCTGAATGAAACCCAGCTTTTTAGGAAAAAGCAGTTTCTGCCGTTTAAAAATATACCGACAGGAGATACTTTTACTAATCTATAAACGTATTTAGGAGAATTTTATGACACATTGGGAGATAAAAACTTTTCTTGAAATTGTAAAATACAGCAGCATATCAAAGGCCGCAGAAAAATTATACCTGACGCAGTCTACAGTTAGCCACCGTTTAAGCGTTCTGGAGGAAGAATTGGGAGTAAAGCTGATTATCCGCCGGAAAGGCTACCGGACCATCGAGCTGACCAATGACGGCGAGGCCTTTTTGCCGCTGGCTTATGAATATGAAGCGCTGTGGGAGAGGATAGAAGTGTTTTGCCAGAGCGGATCCAGGGCAGTATTCAGCATTGGCTGCCACGACAGTATGAATGACAGTATTTTTTACAAGCTGCTTACCAGGCTTCTGGAAAAGGCGTCCGCAGGAAAACAGAAAATGACGTTCCGCTTAGAAAGCCACAGCACAGAAGAATTGTACCAGCTTTTGGAAAGCGGACATATTAATGTGGCGTTTTTAAGAAATCCGCAGGAGAACCGGAATTTTGTGATGGAACCGTTCTTTTCAGAAGAATTTCGAGTAATTGTGGCGGAGAACAGTATTTATCCAGAAGGGAAAATCAATCTGGAGGAGTTGGATCGGAAAAAAGAAATCGACATTTCCAGTGCATGGGGACTGGATTTTATCAGATGGCATGAAGAAACTTTTGGAATTGAGCAGATGGCGGATATTTCCATTAACGCGGTATCTACAATTCCCAAATACCTGACTCAGGCGGATCAATGGGCCATCGTACCGGTTTCCGTAGCGGAAGAACTGAGCCGTTCCAGCCGGATACAGATGAGGGAAATGAAAAACCAGCCGTCTGTGCTGTATTGCTATATGGTAAGCTTAAAATCCCAGAACAGGGCAAAATCAGAGATGTTTGAACTATTTTACCAGGTTCTGGAGGAATTTATGGACAGTATGCCGTATCTTACGAAAATCCATACTGCCCATACAGAAACAAAATAAAGGCTCAATCCTCTACTTTTCCTCGCATACCTGGAAAATATAAAATTTTAAGTAGTAAGATTCATCTGCGGCCCACAGAATCGGATGATCTGCAGCCTGGGTCCGGTATTCTACCTGACGGAGACGTTTGTGGACTCCTGCAGCCGCTTCCCTTATGGTTTTAGTAAACAGCTCCGGAGACATAAAGTGGGAACAGGAGCAGGTTGCAAGAAATCCTCCGTCTTTGACCAGCTTTAAGCCGCGCAGGTTGATTTCCCGATAGCCCTTGACTGCATTTTTGATGGAATTGCGGGATTTGGTAAAGGCAGGCGGATCTAAAATTACCACGTCAAATTGTTCCCCTTTTTTCTCTAATTCCGGCAGCAGATCAAACACATCGGCACAGACAAAGGAGACGCGATCAGAAAGTCCGTTTAATTCTGCATTTTCTCTTGCCTGGGCAACGCCAAGTTCAGAAGCGTCGACGCCTAATACAGAAGCAGCGCCTGCAATTCCGGCGTTTAAGGCAAAGGATCCGGTATGGGTAAAACAGTCCAGCACTTTTTTCCCAGGGCAGAGACGCTGGATTGCCAGGCGGTTGTATTTCTGATCCAGGAAAAATCCAGTTTTTTGTCCGTCTTTTACATCTACCAGATAACGGACTCCATTTTCTATGATTTCTACTTTGGTATCAAATGGTTCGCCAATGAAGCCTTTGTACCGCTCCATGCCTTCCTGGAGACGGACTTTTGCGTCGCTGCGTTCATAAACTCCTCGGATCTGGATCCCGTCTTCTGCCAGAACCTGCTTTAGCGTTTTTATAATCAGAGGCTTTAACCGGTCAATACCCAGAGCCAGGGATTCGACTACCAGCACGTCTGAAAATTTGTCAATGACGATACCAGGCAGAAAATCTGCTTCTCCGAAAATGATCCGGCAGCTTGAGGTATCGACTGTAGATTTCCGGTATTCCCAGGCATTGCGTACTCTCATTTCAATAAAAGCTTCATCAATGACCACATCTTTTTTGCGGGACATCATGCGTACCGTAATTTTAGAATTGGTGTTGACAAATCCCAAGCCCATGGGATAGCCGTCAAAATCTTCTACGGACACGATATCTCCATTCTCAAAATTTCCAGTTATACGGTCTATTTCATTATCGTAAATCCAGGCGCCGCCGGCTTTTAAAGAACGGCCCTCCCCTTTTTTTATGCGGACAACTGCGTGTTCCATTGTATACTCCATTCTGCCGCATGATGCGGCCAAGTTGTATTTCTAACAATCTAACAGGATTTTGAAAGGTTGTCAAGATTAGAAGCAGACAGTATAATGGAAAAAAGACTGGAAGGGAGAAGGACGATGGCAGAAGGTTTTGGAAAAAATGAGAAAACAAAGTACCGTCTGGCCCAGGCGGTAAAGGAATGTATGAAAACCACGCCCGTAGACAAAATTACGGTAAAGGAAATCGTAGAAGCCTGCCAGGTTACCAGGCAGACCTTTTACCGGAATTTTCAGGACAAATACGACCTGATTAACTGGTATTTTGATAAACTTCTCCAGGAATCCTTTGCCCACATGGGAGAAGGAAAGACGGTATATGAAGGGCTGGTAAAAAAGTTTGAATATATCAGGCAGGAACGGGTGTTTTTTGCCGGAGCATTCCGGTCAGATGATTACAATTCGCTGAAAGGCCATGATTTTCAGCTGATTCTGGAATTTTATACGGAAAGAATCAGGGAAAAAACCGGAAACGATCCAGAAGAAAAAATTCGTTTTCTGCTGGAAATGTATTGTCAGGGTTCCATTTATATGACAGTAAAATGGGTTCTGGGAGGAATGAAAGAAACGCCGGAAGAAATGGCCAGGCTTTTAGTGGATGCTATGCCGGAAGCGATTTTTGGACTGTTTCAGCAATTAGGACTTGTCGGATAAGGAAAAATTGTTAGAATGTTACAAAAATAAGAAAGTGTAACTTTCTTTTTCAGATGAATGCTGTTAAAATAATAACAAAGAAAAAAGACGGACGCCAATCATCCGCCAGGCAAACAGAAAAGGAGAGATTAGTTATGGCAAACAGAATTATGTTAAACGAAACTTCCTATCATGGATCAGGAGCTATCTGTGAAATCGCCAATGAGGCAAAGGCGCATGGCTTTCAGAAGGCATTTGTCTGCACCGATCCGGATTTGATTAAATTTGGTGTTGCGGCAAAGGTAACCGATGTGCTGGACAAGGCCGGACTGGCTTATGAAATTTATTCTGACATTAAGGCAAATCCTACGATTGAAAATGTACAGCATGGCGTAGCCGCATTTAAAAATGCCCAGGCAGATTATATTGTAGCAATCGGCGGCGGTTCTTCTATGGATACGGCAAAGGCAATCGGCATTATCATTGCCAATCCGGAATTTGAAGATGTGAGAAGCTTAGAGGGCGTAGCGCCTACGAAGAAGCCCTGCGTACCGATTATTGCAGTGCCGACTACAGCAGGTACAGCGGCAGAGGTTACCATTAACTACGTGATTACTGATGTAGAGAGAAAGAGAAAATTTGTCTGCGTAGATCCTCACGATATGCCGGTTATTGCAGTAGTGGATCCGGATATGATGTCCTCCATGCCAAAGGGACTGACTGCATCGACCGGTATGGATGCCCTGACCCATGCAATTGAAGGATATACTACCCTGGCTGCCTGGGAAATGACCGATATGTTCCATTTAAAGGCCATTGAGATTATTTCAAAATCGTTAAGAGGGGCAGTAGAAGGAACGAAAGAAGGACGCGAGGGAATGGCTCTCGGACAGTATATTGCCGGTATGGGATTCTCCAACGTCGGACTGGGAATCGCTCATTCGATGGCTCATACATTAGGCGCCGTTTATGATACTCCTCATGGCGTTGCCTGTGCAATGATGCTTCCTATCGTTATGGAGTACAATGCAGAATGTACCGGTAAGAAGTACAGGGAAATTGCCCGCGCAATGGGAGTAAAGGGCGTTGACGACATGAGTCAGGAAGAATACCGTAAGGCAGCAGTGGAAGCAGTAAAGAAGCTTTCCCAGGATGTCGGCATTCCTTCTAAGTTAGAGGCATTAAAAGAAGAAGACTTAACCTTTTTAGCAGAGTCTGCATATGCGGATGCCTGCCGCCCTGGAAATCCAAAGGACACCAATGTAGAAGATTTGAAAGAACTGTTCAGAAAATTAATGTAGTTTTGGAAAACGGGACTTGAGGAAAAACGAGTTTGAGAATAGACTTTTTTCGACCTTTTTCGACTTTAATAGACTTTGATAAACAAAATAAAGTCTGCTATACTAACAGCATCATCCAAGTTTAGGGTGGTGCTGTTTTTATCATTTCTTGTCTTCCATTTGGGGAGAATTCTCATATTCTATCAATTCTACTGCAGCGTTCACGCTGCATCTTGGGCATTCAGCCTGATGACGGCAAGCCTCGGGAGATTACAAAGGGGAGAAGCATAGTTGGCACAAAAAGACAAAATTGAGAAAATGCTGGAAGAATATGACGATGTGTTTGCGGACATTGTAAATGTACTGGGGTTTCAGGGAAAAAAGGAAGTAAGGCAGAACTCATTAAGACCTGGACCAACTGCGTCCGTCTACTGGGACAAACAGGGGGAACACAGGGAGCAATTTCGGGATGTAGCTAAATACTGCATGGATATGGGGACGATCCTGGTACTGTTTGGCCTGGAAAACCAGACCGTACAGGACTGGGACATGGTATTCCGAATGATGCGCTACGATGGTTCTGCCTATAAACTTCAGGAAAACAGACGGAAAAAGTATCCGGTAATTTCATTTGTCCTATATTTTGGGATGGAACATTGGGAGGCACCGGTAACGGTACATGAAGCAGTTTCAGGAAAACTTCCGGAATGGCAGAGGGTTCTGGAACTTGTGCCGGATTACCGGATGAATCTGATAGAGGTGGCCTTTCTGCCAAAAGAGGTTAGGGAACAGTTTACTTCAGATTTCCATCTTGTAGCAGAGTATTTCTACGCAAAGAGGACTGGAAGAGAAAAGGAATTTTTTGAGGGGCCGGAGGGCAGAAGACACATTCGCCATGTCAGGGAAGTACTGGAATTTTTTCGGATTTTTTCCGGAGATGCCAGGTATAACGCAGTATTGGAAAATTATGAGAAGCACGCAGAGGAAGGAGAGATGGATATGTCATGCAGTTTGCTGGACTATGTTGAGGGGAAAGGACTGAGTCAGGGAGCAAAAGCCTGTGTAGAAATCTGCAGGGAATTGGGGCAGGATTATGACAGTACGCTTCAGAGACTGATGGACAAATTTTCTTTCAGCAGAAACCAGGCAGAAGATGAAATGAAAAAGTACTGGAAGTAGCTTTCGACCATTTTATACTTTATACTTTTTTTAGAAAAGCAACACACTTTCTTCACACAAAAAACATACTTCAGGCACAACTTCTCTTTAAGATAGCACTAAAAAGAACTAAAGGAGAGAAGGCATTATGACAAAATCTTGTGCGCTGCAAAAAGACAAATTATGGAAACAAATGATGATTTTTACGGTACTGCTGTCCCTTTTGCTGACATTTTTTTGCCCGTTAACGGCAAAAGCAGCAGGAGGAATTGAGCTAAGTACCGCGTATCCTGGAATTACGGTAAAAGCAGGAGAGGCAGTCTCGGTCAATCTGGATCTGGAGAATACCAGCGGATCCGCGTTTGATGCCGCATTGTCAACCGTATCAATGCCGGAGGGATGGGAAGGATATTTCAGCGGCGGCGGAAAGCAGATTAGCAAGGTTCATGCACCCAATGGAGAAACGGTAAGCGGCGTTACCTTCCAGATGACAATTCCAAAAGACGCGGCAGAAGGTACTTACCAGGTACAGTTAAGCGCTGCAGCAGACAGCGGGATTTCTGATACAGCAACCCTGGACTTTACCATCAGTGAAAATGAATATGGACAGAGCAGCTTTACCACGGAGTATCCATCTCAGGAGGGACCATCCGGAACGACATTTACATTTAACACGACTCTTGTAAATAATGGCGCAGATACTCAGTCCTACAGTTTGTCCGCGCAGGCTCCAAGCGGCTGGCAGGTAAGCTTTAAGCCATCTGGAGAGGCTACTCAGATTGCAGCAATCGACATTGATTCTGCAGGAACACAGGGAATCAGCGTAACTGTTATTCCGCCGGAAAATGTAGAAGCAGGAGAATACAAGATTCCGATTACGGCTGTTTCATCCAAGGAAACCATGAATCTGGATTTAAATGTCAATATTACTGGAACGTACGGTCTGACAGTGACCACTCCCACCGGCTTGTTAAGTCTGGATACTTCTGCCGGAAAAGAATCAGCAGTAACCTTAAATGTAATGAATACCAGCAATGTACCTCTGGAAAACATCAGCCTGACTTCTTCTGCACCAGCTGGATGGACGGTAGAATTTGACAATTCCACCATTGAAAGCCTGGATGCAGGCGCAACTAAAGAAGTAGTTGCCCATATCACTCCAGGGGAGGACGCTATGACCGGCGACTATGTAACGTCTATTTCTGCATCCGTTGCAGAGACTTCTGCCAGCGCAGAGTTTCGGGTTACCGTAAAGACGGCAACCGTCTGGGGAATTGTGGCAATTGCGGTTATTGCGGCGCTGATTGCCGGTCTGGGTTATGTATTTAAGAAATACGGCAGAAGATAGGCGGTGGCATCATGGATGAAATGACAAAACTTGAGCCAATCATCAAGATCTCCGGTCTTACAAAAGTTTACGGCGAAAAACGGGCAGTGGATAATTTGTATCTGACTGTGGGAAAAGGCGAAGTATTTGGTTTACTAGGTCCCAATGGAGCCGGAAAAACCACGACGGTACTGATGCTGTTAGGATTGACAGAGCCAACAGAGGGATTTGCATGGATTGATGGTCATGACTGCATCAGGGAACCGATTGCAGTAAAGCGGATTGTGGGATACCTTCCGGATAACGTAGGATTTTATAATGATTTGACAGGACGGGAAAATTTGAGATTTACCGGAAGATTAAATGGATTAAGCGGAGATTTCCTGGAACAGCGGATAGAGGAACTGCTGGAGAGGGTTGGTATGACCGAAGCAGCAGACAAAAAAGCAGGGACTTATTCCAGAGGTATGAAGCAAAGGCTGGGGATTGCAGATGTTTTAATGAAAGATCCTAAAGTCATTATTATGGATGAGCCTACGTTAGGAATCGACCCACAGGGAATGAGGGAACTTCTGGAATTAATCAGGCAGCTGGCAGAGGAAGACAAGAGAACCATTATGATTTCATCCCATCAGCTTCAGCAGATTCAGCAGGTCTGTGATCGGGTGGGAATCTTTGTAAAAGGAAAACTGATTGCCTGCGGCCCGATTGAGACACTGGGGCAGCAGCTGGAAAAAGAGGGCCATTTTGTGACGGAAATCCAGGCGGAGCCAATGGACGAACGCTTACCCCAGCTTCTGGAATCCATTGAAACGGTAAAAGCAGTGAATCGGGAAGGACAGTCCTTAATTATTGATTCTACAGAAGATATCCGGAAAGAAATGGGACGGCGATTGGTGGAACAGGGGTACGCCTTGTTAGGATTAAAACAGAAGGGAGGGGAACTGGATGAAATCTATCGCCAATATTTTGAACAGGAAGCCTGAGAAAACAGAAGAAAAGGAACAGGAAGCCTTCAAAGAAGAGCGTTATGATCAGAGACAGGGGCTGATTGCCCTTTACAACAAAGAAATGACCGATCACTTCCGCAGCAAACGGATTTTGATTGTGCTGGCTCTGATTGGACTTACCAGTTTTGCCAGCCTTTATGGAGCGCTGTCGGTAATTACCTCTTACAGTGAAGTAGAGTTTTTGTTCCTTCAGCTTTATACAGCCAGCGGAAATTCCATTCCTTCTTTCGTATCGTTCATCGCTCTGCTGGGCCCGTTTGTAGGACTGGCGCTGGGATTTGACGGAATTATTGGAGAAAAATCAGAACGGACGCTGTATCGACTGACTTCCCAGCCGATTTATCGAGATTCCATTATTAACGGAAAGTTTTTGGCAGGAACCACAATCATTGTAATGATGGTATATTCCATGGGAATCCTGATAGGAGCAGTGGGAATGCTGGTAACCGGAATTGTGCCAACTACAGAGGAAATTGCGAGAATTTTTGTGTTCCTGCTTCTGACCTGCGTTTATATCTGTTTCTGGCTGGGATTGGCGCTGCTATTTTCCGTAATCTGCAAAAATGCGGCAACTTCAGCAATGCTGTCCATTTCCATCTGGCTGTTTTTCTCGTTATTTATGACGATGTTAGTCAGTGTAATTGCCAATGCACTGTATCCAGTAGGAACGAATATGGAAGCGCTGTTAAATTCTGCAAAAAATTATTCCTGTCAGCTGGCATTAAACCGGATTTCTCCATATTATCTGTTTAGTGAAGCAGTGACCACGATTATGAATCCAAGTGTCAGAACCATTGGTTTGATGACGGTCCAGTCATTATCCGGAGCCATTGAGGGATATTTATCCTTTGGTCAGAGCCTGCTTTTAATCTGGCCGCATCTGGCAGGACTGACAGCATTTATGCTGGGGACGTTCTGTGCTTCCTATGTTCTCTTTATGAGACAGGAGATTCGGGCAAAGTAAATGTAAAAACAAACATAAAAGCAGACACGAAAGGAAGGCTATTGGATTTTAGCCATTAGCCTTCCTTTTTCTGGTAAACCTTATGAAATGGTTATTACAGCCTGCCCTTTTGTTTCAGAATCCAATAATACCTGACATTTATAAATTTCGTGTTTCCACGCGCCCTGAAGTCTGGCATCGGTAATGGGAATCGGAGTGATTTCTGCATGGGAAGCGCCTGCAATGTGACAGGTTCCCAGTTCGCCAATTTTCAGACATATGGACGGAACAGAGGTTACGCTGCTGTCTGCAGCGCTGGCAGGGACTGCTTCCGGTTTTTCGTAAGTCATGAAAGTCAAAGAAACAGGAAGGTGCTCTGTCTGGTAGGTGTCAGTAATGGCGATATAGGAATCGGTGCCTTTATGAAGCGCAGCGTTCCTACGATAGGACAATACTCTGGAATCGCCGTAGGCCGGAGCAATATCCATAGAAATTTCCGGATGAATGGAATCTAAATTTACAGAGACCTGGCGGGCCCCATATTCTTCCCCGTCTTTTTGAATAATTCCTCCTACATGAAGAGGGATGTCATCGCTGGCAGTTATGTTGCTGTCATCTCCAAAGACAGGCAGGTTATGGAAGCGGGACTGCATGGTCCAGATTTCATACCGGTTAGGAGAAAAGGTCTTTTTTGTATAAGTTTCCACGCCGACGTCAATAAACAGAGGCTTGCCGTCTTTATAAACCGTAAAGCTTCCTACGTCATTGTGGTTGTGGCTGTCGCCGTTGTCGCCGGCTTTGACAGCCAGACACAGACGGCTGTCTCTTGCTAAAAACAGTCCGGCGCTTGGATAGTAAAGATCCGGATAAGCGAGGGGCTGGGAGCAGTTACGGTTCATTAACTCTTCATGAGTGAAGACAGACTGGAGGCGATAAAATAAATTGTGTTCATCTTCAAATAGCTGATTGGAACTTTCTTTATAATCTCTGGCTGTAAAATTCATTAAATCCTCATTTTCAGTCCGTTTTCCGAATAAAAACTCTCTGGCTCCACATCGTCCCGCAATGGGAGAACAGTCGGCAAAGTTGACATAATAAGGGCCAGCAACATGAACATGAAAAATATAGGAAGCAATGTTGCGGATCTTTTCTTCTTTATATAAAGAAGAAAAGGCGTTGCCGGAAATTCCATTTAAGACTTCCATAGCCCCAAATAAGGTCAGTCCGGCGTGTCGGAAATACTGGGCTCCTTCATCACAGCAGCCGTCTGTTCCGTATTCATCCAGGAAGTAGTCCAGACTTTTGCAGGCCTGACTTAAGATAGCTGACAGATTCAGATAGGATTGACCGTTAGATGCCGGACTCGGCTTCCACTGCAGGCAGAAAGCAGACGCCAGCAGAACATTCTGGGTACACCAGGAAGTCCAGTTGTTCATATGGGAGGTTCCATCTCCCATCCACCAGAAATGCTCGTTCAGATAAGGCTTAAAAATACGGATTTCCAAGTTGGTCTGCACCATTCCCAGGATAGAAGGGCTTACCAGATTTAATTCTTCCTGCAGAAGATAAGCGGCAGTAGAAAGAATGGCGCCGGTTTCCGCTGCAAACAGGTCGACTACAGGACGGTTGACATCGGGAAGAATCAACTGGGGAGTATCCCGTATATAGGAGTTGTGGGCAGGAAGCTGCCAGGCAGTTTCTTCACAAATGCAGAAAAAACCATTGATAATATCGTCCATAAACCGTCCCTGATGTTCTGTGCATTCTGCCAGAACCAGAGCATTTAAGGCCAGACGGCGGTTGAAAAGCCGTTCCTGATACCGTTCGCGGTTGCCAGTGCGGCAAAAATCCATAAAATCTGTTGCCAGAAGCTGCGGATACTGGTAATGGAGAAACGCTTCTCCGGTTTTAATGAGGCGCTCCCTGACAGACGCGGGAAGGGTTTCCCAGGCATTGCGGTCAGACGCCTGGGGATAAGGCCGGAAATCAAGAAACTCCGGTTGGTTATGATGATTCATGGTCCAGTTTTGTAAAAGTTGGGAAAACATTATAAATCCTCCTCTGTATGATGCTGTATAAACTCTCTGGGTGAGATTCCCTCTACTTTTTTAAATACCTTGCTGAAATAAAAGGCGCTTTCAAATCCAAGCCGGTCCGCTACTTCATAAATCTTTAAGTTTTCTTCCAGAAGCAGGTTTTTGGCCAGGCTGATTTTCTTTTGGGTAACATATTCCGTAAAACCGATGTTGCAGGTTTTCTTAAACAGGGAACTTAAATAATTGGGACTTAACCCGAATACTCCGGCGACCTCGTTTAAAAGAAGCCGGTCTTCTATATGGACTTCGATGTATTTCTGAATGTTGGTAATAACATTGTCTTTATAAGATTTCCGTTTCGACTGAAGGACGCGGCACAGGCCCTCTTTTAAAATCTCCAGCCACTCTATTACCTGATGGGGAGTAGCTGCCTGATAAATAGAACGGTAACCGTCTGGAACATCTTTAAAAATTTCAGCCACGGTATCTTCTCCATCCGGCAGAAGGGAAATGGCCAGATAGAGAATGTTGCAGGCTCCATCGACGGCCTGTAAAAGCCGGCAGGAGCTGGAAGAAAAGAGCTGGCACATTTCGTTAATCGTGGTTTCTAAGACATCCGTATCAAATTCTTCAAAAGCCTGTTTAATAGATCCTTTAAAAACAGACATATTGAAGTAATTGCGGAAGGCGTCTTTGTCCTCTTCGATTTCCTGGAAAAATGCGATGGGAGTTTCCTGGGTCGTCTTTGCAGACGCCTGTCTGGACTCCTGATAGGAGCGGGAAATCAGCAGGGGCTGATCCACTGGGGAACCGATTCCCGCAGACAGCCAGACGCTGAAATAATTGTGAAGCATAGTACAGGCATTGTCTAACGCATTGGAAATCTGGGTCCAGTCGGCTTCTTCTATAGAAGGAAAGTGGAAAATTAAGGCAAAGTGCTTTAAATCCAGGGAAACCACATAACAGGACAAATAACGGGAAAGGATTTCCCGAATCATCTGCAGACTGCTGGAGTATAAGTTCATCAACTGAGAGTGGTTCATCTGGGAGTGGGCTGATTCATGGATTTCGCAATGAGCGGCAAAATAGCAGGAATCGGAAAAATTTAGTTTTAAATCAGCGACCTGCAAAAGAAATTGTTCTTCGCTGTCAAACAGGTTGTGAAGAAGCCGCATAAAAAATTTGTCCTGATAGCTCTGGAGCAAAGGACGTCCTCCTGCGGCTTTGTAGGCCTCGCTGGCTTTTTTCTCTTCCAGACGTTTTAAGGCTCTGGTAATGGATTCTGCTAAAGAAGACGGATCCAGTTCCAGCTTTACTAAATAATCGGCGACCTGATAGGAAAGGGCAGTGCGCACCAGTTGGAATTCTTCATAGCTGGTAAGAACGATAAAAACCGGAATGGAACCAAACTGCTCCCTGCATTGTTTTACCAGATCCAGACCGTTCATAATCGGCATTTTAATATCTGTAATAACCAGTTCCGGTCCAAGATCCTCAATCATGGACAGAGCTGCCTGTCCATTTGCGGCAGTCCCGCATATTTCAATCCCATAATCCGCCCAGTTTAACATGGATTTGATGCCAATCTGGACTAATGGTTCGTCATCGACAATTAAAAGTTTTATCATAAATTTCCTCCCGTTTCTGCTAATTCATAAGGAATGGTAATGGTAATAGCCGTATATACCCCTACTTCGCTGGTAATGGAAATGCCGTAGCGTTCTCCATATGCATACTGAATCCTCTGATTGACATTATGGATTCCCACATGACGGAAAAAGTCTGTGCTGGCAGAATCTTCTCCGTTTAATACTTTCTGGATGGTTTCAGGAGACATACCGACGCCGTCGTCTTTTACGCAGATTTCCAGTATTTTCCCAAAATCCGATTCCTTTGATACGGCAGTTACTGTAATGGTACCAGCCTGTCCCTTAGGCTCAATCCCATGGAATAAAGAATTCTCAATAATAGGCTGAAGCGTAAACCGATGAATCAGACAGGAATATAAATCTTCACTGGCAACCTTGCATTCCAGTGCAATACTTCCGCCGTACCGGTATTGAAGAATGAGAAAATAGTCATTTACCAGTTCCAGTTCTTCCCTCAGAGTAATGGGAAGATTGGTACCTTTCGATACATTTTTCATCAGCCTTGCCAGAGCCGTTGTCATTTCGGCAATTCCCGCTGCTCCCTGGATGGTTGCCATCCACTTAATTGAGTTCAGGGTATTATAGAGAAAATGAGGATTAATCTGGCTTTGCAGAATCTGGTATTCCAAATCTTTTTTGTGATTTTCATCTTCAATCCGTTTATTCATCAGAGTCACGATGCTGGTAGAAAGGGAATTGATTCCTTTTCCGATGTCGCCCAGTTCGTGATCCCACTCAATGGACGGATCTCTGGAAAAATCGCCATGGGAGACTGCATCGATTTTCGTCCGGATCGCTTTTACCGGCACGTTGATAATCCGGTTTAAAAGAACCATTAACAGAATGCCAAGACAGAAAATTACCAGGCAGATTCCGGCAATCAGCAGATAGTAGAAGCTCTGCTGCTGGGTAAACTGCTGTTCCGACAGAATCTGGGAAAACGACCATCCCGTTACGCCTTCGACGGGAATGGTAATCATGGTCCGTTTGCTGTTATCGGCCATTCTTACGGTCTGGACTCTGGTAGTATTATTTAAAGAATAGGAATCCAGTTTTTCTACGGGAGTGTATATGGGCTCGGCGGGTTCAAAATGCCCGTCTTTTAAACAGTATGTAACATCCCCCATGGTAAAAAACAGGATTCCGTCTTCTCCAATCGGATAGGAGGACAGGTAATCCGTAAAAAGCTTTTCACTGATGCTTAAATAAGACCACCCGATAATATCCGAATTATATTCATTATAAATAGGACGGATAATGGGAATGACCTTAGGGGGATTTACCTTAAAAAATAAGTCGTCTTGCAATCCAATCCACTTAAAATCAGAGGCCTGAAGCAGGGATTCAAAATAAGGAGCCTGCCAGATAAGCTCTGAAGCATTGGTTCTGCTGGATTCAGACGGCCCTAAAATATGGAGAAAATGTTTCCGGCTGTTGGTAGAAATCAGGGCATGGGTAATGTAGTCATTGGGCAGCGTGTTCTGATACTCTTCTTTAAAACGGTCAAAGGAATTTAAAGCCAGAGAACGGAGATTCTCAGTTCCTGCGCTGGAAGAAGGAGAAAGTGCAGATGCAGAATCCATTTTCTCCAGATAGTTTAAAACCTCGCTGTTGGAACAGGTCCATTTGCTGAAATAAATAATATCTGCCATATCAGAAGCGACGCGGGTAGTCACTAACTGCAGATTAAATTCAGAGGACTGAATCTGATTTTTCCGCAAAAAAGACTGGAATACAGAAAAATAGATAGTCAGCGTTATAAGAGAAATCAGCAGGGTAAAGCCTGCTGCAGCGGCCATCAGCTGGTTCCGGATGGTTTTCGGGAATGGTATCTTCGGTATTTTCATGGGAAACTCCTAAAACTTCCTATTATTATATAACTGAAATTTATCTGCCATCTATTATAGCGTTTTTCTTGATTTTTGAAAATAATAGAAAAGAAATATCTTAAAAATCTTAAAAATTTACTGGCTCATCGTAGAAAATTACATTTTTGTGCAAAGCAGTGCAAAGAAAGTGAGAAAAAAGAATTAGAATAGTGAATCTTTTCTAAACAATATTCCATTCAGAAATACCATTTTTACAGATATAATAAAGCCATAGTTAATAACGAAAACAAAAAGCAACAAAGAAACAAGGAGGAACGTAACATGAAGAAAAGATTTGTAAGCCTTACACTGGCAGCATCTTTAGCAGCAGTCAGCTTAGCTGGATGCGGAAGCTCAGATGCAGATGCAACCACTGCAGCAGCAACTACTGCAGCAGATACGACTGCCGCAGAAAAAACAGAAGAAGCAGAAACCACTGCCCAGGCAGCAGAGTCTGGAGAAAATGTAACATTAAAATGGTCTGTATGGGACATCAGCCTGACCACCTATTATGAGCCGTTAATCGAAGCATTCGAAGCTTCCCATCCTGGTGTAACGGTTGAGATGGTAGACCTGGGATCTTCTGATTACCAGACCGTATTAGCAACAGAGTTAACTGGTTCCGGTTCTGACTTTGACGTTGTATGTATTAAGGACGTTCCTGGATATGCAACTCTGGTAAATAAGGGCGTATTAGAGCCGCTGGATGATCTGATTGCAAAAGACGGTATTGATTTAAGCGCTTACGGCGGAATTACCGATCAGGTAACCGTAGACGGAAAATTGTACGAACTGCCATTTAGAAGCGACTTCTGGGTACTGTTCTACAACAAGGACATCTTTGATGCAGCAGGAGTTGAGTATCCGTCCAACGACATGACCTTTGAGCAGTATGACGAACTGGCAAGAAAAGTAACTAACACCGAGCCAGGACAGGAAGTTTACGGCGCTCATTATCACACCTGGAGAAGTGCAGTTCAGCTGTTTGGTATCCTGGATGGCAAGAACTCTATCGTAGGCGGAAACTATGACTTTACAAAACCATACTATGAGATGGTATTAAAGCAGCAGCAGGACGGCGTATGCCAGGACTATGCAACTTTAAAGACCTCCAGCCTTCATTACTCTGGCGCATTCTCCCAGGGCAACGTAGCAATGATGAACATGGGTTCCTGGTTTATCCCAACCCTGATTGATAAGATTAAAGCCGGCGAGTATACCGACTGCACCAACTGGGGTATTGCAAAATATCCTCATGCAGAAGGCGTAGAGCCAGGTTCTACTTTAGCAACCATTACTTCTTTAGCAATCCCGACTTCTGCTCCTCATAAGGATTTAGCTTGGGAGTTTGTAAAATTTGTAACCGGCGAAGAGGGCGCTGAGATCATCGCTTCTACTGGTTCTATTCCTGCAACCATGAACAGCGAGATTGCAGAACTGGTAGCATCTGTAGACGGATTCCCAGCAGACGAGACCAGCAAGGAAGCTCTTCAGACTGCGAATCTGTACCTGGAGATGCCAGTACACGCAAAGAGCGCAGAGATGGAAACCATTTTAAACGAAGCACATGACGGAATTATGACAGAAAGCATTACCATTGACGAAGGCATCGCTCAGATGAACGAGAAAATTGGCGCGCTTCTGGCTGAATAAAATCAATTTACTTGTTAAAACCCCACACGAAATGAGCAGGAAGCGGACTTACATGGTCCGCTTCCTTACATGAAGGGACCATTCAACACTGAAGAAATAGGAGGAAGGGTATGGCAGCACAACCAAGAAAAGCAGATCCGGCTGTTGTGGAAGCAAAACTGGCCAAGCTTACCCCAAAGCTTGCTGAGTTAGAAGCCCAATTAGAGGCTACAACAGATTCCAGGAAACGGCAGAAATTAATTTCCAAAATTGTTACCGTAGAAGAAAAAATCAAACAGGTAAAAACAGGAGAGCGGATGACCAGACAGCAGAAGAGGGACTTGATTGCGTACTCCTTTATTGCTCCTAACTTTATTGGTTTTGCAGTATTTACATTAGGTCCGGTTATCTTTGCATTTGTCCTGGCATTCTTAAAATGGGACGGAAACTCCCCGATTGAGTTTGCGGCGTTAGATAACTTTATGGCGATGATTGGCAACACCCGATTTATTGCAGCATTTAAAAACACCATTGTTTACTGTATTGCAACGGTTCCGCTGACACTGGTTGCAGCCATCGGTCTGGCGGTAGCGTTAAACCAGAACATAAAGGGAAGAAATTTCTTCCGTACCGTCAGTTTCTTCCCATACGTTGCATCCTTAGTAGCGGTAGCGGCAGTATGGAATATGCTGTTTTCCCCTGCAAAGAGCGGTCCGGTCAATATGCTGCTGTACAAAGTATTCCATGTAGCGGCTAAAGACCTGCCAAAATGGGCGGCAAGTCCGGACTGGGTTATGTTTACCATTGTTTTATTCAGCGTATGGAAAAATATGGGCTATTACATGGTAATTTATCTGGCAGGACTTCAGGGTATCAATGCAGAACTTTATGAAGCAGCCAGCTTAGACGGCGCAGGAGCGTGGCAGAAATTCCGCTACATTACCTGGCCTCAGCTGCAGCCAACCACGTTTTTTGTTACCATTATCCTTACGATTAACTGCTTCAAGGTATACGACATCGTATATATGCTGGCAGGCGGATCCAACGGCGTAATCAATGAATCAGCCATTGTACTGGTTTACCATATCTACGAAGAAGCGTTCCGGAACTGGAACCTGGGATATGCAAGCGCCGTGGCGATGGTTCTGTTCCTTCTGGTTCTGGTTGTTACCATCATCCAGTTCAGAGGCGAAAAGAAATACGCAAACTAAGGAGGGAAAATGATGAAAGGAAAACGCCAACACGAAAAAGTTACCAAGGTAATCCTCTATGCGGTACTGATCTTCATTTCCCTTTTGATGCTTGTACCTTTTGCATGGATGCTGTCTTCTTCCCTAAAGCTGGATAAAGACGTATTTATCGTACCGATTCAGTGGATTCCTGAAAATCCCCAGTGGGAAAACTACATTAAAATCTGGACGAAGATCCCGCTGGCAAAATTTGTAGTAAACACAGCTAAACTGACAGTCATTGTAACGCTGCTCCAGCTTTTTACCAGCAGCTTTGCGGCTTACGCATTTGCAAAATTAAACTTCCGTTATAAAAACGCGCTGTTTTTAGCGTATGTAGCTACGATTGCAGTACCATGGCAGGTATACATGGTTCCTCAGTTTATGATGATGCGGTCTTTTGGATTAAACGATACCCATCTGGCAATCATCTGTCTCCAGGCATTCTCTGCATTCGGCGTATTTATGATGCGTCAGTTCTATCAGGGAATTCCGGACGAACTGTGCGAGGCAGCAAGAATCGACGGTATGAGTGAGTACCAGATTTATGGAAAGATTATGCTTCCGCTTGCAAAACCTGCTTTGTCTACCCTGACGATTTTTACCTTTGTAAACACCTGGAACGACTTCTTAGGACCATTGATCTACTTAAAGACCGAGTCCAAGAAGACCCTGCAGATTGGTCTGCGTATGTTTATCGGTCAGAATTCTTCCGAATACGGTCTGATTATGGCAGCTTCCGTACTGTCTTTAATCCCTGTTCTGGTCGTATTCCTGGCGCTGCAGAAGTACTTTGTAGAAGGAATTGCAGCAACCGGAGTAAAGGGCTGATCCTGGCTGACATAGGTGGATTTCCCTCCTAAAGCGCAAAAAATGACAATAAAATGGTAAATTGTCTATTTGCACAGGAACGTTCGTAGTGTACAATAGAGGTATTATAAAACTAGGAGGAACTTTGCATGGAAGCAGCAATTGCAGTAAGAAATAAGGACGGTGTGATTAAGGCAGAAGCAAAAGCCCTGAAAACCGGAGAAGTAATTTTTGCCTGGGAGGGCGAATATGAACCAGGAGATCAGATTGTATGCACCTTCCCCAAGACCAATGCATTTTATGTAGTTCGGATTGACGATACGATGGACGAGTCTTTTGTGTACGTGACCAAAGAAGAGGTTCTTTATGATGTGCCTTTTGAAGAAAAAAAGACTTCCTACAACCAGAAATCCTTTAGCGGAGAACGCCATTACCTAAGTTTGCGTCCGGCAAAAATCTGGGAAATTAATTCCTACAAGAACCTGGCCAAAAATGTCATGGATCAGCATGGCGATCCAGGATGCTATCCCCATGCCAGCGCCAATGTAGAAACCAGAGGCGAAGCAGTATTTGCAGCGCGCAATGCCATTGACGGCGTGGTGGCAAATTTAAGCCATGGAAACTGGCCGTATGAATCCTGGGGAATTAACCGGCAGGATGATGCAGAAATGACATTGGAGTTTGGACGTCCAGTTGATTTTGATACCATTGTACTTTACACAAGAGCAGATTTCCCTCATGATAACTGGTGGGTAAAAGCAACCTTAACGTTCTCGGACGGCACCAGCCAGGTGGTCGATATGGAAAAGAGCGTAGAATGCCACACCTTTGCGATTGAGAAGAAAGGCATTACCTGGGTAAAGTTAGGACAGCTGATTAAGGCGGATGATCCGTCTCCATTCCCAGCCTTAACCCAGATCGAGATTTACGGAACAGAAAGTCTCCAGTAATCAATTTGACTTAGACAGGCGCAGCCAGTAAAATGGGCTGCGTCTGTTTTTGCTTTTTGCAGAAAAATCCTTCAGACTGGTAAAAGAACTGTAAAAGATAAAAATTTGCTATTCCCAAAAGACATTAAGATGGTATAATGAAAAGTGGAGATAAGAACTTGTTTTGGAGGACATTATGAAAATTATTATCATCGGATGCGGGAAAGTAGGAAGAACACTGGCCCAGCAGCTGAGTGAAGAACAGCATGATATTGTGCTGGTAGACACAAATGCAGAAAAGCTTCAGGAAGTGACAGAAGAAATCGATGCGATGACGCTGGTAGGCAATGGAGCCAGTATCGGAGTGCAGAAGGAAGCAGGCGTAGAAGATGCCGATATGCTGATTGCGATTACCAATTCGGACGAGCTGAATCTTTTATGCTGTCTGATTGCAAAAAAGGTAAGCAAGTGCGAGACGGTTGCCCGTGTGCGCAATCCAATTTACAGTGAAGAGATTAACTTTATTAAAGAGCGTCTGGGCGTTTCTATGAGCCTGAATCCAGAACTTGCTACTGCAACCGAGATGGCAAGACTTCTGCGGTTTCCATCTGCGATCCAGATTGATACGTTTGCCAAAGGCAGAGTAGAACTGCTGAAGTTTAAGGTAAAACCAGAATTTGACATGGACGGCCTTGCAGTTTCCGGCCTTGCTGATAAGTTTAAGTGCGACATTCTGATCTGCGGCGTAGAGAGGGATGGAGAAGTTACGATTCCAGGAGGTGATTTTATCCTGAAAGACAATGACCTGGTTTCCATTGTCGCGTCTCCGACAAACTCAGCGGCGTTTTTTAAGAAAATCGGACTGGGAACCAATCAGGTAAAAAATGCCCTGATTGTAGGCGGAGGTACTCTGGGATATTACCTTGCAAAACAGCTTTTAAGCATGAAAATCAGAGTCCGCATTGTAGAAAAGGATGCAAAGCGCTGCGAAGAATTAAGCGAACTTCTTCCGGAGGCAGTGATTATTAACGGAGACGGAACGGACAAAAAGCTTCTTCTCCAGTCTGGCCTTGAGGCTGCAGAAGCTTTTATTACGCTGACCAATATTGACGAGGAAAACATTTTCCTGGCCCTTTATGCAAAGGATCAGAGCCATGCAAAACTGATTACGAAAGTAAATCGGTTTGCGTTTGACAATATTATTGAAAAACTGGATTTGGGCAGCGTCATTTATCCAAAATACATTACAGCAGATTACATTCTCCAGTATGTCAGGGCGATGCAGAATTCCATCGGAAGCAACGTAGAGACCTTGTATCAGATTCTGGATAATCAGGCGGAGGCCCTGGAATTTTCCATTCGGGAGGACGGCCCTGTGGTAGGCGTGCCCCTGATGGATCTGGCCTTAAAAAAGAATCTTCTAGTGGCCTGCATTAATCATAATGGCCGCATTATTATTCCAAGGGGACACGATCAAATTCAGGTGGGAGATACGGTAATCATTGTAACAACAGAGAAAGGTTTTCAGGATATCAACGATATTCTCAGAAAACAGGTATAGGCCATGAATTATGGAATTATTAAAAGTATCATTGGCTGGACGCTGATTTTGGAGGCAGCTCTTATGGCGCCGTCTGCCGTGGTTGCAGTTCTCTATCAGGAGACGGCGCTCTGGTCTTTTGTGGCAACCATTGCAATCTGTCTGGTTGTGGGACGGGTTTTAACGTGGAAAAAGCCGGTCAGTCAGGTGTTTTTTACCAGAGAAGGATTTGTCAGCGTTGCATTAAGCTGGATCGCCCTGAGTATTATGGGAGGACTTCCCTTTTTATTCAGCGGATGCATCACAAACCCTGTGGACGCCTTGTTTGAGACGGTTTCCGGATTTACCACCACAGGAGCCAGCATTCTGCCGTCAGTAGAAGAACTTCCAAAAAGTATTTTGTTCTGGAGGAGTTTTACTCACTGGATTGGCGGTATGGGAGTACTGGTATTTCTTTTAACCCTTCTTCCTATGACCGGCGGTTTCCATATGAACATTATGAAGGCAGAAAGCCCTGGACCGTCTGTCAGCCGTTTGGTGCCCAAAGTGCGTTCCACAGCAAAGATTCTGTATGGAATCTATATTGGTATGACGATTCTGGAAATCGTGCTGCTGCTTATTGGGAAAATGCCGCTGTTTGACGCTCTGACCCTGTCATTCGGTACAGCCGGAACCGGAGGATTTGGCATCCGCAACGACAGCGTTGCCAGTTACACAGTATACCATCAGGTCGTAATTACGATTTTTATGATTTTATTTGGCATCAACTTTAACGCATACTTTTTTATCCTGATGGGAAAGGCAAAGCAGGCATTCCAGATTGAAGAAGTCAAAGGGTATCTGCTGATTATCGGTGCGGCAATCCTGGTTATTACGGCCAATATCTGGCATCTGTATGAAAATGTCGCCGTTGCCTTCCAGCAGGCGGCGTTCCAGGTTGCATCCATTATTACAACCACCGGATATGCGACGGCCAACTTTGACCTGTGGCCGCAGGTATCCAGGACAATCCTGGTTATGCTGATGTTTGTAGGCGCCTGCGCAGGCAGTACCGGAGGCGGCATCAAGGTGTCTCGGTTCCTGATTTTAATCAAGACGGTAAGAAAAGAACTGCTGCAGTTTGCCCATCCAAAGAGTGTAAAAAAGATCAAAATGGACGGGAAAAGCATCGAACATGAAGTCGTGCGCTCCACCAATGTATTTATGATTACCTATGTGATGATTTTTGCATTTTCGATTTTGCTGCTGGCATTTGACAACCTGGATCTGGTAACCAATTTACGGCTGTTGCAGCCACGTTAAACAACATTGGTCCAGGACTGGAATTAGTAGGCCCGTCGGCTAACTTTTCTATCTTTTCAAATGGGGCCAAGCTGGTATTGGTATTTGATATGCTGGCAGGCCGGCTGGAGCTGTTCCCGCTGCTTCTATTATTTACAAGAGATACATGGAGAAAGTTTTAATAGCTTTGCCAGACATAAAAAAGGAGAGACACGTCTCATATCCGTATGAGCCGGTTCTCTCCTTTTTTATCTTCCATGTAACCAGAGATTGATTGGTCTATTCCGTTATTTCTTCTACATGGACGCCTTCTTCTGGCTGCTCTGTCTTCTGGCCCTCTTCCGGTTTCTCGGAAGCAGCCTTGTTTAACTGTTCGGCAAAAGCGTCTGCAGCTTCCGTAATCTGGGAAGCGGCTTCTTTATCGCTGTAGATGTCGGTTTCTGCATATTTATCCCGATAAGAGTCAAAGGTGTCTTTTACTGCGGCAGAAGCGATATGCGCAGTGTCAACGGCGGCGCTGACCGCATCGTGGGCTGTATCCTTTAAGATAGCGGCCGTGTCTTTTAAAACGTCTTTAGCAGCGTTTGCAGCTTCTTCTACAGATTCTTTTACATCCTTTGCAGCAGTCTTAAATTCGTCTTTGCTGGAAGAAAGGGAAACGTAGTTGCGCTGGGAAGGATTGTTTAAATCCACCGGCTTTTCCTCTTTTTCAAAGACGTCTTCTTCCTCAAAGTCTTCGTTTTCAAAATCGTCGTCTTCGAAATCTTCATCCTCGAAATCGTGGAAATCCCGTTCTAATGCTTTATGGAAAGATTTGTATCTGGCAAAATAGGCAATGCCTGCGGCGGCAGCTCCGGCTCCGGCAACAAATGCCAATACCTTTCCGAAATGATTCCTGCTCATAAAATTAGCTCCTTTCAATCTTTACTTTGAACATAAAACTTTTTATTATCTGCTATTGTAATACGGATTGGGAAAAAAGAAAAGGGATAAATCAAGGAAATTTTGCATTCGCGGCGGAATTTCCAGACGGCTGGCAGCATATAATAGCCAGGAGCTTGTATCCGTATCCGGCTGCTGGATACAGACTTCATAAATTTTTAACAAATTTATTAGCACTCAACACTTGACAGTGCTAATAATGAGTGCTATAACTTTACCAGAAAGAGAAATGAAAAGCAGATTGATATAAAGGAGGATTTTTGTAATGAAGTTAGTACCATTATTTGACAGAGTTGTATTAAAACAGTTAGTGGCTGAAGAGACAACCAAATCCGGCATCGTATTACCAGGACAGGCAAAGGAGAAGCCACAGCAGGCTGAAGTTATCGCAGTTGGCCCAGGCGGAGTAGTAGACGGCAAAGAGATTACCATGCAGGTAAAGGCCGGAGATCAGGTTATTTATTCCAAATACTCCGGAACCGACGTAGAGGTTGACGACGAGAAGTACGTAATTGTAAAGCAGAGCGATATTTTAGCAGTAATCCAGTAATCCTATTAAATTATCTGATTTGGAGGTTGAGGAACCATGGCAAAGGAAATTAAATACGGCGTAGAAGCCAGAAAAGCATTAGAGGCTGGTGTAAACCAGTTAGCAGATACTGTTCGCGTAACATTAGGACCGAAAGGACGCAATGTAGTTTTGGATAAATCCTTTGGCACTCCATTGATTACCAACGACGGCGTTACCATTGCAAAGGAAATCGAACTGGAAAACGCATTTGAGAACATGGGCGCACAGCTGGTAAAGGAAGTTGCTACCAAGACCAATGATGTAGCTGGCGACGGTACTACTACCGCAACGGTTCTGGCACAGGCAATGATCAACGAGGGCATGAAGAACCTGGCGGCAGGCGCGAACCCAATCGTTTTAAGAAAGGGTATGAAGAAAGCCTGCGAGGCAGTTGTAGAAGAAATCGCTAAAATGAGCAAGCCAATCGAAGGAAAAGAGCAGATTGCCAGAGTAGCAGCAATTTCCGCTTCTGACGATGCAGTAGGCGATTTAGTAGCAGACGCTATGGAAAAGGTTTCTAAAGACGGCGTTATTACCATTGAAGAGTCCAAGACCATGAAGACCGAACTGGATTTAGTAGAAGGTATGCAGTTTGACCGTGGTTATGTTTCCGCATATATGTGCACCGACATGGATAAGATGGAAGCAAACTTAGACGATCCATACATCCTGATTACCGATAAGAAGATTTCCAATATCCAGGATATTCTTCCTCTGTTGGAGCAGATTGTAAAGACTGGTTCCAGACTGTTAATTATTGCCGAGGACGTTGAGGGCGAGGCTCTTACTACCTTAATCGTAAACAAGCTGCGCGGTACCTTCAATGTAGTTGCAGTAAAGGCTCCTGGATACGGCGACAGAAGAAAAGAAATGTTAAAGGACATTGCAATTTTAACCGGCGGCCAGGTAATTTCCGATGAATTAGGATTAGACTTAAAGGAAACTACCATGGATCAGTTAGGACGTGCAAAATCCGTTAAGGTTCAGAAAGAAAATACCGTTATCGTAGACGGCTGCGGCGATAAGAGCGAAATCTCTGCAAGAGTTGCCCAGATTCGCGCTCAGATTGAAGAGACCACTTCTGATTTCGACAGAGAGAAATTACAGGAGAGACTGGCTAAATTAGCAGGCGGTGTGGCAGTTATCCGCGTAGGCGCTGCTACTGAGACCGAGATGAAGGAAGCAAAACTCCGTATGGAAGACGCTTTGGCAGCAACCAGAGCGGCAGTAGAAGAAGGTATTATCGCAGGCGGCGGATCTGCATATGTACACGCAGCAGAGGCTGTAAAGGGTATGTTAGATACTCTGGAAGGCGATGAGAGAACAGGCGCTAAGATTATCTTAAAGGCTCTGGAAGCTCCGTTGTTCCATATTGCGGCAAATGCAGGTCTGGAAGGCTCTGTCATTATCAATAAAGTCCGCGAAGCAGAAGTTGGCGTAGGATTTGACGCATACAAGGAACAGTATGTAGATATGATTCAGGCTGGTATCCTGGATCCTGCAAAGGTAACCAGAAGCGCTCTGCAGAATGCAACCAGCGTTGCATCTACCCTGTTGACAACGGAGTCTGTAGTTGCTAATATTAAAGAAGAGACTCCGGCAATGCCAGCCGGAGCAGGAATGGGCGGAATGATGTAATCATTCCCCCAGCAAAAAGGAGAGTTCACCAATGATTCAAGATGCATATGTAGAGCAGCTGGTAAAACGTAAAACACCATCTTACGCCTTGTTGGTTAAGATATTATTAGGAATCCTCTTTGCAGTGTCCTTATTTCTTGCCGTTACCACTATTTTTGGAATTCTGGTTCTGCTTGCAGTTTGTGCAGCGTCCTATTTCATCCTTTTGCGGCTGAATACAGAATTTGAATATCTGTACATTGACGGTCAGCTTTCTATTGACCGGATTATGAACCAGAATAAGAGAAAAAAGGTAATGGAGTGCGATAAAGACGCTCTGCTTATGGTGGCTCCGATTGATTCTTATGTTTTAAAAGATTACGAAACAGCCGGTATGAAGACGGTAGACTGCTCTTCCGGACGCAGCGACGCAAAGAAGTATGCCTTCTTTTATCAGGACGGCCAGCAGAGAATGAAAGTAATCTTTGAACCAAACGAGCGTCTGCTCCATTGCATCCGCAATACATCACCTAGAAAAATAGTTATGTAATTCATACAGGGTATCGCAAAATCCTCCGGCTGGAGGATTGAGCGGTGCCCTGTTTTGATGTAAGCGGATAATTTTCCATAAATTTTACAAACTGTTGATAGAAAGAGCGGTTATCGGCGGTTATATTGAAGAAGGAAACAGCAGAAAGAGGAGAGATGAAAATAAATGAATGGAAATCAAGAGATTAATTTTAATGAGAAAACAGGATTTATCTGTGATATGGATGGCGTGATTTACCATGGGAACCAGATTCTGCCTGGCGTTGCAGAATTTATCCAGTGGCTTCACGATGAAAAGAAAGAATACTTATTTTTGACCAATAACAGCGGTTATACTCCAAAAGAGCTGAACCAGAAACTGGCCCGCATGGGGCTGGATGTTTCAGAGGAACATTTTTATACCAGCGCACTGGCTACGGCTGCGTTTTTAAAGGAGCAGGCTCCAGGATGCTCGGTATTTGCGATTGGGGAAGCCGGACTTTTAAATGCACTGTACGATGCAGGCATTACCATGAATGACGTGAATCCCGATTATGTAGTAGTGGGAGAGGGAAGAGCCTATTCTCTGGAGACGCTGACCAAGGCTACGAATCTGGTTCTCTCTGGTGCAAAGCTGATTGGCGCCAACTCGGATGTGTCCGGACCGATTGAAAGGGGAATTGCTCCGGCCTGCGGCGCCTTGATTGCCCCAATTGAAATGGCGACCGGAACCAAAGCCTATTTTTGCGGAAAGCCAAATCCACTGATGATGCGGACTGGTCTCAGGCTTCTAAACTGTCATTCCGGCGATGCAGTAATGATAGGAGACAGAATGGATACGGATATTATTTCTGGAATGGAAAGCGGAATGGCTACCGTTTTGGTGTTGTCCGGCGTCTCTGATAGAGATACTTTAAATACTTATGCATACCGGCCTGGAATGGTATTAAAAGGAGTTGGAGAGATACCGGAACTGGCAAAAGCCAGACAGTGAATCATTAAAAAGTAAGAATGCTTTTCCTACATGACGCATCAATTTGTTAGCTGGATAAACTATCAGATAAATGATAGATAATGATAAGTAAATACAATGAATTTTCTTTCAATTATAGTTTGACAAATAATATAAAGTTTGCTAGTATTTATTACTAATAACCCTGAGACAGGAAGGGAAAAACAGGACTGTTTTAGAAACAGCCGCCAAATTATAAGAAAGAGAGGAAATTAGAATGGGTACAATTATTGGCGAAGGCATTACCTTTGATGACGTACTGTTAGTTCCGTCTTATTCGGAAGTAATTCCTAACCAGGTGGATTTAACCACTTATCTTACAAAAACCATCAAACTGAACATTCCGCTGATGAGTGCAGGCATGGACACGGTTACCGAACACCGGATGGCGATTGCTATGGCAAGACAGGGCGGTATCGGCATTATCCACAAGAATATGTCAATTGAGGCGCAGGCTGAGGAAGTAGATAAGGTAAAGCGTTCTGAGAACGGGGTTATCACCGACCCATTTTATCTTTCTCCTGAGCATACATTAAGAGATGCAGATGAGCTGATGGGGAAATTCCGTATTTCCGGCGTGCCGATTACAGAAGGCAAAAAGTTAGTTGGCATTATTACCAACCGTGACTTAAAGTTTGAGGAAGATTTCTCCAAGAAGATTAAAGAGTGCATGACTTCCAAAAACCTGGTAACTGCCCAGGAAGGCACTACCATGATGGAAGCAAAGAGAATCCTGGCAAAGGCCAGAGTAGAGAAGCTTCCAATCGTAGATAAGGACTTTAATTTAAAGGGCCTGATTACGATTAAGGATATCGAGAAGCAGATTAAGTACCCATTATCTGCAAAAGACGCGCAGGGACGCCTGCTCTGCGGCGCAGCAGTAGGAATTACTGCAAATGTATTAGAGCGTGTGGAAGCGCTGGTAAAGGCTCATGTAGACGTAGTAGTATTAGACTCCGCCCACGGCCATTCTGCCAATGTTCTGCGCTGCGTAAGAATGATTAAAGAGGCATATCCGGATCTTCCTGTAATTGCAGGAAACGTAGCAACAGGAGATGCAACCAGAGCTTTAATCGAAGCTGGCGTAGACGCAGTTAAGGTAGGTATCGGACCAGGCTCCATCTGTACCACCCGTGTAGTAGCCGGTATTGGCGTACCGCAGATTTCTGCAGTGATGGATTGCTACAAAGTAGCAAAACAGTACGATATTCCGATTATCGCAGATGGCGGTATTAAGTATTCCGGAGATGTTACCAAGGCGATTGCAGCAGGCGGAAGCGTCTGCATGATGGGCAGTATGTTTGCAGGATGCGATGAGAGCCCTGGAGATTTCGAACTGTTCCAGGGACGTAAATACAAAGTATACAGAGGCATGGGATCGATTGCGGCAATGGAAAACGGCAGCAAGGATCGTTACTTCCAGAGCGATGCAAAGAAGCTGGTTCCAGAAGGCGTAGAAGGACGAGTAGCTTACAAGGGTCTGGTAGAAGATACGGTATTCCAGCTGTTAGGCGGTCTGCGTTCCGGTATGGGATACTGCGGAGCAAAGGACATTAAAACTTTGCAGGAGACTGGCAGATTTGTTAAGATTTCTGCCGCATCCTTAAAAGAGAGCCATCCGCATGATATTCATATTACCAAGGAAGCTCCAAACTACAGCGTAGATACCTGATAGAGGATAAAAAGACTTAGGGCAGGATAGATCTTGCCGCTAAGTCTTTTTTTACAAAAAAACCTTAGAAAATAGATTGCGGCAGGTATCCTGGGAAGAGTATAATAGAAGAAATTAATAAAATAACTGAATTGACAGGAGGATATTCATATGTACACAGAAAATAAGACGATTCCGCTTACAGATTTAGGCGGAGGAGTAGTCCGCAAGATTTTATCTTACAGCAAAAACCTGATGGCAGTAGAGCTGCAGTTTGAAAAAGGCGCTGTAGGAGCAAAGCACAGCCATCCCCACGAGCAGATGGGCTATCTTGTAGAAGGTTCTTTAATTTATCAGGAAGAGGGAAAAGAAGATAAAGTTCTGGTAACTGGGGATATTTACCATGTAGAACCCAATGTGGTGCATGGAGTAGTTGCAGTGGAAGATACCAAACTGCTGGATATTTTCAATCCATGCAGGGAAGATTTCCTAAAAGCAGAACAGAAATAAGGCAGAAAAGATACAGATAGAAGGAGGCGACAGGATGTTAAGTTTTGGTATGCGCTGCCATGACATTTGCCCGAAAATGCCGATGGAGGAGCTGTTCCAGGAAGTAAGGGCCAACCAGATTGACCAGATTCAGCTTGCTTTTGGAAAGTCCATATCAGACTATGATTTTTCCGTAGGACATTACAGCCCAGGATTTGGCCGCTATATTGCGTCCTTATTGGAAAAAAATCAGATTCATGTGGCTGTTCTGGGTTGCTATATCAATCCAATTCATCCCATTGAATCCAGACGCCAGGCAGAAGTGGCGAAATTTATTGAGCATTTAAAATATGCAAAAATCATTGGCGCAGATATGGTAGGAACGGAAACCGGACGTCTGGATCCAGATATGAAGGTTACTCCGGAAACCTTTACGGAAACGGCCTATCAGAGGCTGCTGAAAAGTATGAGGGAGATTGTATCTGCTGCAGAGAAGCTGGGGGTAACAGTCGGGGTAGAAGGAGTATTTGACCATACCCTGTATAGTCCGGCGATGATGAAACGCTTTTTGGAAGATATAGATTCTCCAAATGTAGAAGTAATTTTGGATTCTGTAAACCTAATCCATCCTGATGAAGTGGAGCGTCAGGAAGAGGTAATTGACAAGGCTTTTGCCTATTATGGAGACAGGATTACGATGCTCCATATGAAGGATTTTGTTTTTGACGGCAGCAGCCAGATTTTCCGCCATGTGGGAGAAGGACTGTTCCAGTATGAACCTTTGATGAAGCATTTAAAAGAAAAAAAGCCGCATATTACCATGCTGCTGGAAAACTCCAATAAAGAGCGGTATCACAGCGATGTGGAGTTTTTGAAGGAAATTTACGACAGAGTATAAAAAAATATTTTACTAAAATTTTACAACATATTGAGCGCTTTGAGGTTTTAGTTCAATATGTTGTATTTTTTATGTAAAGTACGCAGAAAGTGGCAGAAATGTGGGAAAAATGTGTTTGATTTTATCGAAAAATATAGATATAATGTAGGTCAAAGGCCCATTTCAGGCCCGTTTTAGGAGCCGCAGAGTGATTATAAGGAAAAGGAAACAGGGCAGGGAGACAGGTATGACAGAAGATATCCAGGAGTTTGTGATTTATTTAAGGGACGTAAAGAAAACTTCAAAAAACACAGAAATTTCGTACCGGCGGGATTTGATGCAGCTGGAGGACTATTTAAGAGGACAGGGAATTACAGAGACAGACAAAGTTACCAGAACCAGCCTGAATTCTTATATCTTATATCTGGAAAAAAATGGGAAAGCCACCACTACCATTTCCAGGGAGCTGGCGGCAATCAAAGCATTTTTCCACTATGAATTTAAAGAAGGAAAGATCAAACGGGATCCGGCAGAGCTTTTAAAGGCTCCGAAGGTAGAGAAAAAAGCGCCGGTTATTTTAACCGTCGAAGAAGTCCAGGCGCTTTTAGCCCAGCCGGAAGGAAAAAACGCCAAAGAACTTCGTGACAAAGCGATGCTGGAACTGTTATATGCCACCGGAATCCGAGTGTCAGAAATTATTAATTTAAAACTGGATGATATCAATCTGAACGTGGGATTTCTGGTATGCAGGGACGGACAGAGAGAGCGGACCATTCCATTTGGCAAGAGAGCTTCAAAAGCGCTGGACGAATATCTGAATCAGGCGCGGGGCGAACTGCTAAAGGGACAGGAAAGCGACTGGCTGTTTACTAATTGCAACGGAAAAGCCATGACCCGACAGGGGTTTTGGAAGATTATTAAATACTATGGGGAAAAGGCCGGAATCCAGGCAGATATTACCCCTCATTCCCTGCGTCATTCCTTTGCAGCCCATCTGTTAAGGAGCGGGGCAGATATTCAGGCTGTGCAGGCAATGCTTGGGCATTCGGATATGGCGACGACACAGGTGTATGCTTCTTACCGGATTTCCGGTTGATATGTATCATAAAAAAGACCAGGAGAAGAAACTGGACAGGATAGTCCCATTTCTTCTCCTGGTCTTTTTTGAGCGTTCAGGTATGGAAAAGCAGAAACGGTTATCTGCCTTCTCTCATCATTACTTCAATATAAGCCAGAATGAGCGGTGCAACGCCTTTTGCCTCGTTTTTCACAATTGGTTCTCTCATGTAGTAGTCAAAGGTTCCTTCCCGCATTTCTTTGTTGCCAAGGCCGGCTACCAGACAGATGCCGTCCAGCTGGAGTTCGCCGTCCTTTTCTGATAACTGGGTGCGGCAGATGCCGTCAAATGCTTTTTTGCCATAGGCATAATAGCTGTCATCCAGAAATCCCAGACGGACACTTTTCATAATTGCAAATGCAAAAATAGCGGATCCGGAAGTCTCCAGGTAGTTGGGAGAGATGCCGCCTCTGTTTACAACCTGGTACCACATACCGGTTTTTTCATCCTGGTAAGGAAGCATGGCGTCGATTAATTCTTTGTAGATTCGTCCAAGTTCTGCCTGTTCCTGCCCCATGGAAGCCGGCATGACGTCCATGGTATCGATTAAGGCCATGGCATACCATCCAAGGGCTCTCAGCCAGAAGTTGTCAGAAAGACCGGTAACCTTGTCGCACCAGAAGGCCTGTCTGGAATCGTCATACGCGTGATAATACAGGCCGTTGCGGCAGTCCCGCATCAAGTCGTACACGTGAAGAAACTGTTCGTAGCTGTCACGGCATCCCTTGCAGTCATGGTAAGATGCTTCATACTGCATATAGAAAGGCTGGGCCATATACAGGCCGTCCAGCCAGATCTGGTTGGGGTAAATTTTTTTATGCCAGAAATTGCCGGTAGAGGTACGGGGCTGTGTTTCTAACTGGCTGTAAACCGTATCCATAGCTTTCCGATATTTTTCTTTTCCAGTCAGGTCATACAGGTCAAAAAGCGTTTTTCCGGCATTTACATTGTCCAGATTGTAGTCTTCTGGAGAATAGGACAGAATCTGGCCGTCTTCTTTTACAAAATAGTCGATGAAGGAATCGGCAAATTCCAGATATTTGGGATCTTTTCTTATCAGATAAAGTTCCAGAACCGCGTTAATCATACAGCCGTCCATATAGTTCCAGGAAGGCTTGGCTCCCTCGCGGATTTTTTCAATATTCCAGATTGGCGCCTGAGGGGTACTTCGTTCCAGAAGCTGATCAATATAACGATCTAAAATTTCCATAATACATACTCCTTTAAGTGGTAATAAAATGCAAACGTTTGCAAACGTTGCAAATTATATACTATATTAGATTATGTACATAATATCATAGAAGTATATGAAAGGAAATTGGACAAAACACACAAAAAAATATTGAAAAACTGAGCTAAATACACAATTGACAGATCGACTATCGGATGCTATTATAAAAACACGCACAGAGAAAATGCATATTTGCTTGTAAAACTTGAGAAAAAGTCGAGAGAATATGAGCGATATGCATAAAATTTTAAAAAACCTTGCAAACCTTTGCAAACAAAAAAGAACCAAGCAGGAACAGATGTAGAGGAGCAGGAGAAAGAAAGGGAGAAAAATATGAGAAAGAGTATTAAGAAAATGGCGTCTCTGGTTTTAGCATCTGCCATGGCACTGTCTTTAGCAGCCTGCGGCAGCAGCGATGACAACGCAGCAACTACTGCGGCAGCAGAGGAAGCAAAGACAGAAGCAGCAGAGACAGAAGCAAGTGCTGAGACTACTGCAGCTGAACCGGCCGCAGCAGAAGGACTGACCGTTAATACTACTGACCCGATTACGATTACCATGAGCTGGTGGGGCGGCGACGGCAGACATGAGGCAACTCTGGCAGCTGTTGAAAAATTCATGGAGAAATATCCAAACATTACCGTTGAGACCCAGTATGCAGCCTGGACCGGATGGGAAGATAAGATGAGCGCTTCTTTCGCAACCGGAACTGCTCCTGATGTAAACCAGATTAACTGGAACTGGATTACTTCTTTCAGCTCTGACGGTTCTGCATTTTACGACTTAAACAAAGTATCTGATATTTTAGATTTAACTCAGTTTTCTGAGACAAACTTAAATGCTTGTACCGTTGCAAACGAGCTGCAGGCAGTTCCAGTTGCCATGACCGGACGTATTTTCTACTGGAATAAGACCACTTTTGACAAAGCTGGATTAGAGACTCCAAAGTCTTTGGCAGACTTAATGGCAGCAGGCCCTGTATTTAAGGAAAAGCTGGGAGATGATTACTATCCTCTGGCTATGAATGAGTATGACAGAACCATCCTGATGGTATTCTATCTGGAATCCAAGTATGGCAAACCATGGGTTGAGAACAACACTCTTCAGTACAGCGCTGAAGAAATCCAGGACGGCTTAAACTTCATTACTTCTTTAGAGGATGCTCATGTAATCCCAACCATCCAGACCCTGTTAAACGACGGCGCTGAGTCCTTGGACAAGAACCCGAAGTGGATGGACGGCAGATATGCAGGTATCTTTGAGTGGGATTCTTCCGCTTCCAAATTTGAAGGTGCTTTAAACGAAGGCGAAGAGTTTGTAGTAGGCGAGGAATTTACCGATATGGGCGATTCCAAGGGCGGTTTCGCAAAGGTTTCCATGTGCTTTGCAATCTCTGAAAACACCGAGCATCCAGCAGAATGTGCAGCTTTAATCAACTTCCTGTTAAATGAGGAAGAGGGCGTTAAGATTATGGCTTCTGAGCGTGGTATTCCGGCTTCTGCAGCAGGTTTAAAGGTTTGCCAGGACAACAATCTGCTTAATGAAAAAGTAGCAGAAGCAAACAGCAAGGTATTGGCTCATGTAGAATTCCAGTTAGATCCAAAGTTTGAGGCAGCAGCATTAAAGAATACAGACGGCGTTTACTACGATGTTATGGCTGGCTTAAGCTACGGAGATTACGATGCAGAAGAAGCTGCTGAGATTTTAGTAGAAGGCATTGAAGAAGTTTTAAACAAGTAAAGATATGAAGAAATTAGACGAAATTCTAAGAGAAAGAGTTTCGGAGAACGGACAAGAGCTGCTGGCAGAAAGCCGGCAGCTGGGGGAGGCAGAAAACAGCTTTATGCTGGCAGAACGCCTCCCCTTCCGGATGTTCTGTGAGACTGAGTACGGGAACAAAGAAGGCTATCAGGAGATGATTCGTCAATTCAGACAGGTCAAAGACAATGATTACGACCGGATGATAAAAGGAACCTGTCAGGGAAAAGCGGAAGAAAGCCTGGAACTGGCCTATTTTTTTACTGCCTGCGCGGATACCCTGGAAGTAACTTCCATGGAGATTTATGAGCATTACCGTTATCTTGCAGATTTGATGAAAATGACAGCACGCACGTTAAGAGAAGCTGGATTTTTCCAGGATAATCGAATGGGATGTCTGGGAAAAGAGACGCAGGAGCTGTTTGAAGCAGCGATTTTAAAAGGCTGTCGGTTAAAGGTGCTGTCAGCAGAAAAGTATGAAACACTCTGTTGCAAAGGAGGAAAATGAGTATGTCCACCAATAAGGGCTTAAAGAAGTGGCTGTCA
>UQMJ01000011.1 GCA_900542035.1 uncultured Clostridium sp.
TAAATGATCGAGAAATTTATATGAAGGGCATCGATCACAGTTATTACTATGAAGGCTATTATGTGTTTAAGACGGAAGATTTGACGGACACAAAGGAGTAACTTGATTTAGCGTTAGAAAAGTGGAGGAATATGGATACAGTATCGTTCAGTTGATGAAATAACGAAAAAATGGAATATCCCTGAAAATGCAGAAAAACCGGAGCGCTCGAATAAAAAGAAAGAACAGCCGATTACCTTGCTGGATATTCTGCAGGAGGAAAGGAAAGCAGCTTATTCTAGTGGTATTTATCATAAAACTCAGATTGAGTGGAATGTGGATGATGTGATTGAAACAGCAAAGCAGTTTCGTTGTATTGACAGGATCATTGACAACGTAAAGGCAGCATTAACGGAGAAATTGATGAAAGAGCTTCATTTAATCCTAAAAAATGGAACCAGCGATTCCAGAAAAGATTGGTTTGCGGTTGGCGATTATAAAAAATGCCGAATGAAGTCGCGGTATGGATACTGCACTTCCGGAAGAAGTTGCCGATAAGATGAAAGATCTGCTGACAGAGTACAACGGAAAAGAAGAAAAGACCTTTGAAGATATTCTGGACTTCCATGTAAAGTTTGAGCGGATCCATCCATTTCAGGACGGCAATGGCCATGTGGGCAGACTGATTATGCTTACGGAATGCCTGAAACATAATATCGTTCCATTTATCATCGAGGATAATCTGAAAATGTTCTATTATCGTGGAGTGAAAGAATGGAGCAATGAAAAAGGATATTTGACAGATATGTATTTGACAGCACAGGATAAATATAAGGGGGATTTGGATTATTTTAGGATTGCTTATGATAAATAGGGGAAATGTTATGGGATACAAGGAGTGGCGAGACGAAGCAGAAGTTATAATGAAAAACGGAACGCCAGGGCAAGTGAAATTCAGATTCTCAAAAGAATAGTATCGTGCATTGCAGAAGATTGAAATAGAGAGATTGGTCTCAAACGAAGAAATCCAAAAAAATGCGTAAAATAGGGCAAAACGAGGCATTACAGGAGGAAAAATATAATGATAAAAATATTATTCATTTGCCACGGCAACATCTGCCGCAGTCCCATGGCCCATCTGTACTTTGCAGATCTGGTAAAGAAAAACCACCTGGATTCCCAGATACTGGTGGATTCAGCGGCTACATCATACGAAGAAATCGGCAATCCGGTTTACCCAGGGGCAAGGAGAAAACTGGAAGAGGCAGGAATTTCCTGTGTAGGAAAATACGCAAAGCACATGGAACCGTCTGATTATCAGAAATTTGATTTGCTGATTGGAATGGATCAGCAGAACATCCGCAACATGAACCGGATTACAGGCGGGGATCCGGATGGGAAAATTTATAAAATGATGGATTTTGCCCTGGATTGGGAACATCCAGAAAAAGCAGCTTTGGGAAAAAATTCTCCGGATGTGGCGGATCCCTGGTATACAGGAGATTTTGAGGCGACCTGGAGAGACGTAACAGCCGGATGTCAGGGGCTTCTTAAATTTTTAAAGGAAAGCTAGCATCAGTGTACAGGGGCAACACGCCTCAAAGAGGGAGAATTTCCCCATTTTCTGCGTTATCCTCAATCAGCGTACATCCAGTACGCTTCATTCGTCTGCCTTAAAAATGGGGAAATTATCTCCACTTGAGGTCAGAAGAGTCAGAAACAGGTCAGATGGCACGCCTGCAAGGCACTTGAATGGGGTGTACTGGACGTACACCGATTGAACGTAACGCAGCAGGCGCGTCATCTGGACGTTTCTGACCGTATTGCCCCTATCACTGATGCTATCATTTATAAAACAGAAAAATAAATGGGAAAAAGGAGAGATTCAGCGATGCCATATTTAGGAGAAAAAATAAAAAAGCTGGGATTTGGTATGATGCGTCTGCCGGAAAAAGACGGGGCAATTGACATAGAGCAGGTAAAAGAGATGACAGACCTGTTTATGGAAGCGGGATTTACTTATTTTGATACGGCGTGGGCTTACAATGGCAGCGAAGACGCCGTCCGCCAGGTGCTGGTTGAGCGTTATCTCAGAGAAAGTTTTCAGCTTGCAACGAAAAATGCAGCTTGGATTAACTGTAAAAACAGGGAAGATGCGATTGCGCAGTTTGACGTGTCACTAAAGAGAACAGGAGCCGGATATTTTGATTTTTATCTGCTTCACAATTTAGGGGAAAGCCGTACCAGATATTTTGACGAGTTTGGAATGTGGAGCTGGATTCAGGAGAAAAAGGCAGAAGGGAAGATTAAGCACATTGGTTTTTCCTTCCACTCGACGCCGGAAGAACTGGAAGAACTTTTAACCGCCCATCCGGAAATGGAGTTTGTGCAGCTTCAGATTAATTATGCAGACTGGGAAAATCCGGCCGTTCAGTCCAGGGCCTGCTACGAAGTGGCAAGAAAACATGGAAAGCCGGTGGTAATTATGGAGCCGGTAAAAGGAGGAATGCTGGCAACCCCGCCGGAAAGCGTAGTGGAGATTTTAAAAGAGACAGAACCAGATTCGTCTCCGGCATCCTGGGCAATCCGGTTTGCAGCAGATCTGGAAGGTGTGATTACGGTGCTGTCCGGAATGAGCAATACCGAGCAGATGAAAGACAATCTTTCTTATATGAGAGAATTTAGCAAACTTACCAGCGTCCAGAAAGAAACAATTGAAAAAGCGCAGGAAGCGCTGGCAAAAATGCCGCTCATTCCCTGTACTTCCTGTAATTACTGTGCAAAAGTATGCCCACAAAATATTGGAATTTCTGGTTCTTTTACAGCCATGAACTATCTGACCCTGTATGGAAGCAAGGAAAGAGCGAAAGGTCAGGAAGGGTGGCTGGTAGGAAGACATGGAAAGGCACAGGCAGACAAATGTATGAAATGCGGTAAATGCGAACAGGTCTGCCCGCAGCACATTGCGATTCGGGAAAATCTGGATTTGGTGTGCAGAGAATTACTGCAGTAATGGAATTTGGAGGAAGGACTGACCATGAAATTAAAGAACGTTTTGATTGTTGTAAAAGATATTGAAAAATCAAAGCAGTTTTATCACAATTTATTTGGCCTTGACGTAATACTTGACAATGATGGAAATGTGATTTTAACGGAAGGACTTGTGCTTCAAGATGAAAAAATATGGAAAACATTTTTGAAAAAAGATCGGATTCCACAAAATAATTCCTGCGAGCTGTACTTTGAGGAACACGATATAGAAGCCTTTGCTGAAAAATTGGAAAAGCAGTACCCTGCCATAGAATATGTCAACAGACTTACGGTACATAGCTGGGGGCAAAAAGAGATCCGTTTTTATGATTTAGACGGCAATTTAATCGAGGTGGGAACGCCTGTACAATAATGGAAGGCAGGGACGCCGATTTAAGCAACAGTTGTTATGGATGCAGATAGGGAACCAAATTAGGAAAATATCTATAAAAGAAAATTCGGCTTCTTAGTATTATCAGGATGTTAAACGGTTGACATACAAAAAAGAATCACATATAATAAAGGCAACCAATTGTGATATGATAAGAAGAGGAGAATGGTATGAAAAATAAGGTTATGCTGATTACATATCCAGATTGTATGGGGAATAACTTAAAGGATTTAAAACGGATGTTAGACATGTATTTTGCAGAAGCTATTTCAGGGGTACATATTTTGCCGTTTTTTCCATCTTCAGGAGATAGGGGGTTTGCTCCAATTAATTATAAGCAGGTAGAACCAGATTTTGGAGATTGGGGAGATATTAAGGAATTAGCAAAAGACTATGAACTGATGTTTGACTTTATGGTTAATCATATTTCAGCTAGGAGTTCATATTATCAGGATTTTTTAGAGAAAAAGGATAATTCGTTATATGCAGATTTATTTATCCGATATAAAAATTTTTGGACGAATGGGAATCCAAGTAAAACACAAGAAAATAAGATTTATAAACGGAAGGAAAAGGCTCCATATACTATAGCTCATTTTCAGGATGGTTCATGTGAAAAGGTTTGGTGTACATTTTCAGAAGAACAAATTGATTTGAATGTAAGCTCGCAGATTGGAAAGAAATATTTAGAAGAAAATATACAGGGGTTGATAGAAAAAGGGGCATCTTTGATACGGCTGGATGCATTTGCATATGCAGTTAAAAAGGAAGATACGAACTGCTTTTTTGTAGAACCAGAGATATGGGAGCTGCTGTCTGAATGTCAAAGAATGGCTAGAGAAAAAGGAAGTGATATTCTTCCAGAAATTCATGAACATTATTCAATCGCACTGAAGCTGGCAGAGAGAGGATATTGGGTGTATGATTTTGCTCTTCCAATGTTAGTTCTGCATGCTTTGTATTTTGGAATAACGAAATATTTAAAACATTGGTTAGAGATATGTCCAAGAAATCAATATACAACATTAGATACTCATGATGGTATAGGAGTCGTAGATGTAAGAGGGTTGCTTCCTGATACAGAAATTGAGCGTACAAGAGAACATTTATTCCAATATGGGGCGAATGTAAAGCGTATTTATAGTACAGAAAAATACAATAATCTGGATATATATCAGATTAATTGTACATATTATTCTGCATTAGGAGATGACGATGCAGCTTATCTTCTTGCAAGGGTTACACAACTATTTGCCCCTGGTATTCCTCAAATTTATTATGTTGGCTTATTGGCGGGAAAGAATGATACAAAACTTTTAGAAGAAACAAAAGAGGGAAGAAATATAAACCGTCACTATTATACGACAGAAGAATTAGGCAGGGAAGTGGAACGTCCTGTGGTAAAAAAGCTTTTGAAACTAATGAAATTGCGTAATAATGAAGATGCTTTTAATGGAAAATTTTCTTTGGAAGAACCGAAAGGAGGACATCTTGATTTATGCTGGTCAACAGAAAAGGAAAAAATTAGTTTAAGAGCAGATTATGAAAGAAAGGAATTTTCAATTATCAAGGAGACAGGTACAGCATTTTCGATACTTTTTAATAGCGAAGAGGAGAAGTATAAAGAACTATGAAAATTCTGGTCTTATCTGATATTCATGCAAATATTTGGGCTCTCCAGGAAGTAATAGAGAAGGAAAAAGCATATGATCGGTTGTGCTTTGCAGGAGATATGGTGGATTATGGTATAGCTCCATCACAGGTTATCGAATATTTGAGAAATGTCCCGAATGCACTACTGGTACAGGGAAATCATGATCTCCATGCAGTAAAAGTTTCGCAACAAGAAGATTTTAGAAATATGCCTGCGAAATTATATAAGTGGATTCATTATAATTTGGAACGGATGGATAGAGAACAGGTAGAGTATTTGAAGAATTTACCACTTCATCAATATTTTATGGCAGATGGTTGGTACTATTTAATGCAGCACCAGTATGTACAGGGAAGTTATGATGTGATTGAAAGCAGAAATCAATTTGAACACTATTGGAGGGAATATACCCCTGAAGAGTATTGGGATGCACCAAAACGCCGTATGATTTTTGGGCATAGTCATAGACAATGTATCCATATTTTGGGTAACAATATGGAATGGATAAATTCGGGAAGCGTATCGTACCGAAGACCAGATGATCCGGATAAGACGGCACATTACATGGTCATTGAAAATGGAGTGGTAGTAATGAAGCAAATCCCATATAACAGGCAGCCTCTTTATGAAGAAGCGCTTAGGCAAATAGAAGATGGTCGTATGATGGATTCGGAAATACAAGATTTTATGTTCTTTTTTGGAAATGCATCTTCTAGCAGAGAAAAATTGCCATTAAAAAAGAAAAATTAAAAAAGGCAGAACGGAAGTCTTTCTTATCTTAGTTAGACGAAGTTCTGCCTTTTTGTTGAATAATGAAACGTAGTTAGGAGTATTATTTGTAAAATAAGAGTAAAAAGCATGGAAAATTATGTCAAACGCTTGACATAATTTACGTCTTATATTATACTGTTTGATAAGCGGAAATGGTAAAAAGACACAAAAAAATAGAGAAATATCAGCTAAAATTGTAGGATTAATCGATTGATATATTGCGTGAGAGGAGATAACTGCGATGGAGAAGATATTTTGGGGAACAGGTTCGGCAGAAGGCCTGCCAAATCCTGTGTGTGGATGTCTGGCTTGCGAAAGAGCAAGGAAATTGAAAGGAAAGAACATTAGGGGTAGGAGTTCTTTTCAAGTATCAAAGGATGTTTTATTGGATTTTGGGCCTGATTTTGTGAGTCAGGCTCAGAAAAATGGTGGGGATTTGATGGAACTTCGCCATGTGTTAGTCACACATACCCACTATGACCATTTTTCGTCCTTTGCATTGTGTCAGTTTGCTGGAAGTTTTATATTACCAACAGCCCCTGTTACGTTTTATTTTACAGAAGAAGCTTATGAAATGGCAAATTATCTTTGCCACGATGAAATGCTTTTACATAATGGATTTCAAGAAACTTTAGAAAGCGGAGCAATCAGGTTTGAACAATTAAAATTTTTTGAAAAGAGAAAAATTGGAAATTATGTAGTAATTCCACTACCAGGAAGGCATTTTGGTTCTGTAGAAACTCGTTCTGCAAACTATTTATTTCAATTGCCGGAAGGAGATGTTCTTTACTATGGAACAGATACAGGCTATTATTTTCCAGACACAATAAACTTTTTAAAAGAATATCAAATTAATCAATTGATTACAGAATGTACCTGGGATGAAAAACATCCTTGTAATTTGGAAACAGATAAACACTTATCATTGTTGGCGTTAAGAAAATTATTGGGAGTTTTGGAAGAACAGGGAACATTAGGCAGGTTTTCAGAGGTATATCTTACCCATATTAGTCACAGCCATACCCGTTCGCATGAAGAATTGGAAAAATTGGTAAATAACTGGACAGAATTTCCATTCAAGGTTTGTATTGCCTATGATGGCATGAAAATATAATCATGATAAAGGAGGATTTAAAATTTATGAAAAAGAATGCGAAATTATTTCTCGGGACAGCTACAGCAGTGGTAATTGGAACAACTCTTGCGGGATGCTCCAAAGATGCAGAAGTATCTGTAAGCACAGGGACAGAAAGTACTGTTAATAATGTGGAAGGTTCTGGAGAAACAAAAAATATTCGGATTTGGCTGGCAGATGGCGCGGAGGCAGAATTTTATAAAACTATGCTTGCAGAAATTGATGAAAAACATTCAGAATTTACTATTGAATATGAGATTTATCCAAATGATGAACTAATTAATAAACTACAGCTGGCTCCTTCGGTAGGGGATACTCCAGATGCGGTAGTTGTGGATGGACTTAGGGTTCCACTATTTATGACACAGGATATGATTGCACCGATTGACGGCTACATTAGCGATGAATTGAAAAATGATTTGCTTCCTTCTGTATTAGCAGAATGCACATACGGAGAACAGCTTTATGGAGTTGCTCAGTTTGATGCAGGATTATCCTTATGGGGGAATAAGTCTATGTTGGAAGATGCGGGAGTAAGGATTCCTGCTAGTTATACAGAAGCGTGGACAAAAATGGAATTTGAGGATGCCTTAGCGAAATTAAAAGCAAATGGAGTTGAATATCCTTTATATATTCGACAGAATTCACCTAGAACCTTGTATTATACTTACTTGCCTGTAGTAAAAAGCTTTGGTGGTGACGTTATGAATCGGGAAACCATGCTTACAGAGGGAACGCTGAATAGTCAGGAAACTATAGAAGCATTTTCTTATATTACTTGGCTGATTGATAATCAGTATATTGATCCATTGTGTGATTATGAGGATGGATTTTACAATAAGAAAGAAAATGCACTTTCTTTAGTTGGACACTGGGCTACTACTGATATTACAAATGCGTTAGGAGAAGATGCAGTTTTGATTCCAATTCCAGACTTTGGAAATGGCGTATATACAGGTTCTGGCTCTACTGTATGGACAATGACAACTGCTGCTGTAGAGAATGGAAATGCAGAGGAGACCTGGAGTATTATTGAGGAAGCAGTATCACCGGAAAATATTGCTGAGATAACAAAGGCCAATGGCGGAATTCCAGCGAGAAAATCTGTTTTAGAAAAAGATGAGCGTTTTGTGGAAGGCGGACAGCTTTATTTATATAGAGAACAGCTGGAAGCTGGAATCAGTTATTTAAGACCATTAACTCCGGCTCATCAGACAAATTATGATGCAGTAGAAAGTGCGGTTTCGAATATTCTGTTAGGCGCAGATGTTAAAAGCGAACTTGATAATGCAGCAGCATCTGTAGATGCTATCATTAAGGAAAATGGGTGGAATGAATGGTTAAACAAGTAGGAAATAAAAAAGGCAGCAAATCTGTTAGACGCCAGGGGTTTGCTGCCCTGGTTTTAGGTGCACCAGCGCTGATTTTAATGTTTGTCTTTATGCTACTACCATTTATTATGTCGATTGGTTATTCTTTTACAGATAAGATGCTGGTATCGGGAAAAGATAATACAGTGAACTTTGTGGGATTCGGTAATTATATAAAACTGTTTACTTCTGAGACCTTTCGACAGGCGTGTTTCAATACTGTATTTTATACAGTTATGATAGTTCCATCAATTCTGGTTTTGGCAGTACTTTTAGCAGTGCTGATTAATCGGAAAATGAAAGGGATTGCATTATTTCGGATGATTTATTTCAGCCCGCAAGTTGTGACTATGACAGTTGTAGCAGTTGTATGGGCGTTTATTTATTCGCCAGGAGAAAACGGACTTTTGAATTCTTTTTTAGGATTGTTTGGTATAGAACCCCAGCTTTGGATTAAAAGTCCGAATCAGGCAATGCCTTCCATTGCAGTCATGTCTATCTGGCAGGCGCTGGGGATGCAGGCAGTTATCGTTCTGGGGGGGCTCCAATATATTTCTCCAGATTTATATGAGGCAGGAAAAGTAGATGGATGTAACTCTGTTCAGGAGTTCTTTTACATTACCCTGCCACTATTACGTAATACAATTACATATGTGATTGTAACAAATACGATTAGTTCTTTAAGACTATTTACACAGGTATATGTATTAACGAACGGAGGCCCTATGGGTGCTACAAATTCTATTGTATTTCAAATGTACAAGACGGGATTTAATAACAATCAAGTAGGATATGCATCTGCAATGGCAGTAGTCTTCTGCGGTGCAGTTTTGATTATTTCCATTCTTCAGAATAAATATCTGGGAGGTGAGGATTAAAATGGGAAATAGTATGGAAATCAAGCAGAGAAAGAAAGCAAAACAAGTCCTATTTTATATCCTGTGCATAGCTTTGTCAATTGTATTCATCTTCCCGCTTGTCTATATGGTAGTTTCTTCTTTTAAAACAGATGATCAGATAGTGAAAGATATGTCTAGTATTGCGGCATTTATCCCATATGGAGAATTATCGGTTCAAAATTATCAGGATGTATTTGAAAAACTAAACTTTTTTAAATATTTTACAAATTCTATGACCATTTCACTTTGCTCTGTTGCGATTGGAACCATTATAAATGCCATGATGGGATACGTTTTGGGAATGCTGCAGTTTAAGGGGAAAAAGTTATTGTTTGCTGCTATTTTAGCCTTTATGATTGTGCCAAATGAGTCTATCATCATTAATCGCTTTTTAGTGGTAAATAACTTAAATATGGTAAATACGCTGTTTGGTTTAATGGTTCCCTGGCTGGCAATGCCTATGTATATTTATTTGTTTTATAATCATTTTAGAAGAATGCCGTATGAACTGGTTGATGCAGCGGTAGTAGATGGGGAAAGCTATATAGGAATTTTTTGGAAAATTATGTTGCCTTTATCAAAACCTATTTGTGCAACAGTAGCTATTATGATTTATATTCATGCATGGGGAGATTTATTGTGGCCAACGATGGTAACAAGAGATGACTCCTTAAGAACGCTTCCGCAGGCGTTGCGTTCATTGTTTCAAAGCGACCAGACATTATGGGGGCAGGTATTTGCTTTTGGTACATTAGCAACTGTTCCGGTTTTTTTGTTATTCCTTACATTTCAAAAACAATTTGTAGAATCCCTTGCGTCTACGGGAATAAAAGGTTAAACTATAAGAAAGTTTTACAAGATGTTTGGGAGTGAAAAATATGGCAACAATTAGTGATGTAGCAAAAGAAGCAGGACTAGCAGTGGCAACTGTATCCAGAATCATGAATAATAGGGGATATATTAGTGAGGAAGCTAGAAGAAAGGTAGAAGCGGCGGCAGAAAAACTAAATTATAGGCCAAATGAGCTGGCTCGTTCATTGTCAAAGCAGAAGAATAATACGATTGGAATTATTGTGCCACATATTGAACACCCGTATTTTGCAAAACTTATTAGTAATATCGAGAAAGCAGCTTCTGACAGAAAGTATAAAATACTTCTTTGCAATACAAGAGAAGAACATGAAAGAGAGCAGGAATATCTGGATATGTGTGTTAGTAACCGGTTGATGGGAGTGATTTTAGGAAGTCCGGTACTAGAACCAGAAGCGCTAATAAAATTGAATATTCCCATTATTACAATTGAGAGATATTTGGGACAGGGGACAGCATCTATTGTGTGCGATAATTTTCAAGGTGGAGTTATGGCAGCAAACCATTTGATTGATAGGGGGTGCCGGTATCTTATTAATTTCGGTGGAGTAGAGAATAACTCTATGCCAGCAGATGAAAGAGAGGAAGGATTTCTTCGGACTTGCGAACAACGGAATGTGATTGGACTTTCTGTGAAAAGCAAAGCAAATGAGTATTACATGATGGAATATCACGATTATATAGAGAAAATTCTGAAAGAACATCCAGAAGTAGATGGGATTTTTGCCAGCAGTGATATTATTGCAGCCCAGGTAATTCAAGTCTGCACCCGCTTGGAGATCGGTATACCTGATAAAATGAAGCTGGTGGGATTTGATGATGTGAATGTAGCAGCATTGACTACTCCGACTATCACAACGATTCGTCAGCCAGTTAAGGAAATTGCAGATATGGCAGTAGACCTTCTGATTAAAAGTGCTCAGGGGGAAGTAATTCCAACAAAGGTAATGCTTCCGGTTAAATTGATAGTAAGAGAGAGCACATAAAGAGTATATAAATAATTATTTTTCAAAAATCCCCCAACAAAATCAGAAAAAGTTCGATGGATGATTTTGCCTGGGGGATTTTGACTTAGATGAGTTTACGGATTCAATTCTGCAATTCCCGTAACCGCCACATAAATATGGGAAATCCGGTACCAGGTGGCAAAATCCACGACGCCGGTCTGAGGCATACCAAAAATTGACTGGAATTCTCGGACGGCTCGGGCTGTAGCAGGGCCGTAGATGCCGTCAACGGTAACATCCGGAATCGCAGTATAAACGGTGGCAATGGCGTCTAACTGTTCCTGCAGCTGCCGTACCTTGCTTCCGGAAGAACCAATGGTCAGGTCGTAACCTGGCCAGGATGCCGGAATGCCGGAGATTTGTTCCGCTGTATTGACATACATATTATCCCCGTAAAAGTGCCGGATAATTTCAATGGGACTGTATCCCTGTTCGCCCAAAGACATAGAGCCCCACTGGGTCATCCAAATGGCATCTGCGTATGGTAATAAATCTGGATTTGGTTTTCTTCTTTTTTATATACGATTTTTTCTACCGACTGTTTTAGGGCGGTGTTTTTTTCTTCCGTGGTAAAATCCGGAGCAATCAGCTGGCTGTAAAGAGAAGGAAGGGCAGGTTCCAGTTCTTTTAGCACCATAGGGACGATTACACGTTCGGATACGTAACAATTTTTGGAACAAGACCCTTTCAGATAGCCGCTGCACTGAAAGGAAAAGGTATCCGGCATGGTTTTTCGCCTGCGTCTGCAGGAAGAAAGGCTTTTTCCGCAGCGGGGACATTTTAATATGCCGCCCAGCCAGTGATGGACCAGCTGGCTGGGTTTTGCGTAAGGGAGAGAGCGGGAAGTTTCTTCTGCCAGTCGTTTCTGGACATTTTCAAAAAAATCCCTGGAAACAATGGCCGGATGGTGCCCGTCGGCCAGAATCCAGTCAGAAGCGTCCCGCACAAGTCCGGTTTTGCTGTCTGTCCGGTTCCAACGGATAATTCCAGCGTAAAGGGGGTTTTGGAGAATATACTTCACAGCTCGGGTTTCAAAAGGATTTCCCAGAGCGGTACAGATTCCCTGGGCATTCAGTTTTCTGGCAATTTCAAAAGGATTTAAAGATTCAGAGCCATACCAGGAAAAGATTTTTTGGACTGTCTGGGCTTCTGGCGGATCAAGTTCTAACTGGCCGTTTACACTGGAAATCCGGTATCCAAACGGAGGACGGCTCTGGTAGCCGCCGCGGAGCGCTTTCTCTGTCATGCCGCGGCATACGTCTCCGGACAGGCGGATGGAGTAAAATTCATCCATCCATTCAATGATTCTCTCAATCAGGCTGCCAAAGGGGCCGTCAATGATTGGCTCAGAAATGCTGATTACATCAACCCCGTATTTTCCGCGGAGCATGGATTTGTATACAATGCTTTCCTCCTGATTTCGGGCAAAGCGGGAAAATTTCCATACCAAAATAGCGTCAAAAGGGTGTGATTCCGATTTGGCACAGGCAATCATCTGCTGAAATTGGGGGCGTTTTTGGGCTGTTCTTCCGGAAATGCCGTTTTCCTGAAAAATCCAGGGTTCTTCTACTAAAAACTGGTGTTTATCCGCATAGTCCAGAAGCAGCCGTTTTTGGGAATCAGGGGAAAGCTCTTCCTGGCTGTGAGTAGAGACGCGGATGTACAAAGCGGCTTTTTTGGTAGGGGAGAGAAGAGACAAAGAATCACCTTCCCATAAGGATTTATTAATCCTTATGATGGGAAGCCGTTTCCTATGAAACAAGAAAGAAGCTCGCTTGCGAGCTTCTCTGCCTGCGGTGGGTCGCTTCTGTGACAAAGTTTCCTTCCGCCGCATGGCAATCCTCGCAGAGCGTTTTTTATTTTATGGGAAGCCATTTCCCATGAAATAAAAAAACTGCCGCACCAAATGCGACAGTTCTAAAGTGACCTCATCGGGAATCGAACCCGAGTTTACGCCGTGAGAGGGCGTCGTCTTAACCGCTTGACCATGAGGCCGTATTCAAACCTCGGTTATAATAACATGGATTGCAGAAAAATGCAAGCACTTTTTCAAAAAAATTAAAAAATTTAAATTTTTCAATGAAATACCAATTTCTCCCATGTCACTGGGAAATGAATACCCATACTCCCAAAGGCCATCCAATTGGGGCAGCGAACCTGTTTTCCGTCGCAGTACTGGGTTAAAATCGGCTGCCGGACGCCTGGCCTTGATAAGTAGCTGTCAAAGATTTCATCGACAATTACAGAAATGGTTTCAAAAATATTTCGCTCAAAAATCCACTTATGATCAAACGCAGTAGAGGAAGTAATGGTAAAATCATGGCCCTGGTTGCGGTACCATTCGGTATAGACACGGTTTAAGGTAAAGGACATGATGGCAAGCACGTTTGCGGTTATGGTCGATCTGGGCCAGGTAGAGTAAATTTCACTGGAAGCTACGTTTTTAATATAGTCTCGGTAAGGCACATAATAATTAGGTGCGCTTTCATTAGACGGGGGGCCATCGTGGACCACAATGGTCTGGGGAATGACTACTCGGCTTAACACAATCTCGCCGCTTTCCCGTACGGGCTTGATTTCGGACTCTGCAATTTTCGGCGGATAATCGCCTACCAGGGTGTGTTCAGGGATGGTAATGAGGGACTGTTCCCCAGGCTGGCTTTCCGGCGTCATACGGATCGGCTGGATGGCGGTAGAGTCGGGAAGAATTTCCGTGCCGCTTACAGTAAGAGGGCGAAAACCAGGAGCTTCTACAGAAACCACATATTCGGAGTAAGGAGTTGGGGCATTGGGATCAAAGCTGTAATCCAGGGGAGGAGCAGGAAGGGAAATTTGCTCTGTCTGACCGGAAGAATTGACGGAAACTTGTTCGATAATGGTTTCCGGATTGTTTTTGGAAGAAATAGAAATGGTTGCATCTGTAACCGGAAAATTATTTTGAACAGAGACCACATTGACCTGTAAAAGCCCGCGGGAAGTAAGAGATGGGGTTGTCTGGGCTGCATGGAGAAGATTCATACAAAACCCTCCTGTTTTCAATTACTATTAATATATAAAAATGGGAAAAATTGATGCCAGTCCATAACCAATATTCATAGAACCCATTCCTTTTAATTAATTGACAAAGAAGGGATAGATTGTTATGATTAAAGCTAAATATGAAAGACAGGGGGACGCTATGGATAGAATCGTATTATCATTGCTGGTAGACAATACGGCAGGTGTGCTGGCAAGGGTGGCATCACTGTTCAGCCGTCGGGGATACAACATTGAAAGCCTTACCGTAGGCGTGACAGCAGATGAACGGTATTCCAGAATGACGGTGGTTTCATTTGGCGATCAGCAGGTTTTAGAGCAGATTGAAAAGCAGCTGCGCAAGCTGGAAGACGTCAGGGACATTAAAGAGTTAAAGATGGGACATTCGGTTTACAGAGAGCTGATTATGGTAAAGGTCAAGGCCAATGCCGCAGATCGTCAGGCGGTCAATGCGATTTCCAATATTTTCCGCGCAACCATTGTAGATGTGGGAAAAGAGTCCCTGACGGTTATGCTGACCGGCGATCAGTCAAAGCTGGAGGCGCTTTTAAACCTTTTGGAAGACTACGAGATTTTAGAAGTAGCAAGAACCGGTCTGACCGGACTTTCCAGAGGTGTGGACGACGTCCGTTACCTTCCCTGACCGGAACAGGTACAAGGGTTAAGGTTTCAAATATCAGGACAAACCTGGACTAGAGGAGGAAAAAGTTATGGCAAAGATTTATTATCAGGAAGATTGTAATATGGCGCTGTTAGAGGGCAAAACCATCGCGATTATCGGTTACGGCAGCCAGGGACACGCTCATGCTCTGAATTTAAAAGAATCCGGACAGAAGGTAATTGTCGGCCTGTATGAGGGAAGCAAATCCTGGGCAAAGGCAGAGGCAGCCGGATTCGAGGTTTATACCGCAGCAGAGGCAGCAAAGAGAGCAGACATCATTATGATTTTAATCAATGATGAAAAGCAGGGCAAGCTCTACAAAGAGTCCATTGAGCCAAACTTAAAAGACGGCGATATGCTCATGTTTGCTCATGGTTTTGCAATCCATTTCGGCCAGATTGTACCGCCAAAGAACGTAGACGTTACCATGATTGCTCCAAAGGCTCCAGGCCATACGGTAAGAAGCGAGTACCAGAGAGGCAGAGGAACCCCATGCCTGGTTGCGGTTTATCAGGATGCTACCGGCAAAGCCAAAGAAAAAGCGCTGGCATACGGCCTTGCAATTGGCGGAGCCAGAGCGGGTATCTTAGAGACTACCTTCCGTGTTGAAACAGAGACCGATCTGTTTGGCGAGCAGGCAGTTTTATGCGGCGGTGTCTGCGCATTGATGAAAGCTGGATTTGAGACCTTAGTTGAAGCAGGATATGCTCCGGAAAATGCATACTTTGAGTGCATCCATGAGATGAAGTTGATCGTAGATCTGATTTACGAGAGCGGTTTTGCAGGCATGAGATATTCCATTTCCAATACGGCAGAGTACGGTGATTATATCACTGGCCCGAAGATCATTACAGACGATACCAAGAAGGCAATGAAGAAGATCCTGTCCGATATCCAGGACGGCACCTTTGCAAAAGACTGGATGTTAGAAAACCAGATTGGCGCGCCTCACTTCAATGCCATGAGAAAGAGAGAGGCCGAACATCCGCTGGAGACCGTAGGCAAAGAACTGCGCAAGCTGTACAGCTGGAGCGAGGGAGACAAGCTGATTAACAATTAATGGAAATGGTTCCATTAATAAAATTTACTCTTGACAGATTCTTTTTTATCGCGTATAGTATCTGTCATAAGATAAGAGGGAGTAGCTGGCGTCAGAATATCGGGTTTAAAAGCCAGGTAGGAGGCGTTTGCGATATGTCAGCACGATGAGATTGCTCATCCGTATCGTAATGAAATGGCGAGACTTTTATTGCATCTTAGAATGCAAAAAGGCCTCGCCTTTTTGCTGTCTAAAAAACTCGAAAAGAGGAAAGGAGACATGAGGATGAGCAGAGAATTTTATAATCTGACACCGGAAGAAGCAAGAAAACAGGTAAATGGCAAAGAAACGCCATTGTCTGCAGAAGAAATCCGGAAAAACCAGGAAAAACATGGTCCAAATGAATTAGACGAGGGAAAGAAAAAGACGACGCTGCAGATCTTCTTTGAGCAGTTTAAAGATTTCCTGGTATTGATTCTGATTGCGGCTGCAGTGGTTTCCCTGTTTTTGGGAGAAACCGAAAGCGCAGTGGTAATCCTAATCGTCATTACTATGAACGCGGTGTTAGGAACCGTTCAGACCGTTAAGGCGGAACAGTCCTTAAATGGATTAAAGGCTTTGTCGGCGCCGGTCTGTAAAGTATTCAGAGACGGCCATGTGACAGAGATTCCAAGTAAGGAAGTAACCATTGGAGATTTGGTCTACCTGGAAGCTGGAGACTGCGTTCCGGCAGACGGACGAATTATGGAATGCGCCAGCATGAAGGCAGATGAAAGCGCCCTGACCGGCGAAAGCCTTGGAGTCGAAAAAACAGACCAGGCCCTTTCTGGGGAACTTCCTCTGGGAGACCGGAAAAACATGGTATATTCCGGCAGCTTTATTACCTACGGCAGAGGATCTTTCCTGGTAACTGGAATCGGTATGGAGACAGAGGTTGGAAAGATTGCAGGGCTGTTAAAAAATGCATCTGAGAAAAAGACTCCTCTCCAGATAAGTCTGGACCAGTTTGGAAAAAGCTTATCTATTCTGATTCTGATTTTCTGCGGAATCCTGTTTGGCGTCCAGGTGTTCAGGGGCGGAAATGCAGCCGATGCATTCCTGTTTGCAGTTGCGTTAGCAGTGGCTGCGATTCCGGAAGCATTAAGTTCCATTGTAACCATTGTGCTGGCATTTGGAACGTCCAGAATGGCAAAAGAAGGCGCCATTATCCGGAAACTCCAGGCAGTAGAGGGACTGGGAAGCGTATCCATTATCTGTTCTGATAAGACCGGTACTTTGACTCAGAATAAGATGACCGTAGAGCATTATTTTATGGAAGGAGAAAATGTAGACGCCAAATCCGTCAATCCATTAAATCCCCTTCATAAAGAAATGATTCGTCTTTCTGTATTGTGCAACGATTCCACCAATGAAAATGGGCAGAGATTAGGAGATCCGACAGAAACGGCTATGATTGATTTAAGCTCGTTTGTAGGAGTCCCGCCGTCCAGATTAAGAGCCGCCTATCCAAGAATCAGCGAGCTTCCATTTGACAGCGACCGGAAGATGATGTCCACCTTCCATCAGCTAAAAGATGGCTGGACCATGATTACAAAAGGCGCGGTAGACGTGATGATGGATCGGGTAACCAGCATCCAGAAACATGGAAAAGCAGAGCCGATTACAGACGAAGACAGAAAACTGGTGGAGCAGTGGAACCGTCATTATTCTGAAAATGGCCTTCGTGTGCTGGCAGTGGCTTACCGGAAATTTGACGGCAGCCGCCAGCTGACATTGGAAGACGAAAATGATTTGACCTTCTTTGGCCTTATCGCCATGATGGATCCGCCAAGAGAAGAGAGTATGGAAGCAGTCAAAGCCTGCAAGAGCGCAGGAATCCGGCCGATTATGATTACCGGCGATCACAAGGTGACTGCGGCAGCCATTGCAAAGCGGATTGGAATCCTGGAAAATGAGAGCGAAGCCTGCGAAGGCGCAGTGATTGACAATATGAGCGATGAAGAACTGGAGAAATTTGTAGAAGGCATTTCTGTTTATGCAAGAGTATCTCCGGAACACAAGATCCGAATCGTAAAAGCATGGCAGAACAAAGGAAATGTGGTTGCCATGACCGGCGACGGCGTCAACGACGCTCCGGCTTTAAAACAGGCGGACATCGGCGTAGCCATGGGTATTACCGGAAGCCAGGTATCGAAAGACGCAGCTTCCATGGTTCTGACAGACGATAACTTTGCAACCATCGTAAAAGCAGTGGAAAACGGACGAAACGTTTACGCCAATATTAAGGGATCTATCCAGTTTCTGCTGTCCGGCAACTTCGGCGGAATCCTGGTAGTACTGGCAGCTTCCCTGTTAAGTCTCCCAGTACCGTTTGCACCAGTTCATCTGCTGTTTATCAACCTGTTGACCGACAGCCTTCCGGCAATCGCCTTAGGCTTAGAACCCCATAAGAGTTCTGTGATGAAAGAAAAGCCCCGTCCAGCCGGAGAATCTTTGCTGACCAAATCATTTTTGGCAAGAGTTGGAATAGAAGGACTGGTAATCGGAGCTTTAACATTTGCCGCATTCTTAATCGGTTTCAACCAGGGAGGCGAAAACGGAACCGTTCTTGCCAGTACCATGGCATTTGGAACTCTGTGCCTGTCCCGTCTGGTTCATGGATATAACTGCAAGTCTGTAGAACCGGTTGTTGGAAAGAAAGGATTTTTCAACAATATTTATATGCAGGGCGCGTTTCTGGCAGGATTTTTGTTATTAAACCTGGTTCTGTCCGCACCGGCTCTGGAAGGATTCTTCCAGGTTCAGACACTGACCTGGCAGCAGCTCTTTACCGTATACGGTCTGGCAGCGCTGACGCTTCCGATTATTCAGGCTTTAAAATGGCTGGTTTCTAAATTTAAAAAGTAAGCTGATTAGATACCTGTTGTCTGCAGAATTGGAGAAACATCGAAAGGGCTTTGGAATGTCCGTCACTTCTGCAGGCAAATCCAATGGTTCGTTTGGGGATTGGGGATGCCAATGGGATTTCTACCAGTTCGTTGGCATCCAGCTCGTCCTGGACAAAGTCTCGGATGACGCAGCCAATCCCCAAACCAATCTTGGCAAATTCGATAATTAAATCCATAGTCGTTACTTCCAGAATCTGCTTTGGCTCAATATCGTGGGCGGAAAGGTACTGATCAATATAAGTGCGGGACATATTTTTACCATCCAGCAGCATAATGGTTCCCTTTTGGAATACATTGACATCTTCTCCTTCGCGCAGGCGGAGGTTTTTTAAATATTGGGGAGTAGTAACAAAGGCGTCTTTAATGTCCAGCACCGGCGTGAAGGTAAGACCTTTTTTGCTTTTTGGTTCAGCCACCAGTCCCAGGTCAATTCTGGACTGATCCAGCATAGCCAGGGTCTGGCTGCTGGACTGGCTTTCAATGGAGATCTGCACATGGGGGTATTGCTCTACAAATCCCTTTAAATAAGGAAGCAGTATATATTTGCACAGGGTATTGCTGACCCCGATTCGCAGATGTCCGATGTGGAATTCGTGAACCCGTTTTAATTCTTCTTCTCCCCTGGTCAGGGAATCAAAAGCAGACCGGACGTATTCGTAAAGAATTTCCCCTTCTTCTGTAAGCTGTACTCCTCTGGAACTTCTGAAAAACAGAGTGGTATTTAAACTTTCTTCTAATTTTCCGATGGCTTTGCTGATAGCCGGCTGGCTGATGTAAAGCTCTTTGGCGGCTTTGGAAATGTTGCCGGTTCGGGCTACTTCGTAAAAGATTTTGTACTGGGAAAGATGCTGTTCCATAAAAATTCTCCATAACTGTATTTTATAGTGAGTATACCTCATATGTATTGTTAGTATAGCAAAAAATATGGTAAAATGCAAAGCAAGACCTTTTGATAAAAATTATTTGCTGTAAAAGGAGGAGTATCGCTATGGGAATGACAATGACCCAGAAGATATTGGCAGCTCATGCCGGCCTTGCCGAAGTAAAGGCTGGCCAGCTGATAGAGGCAGATTTGGATCTGGTGCTTGGCAACGACATTACCTCGCCGGTTGCGATTCACGAGATGAAAAAGATGAATAACCAGACTGTATTTGATAAAGACAAGATCGCCCTGGTTATGGACCATTTTATCCCCAATAAAGACATTAAATCTGCAGAAAACTGCAAATGCTGCAGAGATTTTGCCAGCAGCCATGACATTACCAATTACTTTGACGTGGGAGAGATGGGGATTGAACACGCCCTTCTTCCGGAAAAAGGACTGGTGGTAGCGGGTGACGCGGTAATCGGAGCCGATTCCCATACCTGTACCTACGGCGCGCTGGGCGCGTTTTCCACTGGAGTAGGAAGTACGGATATGGCAGCCGGAATGGTAACCGGAAAAGCGTGGTTTAAGGTTCCTTCTGCCATCAAGTTTATCCTTACGGGAAAACCAGGCAGATGGGTCAGCGGAAAAGACGTGATTCTCCATATTATCGGTATGATCGGCGTAGACGGCGCCCTTTATAAATCCATGGAATTTGCGGGAGACGGCATCGCCAATCTGTCTATGGACGACCGGTTTACCATCTGCAACATGGCCATCGAAGCAGGCGGAAAAAACGGTATTTTTCCAGTAGACGATCTGGCAAAAGCTTATATGAAGGAACATTCCCAGAAAGAATTTACCGTATACGAGGCAGATGACGACGCAGAGTATGATCAGGTTATTACCATTGATTTATCCGCGCTAAAGCCGACGGTTGCGTTCCCACACCTTCCGGAAAACACCAGAACCATCGATCAGGTAGGGGAGGTAAAAATCCAGCAGGCAGTTATCGGATCCTGCACCAATGGACGCATAGACGATATCCGCATTGCCGCCCAGGTAATGAAAGGCCGCAAGGTGGCAAAAGGGGTGCGCTGCATTGTGATTCCGGCAACCCAGGCCATTTATCTGCAGGCATTGCGGGAAGGACTGTTAGAGATTTTTATTGAGGCAGGAGCCATTGTCAGCACGCCTACCTGCGGCCCCTGTTTAGGAGGATATATGGGAATCCTGGCTGCAGGAGAGCGGTGCATTTCGACTACCAACCGCAACTTTGTAGGCCGCATGGGCCATGTGGATTCGGAAGTATACCTGGCAAGTCCGGCAGTAGCGGCAGCCAGCGCTGTGACTGGAAAAATTTCCTGTCCCTGTGAACTGGGATTATAAGGAGGCAGCTATGAAAGCATATGGAACGGTATTTAAATATGGAGACAACGTAGATACGGATGTGATTATTCCAGCCCGCTACTTAAATGCTACAAAGGGAGAAGAACTGGCAAAGCATTGTATGGAAGATATAGACAAGGATTTTATTCATAACGTGCAGAAGGGCGACATGATTGTAGCCAATAAGAACTTTGGCTGTGGTTCTTCCAGGGAACACGCGCCTCTGGCAATTAAATGCGCAGGGGTAAGCTGCGTCATTGCAGAGACCTTTGCAAGGATTTTTTACCGCAATGCCATCAACATCGGACTGCCCATTATTGAATGTCCTAAGGCGGCAAAGTCCATTGAAGCCGGAGATGTGGTAGAGATTGATTTTGACAGCGGAATTATCACGAATAAGACCAAAAATGAGACCTACCAGGGGCAGGCATTCCCGCCGTTTATGCAGAAGATCATTGAGGCAGGCGGCCTGGTCAACTATATCAATCAAAAATAGAGGCGTTGATTTAAAACTTGCCGCAGGCGCTGGAACAGGCGCCTGCGGCAAGTGTGCGTTTCTGGGTTATCGGATAAAGTTGATCCGGTTTCCGCTTTCCTGCTCTGGAAATGAAATTCCCGCAGCTTTTGCAGTTTCCAGGGATTTTAACATCCAGGCCATATTTCGTCCAAGATTTCTCATAGTCTGAAGGCCTTCTGCATCTTTTAATACGTCTTCTGCGCAGGAACCGTGAACCTGATTCCAGTAGGTCGAAGAAACCACTGGCATAGAAGAGATGGTAAAATATTTGTTTAACACATCAAAAGAAGCGGTGGTTCCGCCTCTTCTGGCAGAAACGACTGCAGCGCCTGGTTTTCCCTGGAATGCTTTTTTGCCGGAGTAGAAGGCTCTGTCCAGGAACGAAAGAACCCGTCCGCTGGGGTGGGCGTAGTAGACAGGGGATCCAAATACAAATCCGTCGGCTTCCATGGCCTTTTTGGTAAATTCATTGACATCATTGTCAGAAAATGCACATCCGTTTCCATTTCTGCACTGTCCGCATCCGATGCAGTCCATGACAGGCGCGCTGCCTAACTGGAAGATTTCGTATTCAATTCCATGTTCATTTAAAACGTTTCCAATCTCTGTAAGAGCAGTATAGGTACATCCATGCAAATTGCAGCTGCCGTTTAACATCAATACTTTCATAAAGTAAGACCTCCTTCTTTTCTATCCATTATACCCATCATAGAAAAAAATTGCAAGATTGGCAGGGGACTGATATAATAGTAGAAATAAGTCAGATTTGGCAGAAAAAAGGAGGTCATAGGAGTGAACGACACCGGTTATGAACTGTTGTGGCTTTTGCTTGTATATTCTTTTCTGGGATGGGTGTTAGAAAGCGTCAACGGAGCAATCCGCCAGAAGCGTTTTGTGAACAGAGGTCTGGTCAACAGCCCCTTCTGTTTGATTTACGGCATTACAGCCGTTGCGATTGCAGTATTTGGTCAGGAGCTTTCCGGAATCTGGCTGTTTATCGGTTCTGCGGTTCTGGCTACGGTAGTAGAGTGGATTGGCGGCCATCTTTTAGAGTGGCTCTGCAAAGAAAGATGGTGGGACTATTCTCATGTAAAATGGAACCTGGACGGTTATATCTGCCTTCCGATCTCTTTGCTGTGGGGATTTTGGGGATTTGTTACCCTGAAATGGGGGAATCATATTCTGGTAATGGTTTATCATCTCATGCCAGCCAGTCTGGGAAAGATTCTGATCTGGACGCTGCTTGCCGCGCTGTCTGCAGATATTCTGGCAACCCTGGTGGTTCTCAGCGGAAAAAGCCAGAGAATCGAGCGGTGGGAATCGATGGATTCCTGGTTTGCGTCATTAAGCGTCCGCCTGGAAAAATGGCTTTCCGGCTGGATCAATGGGCGAATCCAGAAGGCTTACCCGAAGGCCGGAGAAAAAGAAACTGAAAAAGCGGCAGAGCAGGAAAAGGGATTCGCAAAGGGATGCAGTTTCTACAAAATCGTATTGCTGTTTATTATCGGAGCATTTTTAGGAGATGTGACAGAAACCATTTTCTGCCGCATCAGCGCAGGCGTATGGATGAGCCGCAGCAGCTTAGTGTGGGGGCAGTTCAGCATTGTCTGGGGACTGGCCATTGCCGCAGTAACCGTCCTTTTATACCGGTACCGAGATCGGTCCGATCGGTTTCTCTTTCTGATGGGAACGGTATTGGGAGGAGCTTACGAATACCTGTGCAGCGTATTTACAGAGATAATGTTTGGAACCATATTCTGGGATTACAGCAAAATCCCTTTTAATCTGGGCGGCCGTATTAATTTGCTGTACTGCTTTTTCTGGGGAATCGCAGCCGTGGTCTGGTTTAAAGGCCTTTATCCGGTATTCTCCAGATGGATCGAGAAGATTCCGGAGAAGCCAGGAAAACCAATTATCTGGTTCCTGATTTTATTTATGTGCGCAGATATGGGAGTTTCCTGTATGGCGCTTTCCAGAAGCAGCCAGAGAAGCCAGGGGATTCCGGCTCAGTACCACTGGCAGGAAATTATGGACGAGCGGTTTGACGACGAGCGGATGAACCGGATTTACCCAAATGCCAAAATGGTAGAATGAAGTTAAGAAAGATGACAAAAAAGGAGAAATAAAATGGGATTATTTTCATTATTTAATTTATCAAACGGTATGACCATGGATCAGGGAGTGGAAGAGGCAAAAGCAGTTGAAGGGTCTGTTTTGCTGGATGTACGTACCAGGGAAGAGTATGCAGAAGGCCATGTTCCAGGAAGCGTAAATCTGCCCTTAGATCAGTTGGAAACCATTGATTATGACAAGTCGGTGCCGTTGTTTGTATATTGCAGAAGCGGCGCCCGCAGCGGAAGAGGCGTAGAATTTTTAAAGAAAGCCGGTTATGAAAAGGCGGTCAATATCGGCGGAATCATGGATTATCACGGGCCAGTGGAACGGTAACAGGTTCCGGAAGGAGAGAAGACAACATGGTAAAGACAAACGTAATGCGTCTGCTGGATGCAGCGAACATTTCATATGAATCCAAGGAATATGAGGTAGATGAAAAGGATCTGTCCGGCAGCCATGCGGCGGACATGATGGGAGCTGATCACGACACGATTTTTAAGACCCTGGTATTAAAAGGCGAAAAAACCGGATACCTGGTCTGCTGCATTCCGGTGGACGAAGAATTGGACTTAAAAAAGGTGGCAAAAGCGGCTCACGATAAGAAAGTAGAGATGATTCCCATGAAGGATTTGCTGCCGCTGACCGGTTATATTCGGGGAGGATGTTCTCCCATTGGAATGAAGAAAAAGTTTCCCTTATATATAGAAGAAACAGCGATTCTGTTTGAAAAAATTGCCGTCAGCGCAGGCCAGAGAGGCGTTCAGATTCTTCTGTCTCCCAACGATCTGTGCGCCTATACAGAAGGCAGTTTTGCGCCTCTTATTTAGCAAAAGAGTTGACATAAGGATTCGACAGTAAATTTCGACAAAGAATATGACACAAAATAATTAACAAAAATGTAATAAAATCGTAAAAATAAGGAGGTCAGTCTGGCTAAAAAAATAGGAGAAATAGACCGGAAACTTGCGCTATCTGCACAAAAATGGAGATAGCGTTTTTTTTCGCCCTGGAATAAGTGACAAAGTTGTCCGGTTTCCATTGACATTGTGGTGCGTATTCCCATATAATTTGCCATGTTAACCAGAAAAACGAGCAGAAAGTGGGAGATGAATCCTGTTTCTGCGCCAAAAAGAGGGAGAAAAAGGAGAGTATCTATGTTTCCATTTTATTCTTTTCTTCAGGCAGCACTGCAGTTTGTTCGGGAATTTATGAGACCTGCGATTCAGGTAAGTAAAAGAATGCACCGCCAGGCCGCTGTTTTAACATCCGGCTGCATGGTAGTGGCCGTCGTCGTATTTACCGCCGCCGGATTTGGAGCGGGAGGAAAAAGTGCGCTGACTGCATTTGCAGAGGGACGTTACCAGGAGAGCAGCGATGCTTTAGAGGAAACGGACGCTGAAGATTTGGATTTGATTACAGAAGCTAAAATACAAGCCGAATTCGCCGCTTTCAGACAGGAGAGCAGCCTGATAGGCCAGAACCTGGTAAAAAATACAGAAAAAAAGATAGAACAGTCAGAGCGGGCAAAAGCGGAACTTGCGGCTAAGCAGGCAAAGATACAGGAGGAAAAAGAAGCAGAAGCCAGACGGATTGCAGAAGAAGAGGCCAGAAAAAAGGCAGAGGAAGAAAGAAGAGCCGCCAGACGGATTTCTTATTCCCAGTCCGATTATCAGGTGCTTTTGAAAATTGTACAGGCTGAGGCCGGAATCTGCGATGAACGGGGCCGGATTCTGGTAGCCAATGTGATTATGAATCGGGTACGGGACAAGCGTTTCCCTAATTCAGTCACAGAAGTGGTTTATCAGAGAGGGCAGTTTTCCCCAGTATCCGATGGACGGATTAATCAGGTAGAGGTAACGGATTTGACAGTTGAATGCGTAAACCGCGCATTAGATGGGGAAGATTATTCCCAGGGCGCCTTGTATTTTATGAACAGAGGACGTTCCCAGTCAAAAGCGGTCAGCTTTTTTGATTCCAGGCTTACCTATCTGTTTGCCCACGATGGACATGAGTTTTATAAATAAAAAGGATTGAGTTTTTAGAAGGTATGGCGTATACTGTCTGTAAAAAGATGTAGTATCTACATAGAAAAGGAGAGCGCCATATGATTTTTGACGAGAAGAAGAATTTAAATTTTTACAGAAATTTAGGAATTGAGGGCCGCTATGCAAAGGCAGTTGATTTCCTGTTAAATACGGATCTGGCTGCATTAGAGACTGGCAAACATGAGATTGATGGAAAGAACGTATATGCGAATGTGGTAGAATACACGACGATTCCGTGGGAAGAGGCAAAGTTTGAAGCCCACGAGCATTATACCGATATCCAGTATGTCATTAAGGGTACTGAGATTATGACCTATGCTCCGGTAGGAGAGATGACAGTTAAAACCCCTTACAATCCGGAAAAGGACGTTGTATTTTTTGACAATTCCAATCCAGGTCTGCAGGTTGCAGCAAAAGACGATCAGTACATGATTTTCTTCCCATGGGACGCTCATAAGCCGAAGGCAGCCAATGGAGAACCAGCTCCGATTAAAAAGGTAATTGTAAAGATTAAAGAAGACTAATCCATAGAAAAAGACGGGAAAAAAGCGGTTGCGCGGATTTCCCGTCTTTTGCGTTTGCTGCACAGATTTGCAGCGGTTTTGTTACCTTCTGGTATCAGACTCTCCGGAAATACCCCCCCCATTTCCATCTGTCAGGAACAGGTCGGTTTTCTTTTGCCGGATAAGCCAGATTCCCAGGAAAATAATTCCGGCAGCAACTGCCAGCTGGGGAATCCGGCGGCTAAACCAGAAGAGAAGATCGGTTACAGGCTCCGGAATTACCAGGTAGCGTCCAAGAAAGGTCTGAATAAAGTCGCTGAAGATTCGCCACAACATAACGGCGCCTAAAAAAATCAAGGTGCAGGAGGTGGCTTTCCGGTATCTGGTAAACAGCAGGCTTCGATTTTTGATCAGAACATCCAGATGGAAGCAGTAATCATCCTCGATCATATAGAATTCCTCATCCGGAAGGGTAATCAGGTGGTTTACATGGAAAAAGCTGTAAAACCACAAAACCGGTGAAAGAAACATCAGCGGAGGAAACAGGATGCCGCTGCAGAACAGAAGCAGGAAAAACAGGCTCATTACGCTGATTCCGTGTTTAAAGAAGCCAAGATACATCTCTCCGGCTCCAGGAATCAGGGAGCAAAAAAAAGTAAATAGGCGGTTTTTCTTTTTTGTCATAGTAACTTACCTCCACTTAAATAGATAATAAGAAAGATCAAGCATGGATTTCAGAGAACTTTCTGAAAGAGAAAATAGCAGGAATAAAGCTCCGGCGACAGCGGTTCCTACCTGGAGGCTGTAACGGAGAAGCTGCAGTTTTCTGGATGCCTGACGGGTTTTCACAGTGACCTGGACATCCAGACTGCGGCTTTTCTTTAATACCGATTCAGAAAATCCATTTGGAGCAGGAATAAAATAATACCGCTCCGTTTCATCTGCAAATGCATCCATCAGCTGGTCTGAATCTGCAATCTCTTCCAGTGTTTCGAGATAAATTCTGGATTTGGGGCTGTTTCTCATTTCAGATCCTCCCTTCGGTAGAGTTTTTTCAGCATCCCTTTGGCACGATAAATCTGGGTCTGAAGCGTTTTGATATTTTTGCCGGTTCTGGCCGCAATCTCGCTGATTTCAATTTCATGGCAGTAATAGTCTAAAGCGACGTCCCTGTAAGGAGGAGAAAGCTGGCAGCAGCAGTCATAAAGCCGTTTTTTTACATCCCGTTCCAGACATTCGTCTTCGGGGGAGGAATGGCTGTCTGCAATCGCAGTAAAATAATCGTCTGCCGTAGGTACGCTGCGTCTGCCGGCGCGTTTTAAATAATCGATGCATTTGTTGGTGGCAATGCGGCACAGCCATGCCCGTTCGTTGGCCCCGTCAAAATGATCCAGATTTTTGTAAGCAGAAAGAAAGGTGTCCTGAGCTAAATCTTCTGCATCAAAATAATCGCCGGTAAGGCGGTAGCAGATGGAATAGATTAAGTTCTGATACTGCCGAATCAGCCGTTCCAGCGTTTCTTCATCATTCAAGCAAAGTTCTCCCCCTTCTTGGTGTCGTTCTATTTATTATAACGGATGGAACGGCGAAATGTCTTCATTAAATTTTTTTATAAAGTGCCAGATAGAGGGAATTCTTTCCAAGTGTCTCTGGTTATTTCGGTCAAAATATGGTAGACTAATACCATCATAAACTGGGGAGGTGTTTCCATGGCAAGAACCATTCGCTATCATGTGATTGCCAGAGGGCGTGTCCAGAATGTAGGATGCCGCTTTTTCGTGTGTATGGAAGCCAGGCCTATGGGGATTACCGGATATGTAGAAAATCTCTATGACGGTACGGTTCAGATGGAACTTCAGGGAGATCCGGTTCAGTTATCGGAGCTTTTAGACGTTATCCGCAAAGGCAACGGCTATATGGAAGTGGAAGATCTGGACATTACAGAAATTCCGGTAAAACCTGGGGAACGTCAGTTCTTGATGAGCTAGTTTGAACTGCTGTACGGAAAGGAGTTTGTGTATGAAACGAGTATTTTTAATGGTATTGGACAGTGTGGGAATCGGCGAGATGCCGGACGCTGCAGATTTTGGGGATGAGGGGAGCAATACCCTGGCGGCTGCGGCCACCAGTTCTTATTTTTCTATGCCGAATATGAAAAAGCTGGGCTTATTTAATATAGAAGGAGTAACCTGCGGGGAAAAAGAGGCAGATCCAGCAGGGGCAGTTGCCAGAATGACAGAAGTATCCAAAGGAAAGGATACGACCATCGGCCATTGGGAGATTGCCGGCGTGATTTCGCCAAAACCGCTGCCAACATTTCCGGAAGGATTTCCAAGAGAACTTCTGGATGAATTTGAGAAAGAGACGGGCAGAAAGGTTATCTGCAACAAACCTTATTCCGGTACAGAGGTAATCAAAGATTACGGCAGGGAACACGTAGAGACCGGAGCGCTGATTGTGTATACTTCCGCAGACAGCGTATTCCAGATTGCTGCCCATGAGGATGTGGTTCCCATTGAAGAATTGTATCGTTACTGTGAGATTGCCCGCCGCCTGTGTACAGGCAGATATGGAGTTGGACGTGTCATCGCCCGTCCGTTTGAGGGGGAATGGCCTTATAAGAGAACGTCCCGCCGCCACGATTATTCCCTGGTTCCCCCAAAGGAAACCATGCTGGATGCAATCTGCGCTGCCGGACAGAAGGTACTGGCAGTAGGCAAGATTAACGATATTTTTGCCGGACAGGGCATCAGCGGGATGGTAAGAACCGCAGGAAATGCAGAGGGAATCGACCGGACTATCGAATACCTGGGACAGGATTTTGAGGGACTGTGCTTCATTAACCTGGTAGATTACGATATGCTCTATGGCCACCGCAATGACGTAGATGGCTATGCGAAGGCGCTGACCTATTTTGATGAGCGGCTTCCGGAGATTTTAGCCGCTATGAGAGAAGATGACCTGCTGATGATTACCGCGGATCATGGATGCGATCCCATTACGCCGTCTACCGACCATTCCAGGGAATATACCCCGTTAGTCATAGCTGGCGCCAGGGTAAAAGCAGGCATAAATCTGGGAACCAGATCTTCCTTTGCAGATACGGCGGCAACGATTCTGGACTATCTGGGAGTAAAGGGAGAGATTGCCGGAGAAAGCTTTTTAAAAGAAATCTGCAGATAAGCAGAAAAAATAAAAAAGAATCGAGGAACACACATGGATAAGAAAGAAATTTTTAAAACAGTCGATCATACGCTGCTGACTCAGGGAGCTACCTGGGCAGAGATTAAGGAAATCTGCGACGATGCAGTCGCTTATGGTACCGCTTCAGTCTGCATTCCTCCGTCTTTTGTAAAACGGGCGGCAGACTATCTGGGAGATAAGATGCCGGTCTGCACCGTAATCGGATTTCCAAATGGCTATAATACCACCAAAACCAAGGTATTTGAGACCAGAGATGCCATTGAAAACGGCGCCGAAGAAATCGATATGGTTATTAATATCGGAGATCTGAAAGATCAGAATTACGATAAGGTTGAGGCCGAGATACGGGAAATCAAAGAGGCCTGCGGCGACAAGATTTTAAAAGTAATCATCGAGACCTGCCTGCTGACAGAGGAAGAAAAGATTAAGATGTGCCAGATAGTTACCGATGCGGGAGCAGACTACATTAAGACTTCTACGGGATTTTCCACAGCCGGCGCAACCTTTGACGATATTGCGCTGTTTGCAAAGCACGTAGGGCCGGATGTAAAGATGAAGGCCGCAGGCGGGATTAAATCCTTTGACGATGCAGAAAAGTTTATTGAACTTGGGGCGTCCAGACTGGGAACCAGCCGGATTGTCAAACTTGCCAAGGCAGAGACCATCGAAGAGGGAAGCTATTAATCCGCAGTTTGAACGGCAAGGAGGCGCAGCTTATGAGGATGTATGACCTGATTGAGGAGAAAAAACGGGGAGACGCTCTTTCAGAGGACGAGATTGCTTACATGATCCAGGGATTTACTGCTGGGGATATTCCGGATTATCAGATGGCAGCGATGCTGATGGCCATTTATTTCAAAGGAATGAATGATGAAGAAATCACAACGATGACCATGGAGATGGCAAAGTCCGGAGACATGGTGGATTTAAGCGCCATCAAAGGAATCAAGGTGGATAAACACAGTACAGGAGGCGTTGGAGATAAGACTACATTAATTATCGGCCCTATTGTGGCGGCCTGCGGCGTAAAAGTAGCCAAAATGTCTGGAAGAGGCCTGGGACATACGGGAGGAACCATTGATAAGCTGGAGAGTATCCCTGGATTTTCTACTTCCATTCCCAGAGAAGAATTTTTCGATATTGTAAACCGTACTGGAATTGCCGTCATTGGACAGTCCGGCAACATGGTTCCGGCAGATAAGAAAATTTATGCGCTTCGGGATGTAACAGCGACGGTAGACAGCATTCCGCTGATAGCGTCTTCCATTATGAGCAAGAAACTGGCGGCGGGAAGCGACGGAATCGTGCTGGATGTCAAGACTGGAAGCGGCGCGTTTATGAAGACGCTGGAAGATTCCATTACCCTGGCTCAGAAGATGGTGGCCATTGGAACCAGGGCTGGCAGACGATGCTGCGCCCTGATTACAGATATGGACGTACCGTTAGGCCATGCGGTAGGAAATGCTTTGGAGATAAAAGAGTCCATAGAGGTATTAAAGGGCGGCGGCCCCTCCGATCTTCGGGAGGTTTCTCTGGGGCTGGCAGCTAATATGCTGTATATGGCGGAAAAAGGAACGATTGAAGAGTGCCGGAACCTGGCAGAATCAGCGATTCAGGACGGCAGCGCATTCGAGGCCCTGCTGCGCATGGTGGAAGGCCAGGGAGGCGATAAGAGCTATGCAGAGCATCCTGAAAAACTTCCCAAAGCGCCTTATTCGTTTGAAGTCCTGGCAGAAAAAGACGGCTTTATTACCCATATGGACACAGAATCCGTGGGAATCGCCTCTGTTATGTTAGGGGCTGGACGCAGTAAGAAAGACGATGTAATCGACCCGTCAGCTGGAATTCTGTTAAAGAAAAAATACGGAGACTCTGTAAAGAAGGGGGAGGCGTTGGCAGTGCTGTACGCTTCCAAAGAATCCCTGTTTGCAGATGCAGCTGGGAAGCTGAAAGAAGCTTATGTCCTGGGAGCAGAGATGCCCCTTGAAAAGAAATTAATTTACGCAAGAGTTACCAAGGATCAGGTGGAACGGTTTTAATCTGCGCAGGCAGTGAAAAGAGTGACACAGCTTTCTGGAAAGGAAAAGGCAGTTGATCAGATGATAGGAACAGCTGCCTTTTTTGCGTACGCTGATTGAGGATAACGCAGAACATGGGGAAAGTATCCCTCTTTGAGGCGTGTTGCCCCTGTACACGGATGCTAGAAAATTTGTAAGGAAAATTGTAAGAAAAAAACAGCATTTCCTGTAAGGTCTCTGTGGTAAGATAAAAGAAAACGCGATATGCGGATAGGGACAGGAGGGCTGGATATGAGAAAAAAGAATTTTTGGGCCGGAATAGGAATCCTGACGGTTTGTGCAGCGCTGGGACTGGGCGGATGCCAGAGGGAAAACCAGAAGATTCCGGAAAAAACAGAAACCAGTGTAGAAGAAACTAACGGGACAGAAAGCAACGGAGAGGAAAACGAGGAGACAGAAAACAGGGAACCAGACGCCAGCCAGAAGCCGTCTTTGGAAGCCGAAGAAAAACCGGCTGGAGACGAAACGGAAGAAGTTCTGACAGCGCCTCCCGACATTTGGCTGTCAGATTCCCTTTCCAGCAGTTATCAGCCGTTTTTGGTTTCGTGCAGTTCTTATACCTGGAATATGAAGGGCAATGAGGATTTTGAGGGAGTTGTGGCCTGCGGCGCTCATCCGCTGGAAATGAACGCAGACGCTTTGCCGCTGTATGTGACAGACTATCACCAGATAACCCAAAACCCGTATCTGGTATCCTGTCCAGTAATGCCGGATCAGATCCGGCTGACCAGTTGGGATCGTTCTGCCCTGGGAGATGTAGAGAATTCTGCAGAAGAAATGGTTGTCTATGAACATGAGGCATTGATTGAATTGAAAGCAGGAAAGGTCTATGCGCTGACGGCTGTGTGGGAAAAAGAAGAGGAAGAGCGACGGGGATTTTCCGGAGAAGCGCAGTATGTATTTCTGACAGACAGCAGGCAGCCTGGCCAGTCAGAGCAGGAGAAACGGGTTGGGCCAGAACGCTTAGAGCCGTTAAATGATATGGCGCTTTACGTTTCGTATCCGTTTTCTTATGGAGAGAAGGAATGGGAACTTCAGAAATTTGTCCAGAAAGATATGCTGATAGATGGGGAGCTGGCAATGGATGACAGGTGCCGTTTCGCAGTTTCTCTGACTTCAGGAGAAAGCGAGTATTGGCTTTTTGACGAGACAGTCCAGCTTGGAGAACCTCAGGCAGATGTCTGGATTGATGCAGACGACAGGCTCCATGTGGCGCTTCGGGACAGCCGGACCGCCAGATACCAGATTACAGATTTTGTGTATAACCAGGAAACAGATGAATTTATCGGCCGGAATGTGATTAGCGAGGATGGGATAAACTATCTGGGGACGACGGAATGAGAGAGGATAGAAGAGGCGCTTCGGGCATATTTTTCAAAAGTCATTGATTAAGAAACCGCCCCAGGTAAATACCTGGGGCGGCCGCTGTTATTATGGAAATTATAACTGAGGACCAGCAGGAACTAAAGCCTTGCCGGCTTCGTTGCCTTCGTATTTAGCAAAGTTCTTGATAAATCTTGCTGCCAGATCCTTAGCCTTTGCTTCCCACTCAGCAGCATCTGCGTAAGTGTCGCGTGGATCCAGAATGCCGGTATCTACGCCTGGAAGTTCGGTTGGAATCTCGAAGTTGAAGTATGGAAGCTTCTTGGTTGGTGCGTTTAAAATATCGCCGTTTAAGATAGCGTCGATAATGCCGCGGGTATCGCGGATGGAGATACGCTTGCCGGTTCCGTTCCAGCCGGTGTTTACTAAGTATGCCTTAGCGCCGCTCTTTTCCATCTTCTTAACCAGTTCTTCTGCGTACTTGGTTGGGTGCAGCTCTAAGAATGCCTGTCCAAAGCAAGCGGAGAAGGTAGGAGTAGGCTCGGTAATGCCGCGCTCTGTACCAGCTAACTTAGCGGTAAAACCGGATAAGAAGTAGTACTGGGTCTGCTCAGGAGTTAAAACAGATACTGGAGGCAGTACGCCGAAAGCATCTGCAGACAGGAAGATTACGTTCTTAGCAGCTGGAGCAGCAGAAACTGGACGAACAATCTTCTCAATGTGGTCGATTGGGTAAGATACACGGGTGTTCTCCGTTACGCTCTTGTCAGCAAAGTCGATCTTGCCGTCTTTGTCTAAGGTAACGTTCTCCAGAAGAGCGTTGCGCTTGATTGCATTGTAGATATCCGGCTCGGAATCCTTGTCCAGGTTGATAACTTTTGCATAGCATCCGCCTTCAAAGTTAAATACGCCGTTGTCGTCCCAGCCGTGTTCGTCATCGCCAATCAGCAGACGCTTCGGGTCGGTAGACAGGGTGGTCTTGCCGGTTCCGGACAGACCGAAGAAAATAGCGGTATTTTCGCCGTTCATATCGGTGTTTGCAGAGCAGTGCATGGAAGCGATGCCCTTTAATGGAAGGTAGTAGTTCATCATGGAGAACATACCCTTCTTCATCTCGCCGCCGTACCAGGTGTTTACAATAACCTGCTCGCGGGAGGTAATGTTGAACATAGCAGCGGTCTCAGAGTTTAAGCCCAGCTCTTTGTAGTTTTCAACTTTTGCCTTGGAAGCATTGTAAACAATGAAATCTGGCTCAAAGTTTGCTAATTCTTCGTCAGTTGGCTGGATAAACATATTCTTAACGAAATGAGCCTGCCATGCAACTTCCATAATGAAACGGATTGCCATACGGGTGTCTTTATTTGCGCCGCAGAATGCATCTACAACGAACAGTCTCTTATCAGACAGCTCTTTTAATGCAATTTCTTTTACAGCGTCCCAAGCTTCTTTGGAAGCTGGATGGTTATCGTTTTTGTATTCATCAGAAGTCCACCATACAGTATCTTTGGAATTCTCGTCCATAACGATAAATTTGTCTTTTGGGGAACGGCCGGTATAGATACCAGTCATTACGTTTACTGCGCCCAGCTCACTGACCTGGCCTTTTTCAAAACCTTCCAGTTCTGGCTTGGTCTCTTCTTCGAATAACAGCTCATAAGAAGGATTGTACACGATCTCTGTGGTGCCGGTAATGCCGTACTTGGTTAAATCGATCTTTGACATCATACATTTACCTCTTTTCTTTCATAGTGAAATCACGCCCAGTATCAGACGCTTTACTCAGAAGTAATCAAAAAAGCGATTCTTCTGATTGTATTATACATCATTCATAAAGAAAAGCAATAAAAAAGTTTTATTTTTAACAATGTATTTTTACGAAAATTTAACGGTTGGTTCAAAAAAGAAAACTGGTAATATTGCACAAAGATAAAAAGGATGATATAATGAACAACAATCCATTATTCACAAACTCAATTGGAATTACAAAAAAGATAAGGGGGAACAGAATGGATTTACTAATTATCATTATCATCATTATGATCTTTGCCTCTCAAAGCGGAGAATTAGGCGAAAAGATTAAGCGTACGTTTGATAAGAAAAAAAGCAGTACAGGGAGGCTGCGGCCAGACGCCGACTATAGTAATGTGCGTCCGGAGCAGGGAGAAGAAAAAGCTGGAGACTCTTTTGCAGAAGGAGTTTCTGATATAGATAAGAAGGAGAAAAAAGAATCTGGTTCTCAGAATAAGAAAAAAGGAGGCGCCAGAATGAAGGAAAACGGAAAGAAGAAAGAAAAAGCCGGATCCATCTTACGGGTTGCAGGGATTGCAGCGGCAGTTCTGATTGTAGCGTCCTGTGCATGGGATTCCTTCTATATGCTGAATGAAAATACCTATGCAGTCGTAACGACTTTTGGCAGTCCGTCTGTAGTAAAGACGGCAGGCCTTCATTTTAAGATTCCGTTTATCCAGAGAGTCCACATGATTACAAAAAATATTATGGGGATGCCAATCGGATATTCCGTGGAAGACGCTGCAGATCCGGAGGTAAGCGAAGACAACCCAGTCAGCGTTTCGAAAGAATCAGAGATGATTACCAAAGACTTTAACTTTGTAGAAGTGGATTTCTACATTGAATATCAGGTAGTGGATCCGATTCAGGCATTTATCCATGCAGATACCTATCAGGAGATTATCAAAAATTTAGCCCAGTCCTATATCAGGGACACTGTCGGCACTTATAATGTAGATGATGTAATTACGACAGGAAAAAGCGAGATTCAGTCCAAGGTAAAGGAAAAGCTGTCTAACCGTCTGGAACAGGAAAACATCGGATATGGCATTTATAATGTAACAATCCAGGATGCAGAGCCGCCGACTGTAGAAGTAACCAATGCATTTAAAGCAGTCGAAGACGCAAAACAGGGTATGGATACGGCAATTAACCAGGCAAAGAAATACCAGTCTGAGCAGATTCCTACAGCCAATGCAAAGGCAGATAAGGTCATTCAGGATGCAGAAGCCTATAAGCAGGAAAAAATCAGCGAGGCTACTGGTCAGGCAGCCCGATTTAACGATTTGTATCAGGAATACAGCAAATATCCGCTGATTACCAAAAAACGGATGTTCTACGAGGCGATGGAAGACGTCCTTCCGGAGTTGAAGGTTATCATCAACGCTTCTGACGGAACCCAGAGTCTTCTGCCTTTAGAGCCGTTTGCAGAGATTCCATCAGGAGCAGGCGCGTCCAGCCAGCCTGACGTTTCCGGACAGACAGCAGCGCCAGATGGCCAGGCCGCACAGAATGGAGGTAATTAGTTTATGAAGAAGACGGTAAAATGGATTGTCACTCCGCTGCTTCTGATTGCAGCCGTAGTCGTATTAGGTTCCAGCATGGTAACCACAACAGCAAAAGAATACAAACTAATTACCCAGTTTGGAAAGGTAGTGCGGATTTCTTCCGAGCCAGGACTCAGCTTTAAAATTCCGTTTATTCAGGAAGTACAAAGCGTTCCCAAATACAAGATGATTTCGGATCTGGTTCCCAGCGACGTTACGACAAAAGATAAAAAGGTCATGACGGTAGACAGTTTCGTAATCTGGGACATTGTGGATCCGTTAAAATACCTTACGACCTTAAATGCCAGCAAAGAAAATGCGGAGGTCCGTATCAGCAATGTCGTATACAACTCCATTAAAAATGTTCTGGCGGCAACCAATCAGGAAGACATTATTACTGGAAGGGATGGAAAACTGGCGCTTACCATTACCGAAAATATCGGAGACTCCCTGGACAGCTATGGAATCCGTATTTACTCGGTAGAGACCAAAAAGCTGGATCTTCCGGATTCCAACAAAGAGAGCGTTTACGCCAGAATGATTTCTGAACGGAATAACATTGCAGCCGGTTATAAGGCAGATGGAGAGTACGAATCCAAACTGATTATGAATAAAACGGATCGTACTGTCAGGGAAACGATTGCAAAAGCAGACGCAGACGCTGAAAAGATTAAAGCAGAAGGCGAAGCTGAATACATGAGAATCCTGTCAGAAGCATATAATGATGAATCAAAGGCAGATTTCTATAATTTTGTCCGTTCTTTGGATGCGTTAAAAGCTTCTCTGGTAGGAGATAATAAAACCATTGTACTGGATGCAGATAGTGAATTGGCCCGCATTTTAAGCGGTAATATCCAGTAAAGATAAGAAAACTGGCCTGTCAGAATAAATAGGCAGGCCGTTTCTTTTTCTTCTGGTGTTTAACGCGTTGATGTGATATAATAAAAATAGTTTTTCAGATTTTAAGAAAACCCTGCGAAGGAGGATATGAAATTGAGCGAAAAGAACATTATGCTGGGAAACGAAGCGTTTGCCAGAGGAGCATGGGAGGCAGGCGTAAAAGTCTCTGCCGCTTATCCAGGAACCCCCAGTACAGAAATCAGCGAAAATCTTGCCAAATATGAAGAGGTTTATGCAGAATGGTCTCCCAATGAAAAAGTAGCTGCAGAAGTAGCCATTGGCGCTTCTATCAGCGGAGTCCGCTCCCTGGCGTGTATGAAGCACGTGGGATTAAATGTAGCGGCGGATCCGCTATACACGGCAGCCTATACCGGAGTAGGGGGCGGCATGGTTTTGATTGTGGCAGATGATCCTGGTATGTACAGTTCCCAGAATGAGCAGGATACCAGAATGATTGGACGGGCTGCCAACATTCCGGTGCTGGAGCCGTCAGACAGCCAGGAAGCAAAAGATTTTGTCAAACTGGCTTATCAGATAAGCGAAGATTATGATACTCCGGTAATTGTCCGAAGCACCACCCGATTATCCCATTCCCAGGGAGTTGTCCTGCTGGAAGACAGAGTGGTTCCGGAAGATAAAGCGTATACCAGAAATCCGGCAAAGTACGTAATGATGCCTGGAAATGCAAAGGGACGCCATCTGGCAGTAGAGGACAGGATGAACAGACTGGCAGAAGATGCGTCGACGCTTCCGGTTAACAAGGCAGAATATGGGGATTTGTCGGTTGGATTTATTACCAGCGGAATCCCTTATCAATATGTAAAGGAAGCTATGCCGGAGGCTTCTGTATTAAAACTTGGCATGGTGCATCCTCTTCCCAGAAAACTAATTGAAGAATTTGCGTCAAAAGTAGAAAAGCTATATGTGTTTGAAGAACTGGAGCCGGTATTTGAGGAGCAGATCAAATCCTGGGGGATTGAGGTAATCGGAAAAGACCTCTTTACCCGTCAGGGCGAATACAGCGCCAATTTAATCCGGACCAGGGTGCTGGGACAGAAGATTGAAGCGGCAGAACCGGCAAAGGTTCCGGCAAGACCTCCGATTCTTTGTCCAGGATGTCCTCACAGAAGCGTTTATTCTGTATTAAACCGGTTAAAGATTCATGCAGCCGGAGACATTGGCTGCTATACTCTGGGAGCAGTCGCCCCCTTAAATGTAGTGGATACCACAATCTGCATGGGGGCCAGTATTTCCTCTCTCCATGGCATGGAAAAGGCAAAGGGAAGAGAGTATATCAAAAACTGGGTGGCAGTTATTGGAGATTCCACGTTCTTACATACAGGAGTCAATTCCCTGATGAATATGGTATATAACAAATCTGCCGGAACGGTTATGATTCTGGATAACTCTACCACTGGCATGACAGGACACCAGGATCATGCGGCTACAGGAAAAACCTTAAAAGGAGAACCTACCTATGCCATCAGCCTGTATCATCTGTGCAAAGCCATGGGAATTGAGCACGTATACGAAGTGAATGCCTTTGACATTGATGCGCTGGCAGAAACGGTAAAGAGAGAAGTAGAGCGGGACGAGGTTTCCGTTATCATTACCAAATCTCCATGTGTTCTGTTAAAGGGAGTGACATTCCCGAACAAGTGCAGGGAAATTTCTGATAAATGCAAAAAGTGCGGACAGTGCTTAAAGCCAGGATGTCCGGCCCTTACAAAAAAAGAAGATGGAACCATTACCATTCATCCATCCATGTGCAACGGCTGTGGACTGTGTATGAAGTTGTGCAAATTCGGCGCCATTGAGGAGGTAAAAGCGTGATGACAAAAAATATAATGATTGTAGGCGTGGGAGGCCAGGGAACGCTGCTTACCAGCCGGATTTTAGGAGGTCTTGCCACAGCAGGAGGATATGACGTAAAACTGTCAGAAGTACACGGTATGGCACAGCGGGGCGGAAGCGTCGTAACCTTTGTGCGATATGGCGAAAAGGTGGCAGAACCTATTGTAGAAGAGGGACAGGCAGATGTGCTGATTGCATTTGAACGGTTGGAAGCGCTTCGGTATATCCAGTTTTTAAAGCCTGACGGCGTAATTGTAGTCAATGATCAGCGGATTGATCCCATTACGGTTGTAACCGGAGCAGCGGGATATCCGGACGGGATTTTAGAAACCTTGAGAAAAACCCATACCGTTTATGCAGTAGAGGCAGAGAAGAAAGCAATGGAGCTGGGCAACAGCAGGGCGTTTAACGTCATTGTCCTGGGCGCAGCTGCAAAACACATGGATTTTGCAAAAGAACAATGGCTGGAAGTAATTGAAAAAACCGTTCCGCCTAAAACGGTTGAGTTAAATAAAAAAGCGTTTCTGCTGGGATATGGGATGTAGAAAAGATTACATTTGGGAGAAAAAGTATCTTGAAATTATGATACTTTTATTGTATACTTACTTATGTAAAAATTATGTGAACTTGTAACACCTGGAATGTTCGACACTCTTACGTATTTGAACCTACACTATGACATCGGGATTCCAATATTTTCAAACGGATGTCGGGCCTCCTTTTGAGTGGATGGCAGAAGTTTGAGTGAGGTTGCCCACCTAGCTTTGCTAGGGGTCAATTAGTAAGAACCGGCATTTTGGGGTTACAAAAGAGGAAAGCAGCGAGCAATCGCTGCTTTATCTGCATATATACAAAAAATAGGCCAAACAGAGACCAAAAATGCCTGTTGGAAGTTAAGGGGAAAACATTTATGAACAGACAAAAATTTTATCACTACATCTGCTGGGGGATCACTGCATTTCTGGTAATTGCAGCCAGTATTGCATTTTGTTTTGTAATACTAAAATTCGATACGGTAAAGGGCGGATTTTCTTTGCTGGCGGATATTATGGCTCCGGTTATTTACGGCGCAGTCATGGCATATCTTTTAACGCCTATTTACAACCGGTGCGTGGCAGCGGCTGAGCCGGTATTAAAAAAATGGTTAAAAAAGGAAAAAAGCGGAAAAGCTGTGGCAAAGGGACTGGGAACCGTTGTCAGCCTGGTCGTTCTGATTGTGATTGTAGTAGGATTATTTTCCATGGTCATTCCAGAAGTGATCCGAAGCATCCAGAATGCAGTGGCTGCTCTTCCGGAAAACATGAGAAACTTGTCAATCTGGGTATCCCAGGTTCTGGAAAATAATCCAGAAGCGGAGACAATCGCAATTAATTCCTTAAACCGCCTGTCCGAGTGGGCGCAGGGCGTGTTGGAACCTAATTTAGATAAGATTTTAGGGATTTTAGGAAATCTCTCTTTAGGGGTAATCAGTCTGTTGGTCTGGCTGAAAAATCTGCTGATCGGCGTCATCGTTATGATTTACCTTCTGAATATTAAAGATCAGTTTGTGGCGCTGGCAAAGAAAATTACCTACGGTCTCTTTTCAGTAGAATGGGCGAACCGGATTGTAAGAGAAGCTCGGTTCATTCACAAAGTATTCGGCGGATTTATTATTGGGAAAATAGTAGATTCCCTGATTATCGGAATTATGTGTTTTGTGTGCCTGTCTTTTATGAAGATGCCGTACACGCTGTTAGTCAGCGTCATTGTAGGCGTTACCAACGTCATTCCATTTTTTGGCCCGTTTATCGGAGCCATTCCAAGTGCGTTTTTGATTTTGCTGGTAAGTCCGATCCAGTGTCTGTACTTCCTGATTTTCATCCTGCTTCTGCAGCAGTTTGACGGAAACATCCTGGGGCCAAAGATCTTAGGAGACTCGACCGGTGTTTCCAGCTTCTGGGTACTGTTTTCCATCCTGCTGTTTGGCGGATTGTTTGGATTTGTAGGTATGATTATTGGCGTGCCGACCTTTGCTGTGATTTATCGCCTTACCGGAGACTTCATCAACAGCAAACTGAAAAAACGGAAGCTGTCTGTGCGGACAGAAGACTATCAGGAACTGGATTATGTAGAGGAAACAGACGGGAGCTATAAGAAATTATGAGCAAAAAGGCATTCGTTGCGCGGATCACAGCGATATTGTCCCTGATTCTGGTACTGATAACCGTTATTGTTGTTCTGGAACCGGAACGGAAGGATGAGGGGATTACCAGGGCGCGGGCTGCGAAAGCAGTGGCGCTTATGATGGAATCCAGAGAAGAGATTCTTCAATATGAAGAAGAGAGCGGACGTTCCTATTTTTCCCAGAAAGAGCAGAATAACTGGTATGTACCGTATATGGATTACCTGTATGAAAAGAAAATTTTATCAGAAGATTTGACAAAACCTTCTGCAGCAGAGGCTCAGAAAGAGATTACTTATGAAGAGGTCAGCCATATAGCGGCGGCTTTTTCCAAACCTCTGGAAGCTTCTGTAGGATTGGTGAGGAAAAACCGGAGCCATCCTTATCCGGAAGAGGATTTCTGGCAGTTTTATGACAAATTGCTGGAAGAAACAGGGGCAGCAGAGACGGAAGACGGCGTCAGGACACTGGAAGTCCTGCTGTATGGAACTCCTGCCAACGTTCAGCCGTCAGAAAGCTGGACGGCTTATACCAGTGAAGGAGATTTCCGGTTTGAAGGGCTGGCTCTGGATGCATACATAGACTGCAAACTGGAAATTATGGTACGGAACGAGGAAATGATTGCTGTCCGCAAGGTGATTTCAGAAGATGTCGTGTATGAAAACGTATGGCTGGACGACAGCGGCAGCGAAACCTTCCAGGTTCATCTGGGAAGTATCTGCCGGACGTTTTCCGGAAAAGGAATCGAAAATCTGGAAGAATTCCGGAATAATCTGGTTGATCTGGAATTAAATTCCGGAAACCTGGTAAAAATTTCTGTCCAGAATGACCGGATTACCGGAAAGGTGCTGTCAGCTGGCAAAAATGGAATTGAGATCGAAGGTTACGGTCTGATTCCATTAGAGAAAAATTTCAGGGTCCATAAAGTGTATGGAGAGTATCAAGAACTGGAACTTTCGGATATTTTAGTAGGATATGATAACCAGGAATTTGTGACCAGCAACGGAAAGCTGTGCGCGGCTCTGATTACCAGAGAGTTCGACGCGGAGAAAATCAGAGTTCTGCTGATGAATACAGGATTTCAATCCATTTTTCATCCTTCTGTGACGTTTACTGCGGATACAGGTGCGGTACTTACGTATGGGAAAAAGGAAAAAAGGCTGGAGGCAGGAGAAAGTTTGACCATTGAGCCAGGAAGCAAATATCTGAAAGAAGGACGTTTAAAGGTTCAGCCGGAAACAGAAGACGGGCGTATCCTGATTTCTTCTATTTCCAGAAACCAGGGCACTCCTGCGTATTGCGGCACGATTGAAATTAAGGAAGAGACGGAAGGCCTGACCATTGTCAATGATTTATATCTGGAAGATTACCTGAAAACAGTAGTTTCCAGCGAAATGCCGGCAAGCTATGAACTGGAGGCGTTAAAAGCTCAGGCAGTCTGCGCCAGAACCTATGCTTACCGCCAGATTCTGGGCAACAGCTACAGCCAGTACGGAGCTCACGTGGATGACAGTACCAATTTCCAGGTCTACAACAATACAGAAGAATCGACACGGACAACGGAAGCAGTCAATGAAACGTACGGTCAGATGCTGTTTTACGAGGGAAATGCAATCGAGGCCTTTTATTTCTCTACTTCCTGCGGTCATACCACAGACGGAAGCGCCTGGGGCGGAAGCGGAGAGAAAACCCCTTATCTCAAGGCCAGAGAGCTAAGAGACCGGAAGGAGCAGTTGGATTTGTCCAGCAATGCGGCTTTTTCCGAGTTTATTAAAAACAAGGACTATCCGGCTTATGACCAGAGCTATCCGATGTACCGGTGGGAAACCAGGATCCAGGCTTCTGATTTGGAGAAAAAGATACCGGAGCTGGGGACTGTCACAGATGTGGAAATCACAGAACGCGGCCCTGGCGGAGTGGCCCAGAAGCTGACGCTTTATGGGACTTCGGGAGAAAAGAAGATAGAGGGACAGAACCAAATCCGGAGTATACTGGGGGATTCTGCTTTAGAGATTGCCAAAAAAGACGGAAGTACCCAGACGGGATTTTCTATTTTGCCAAGCGCTTATATTTCCATTGAAAAAAGAACCGGCGCCGATGGAATTCTGTCGTTTTATATTTACGGCGGCGGCTATGGACATGGAGCCGGCATGAGCCAGAACGGCGCTCAGGAAATGGCAAAAGATGGAAAAGATTACCAGGCAATTTTAAACTTCTTTTACGAAGGCGCAGAAATTAGGGAAGCAAATTAGAGAAGCAGAGGAAAAATCCCGTTGACAGTAATTTATTCCTATGCTATCATTACTGAGTATGAGTAAACGCCGAAACTCAGCCGGCAGGAACACTCCAACCGCGGCTTGGTTTACGGTAAGGTTTCAATTTATTTTAAGGAGGATATTTACCATGATTTCTAAGGAAAAGAAAGCAGCTATTATCGCAGAGTATGGCAGAAAGCCAGGAGATACCGGTTCTCCAGAAGTTCAGATCGCTATCTTAACTGCAAGAATTACTGAATTAACTGAGCACTTAAAGAGCAATCCAAAGGATCATCACTCCAGACGTGGTCTGCTGATGATGGTAGGTCAGAGACGTGGTCTGTTAGACTACTTAAAGAAGACCGATCTGGAAGGCTATCGTACACTGATCGAGAAGTTAGGCATCAGAAAGTAATTTTGCTGCTGTTAGGGTGGAGAGATTTCTCCGCCCTATATTTGTTCTATTTCATAAGGAATTTGCGCAGGCAGGCGCGCTGCGGCAGAAGGATACACCGAGACCGCTGACGTATATATGATTCCCAGACAGGCAGGACTTTGCCAATCATGTACAGGTCAGTAGTTTCGGATCTTTTACCGCAGACAAAGAGTGATTATTTAAGAGTAAAAAGGAGACACACTATGTATAAGAGTTTTAGTATGGAATTAGCAGGCCGTACTCTGACCGTAGACGTTGGCAGAGTGGCAGCACAGGCAAACGGAGCCGCATTTATGCATTACGGCGATACCGTCGTTCTTTCCACTGCAACTGCATCCGATAAGCCAAGAGAAGGGATTGATTTTTTCCCTTTAAGCGTTGAATATGAGGAAAAGCTGTATTCCGTAGGAAAGATTCCAGGCGGATTTAACAAGAGAGAGGGAAAGGCATCTGAAAATGCGATTTTAACTTCCCGTGTTATCGACAGACCGATGCGTCCTCTGTTCCCGAAGGATTACCGCAATGACGTTACCTTAAACAACCTGGTAATGTCCGTTGATCCAGACTGCAGTCCGGAACTGACCGCTATGTTAGGATCTGCAATTGCGGCTACCATCTCCGATATTCCATTTGACGGCCCGTGTGCAACTACGCAGATTGGCTTAATTGACGGAGAGTTTATTGTCAACCCGACCAACGCCCAGAAGAAGGTTTCGGATATGGCGCTGACCGTAGCTTCTACCAGAGAAAAGGTTATCATGATCGAGGCTGGGGCTAAGGAAGTTCCAGAGCAGGTTATGATTGACGCGATTTTCAAGGCTCACGAAGTAAACCAGGAAATCATCAAATTTATTGATACGATTGTTGCAGAATGCGGCAAGGAAAAACACTCCTACGAGAGCTGTGCAGTTCCGGAAGAGCTGTTTGCTGCAATCAGAGAGATTGTAACTCCGGAGGAGATGGAAGCAGCAGTCTTTACTGATGAAAAGCAGAAAAGAGAAGAAAATATCCGCGCAATTACCGAGCGTCTGGAAGAAGCGTTTGCAGAAAATGAAGAATGGCTTCCTCTTCTTGGAGACGCCATTTACCAGTATCAGAAAAAGACAGTCCGCAAGATGATCTTAAAGGATCACAAGCGTCCTGACGGCCGCGGAATTAAGGAAATCCGTCCTTTGGCAGCAGAAGTGGATCTGCTTCCAAGAGTACATGGTTCCGGTATGTTTACCCGCGGACAGACCCAGATTTTAAATGCCTGCACCCTGGCTCCATTATCCGAGGCACAGAAGTTAGACGGCTTAGATGAAAATGAGACGGCTAAGAGATATATGCACCACTACAACTTCCCGTCCTACTCCGTAGGCGAGACCAAGCCGTCCAGAGGACCTGGACGCCGTGAAATTGGTCATGGCGCACTGGCTGAGAGAGCGTTAGTTCCGGTACTTCCAAGCGAGGAAGAGTTCCCATATGCGATCCGTACAGTATCTGAGACTATGGAGTCGAATGGTTCTACTTCCCAGGCAAGTATCTGTGCGTCTACTCTGTCTTTAATGGCAGCAGGCGTTCCGATTAAGAGCATGGTAGCCGGCATTTCCTGTGGCCTGGTTACCGGAGAAACGGATGACGATTACATTGTATTAACGGATATTCAGGGGCTGGAAGACTTCTTCGGCGATATGGACTTTAAAGTAGGCGGTACTCATAAGGGTATTACTGCAATCCAGATGGATATTAAGATTCACGGACTGACCCGTCCGATTATCGAAGAGGCAATCGCAAGATGTCGGGAAGCCAGACTTTACATCATGGATGAGGTTATGGCTCCGGTTATTTCCGAACCGAGAAAAGAATTAAGCAAATACGCTCCTAAGATTCGTCAGATTACCATCGATCCACAGAAGATTGGCGATGTAGTCGGAAAACAGGGCAAAGTAATTAACAAAATTATTGAAGAAACCGGAGTAAAGATTGACATTGAAGATACCGGAGCAGTCAGCGTATGCGGCACAGACGCTGCGATGATTGAAAAAGCTGTCAATATCATCAACAGCATTGTAACCGAAATTGAAGCTGGTATGATCTTTACTGGAAAAGTTGCCCGTATTATGAATTTCGGCGCTTTTGTAGAACTGGCTCCAAATAAAGACGGTATGATCCACATTTCTAAACTGGCAGACCGCCGTGTTGCAAAAGTAGAAGATGTGGTAAATATTGGAGATGAAGTTACTGTAAAAGTAATTGAAGTTGACAAGATGGGTAGAATCAATTTAAGCATGCGTCCAAGTGACTTAGCAAAAAATGAAGAAGCCAAGGAAGAACATGCGGTTGATGCAGAATAAATAATAGACAGGGCCGCTGTCCTTGATGGACGGCGGCCTTTTTGCACCCATAGAACAGATTGCAGCAGAGGAAGACATCCATGAGAAAAAACAAATTATATGCGATAGGACTGGGATTGGTATTAGGACTTGCATCCCCTTGTATCCCGTCATTTGCAGAAACGGAGGCGCAGCTTCCCGAACTGGAAGCGCCGTCAGAAACGGAGGCTTCAGCGGAAACACAGGCGCCGTCGGAGACCGAAGCACCGTCAGAATCAGAATTACCAGCAGAGACCGAAGCACCGCCCGCAACAGATGCTCAGAAGGAATCAGAGACGCTGTCCGCACCGCAGACAGAGGGACCAGGACAGGGAATGTCAGAAACAGAAGGGGGAACGATCTCCCATACAGGGGAAGTCCCAAAGGACTATTCCCAGATTGGTCCAGGGATGGAAATGCCTTCTGGCGGCAGTTCGTCACAGTCGTCCATCCAGGAATTTACATCTATGACAGTGGAAAATCCTGTTGTGCAGGTAGCAGAAAAATATTCTTATGAGCAGATGGAAGCAGATATTCAGGATTTGCAGAAGCGGTATGGAACCGCGCATATGCAGGTAACCGTGATTGGCACTTCTGCAGACGGCCGGAAAATTTATGATATACTGGTCGGAAATCCCAACGCCGGAAAACACATTTTAATCCAGGGGGCAATTCATGCCAGGGAATACGCCAATCCGCTTCTGATGATGAAGCAGATAGAAGATATTCTGGCTTTTTACGATACGGGTTCCTACCATGGCAGAGCGATTTCAGATTTGTTAAATCAGGTAGCAATTCATTTTGTACCCATGGCAAATCCGGACGGAGTTGCGTTAAGCCAGTTTGGCCTGGATGCGCTTCACTCCCAGCAGTTAAAACAGACAGTCCAGACGGCTTATACATCGGATCTGGCGGCAGGGCGGACTACCCAGGAGTTTTCCAGATATCTGGAACGCTGGAAATCCAATGCAAGAGGCGTAGATTTGAACCACAATTTTGATGCGCTGTGGACCAATACTTCCAGCAACTGGATGCTTCCTTCATTTTCCGGATATAAGGGACTGACGCCGGTATCAGAGCCGGAATCACAGGCGCTGGTCAATCTGATGAACAGCAATTATCCGTGGGCAGCGGTATTGAATTACCATTCCATGGGAAAGGTAATCTACTGGGACATTGAAGGAAACAAAGAGAAGGAAAAATCCCAGCAGCTGGCTCAGCTGATGTCAGCAGCAACCGGCGGCTACCAGATGCTGTACAGCGGAGGCGGAGGCGGTTTTAAAGACTGGGTTCAGTTAAAGGAAAATCCAGTGCCGAGCATTACAGTAGAAACTGGAAAAATGGATTGTCCAATGCCTGTTTCGGAGTTTGAAAGCATATGGGTAGAAAACCGGACAGGCTGGGCAGTTACTGCAGAGTTTGTGTTGTCCTACTAAGGAGTACAAGATGTTAGAAGTAGACGGAATCTGTAAAACCTATCGGAAAAAGCAGGTGTTGTCAGGGGTTTCTCTGACTGCCGGACCTGGACAGTGCGTAGGGATTGTTGGGGGAAACGGCTGCGGGAAGACGACGCTTTTGTCGATTTTAGCGGGCGCCAGAAAAGCGGACAAGGGGAGCGTAAAGGCAGATGGAATGGAAATTCTGGGAAAGCCGGCTCTCCAGGCGGCAAAGATTGCCTATGTACCTCAGGAGAATCCATTTATGGACGAGTTAAGCGTAAAGGATAATTTAAGCCTGTGGTATAAAGGCGACCGGTCTGCCATGAAAAGGGATTTAGAAGACGGTCCGGCTGCCATGCTGGGAATTAACCAGTTTTTAACCACTCCGGTGGGAAAGCTTTCCGGAGGCATGAAGAAACGCTTATCAATTGCGTCTGCTTTGGCAGGCCATGAAAAGATTCTGATTATGGATGAGCCAGGGGCTGCTCTGGATTTAGTATGCAAGGAAATCATCCAGGAATATATGAAGCAGTACATAAAGGATGGGGGAATCATCATTTTAGCATCCCATGAGCTGGCGGAGCTGGCAGTCTGCTCCAAAATGTATGTGTTAAAAAACGGCATGACAGAAGAAATTCCCTGCGGCCTGACGGTAGCACAGCTTACTGCCAGATTTTAATACCGGAAAATCTGTCACAGGCAGCTTTTCCGGATGTTTTACAATAAACATTCTGACAGCAGCAGCTGTCGAGAGAAAGGAGAAGCAGTATGAAGGAGTTAAAAACAAAAAAGGGGATGATAATTGGAGGCGCTGCCATTGCGGCAGCGGCAGTAGTGGGGATTGGTGTTTTTGCTGTTGCTTCCAAGGATCCAAAGACAGTTGTAATCGATGCGTTTAAAGGCGTATATGCAGCGGATCGGGTCAAGCCGGCAGAAGAAATGTTCGGACTTGGACAGCTTTTCGAACAGTTTGAGACTACTGGCGGGGAAATGGGGCTGGAGTTTACCTATACAGGGGCAAATGACGAGATATTGGATATGCTTACTGGAAGCGGAATTACAGTCAAGGCAGCTTCTGACGTTGTAAATAAGAAATTTTCCGAGCAGCTCGGAATTCTTTACAGCGGAATGGAATTAGGAAATCTTACAATTTATGGGGACGAGAATGACCTGATGGCCGCCCTTCCGGATCTGACGACAAAGGTATTAACGATACATTATGCAGAGGATCTGTCAGAGCAGATTGCAAATTCCCCGCTGATGGCAATGAGCGGATACGAGATAGGAGAGGAAGAGAAACAGGCCATCGACAATTATGTATCCTATCTGACCAGCATCTACAGCGGAGAAAAGAAGCCGTTTGATTTGAAGGGGCTGTGGCAGCGGTACAAAGAAGGAAGCCAGGCCATGGAGAGTTTTAAGGAAGCGCTGACCGTAACAAAGGCAGACAGCGCCCAGCTTTTGTACAATGGAAGCGAACAGAAGTGTACCGGATACGATGTGGTAGTTCCCAAGGCCGCGTTAATTGAGTTTTTAAAAACCACATCCAGCTTCTTTCTGGAGGACGAAAGCCTGAAAAATGACGTGATGGAATACGTAATGGCTCTGAGCGTCATGGACGAAATTTCTTTTGATGCTGCAGACTGGGAAGAACTGGGAACTGCCTGCGACCAGGCGATTGCGCAGCTGGATCAGATACTGGACGGCGACATTACCATGCGGGTGTATATAACCAAAAAAGGACAGCTTGCCACCATGGACGCTTCCTGTAAGTTTACAGAAGAAGAGACCACTCTGGATATGAATGTAAAGGCGGCTTTAGAAGGCGGAAGCTATCCGACCCAGAATGGAACCCTGACCATTACCACTACAGACGGAACCGATACGATAGTTGCCGGTCTTACAAAAAATGGAGAATATACCGACGCATCTTACCACAGCCGTTTAGATGGCCAGATTGAATACGGCGGGGAAACCATGGGAATCGGGTATGAAAATACGTATGACCGTACTACCGGAGACTCTGTGGTACAGATTACCCTGGGCGGCAGCGAAGGACTTGGCATAAATGAAACGGAAATTACCATTAACGGAGTCGTAGACGAGCTGGAAAAGGGCAAAAAGATTCATTATACAATGGATTCCCTTGTAGTAAAAGAACCGGCTAGCGGCGTATTCTATGAAGTTTCCGGCGCATTTTATGTGGGAGAGCTTCAGAGTGAGATTGCGGCTCCAAAAGGAGAAGAGATGGATGTGCTGGCAGCTTCGGAAGAAGACTGGGAAGAGCTGCTGAATGAGATTATGATGAATCTGTACTCCCTGATTTTAGGAGGCGGTTTGTCTGAATAAGCAACAGGAGGGAATATGCGGACATTTTTGGTATATGTGAAATTAGAACTGAAAAGGGCTCTGCGATTCCTTCCATGGATAGCTGCGGGGGCAATGGTACTGGCAGGACTGCTGGGCTCCATTGCCCTTTTTGCCTTCCGTACGGTGGAAAGCGGAGCAAAGCTGGATAAACTGAAGGTAGGCGTTGTTGTACCAGAAGAAGATGGGCTGGCAAAAAAAGCAGTATCTATGTTGGGAACGCTGGACAGTGTAGAAAGTATCTGCCAGTTTGTCTTTACAGAAGAAGCGGATGGAAAAAAACGGACAGAAGCAGGAGAATTTGCCTGTCTGATGGAAGTGCCGGAAGATTTTGTAGGAAGCATTATAGACGGAAGCAACCATCCGGTTACCATCTGGTTTCCAAGGCCATTAGGCGTGGAAGAGCAGGTGTTTAAAGAACTGGCAGAAGCGGGAGCCAGAACCCTGTCCAGCGCCCAGGCGGGGATCTATGCAGCCGGACATATGAACGGGCTTTATGGAATACCGGCAAGTATCCAGGAAGCAGAGCGGTATCTGAATACAAAATACTTATCTTACAGCCTGGATCGGGAAGGATATTTCAGGAGACGCCAGGTTTCTTCGGCAGGAGATGTTTCGACAGAGGTTCATTATATGGCGGCGGCAGCAGTGTTTTTTCTGCTGCTGTCCGGTATTCCGGCAGGCCGCCTTTTTGCGGAAGACAGCCGTTCCAGGCAGGAAAAACTGAAACTTTTAGGGATTGGAACTGGAAGCCGGATCGTGGCAAAAGCGGCGGCAATGACAGTATTGCTGTTCTTATTGACAGGATTTTTAGCGATAGCGGCGGCAATGGCAGGTTTCTTTTTGAAAGATGCTGGTTTGTCAGAAGCGCTGTCTTCGATCTTGGCGGAAATAGGAGAAAAAAGCAGAGGAACCGTATTTTTCCGGATAGGGCTGGCAGCCGCTGTCTTTGCTGCGTCGGCATCCCTCATTGTCCTTTGCTATAGCCTGTCAGGAACGTTGATTGGCGGGATGATGGCGCTGTTTTTGGGAACTTGCGGAATGATGGTAATTTCCGGCGGATTTTTGCCGGAAGTCTTTCTGCCTCAAAGCTTTCAAAAACTGTCGGAGTATCTCCCGACTACTGCTTTGCTTTCCGGAATAAAAGGATTTTTCCAGAGCGGGGAAAACTGGAGCCTGGTTGTCAGGCTGTGGGCAGTCAGCGCCGGTTCCCTTGTGATTGCCGGAGTCAGGAAAGGAGGATGGGCATGAGAAGGATGGCAGTCTGGTTTTGTCTTTCTATAAAAAGATGGCTTCTGCATCCTGGATTTACGGTCATGCTGCTTGTTATGCCCATCCTTTTGTGGGGGATTTCCAGGTTGGAGCCGGAGGAAACAGAACGGATCCGGATTGGGGTAGCGTCAGAGGATCCAGGACTTGGAAGAGAAGTGGCAGAAGATCTGGTACGCATGGGGACAGAAGGAAGTATGTTTGAGTTCGTCCTCTATCACACGGAAGAAGAATTAAAACAGGCCGTCCGGACCAGACAGGCGGAATGCGCTTATCTGTTTCCGGAAGGATTTGAAGAAAAAATGAATGAGGGCAGATATAGGCGATCCATTCTCGTATATACGGCGCCGTCTACCATTTTGGAACCTCTGGCAGGAGAGGTGGTAATATCGGTTTTAGCAGCCAGATACGATGGGATGATGTTTGCAGATTATATTGGAAACCAGGGAAAAGAGGGAGAGCTTTTGAAAGAAGAGGCCCTTTCCTGGTATCAGGTGTATCAGGAAAATGGAAGCACCTTTGGATTTGAGTTTCGTACTTCGCTGGAAGAGCCTGTACTGGAAAAAAAGAGCGTATTCCCAGTACGGGGGCTGATTGGGATTTTTGTGTTTTTATCGGCTTTTTTTGCAGCCTGCAGTGTAAAAGAGGATGAAAGAAACGGGCTGTTTCTGGCAGTTCCCTATGGAGAACGGACAGTTTGCAGAATCGGAGCTTTGGCGGCGCCGGTCTTCCTGGCGGGTCTGTCCGGACTGGCTGGTTTGTGGGCAGCCGGCGAAGTCCAGAATGCGATTATGGAGATGGCAGCTCTTACTGTCTGCGGGGCGGGAGCCGTTTTTTATGCCGGTCTGGCCTGTATGGCGGTTCCAAAACCAGAATGGATAGCCATGTGTATTCCGGTTCTGGCTCTGGGACTTTTCCTGATATGCCCGATTTTTATAGATATTGGAAAATGGCTGGACGTCATAGGAACCATCCGATGGTTTCTGCCGCCGGCCTGGTATCTTCAGTTCTTTTAAAATGGTGCAAAAGAATATTTTGGGAAAATCCGTACATTCTATCTACAGATATAAAAAGGAAAGTTTTGCTGATGAGAGGAGTATACGGATATGAATGGAAATGCAGAACTGCTGAATTTTATTTATCAGAATTCCCAGATGGGAGCAGAAACCATGGAACAGTTCATGGGAATGACCAAGGATGAGGAGTTCCTTGGTTTTCTGGGAAAGCAGCAGGAAGGTTACCGGAATTTTCACAAAAAGGCCAAACAGATGCTTTGTGAAAACGGATTTGATGAAAAGGGACTGGGAACATTTGAAAAACTCCGGACCTACCTGATGATTAACGTGCAGACCATGGCAGACAAGAGCGTTTCCCATATGGCAGAAATGCTGATTCAGGGAAGCACAATGGGAATCAATGACGCTATTAAAAAAGTGAGAGAGTATCCGGACGCGGATCCAAAGTCTGTAAAGCTGATGGAAGAGCTCCAGAAGTTTGAAGAGAAAAGTTTAGAAAAATTAAAGGGATTTTTATAAAAGAAAAGCTGCAGGGATATTCCGGATCGGATCCTCTGCAGCTGTTTTTTATGCCTCTATTTCTTCTGCAATTTTTCCAGCCAGAGTTTCCAGAACTTCTAACTGGCCGTCTTTTAAAGAAGATTTTAAGCTTACGCTGGTCTCTAAGACCGTCATATTTTTCATGGTTTCCAGAATCGCCTTCATCTGTTTGGAAGCGGTGCTTGCCCAGGAACCGTTGTCTAATAAAGCGACGGTGCGGTTCTGCAGGTTCAGAGCTTTCATATCTAAAAGAACGTGTTCCATAGCCGGATATAACCCGCCGTTATAAGTAGGGGCAGCCAGGACAATGTGACTGGTCCGGAAGGACTCGGAAATACACTGGGAAACATGGGTAGAAGAAACGTCGTATACCGCGATGTTTTTGATTCCCTTGTCAGCCAGCATGGCAGCCAGGACGTTGGCAGCATTTTCTGTATTGCCGTACATAGAACCGTAAAGGATCACAACAGACTTTTCTTCCGGCGTATAGGTACTCCACAGCTGATACTTGTCCAGCAGATAGGAAATATTAGTTCTCCAGATTGGTCCATGCAGCGGGCAGATGATTTCGATATTAAAGGTGCTTAACTTTTTAATGGCATTCTGAACCTGCAGGCCGAATTTACCGACAATGTTGGTATAATACCGTCTGGCGTCATTTAACCAGTCTCTGTCAAAATTGATTTCATCATTAAAAATATTGCCGTTTAATGCGCCGAAGGTACCGAACGCATCTGCAGAAAACAGCACTTTTTCGGAGGTTTCGTAGGTTACCATTACTTCCGGCCAATGTACCATAGGAGTCATGGCAAAAGCTAACGTGTGGCTTCCCAGCTCTAAGGTATCGCCTTCTTTTACAATAACGGAACGGTCGGACAGGTCGGAAATCTCATAAAACTGTCCCATGATCTGAAACGTTTTTGCATTTCCTACCAGCTTAACTTCTGGATGCAGGGCGAGGATATCGGCAATTGCGGAGCAGTGATCTGGCTCCATGTGGTTGATGACCAGGTAATCCAGAGAACGGCCGTTTAAAACGTGCTGGACGTTTTCCAGAAACTGTGAGCGGATAGAAGGATCTGCTGTGTCCATAAGAACTGTTTTTTCATCCAGGATGACATAGGAGTTATAGGAGACGCCATTGGGGATCGGAAACAGATTTTCAAATAATGCAAGACGGCGATCATTTCCGCCTACCCAATGAATACTGTCTGTTATTTTTCTGGTACAATACATGAAATACCACCTTTCTGTGAATCGATATATGGAATGGGGGATTAGTTGTAACTTACTTAAGTGCTCCAAATTCAATATTATACTATAAAGTTTCCAAAATGTCATCGGTTTATCAAGGATTTTAAAGAAAAAAACAGAAAAATATCACGGCTGCTGTTTTTCAGAGAAAATAGGGGTGTTCTATTTAGTAAAATTATGATAAACTATACTCAGTATGCCTATAGAGAGATTAAGGAGGAATTCCCTATGATTCAGAAATTAATTGAAAAAATTCAAAAAACCAAAGCGCCTATCTGTGTTGGACTGGATCCAATGCTGTCTTACCTTCCAGAGCACTTGCTGCAGAAGTCTTTTTCCGAGTACGGCGAGACGTTAGAAGGTGCAGCTGACGCAATCTGGCAGTTTAATAAAGCGATTGTAGACGCTACCTATGATTTGATTCCATCTGTAAAGCCTCAGATCGCCATGTATGAGCAGTTTGGCATTGAAGGATTAAAAGTATATAAGAAAACCGTGGATTACTGTCAGGAAAAGGGCCTGGTGGTAATCGGCGACGCCAAGAGAGGCGACATCGGTTCGACTTCTGCCGCATATGCAACCGCTCACATCGGAAACGTAAAAGTAGGCTCCAACGTATGTTCCGGTTTCGGCACAGATTTTGTAACCGTTAATCCATACTTTGGAACAGACGGCATTCAGCCATTTGTAGACGCCTGCAAGGAGAATGATAAGGGGCTGTTTATTCTGGTTAAGACCTCCAATCCTTCCAGCGGCGAATTCCAGGACAAGTTAGTAGACGGACGTCCGGTGTATGAACTGGTAGCAGATAAGGTAGTAGAGTGGGGCAGAGAGTCCATGGACGGAACCTACAGCAACGTAGGCGCAGTAGTGGGCGCAACCTATCCGGAAATGAGCCGCATCTTAAGAAAATTAATGCCGAACACCTATTTCTTAGTACCTGGCTACGGCGCTCAGGGCGGTACGGCTAAAGATTTAAAATACTGCTTTAATGAAGACGGCTTAGGCGCCATTGTCAACTCTTCCAGAGGCATTATTGCTGCTTATAAGAGCGCTTCTTACGAGAAGTTTGGTCCAACACATTTTGCGGACGCTTCCAGACAGGCAGTTATCGACATGGTAGCAGACATTAACAGCGTATTATAATTGACCAGGAGGAAACATGGCACAGGTAAAATTAACAGCATCCGTAGCCAGTCAGGAAAAACTGGCAGACGGCATTTACAGTATGTGGATTGACGCAGAGCCGGTAGCTTCCCAGGCAAAGGCCGGACAATTTGTTTCCGTATATTCCAAAGACGGCGCAAAACTGCTTCCAAGACCCATCAGTCTCTGTGAAGTAGACAAAGAACAGGGCAAAATCCGCCTGGTTTATCGGGTGGCGGGCGCTGGAACCGAAGAATTTTCCCATTATCAGCCAGGAGATTCCATTGATATTTTAGGCCCTCTGGGAAATGGATTCCCGTTGGAGCAGATGGCTGGAAAAAAAGCGTTTTTAATCGGCGGAGGCATTGGCGTGCCTCCGATGCTGGAACTGGCAAAAGCACTGGACTGTGAAAAACAGGCGGTTCTCGGCTATCGGGACGCGGCTATGTTTTTAAAGGAAGAGTTTGAACCATATGCAGCCGTATACGTTGCTACAGAAGACGGCAGCGTGGGTACAAAAGGAAACGTTATGGATGCAATCAGGGAAAACGGCCTGGAAGCAGACGTAATATTTGCCTGCGGCCCAACCCCGATGCTTCGGGCAATTAAGGCTTACGCATTAGAACACAACATAGAGTGTTACTTATCCCTGGAGGAGAAGATGGCCTGCGGCATCGGGGCGTGCCTGGCCTGCGTCTGCAAGTCCAAAGACGTAGACGAGCATTCCCACGTCCATAACAAGAGAATCTGCAAAGACGGTCCTGTTTTTCGGGCAGAGGAGGTGGAGCTGTAATGAATACCAGAGTCAGCCTGGCTGGAGTCGAATTAAAAAATCCGGTCATGACAGCTTCCGGAACCTTTGGTTCCGGCGCGGAATATGGAGAGATGGTAGATTTAAACAAGCTGGGAGCAGTGGTAACCAAAGGCGTTGCCAACGTGCCCTGGCCAGGCAATCCGACGCCCCGTATTGCAGAGACTTACGGCGGCATGATCAATGCCATCGGATTACAGAATCCAGGCATTGATGTGTTTGTAAAAAGAGACATTCCGTTTTTAAAGCAGTATGATACCAGGATTATTGTCAATGTCTGCGGAAAGACCACAGAAGATTACATCGAAGTAGTAGAGCGCTTGGGAGATGAGCCGGTGGATATGCTGGAAATCAACATTTCCTGCCCCAATGTAAAAGAAGGCGGAATTGCCTTCGGCCAGGATCCCAAGGCAGTTGAGGCCATTACCAGGGAAGTGAAGAAATACGCAAAACAGCCGGTAATTATGAAGTTAAGCCCCAATGTTACGGATATTACCGTAATGGCAAAGGCAGCGGAAGCCGGCGGCGCAGATGTGCTTTCCCTGATTAATACCCTGACCGGTATGAAGATTGACATCAATAAGAGAACCTTTGCAGTGGCAAACCGTACCGGCGGTATGTCCGGACCTGCCGTAAAGCCGGTAGCGGTGCGGATGGTCTACCAGGTAGCCCAGGCGGTCAAACTGCCGATTATCGGCATGGGCGGCATTATGAATGCTGACGACGCCATGGAGTTTATTTTAGCGGGCGCTTCCGCAGTAGCAGTAGGAACCGCCAATTTCCACAATCCTTACGCAACGGAAGAGATTGCGGCGGGCATCGAACGCTACATGAGAAAGCACCAGATTGAAGACATCCGAGAATTAATCGGAGCGGTGAGATAAAAAATCATGTCCTTACAGATGGAGGTTTAGATATGGAACAGTATAAACAGGAATTTATAGAGTTCATGGTAGACAGCAATGTCTTAAAGTTTGGAGATTTTACATTAAAGAGCGGACGCAAGTCCCCGTTCTTTATGAATGCAGGAGCTTACGTAACCGGAACCCAGCTTCGCAAGCTGGGCGAATACTACGCAAAAGCCATTCACGACAACTACGGTCTGGATTTTGACGTTTTATTCGGACCGGCTTACAAGGGAATCCCGTTAAGCGTTGCAACCGCTATGGCAATCAGCGAGCTGTACGGAAAGGATGTAAAGTACTGCTCCAACCGGAAAGAAGTAAAAGATCACGGCGATACCGGAATCCTTTTGGGAAGCCCGATTAAGGACGGCGACAGAGTGGTAGTCATTGAAGACGTTACCACTTCCGGCAAATCCATCGAAGAGACCTTCCCGATCTTAAAGGCACAGGGAAATGTTGAAATTAAGGGATTAATCGTTTCCTTAAACCGTATGGAAAGAGGAAAGGGAGAAAAGTGCGCTCTGGAAGAAATCCAGGATTTATATGGTTTCCCAACTGCTGCCATCGTCAATATGCAGGAAGTTACCGAATATCTGTACAACAGGGAGTGCGGCGGCAAAGTAGTAATTGACGATACCATTAAAGCTGCGATTGACGCTTATTATGAGCAGTACGGGGCAAAATAAAACAGCCGCGAAATACCGGAAGGAGAGAAATTATGGAGCGAGTCTATAAGACCATGCGCAATGTAGGAGCAGGAAATATTGCCATTGGAATCATTATCGCCATTACCGGCCTGGCAGTTGGAGTTGTTGCCATTGTCAATGGGGCGCTGTTATTAAAGCGCAAATCAGAAATTGAGTTTTAAGCGGGGCATTACATGATTAAGAATACGACAAAGAACCAGAAACTGGGTTGGGTATTGTTTCTTTCCTACCTGATCCTACTGGTTTATTTCCTGTTCTTTGCGGAAGAGTTTGGAAGGACCACCAGGCCCCAGGATACCTATGCCTATAATCTGGAATTGTTTAAAGAAATCCGTAGATTCTGGACATATCGGGACGTGGTGGGAATCAAAAGTTTTCTGCTGAATGTCATCGGCAATATTGCAGGGTTTCTGCCGGCTGGCTTTTTCCTTCCCATAGTCAGCCGCAGAAGCAAAAAATGGTACAATACCTTTTTGATTTGCTTTTTTTTCAGCTTATCAGTGGAAACGGTTCAGCTTGTGTTTAAAGTGGGAAGCTTTGATGTGGATGATATTATGCTGAATGTGTCAGGAGCAGTTCTTGGCTATATTCTGTATCAGATTGTGCAGATGGTAAGGAGTAAGCATCGTGTTAGGAAAAAGAAAAAAAGGACAGCCAGATAAGCCCAAAAAGGTGTCATATATCCGGAAGCCTTTGGCAAAACACAGCAAATGGTCCCTGGGGCTTTCAGCCGCAGGGCTGCTTTTATTTGCCGGAACTATGTATATTGCAGTAAAAGAACAGGGGCAAAGCGGTATGTATGCAGGCGCGCTGGGATTTTCCAGTATGGTGTTTTCCATATTGGGATTGTGGTACAGCGTCCACGCGTTTCGAGAAAAGGAAAAAAAATATATACTGGCCAGAATCAGCCTGCTGATAAGCGGAATTCTGGTTCTTGCATGGCTGGTTATGATTATAATTGGAATAAGGAGCTGAGACAATGGATTACCGCGAATTATGGAAAGAAGAAAATGAGTCTGTATTAGAACGATATGAACTGTCATTGGAGAGAATCCGCCAGATAAAAGACGAACAGGCGGTAACAGAACCGTTCAGAGACTATTTTGCAGGCGTTTCCGGATTTATCAGCCGGATTGGGGACCTGGCAGAAAAGCTGAACCGGAACGGAGTCAGCAAGTATATTCATTCATTCAGCCTGGAGGAACTGGCAGAAGAAAATAAGTCTTTCTATGCAGATATTTTACCGGATCATTACGAAGAAAGCTACGCCAATCCTGCTTATGCGGTAAAGAAGCTAGGCGAAGAGTATGGCCCGCTTCTGGCGTTTTTATATACAGAAATCAGAGGGCAGATCGTATATGCGTTTGAGAGCCGTCTGTGGAACATTACCGTCTTAAACGAGACGTTTATTGAAATTTACAATTTATTTGAAGAAGGGATTCCGAAAGCCCAGGAAGTAAAAGACGTGCTGTATTGGTTTGTCAGCGATTATGCGGATCAGACTGTGTCCTACCGCACCAGGGAATCCCTGGATCCTTCTTTATCCTTTGCGGCAGATATTATTACAGGCGAAGACCTTTTCGATCTCAGGTATCTGTATCAGTTCGGCGAGTATATTTCCGATACCGAACTTCAGATAGCCGGATTTTTAAACAGCCTTCCTCAGGAAACCATTGATAAAATGGCCGATACTTATACAGAAGGGTTTTCTAAAGGCTTTGAGGTAATGGGAAGAGATCTTTCCATTAAGAAAACCGTATCCATCCGCTATGAACTGGGATTTGAGCGGATGTTAAAAAAGGCCATTTCCAATTTTAAAGAGATGGGAAAAGACGTAATCATCCTGCGGGCCGCAGTAGAGTCCATTAACCGCAATCCCAACCGGAAACTGGGATTTTACGGGACTTCTCCCAATAAGCAGTATGAGTATGACCACCGCTATGACAGCGCCATTTATATGGGGACTGCGTTAAAAGAGCGGAAGCTTTCGGTCATCAAGAGCGCCCTGGAAGAGTATAAGGATCTGGCCAGATTAAATGCAGGTCCGGCTGTGGTGGAGACCTTTGGAGAAGCGGGATTTACGCCAATTAACAAAAAAGAGGCGCTTTTGCTGAGCCGCCACCAGGAAGAGGTAAACATTACCTACTCCAACGAATATATGCAGATTCTGGATCAGTATCAGCCTGGCGAAGAAACCAGCTTTACCATTATTGCATTTCCAAAGCCGGAGATTGGAAACCAGTTTCCGGAGATTTTCCAGGAAATCATTAAAATCAACACCCTGGACTATGAACTGTACCGAGATATGCAGCAGGTAATTATCGACGCCTTAGATAAGGCAGAATATGTGACGGTAAAGGGAAGGGGAAACAACCGGACGGATATTCGGGTGCATCTTCATACCCTGACGGATCCGGCTTCCCAGACCAATTTTGAAAACTGCGTAGCAGACGTAAACATTCCAGTCGGTGAAGTCTTTACCTCCCCGCTGCTTTCCGGCACAGATGGGGAGCTGTTTGTGGAAAACGTATACATCGGAGACATCCAGTTTAAAAATTTATCGGTTCAGTTTGAAAACGGACGGGTAACCGGCTATATGTGCGATAATTTTGCAGATCCGGAGGAAAATAAAGCCCTGATAAAGCAGGTCATTATGAGAAACCATGACAATCTGCCTCTGGGCGAATTTGCCATCGGAACCAATACCACCGCCTATGCAATGGCAGAAAAATACGGAATCATTGACAAGCTTCCGATTCTGATTGTAGAAAAAATGGGGCCTCATTTTGCAGTTGGGGATACCTGCTACAGCTGGTCCGAAGATGCGCCTATGTACAATCCAGATGGAAAAGAAGTCATTGCCAGGGACAATGAAGTATCTATTTTAAGAAAAACCGACGTTTCCCAGGCGTACTTTAACTGCCACTGCGATATTACCATTCCCTATGACGAGCTGGGAGAGATTGCGGCCATCGGACCAGACGGAACCAAAACCGTAATTATTAAAAACGGACGTTTTGCCCTGGCAGGAGCAGAAAAATTAAATGAACCATTGGAAGCTTAAAAATCCTATTGACGGCAGATTTAAAACCTAGTATTATAATTAATAAGTGATATTTAATTCATAAAACATACTTATAAGAAGAACTTATTAAAAACATTCATGGAAATTATGAATCCAGGTCAAGCACCAGAAAAAGGAGGAGCACACATGGCAAAAGTTGGAATTGTAATGGGAAGTGACTCAGATATGCCGGTTATGGCAAAAGCGGCAGAGGTATTAGAAGAGTTGGGCGTAGAGTTTGAAATGACGATTATTTCTGCCCACAGAGAGCCGGACGTATTTTTTGAATATGCAAAATCAGCAGAGAGCAAAGGCTTTCAGGTTATTATTGCAGGAGCAGGAAAGGCAGCCCATCTTCCAGGTATGTGCGCCGCTATTTTCCCTATGCCGGTAATTGGAATCCCGATGAAGACTTCTGATCTGGGCGGCGTAGATTCTTTATATTCCATCGTTCAGATGCCGTCTGGCATTCCGGTGGCAACCGTCGCAATCAATGGCGGCGCCAATGCCGGTATTCTGGCAGCAAAGATTCTGGCAACTTCCGACGCAGCGCTGCTTGGCAGACTGAAAGAGTATTCTGCAAAGTTAAAAAGCGATGTAGAAAAGAAGGCGGAAAAACTGGATGAAATCGGATATAAAGAGTATCTGGCACAGATGAAGAAGTAATAAAGTAATGAAAACAGAACCGTCAATCGTATCAGGAATTTACAATGGAGGAAGTTATGGATTACAAGAAATCTGGAGTTGATATTGAGGCAGGATACAAATCAGTAGAATTAATGAAAAAATTTGTTCAGGGAACCATGCGTCCAGAAGTATTAGGCGGACTGGGCGGATTTTCCGGCGCGTTTTCTTTAAATTCTTTTAAAGATATGGAAGAGCCGACCTTATTATCCGGAACAGACGGCGTGGGAACCAAATTAAAACTGGCTTTTCTTATGGATAAGCATGATACTGTCGGAATCGACTGCGTGGCAATGTGCGTCAACGATGTAGCCTGCGCAGGCGGTGAGCCGTTATTCTTCCTGGACTATATTGCCTGCGGCAAAAATTATCCGGAAAAAATTGCAACCATCGTAAGCGGCGTAGCGGACGGATGCAAGCAGTCAGGAGCGGCGTTAATCGGCGGCGAGACTGCAGAAATGCCTGGCTTCTATCCGGAAGACGAGTACGATCTGGCTGGATTTGCAGTGGGAATTGTCGATAAGAAAGACTTAATTACCGGCGAAAACCTGGCTGCCGGAGACGTTCTCATCGGTATGGCATCTACCGGCGTCCACAGCAACGGCTTTTCATTAGTCCGTAAAGTATTTGAAAAGGAACTGACGAAAGAGGGATTAAATACTTACTATGACGAGCTTGGCAAAACCCTTGGCGAAGCTCTGATTGCTCCGACCCGTATCTATGTAAAAGCTCTGAAACACGTAAAAGAAGCAGGCGTAAAGGTAAAGGCCTGCAGCCACATTACCGGCGGCGGTTTCTATGAGAACGTTCCCCGTATGTTAAAAGACGGCACCAGAGCGGTAATCAAGAAAGACAGCTATCCAGTTCCTCCTATCTTTAAGATGCTGGCAGAAAAAGGCCAGATTGAAGAGCAGATGATGTACAACACCTATAACATGGGCATCGGCATGATTGTAGCGGTTGATCCAGCAGATGTGGAGACCGCTATGGAAGCCATGAGAAAAGCCGGAGATACTCCTTATGTAATCGGTTCTATTGAGGCAGGAGAAAAGGGAGTGACATTATGCTGAAAATCGGCGTAATGGTGTCCGGAGGCGGCACCAACCTTCAGGCGATTATAGACGCCATTGAAACCGGAAAAATTACCAATACCGAAATTCGGGTTGTGCTCAGCAACAATCAGAACGCTTACGCATTAGAGCGGGCGAGAAAGGCCGGAATCGAGGCAGTATGCCTGTCTCCAAAAGATTTTCCGGACAGAGGGGCGTTTAATGAGGCTTTTCTGGAAAAAGTAGAGGAATACGACCTGGATCTGATTGTCCTGGCAGGATTTCTGGTAACTATTCCGGCCGCTATGATTGAAAAATACCGCAGCCGGATTATCAACATCCATCCGTCCCTGATTCCATCTTTCTGCGGAGTGGGGTATTACGGATTAAAGGTTCACGAAGCAGCTTTAAAGCGCGGGGTAAAGGTAACCGGCGCAACGGTTCACTATGTCGATGAAGGCGTGGATTCCGGCCCTATTATCCTTCAGAAAGCAGTAGAGGTCAAAGAAGGAGATACTCCTGAGATCCTGCAGCGTCGGGTCATGGAAGAAGCAGAGTGGATCATTCTGCCCCAGGCTATCAACATGATTGCCAATCAGTAAACAGTCCATAAGGAGAGTTCATTATGAAGGTATTAATCGTAGGAAGCGGCGGACGGGAACACGCCATTGCATGGAAAGTAGCCCAGAGTCCGAAGGTAGATAAAATTTATTGCGCTCCTGGAAATGCCGGCATTGCAGAATTTGCCGAATGCGTGTCCATTGGCGCTATGGAGTTTGAAAAGCTGGCAGCCTTTGCCAAAGAAAAAGAAATCGACCTGACGGTTATCGGGATGGACGATCCGTTGGTTGGCGGCATTGTAGACGTATTTGAAGCAGAGGGCTTAAGAGTGTTCGGCCCGAGAAAAAATGCGGCGATTCTGGAAGGCTCCAAGGCGTTTTCTAAGGATTTAATGAAAAAGTACAACATTCCCACAGCAGCATACGAGACGTTTAACAGTCCAGAAGACGCTCTTGCATACCTGGAAACTGCCGATATGCCAATCGTGTTAAAGGCAGACGGCCTGGCGCTTGGAAAAGGCGTGCTAATCTGCAATACCAGAGAAGAGGCAAAAGAGGGCGTTAAAACCTTAATGTTAGATAAGCAGTTTGGATCTGCAGGCGACCGGATTGTGGTAGAAGAGTTTATGACTGGCCGCGAGGTGTCCGTTCTGTCTTTTGTAGACGGAACTACCATCAAAATTATGACTTCTGCCCAGGATCATAAGAGAGCGGGAGACGGAGATACCGGATTAAATACAGGCGGTATGGGAACCTTCTCTCCAAGCCCCTTCTATACAGCAGAAATCGACGCATTCTGCAAAGAACACATTTACCAGAAGACCGTAGATGCCATGAAGGCAGAAGGAAGAACCTTTCAGGGAATTATTTTCTTTGGCCTGATGCTGACGGAAAAAGGCCCGAAGGTTCTGGAATACAATGCCAGATTTGGCGATCCGGAGACCCAGGTAGTTCTTCCGCGCATGAAAAACGATATTGTGGAAGTCTTTGAAGCCTGTGTAGACGGCACGCTTGATCAGATTGACCTGGAATTTGAAGACAATGCGGCAGTCTGCGTGGTGCTGGCTTCTGAGGGGTATCCGGTAAAATATGAAAAGGGCTTTGAAGTAAAAGGCCTGGAAACCTTCAAAGAGAAAGACGGCTACTATGTGTTCCATGCAGGAACCAGATTTGACGAAAACGGCCGTCTGGTAACAAACGGCGGCAGAGTGTTAGGCGTTACCGCCACTGGCAGAGACTTAAAAGAAGCCAGAAAAAATGCCTATGAAGCAACCAACTGGATTGATTTTTCCAATAAGTATATGCGCCATGACATCGGCAAGGCCATCGATGCGGTTGGAGAAAAGTAGGAGTTGGTGTTCGGTCCTATTTCAATCGGAAACAGGGATATTTTTCGGAAACAGAAAATTTGAAAAAAGGCAGTTTTAAGGAAACTTTTCCTATTTCAATCGGAAACAATGCAGCGAAAAACTCAGGGCCGTAATTCCCATTATATCGGAAATAAAGAGCAAAAACACATATGTCATAACAAATCGGAAAAGACCATGGACAGTCGGAAAACCCTGACTGGCTGTGGTCTTTCTCTTTTCTACAGCAAAAAAATATATTGTGCCGCAGCAGGTACGAAAAATGGGAAAAGTGTTTTTAGACAGCCGCTTGTTTCTTTTCTAATAGGAAAAGTCGAAAATTCAGAAAACGCCTGTTTCCTTTTGAAATGGAAATGCGATTTTTTCAAAAAATGCGTCTTATTTCCGTTTGAAATGGGAAAAGGACGAAAATTGGCATTTTTGAAAAATTTCCCATTGTATCAGAAACAAGGGTGTAAAATTTCGAAATATTTTCCTATTGCAATGGAAACAGGAGGCCGAAATCGAAAAAACTCAATTCCCATTATACCGGAAACAAAAGGGTAAAATTGCGATTTTCGGATTCCTATTGTATCGGAAACAGGGAGTGCTTTTGCAATCATATAGTCGTTTTCGAAAAATAAAAAATTTTCAACTTTTGAAAGCGGAAGTATCTAAAAGAACAATTTATAAGGAAAATAGAAGACCATGCGGAAAACATTATGAAGGATGGCATTTTGACGGATTTACGGAAGAAGAGATCCGAAAGACAGTCATGCCCATGGGCGAGTTGACGGATGCAATAAAAAGAAGTTAATATAGCCTGAAAGGCAGCTGGAGAGATGCAAGAACTTTACCACTGCAGGCATTCGGATGCTGATGTATCGGAACTGGTACAAAGCCAGTACGAATGTTTCGTAAAATTTGTTACAGGGGAAAATAAGTGCAGATGTTGAAACAGTTTAATTCTTTTTTGCACCTGTCGGTTGCATGACTTTTATCCTGCTTATTGATAAAATAGAGGTACTTGAAAGGAGCATGATGAGTATAAATACCAAGAAAACTTTGTCAATTGGAATTTCCGACTTTTTCCTATTAAAATTGAAAACAACAGATTTAACCAAAAAACTGATTACTGATTGAACTACAGGTTCATGGACGCCATGGGATGAATGGTGTATGATTAAAAGCATAAGGCACGAAAAAAGGAGGTAGGAAGTCATGAAATATACATCGGCAGAAGCTGCAAAGCTGCTTCGAAAACTGAACGAAGAAGTGGAAAACCTGGAAGCACAGGAGGCGAAACGCCGTGAATTTAATGCTGCAATCGGCGAGGATATCGAAACGGTACGGCCCGCATACGATTATGCAGATACTCAGAGAAAGCTGAAAGATCTGGAGAAAAAAATCCGCATGGTTAAGCATACGCTGAATTGTTTCAACTCCACTACGGAAGTACCAGGATTCGGCATGACCATTGATCAGCTTTTGGTTTATATTCCGCAGCTGAGTAGGAGAAAACAAAAACTGGCTATGATGAGTAGTTGCCTCCCAAAAGAACGGGCAAACGTATCTGGATTTGGAAGCCAGATTATCGACTACCGGTATGCCAATTATGATATTGAAGCTGTAAAAGCTGATTATCAAAGCGTATCCGACGAGCTGGCAAAGGCTCAAACAGCGCTGGATCTGGTAAATACAACAATGGAAATGGAAATCGAGATCGATTGATCTTTTTCCAGACGGGCGGAACTACTTATTGATGAAAGTAGTTAAGGTTTAATGTGAAAGTTTTCCGTTATTTTTCTTTGTTATCCTGTATTGGTTAAGGTTCAGAGTTTTGGATTGTAAAAGATATTTTAGCGAAAATTTCATTTTTCCGTCCGCGAAAGCTATTATCTGGAACTTATGGGTTCCGGACGGCGGCAATGGCATGGTTTCAGGCCGCATTTGAGGAGAAATATGGAGTATCAGAATTATGTTAGACTTCGCAGTTGGGTTCCGTGGAGAAGAACCTATTTTATTGTGGACACAGAAGACTATCTGGCAGACCAGCTTTTCATAGAAAAGAAAATACCCGTTTATTTTGGACGGGAATTCGTAAAAAAGGATTCACCTTATGTGGTAATCGAAGTGAAACTTCGAAGGAAACAAGAAGCAGCCTTTTTGGAAGCGATGGAAAAACTGAAAAGAAAGATGCTGTTAATGGGACATACCGATTATCCAGAACTCTGCATGAAAATTATGAGCTTGCAGGACAAGTTGGTTAATGTGAAAATGTAAGAAATTTGTCCTTAGCATTTTCCGAAATACTGTGCTACAATACGGATATGTATAGTTGGATGGGAATCTTTTAGCTTTGAAAGGAGACCTATATGAGAGAAACAGTCTGTGTTGCGATCAAACAAAAGGAAACAGGAGAAAAGATTCGGAAGCTGATGGGGGAACATGGTTATTCCGTCAGGGACATCCAAGAGCTGATGGGATTTGAAAGTCCACGGGCAGTCTACAAATGGCTTGCCGGAGACAGCCTTCCCACTGTGGACAATCTTTTAATTCTGAGTCGGATCCTGCATACAAATATGGAAAAAATCCTCGTCTATGACGGGGATTTTCCTATATATAGGCTTAGGAAAGAGCAGCTTGAGAAAATAGCTTGAACCGCTCACGCCTGACTGGAATCAGATGGGGATTATTCTATTTGGGGTAATGAATCTGGAAAAGATAAAAGAAAATTACAGTAGCTTTTGCGGATTACCAGATTTGTAGCCAGGATGAATTGCGCCATTCGTGGCGGGAGCATCCCGCATTTTCCAGTGCAGCTTTAACAGTTTCTGCATAGTTTACAGTTTGCTCCTCAAAGATATGGATTGAGCCTACATGTCATTGATTCAGATTTTTTCTAACTCCATCCTTACATCTTCAGAAATAGTTTCGCCTATTTCTAAATGAGCTGAACAACGATTGAGCGAATCCAATATTTCATTTTTTGTGACATGATTTCTGAATACTCGCGGTCATCACTATGCAAGCAGCCATTACAAAGAGCTATTCAAATTTAAAGGGAGGCCTTGCCAACGTCGTAGCGTTGAGCTGCCTCCCTTAATGACTGATTTTTCCGTTGTCTGCCAACCGTCCGGCCCATTGTCCGACACCGTCTTTCGGATTTTGCGTGTCAGCCACACGAGCGGAATGTCCTCCACTTTCCTTCCCTTATTATATGAAAAATCCTTGAAAAATACAAGATGGAAAATTTCCGCCTTTATTTCCAAACTTTTCAATTAGGCTTGTTTCAAAAACGGAATAAGCCTATTTTTCTGCATATAGGTATATAATAGTGAAATTTATTTTTAAAATTTCATGAAGTATATTTTCAAAGGAATTGCGTCATGATAAACTCAAAATAACCAAGATGTAGTTTTATGTTACGAGGTGGTTTAATTATGAAAAAATACATATTCATCATTTTATCAACTATGTGCATGTTATTATTCATAGGATGTGGACATAAAGAAAAATATGAAATTGGGATTTTAGTACCAGCTGGCAGTACAGAAGCATTTGTGTACTCAGATGAGGAAATCCGCCCAACTGGAAACAAAATTACCATATGGTCTGGTGCTGGTTTAGGAGATACAGAAGTTATATTAAAACCAGTTAATGAAAATGTGGAAACTGGTTATGCAGCAACCTATTTAACGCATAGTATGCCAGTTGAATTTGATACACATAATGTAAAAGACGAGTGGTTTGTGATTGGTGTATCAGAACAAAATGACTCTGACAGGTTTCCGATTGCAGTATCAGTTGAAGTAGAAGGTGTTGAAGTTAGAACTGCAGATAAAGCAGAAGTAACATTCCAAGCAACCATTCTTGAAATTAAAGATACCTGCTATTTAGTAGAGCCAGTTGAAGGTAGTCAAGAATTAAAAAGTGCAGATAAAATCACTGTTCCAATAAAGAAGCTTGATCAATCTTTAGAACCAGAAGTTGGAGATGTTATTGAAATCAAATATAACGGTAAAATTGCTGAAAGTTATCCAGCCCAGATAACAGAAGTTTATGATATCAAAGTTATGAAAGAAGCAGAGAAATGGGATTTAATTCCAATGGTTATGGTAAACGGCGAATTATATCTGGATACAGGTCATGAAAGTTCAGTGGAAGCTCGTTGTGAAATGATGGATGGAGAGATTACATCATCAGTAGATGGAAGTGAACAGCCAACTGAAAATGATCAATCCAACTTTGGTACAGGTTTTGGATATCAATATGGTTCACAAGAAGGTCTAATTGAGATTTTTATGAATGACAAATGGTGGGGATTTGCAACTGAAAAAGTTTTAGCTAGTAGTCAAATGATAATAGAGCCAGAAACAACCGATGAAATCATTACATACAACGGAAAAGAATATAAAAAATCCGAATTGTGTAATGCTACATTAAAATGGTTAGAATTATCCAAAGAAGAAAAGATGTTATCATCCTATTTCCCACCAGAATTTGTGATAATTGATGAAAACTGGGGCATCACTTTAACGGCAGAAAACATTACTCCAACGGGGGCAACAATCAAATGTACGCAATCAAGCGGAAAACCTACAGGAGAATTACAAACAGGCAGCGGGTATATTGTAGAAAATTGGACGCAGGAAAATGGCTGGAAAGAAATGCCATATGTGATAGACGGTGAAATAGGCTGGACAGCTGAAGCATGGATAATTCCAAAAGAGGATACAGTGGAATGGGAAGTCAACTGGGAATGGCTATATGGAGAACTTCCAACAGGAAAATATAGAATAGGTAAAGAGATTATGGATTTCAGAGCCAGTGGTAATTATGACAAAGCAGTTTATTTTGCGCAGTTTAACATTCAATAAGATTACATGATATTTTTTTATACGGAGGAGTGATACCTATTGGCAAATTACAAAGATTTAAGCAGATTTATCAGCCTGATTTTACGGCACAAGCCGGAAGTAATCGGGCTCAGCCTGGACGAACACGGCTGGGCCAATGTAGATGAACTGCTTGCCGGTATCGGGCGAACCAGACCAATTACCATGGAAATCCTGGAGGAAATTGTCCGCACGGATGAGAAACAACGATACACATTTAACGAGGATCATACCCGTATCAGAGCAAATCAGGGACACTCCATACAGGTGGATGTGGAACTGGAAGAAGCAAAGCCGCCGGAGTATCTGTTTCATGGTACTGGGAGAAAGTATGTGGAATCCATCGATCAGACGGGATTAATCCCAAAGAGCCGGCTGTATGTCCATTTGTCCAGAGATCAGGAGACGGCTACGAAAGTCGGGAAGCGCCATGGGGAGCCAGTTGTGTATAAGGTGGCAGCCAGAGCAATGGCAAGAGATGGACACAAATTCTGGAGATCGGCCAATGGAGTGTGGCTGACGAAGCGCATACCACCGGAATATCTGGAAAAGGTGTAGGGAAAAAATCGAAAGAAAAGGAAAAGTATAAGAAGGATATGCAAAAGAGCAGTCCTTCTTTTTTGTGCAAAACAGTGATAAAATGCAAATTATCGCATAAATAAAGCATTTAGAGAGATTTGAAAGAGAAAATATCAAGAAATTTACAACGATTTTACAACAAATGAAAGAGCCTTATTTAACGACTTATAGAAAGTTGTGAAAAAACGACACTTGAAACAGAGTCTCTTATTCTATACCGTAAAACAGCACTCTTTACAAATCATAGGCTGATGAGTAACTTTTCAAAAGCAAGAAAAGAAATGACAATGCTTATAACAGCATGATATAATTTGATATAAAGAGAACAATAAATTTGAATTTGCACCTCTGGCGGTTGATATGGAAACGGCAAGTATCGCTCATGTGTGCTATGTGAACAAGATACCATTTCTTTCAATCCGTTGTATTACAGATACCGCTGAAAATAATGGTATCGAAAATTTTGAAGAAAATTGCGTTAAGGCTTCTGTGATTGCAAAAGATATTACAGTAGCTTTATTGAAAGAATATAAAAGCCAGCATAAAGTGGGGCAACAAAACTAGAAAAGGAATTAGAAAGGCTCAAATTAAGCAATCGACGGAGTGATCCGCCAACGGTGGCGGTTGTAAGACATAGCGCAACGCCGACTTGCCGGCGAGCGGGCGGTTTACTTCGGCGGTTGGGCGAGCGTAGCGAGTCTTATAAGCCCCCGTTATCTCACAAGGGGGGGCACAAAAAACAAGAGACAATATACATTAACAAGCGGAAAACGCTGTATTTACAAGGTAAAACCGCTTTTGACAAGGTGTTAACTAAAAAGCACTCATTTAACACATTGATTGTCTTTTTTCTTTGTGGAAATGTAAGTATAGGCAATTATCAATAAATGGTAGTTGCCTTTTTTGATTGGAGGAATTGAAGAATGAATGATAAAAACTTTA
>UQMJ01000012.1 GCA_900542035.1 uncultured Clostridium sp.
GATCTTTTTTAAATAGCAGAAATGTTTGACTACATAATATTCCTTATGTAGTCAATTTATTTTTTCCAAAAAGCCAGAAAAAAATAGGCTTCGTCTATGCCCCTTGCCCCTCAAAGTTTATACTTGTCTTCATTATGGTATGCATTTTTATCAGCCGTTTTCTCTCGTTGCAAAGCATTGCCTCATTCCTACACGCCTTTCTTTTTAATATCATTCCATCTCAAACAAAGCCGGAAACTTCTCCTAATTCATCGGAGCAAGCAAAAAAAGAGGAAGGTCCCTGACCTTCCTCTCAAAATTGCCTATTTCATTATACAGCCTGACTTGTCTCTGAGTTTTCCAGCAATGTCGTTGTATACTTGTCTAAAATCACACTCTGGATCATATCTCTGGTTGCGGAGTTAATCGGATGCGCAATATCCCGATATTCTCCGTCTGCTGCCTTACGGCTGGGCATTGCGATAAACAAGCCCTTCTCACCTTCAATTACCTTAATGTCGTGAATGACAAATTCGTTGTCCAGCGTGATGGAAACTATTGCTTTCATCTTCCCTTCTTTTTCGATTCGTCTCACTCTTACATCTGTAATCTGCATAGCTGCAACCCCTCCATCATTCTCTTATTGCCCTTACGGTCTTGTATCTCTGCCTGCAGCGCCCCCGCGCCCTTCGCAGGCTTTATTACTTGCATCGGCTTTTTGACTTCGTTCCCCTGGTATCATCATATCGTGTATCGTTCATTTTTCTCCACAACAATCTTGATGTTATCCGGCGTTCCGATATGGGTCGTGTTAGCGCGGATGGTATCCCTGCTTTCCACAATACAGTTTTCAATTACCGTATTGTCCCCGATATAAACGTCATTCAGAATGATGGAATTTTTAATGATACAGTTATTTCCGATATATGCCTGCTTGAACAGAATAGAATTCTCTACCGTACCATTCAAAATACATCCGCTGGAAACCAGGCTGTTTTTTACCTTTGCTCCTGGATTGTACTTTGCCGGAGGCATATCGTCAATCTTAGAATATACGTCTGGATATTGCCTGAAGAAATAATCTCTGACTTCTGGTTTTAAGAAGTCCATATTCGTCTTATAGTAAGAGTCTACAGAAGCGATATTACTCCAATAAGTATCCATCTTGTATGCATAAATCCGCTTTAAGTTCTTATAACGGACTAAAATGTCCTTTACAAAGTCATAGCGGTCTTCTGCCGCACAACGCTCAATCAGTTCAATCAACTGACGTCTGCGGATCACATAAATACCGCAGGAAATCGTATTGGCATCGGAAACCATAGGCTTTTCTTCAAAGTCTACGATTCTTCCGTCATCATTAATCTTTACGCAGCCGAAACGGGTAACATCCTCGTTTTCAGACATCCGTTTACAAACAACTGTAATGTCTGCTTTCTTCTCAATATGATATTCCAGAACCTTATTATAATCCATCTTGTAAATACCGTCTCCGGATGCAATAACGACATACGGTTCGTGACTGTTCTTTAAGAAAGACAGGTTCTGATACAATGCGTCTGCTGTTCCCCGATACCAGTCGCTGCTGTCAGCAGTAATCGTAGGGGTAAATACGAACAGGCCGCCCTGTTTTCTGCCAAAATCCCACCATTTAGAAGAACTTAAATGCAGGTTTAAGGAGCGTGAATTATACTGGGTAAATACGGCCACATTCTGAATGTGGGAATTGGTCATGTTGCTCAGCACAAAATCGATGCTGCGGTAACTTCCTGCCACTGGCATTGCCGCAATCGCTCTCTTGTTGGAAAGCTCTCTCATCCGTTTGCTGTTGCCGCCTGCTAAAACGATACCGATTGCTCTCATCTTATGCCACCTGCCTTTATTATGTAATCTCCGCTTGCCAGTTCTCCGTCAGGATAATCCTCCGGCTCGGTAACGCCGGAAATCGCGGTATTTTTGCCAATCTTTACTCCATCTGGAATAACAGAATGCTCGCCGATTGTTACCAGATCGAACTGATAAACCTTCGGGTCATATTTGCTGGGCGCGTACTCGCCTACGCCAAGCTCTGTCTGTTTGCCAACCGTTACGTCTTCTGCAATAATTGCTTTGTTGATAACTGCGCCTTCCTCAATCCTGCTGTTCTGCATAATAATGGAATCGCGAATCACAGCGCCCTTTCCAATCGTAACACCGGCTCCAATTACAGAATTATAGACTTCTCCATAAACTTCTGTTCCCTCGCCGATAATGCTTCTCTCGATTACTGCATCAGAAGCCACATACTGCGGAGGAATAATTTCACTTCTGGTATATACTTTCCAGTATTCTTCATATAAGTTGAATTCTGGAATAATATCGATCAGCTCCATGTTGGCTTCCCAATAGGAACCTAACGTTCCCACATCTTTCCAATAGCCATTATACTCATAGGCAAAAATCCGGTCTCCCTTGCCATGACAGTATGGAATAATGTGCTTTCCAAAGTCGCAGCCAGGCTCGTCCTTCATCTTAATCAGGGCGTCCCTGAGTACCGGCCATGAGAAAATGTAGATACCCATCGAAGCCAGATTGCTTCTGGGAACTGCAGGTTTCTCTTCGAACTCTGTAATCCGGTTGCTCTCATCTGTTACAACGATGCCAAACCGGCTGGCTTCCTCAATGGGAACCGGCATAGCCGCAATGGTAATATCAGCATTATTTGCCTTGTGATAATCCAACATAACTTCATAATCCATCTTGTAAATATGATCGCCGGAAAGAATCAGCACGTAATCTGGATTATAAGTTTCCATATATTCCAGATTCTGATAAATCGCATTTGCAGTACCGGTGTACCAATCGCTGCCCTTGCTTCTCTCATAGGGCGGAAGAACTGTAACGCCTCCCACGTTTCTATCTAAATCCCACGGAATACCGATTCCAATATGGGAATTTAAACGCAATGGCTGATACTGGGTTAAAACGCCTACAGTGTCAACGCCGGAATTGATACAGTTGCTGAGCGGGAAGTCAATAATGCGGTATTTTCCCCCGAATGATACCGCAGGTTTTGCTACCTTCTGGGTCAAAACCCCCAGGCGGCTTCCCTGTCCGCCAGCTAAAAGCATAGCTATCATTTCTTTTTTAATCACGTTATCACCTCTTGCTGTTATATTTAATCGTGTGTCCATTATAGCATAGTTTTCATAAATAGTGAACAAATTGCAGGTTTTTTTATTGTACTTTTTGTGCATAATCCGACATAATTTTGCGAAAATATTGATTTTTTTACATTTTAATCCTGGTTTCATTTATTTTCGCTTATCTGTTTACAAATTTCCCCTTTTTTCGCGCGTTCCCTTTGGCAGAAAATATTCAGCAAACCCTTGAATCCCCAGGGAAAATATAGTACAATCGACTTTAATATGCCAGAAATTTTCAAAACGCAGAAAAGGAGAATACTCATGGATTTAGTTACAGTAAGAGAATTATATAAAAACCGTGATGCGTATCTGGGCAAAGAAATCTCCATCGGCGGCTGGGTCCGCAGTATCCGCGATTCCAAAGCCTTCGGCTTTATCGTTGTCAGCGATGGTACCTTTTTCGAAACCCTTCAGGTCGTTTATCACGACACCATGCCTAATTTCACAGAAATTTCCAAGTTAAATGTAGGATCTGCTATTATCGTAAAGGGTACACTGGTTGCAACCCCTCAGGCAAAGCAACCATTTGAGATCCAGGCAGAGCAGATCGACGTAGAAGGCCCTTCCGCACCGGACTATCCGCTGCAGAAAAAGCGCCATTCCTTTGAATATCTGCGGACCATTTCCCATTTACGTCCCAGAACCAATACGTTCCAGGCGGTATTCCGCGTTCGTTCCCTGATCGCTTACGCCATTCACCAGTATTTCCAGGAGAGAGACTTTGTTTATGTTCACACTCCTCTGATTACCGGAAGTGACTGCGAAGGAGCCGGCGAAATGTTCCAGGTTACCACCATGGATTTAAACAACGTTCCGAAAAATGCTGACGGCACTGTAGATTTCAGCAAGGACTTCTTCAACAAGCCTACCAACCTGACCGTTTCCGGCCAGTTAAACGGCGAGACCTATGCTATGGCGTTCCGCAACATCTACACCTTTGGTCCTACTTTCCGCGCAGAAAATTCCAACACCACCCGCCATGCGGCTGAGTTCTGGATGATTGAACCGGAAATCGCGTTTGCCGATCTGGAAGATGATATGGATTTAGCAGAAGGTATGTTAAAATACATTATCAAATTCGTATTAGAGCACGCTCCGGAAGAGATGAACTTCTTTAATCAGTTTGTAGACAAGGGGCTTTTAGACCGTCTCAACGGAATCCTCAATTCCGAATTTGCCCGCGTTACCTATACAGAGGCTGTAGAAATTCTGGAAAAGAACAACGACAACTTTGATTACAAGGTATTCTGGGGCTGTGACCTTCAGACTGAGCATGAACGCTACCTGACCGAGCAGGTTTATAAGAAACCGGTATTTGTTACGGATTATCCAAAGGAAATTAAAGCATTCTATATGAAGCTGAATCCAGACGGCAAGACCGTTGCTGCTGTTGACTGCTTAGTACCAGGTATCGGCGAGATTATCGGCGGCAGCCAGAGAGAGGACGATTACGAAAAGCTTCTGGCCAGAATGAATGAGTTGGGCTTAAAACCAGAGGATTACGACTTCTATCTGGATCTGCGTAAATACGGTTCTACCCGCCATGCTGGTTTTGGTCTGGGATTTGAACGCTGCGTCATGTATCTGACCGGTATGTCCAACATCCGCGACGTCATCCCATTCCCAAGAACTGTTAATAACTGCGATTTATAATTACTTGGCAAAAAAGAGGCCGCTTTCAAGATGTTCCTGACGGGAATCTTTTTCCTGGCAGGGAGGTTTGGGGGCAGCCCTTTTTTCTAATTACACGCCAATGTAAAACGGGGGAGGTACTATGAAATTTATCCATACTGCTGATATTCACTGGGGCATGGCTCCAGACAGTGACAAACCCTGGAGCAAAGAGCGTGCCCAGGCGATTAAAGATTCGTTTCAGGAGGTTATCCGGCAGGCAAGGGAACGGGATGTTGATTTTCTGTTTATATCCGGCGACCTCTTTCACAGGCAGCCGTTAGCCAGGGATTTAAAAGAGCTTAACTACCTGTTTTCTACCATTCCCAGCGTCCGGATTGTCCTAATCGCAGGAAATCACGACCGGATCCGGCCCAACTCTGCGGTTTTAAGTTTTTCCTGGTGTCCCAACGTCACTTACCTGACCGGCGAAGATCTGGAATCTGTTTACTTTAAAGAACTTAACACGGAAGTTTATGGATTCAGTTACCATACTGCCGAAATCAAAGAAGATCGGCTTACCTCCATTCAGATTCCGGAAACGGATCACATCCGCATTCTGCTGGCTCATGGCGGCGACGCCCTTCATCTTCCATTTAACCGCGTGTCCCTGGCCGCTCTGCCATTTGATTACATTGCTTTAGGCCATATCCATAAACCGGAACTGGTATTGGAAGGAAAAGCGGCCTTTCCAGGCTCTTTAGAGCCCTTAGACAAGACAGAGCTTGGGCCACATGGATTTTATTATGGGGAAATCAATTCCCTGACCCATCGGGTCTCTGTGCTGGAATTTGCGCCGGTTTCCCGCTGTCAGTACATTTCCCTGGCAGTAGGCGTCACACCGGCAACGACAAATTCCGAGCTGGCTGCCAGCATTTCCCAGGAAATCAGCCGACGGGGCAGTCAGAATATTTACCGCTTCCTTATCCGCGGAATGCGGGATCCGGATATCTCTTTTGATTTAGACGTGCTGGCCTCCCGTTTCCGGATCGTAGAAATTATCGACACTTCCGAACCCCAGTACGACTTTTCTGCCTTGTTTGCAGAACACCCCAGCGATATGATCGGATTTTATATCCAGGCCCTCCAAAAAGACGATATGAGCCAGGTAGAAAAAAAGGCATTGTATTACGGAATCAACGCGCTTTTGCGTACCACTGACGAAAGGAGGCCGGTATGAAATTATTAGACGTGTATATCAACGGATTCGGCAAATTCCACGACCGTTCCGTTGTCTTCCACGATGGATTAAATATTGTATACGGAAAAAATGAAGCTGGCAAATCCACTCTCCATACCTTTATCCGAAGTATGCTGTTTGGTATGGAACGCCAGCGCGGACGTGCAGCCAGGACGGATTCCTACAGCCGTTTTCTGCCCTGGGAAAACAAAGGCGGCTATGAAGGGCGGATCCGCCTGGAAAAAGACGGCCATATTTACCGGATTGAGCGAAACTTCCAGAACAGCAAAGAATTTACCATTGTAGATGAAACAGCCGGAAAAGCTATTGAACCGACTAAGGCCTTTATGGAATCTCTTCTCAACGGATTAAGCGAAACGGCTTACAGCAACACCATCAGTATTGGTCAGTTAAAAAGCGCGACGGACGCCGGTATGGTGGCGGAACTCCGCAATTATATCGCCAATCTGAATACTTCCGGCAATATGGCCTTAAATATCACAAAAGCAACCGCTTTTTTAAAATCTCAAAAGAAGACTTTTGAAAATGAAATGGTTCCGGAAGCTGCCCGAAGCTACACATCCCTGTTAGGGGAAATCCGGAATATTGAAAAAGAAATTTCCGCTCCGGAATATGAAAACCACCTTACCGGTTATCGGAAACAGCGGGAACAGATGACGGCGGCCATTGCAGAAAAGCAGACAGAAAAGGAAGATTTGCTTCAGAAAATAGCCCGAGGCCGGCAGCTTCTAAACAACTATCAGTTTACCGACGGAGACTCCATCCGTGCCTATTTATCAGAAGCCCAGGGTATTTATGGAAAGTACCTGTCTGCAAGCGATGCCTGTACCCGTCCTGGCTCCAAAATTCTGATGATTCTTTCGTTTCTGCTGTGTGCGCTCTGTCTGGCAGGCTGCGGCGCTTTTGCCGTCCTTCAGCCATTAGGGGATTCCAGTCTCCCTCTGGCGTTTGCTTCCGGCGGACTTGGCGCGCTCCTTCTGGTATTCGGTTTTCTGCTGGCCTTTAAACGCAGCAGCCGGAAAAAAGAATTAAAATATTCTTCCAAACTTCTGCAGGAAATCCTGTCCCGTCACATTGGCGACAGTTCTATCAGTTCTGAGGCCATGGCAGCTTTTGAAAAGCGGATGGAAGAATATGAACGCCTCTATGAGGCTTTAGTAAAGTCCGAGGAAACTGCTGCAGCCCTGGCAGCAGAGATTGACACGCTCATGGCACAGCAGACCAGCTGTACAGAAGAAATTGAGCACCAGCAGCGACTCCAGTGGGAATTAGAGCAAAAGCTGGAACATCTGGCCAACTGCAAAACCCAGGCAGAAGCCCTTCGCCATGTTCTGGCAGAAAACGATCGGATTTCCCAGGAAATCTCTGCTATTGATTTAGCCATGGAGACGATGACCGCTCTCTCCACTTCCATTCGGGATTCCTTTGGACTGTACTTAAACAAAGAAGCATCCCAGCTTATTGAACAGATTACCGGCGGCGTATACAACAGCATGAGTGTGGATGAAAATCTCCATGTATTTATGAATACCAAAACCAAACTGGTACCGTTAGAGCAGGTCAGCAGCGGCACGATGGATCAGGTTTACCTGGCTCTCCGGCTGGCTTCTGCCAAATTAATCCAAACCGGCGATGATCCTCTTCCGCTTATCTTTGACGACAGCTTTGTCCTCTATGATGACGATCGTCTCCGTACCGCTCTTCGCTGGCTGGTAACAGCCTATCCTGGCCAGATTATTATCTTTACCTGCCATCAGCGGGAAGCCCAGATGCTGACCGCTAACCAGATTCCCTATCACCTGATTACAATTTAATCGCAAACTCAAAACAGGGCGCATATTCGTATGCGCCCTGCAAAATTCCATCTCCGTTTTCTATTTTCCCCTATTTTACGGCAATTGCTTCAATCTCAACTAATGCACCTTTTGGAATAGCTGCTGCCTGGAATGCTGCACGTGCAGGGCAGTCTCCTTCAAAAAATTCTGCATAAACCTCATTCATTGGAACAAAGTCTGCAATATTGCTGAGCAGAACCGTGGTCTTTACCACATTGTCCATAGTCATTCCGGCTTCTGCAAGGATTGCCTTGATGTTCGTTAACGACTGTCTGGTCTGGCTTTTAATATCTGCTCCTGCAAATTCGCCGGTTGCCGGATCAATCGGAAGCTGTCCGGACACATAGCAGGTTTCTCCGGAAGCCACGATTCCCTGGCTGTAAGGGCCAATTGCTGCAGGTGCATTTTTTGTACTAATTACTTTTTTTGACATCATCCATTCTCCTTTTCTTTGATAGTTTTTTTATCATTTGTCCATATTATGCAATATTTTTTATCAAAACGCAAGTCTTAATTGAGTTTTTTTCTTCTCCTTGTTATAATAACATCAATGTATACGGATATTTATTTATGGAGGTGCGCTTTGACTGATCAGGAAGTTCTGCAAATTTATATTGACTTAGTGCCGTTTTTAGCCGAGGTCTGCGGCTCCGGCTGTGAAATAGTACTTCATAATACCGCTGATCCAGCCCATTCCTTAACAGCTATCCAGAATTCCATCTCCGGACGGCAGACGGGAGACGCCCTTACGGATCTGGGGCAGGAGCTGAAAGCCAAAGGAATGTATGCGGACTCTTCTTACCTGGCCAATTATCCAGGAAAAGGGAAAGGGCGGGATTTTTTGTCCAGTACCTATTATATCAAAAATGAAAACCGGCTTATCGGTCTTTTGTGCATCAATAAGGATTTATCTGCTGTTTCAGAACTGAATCATTCCATCCAGAATTTTCTGCATCAGTTCAATTTAAATCCTGCGCCGGAAGGCGAACTTTCTGAAAACCTGGACACTCCCATGGAAAGTCTGCTCCGCCGCCGCATTCTCGAACTGACCGCCCTTCTGGGACGTTCCCCTTCTCAGATGTCTTCAAAAGAGAAGGCTCAGATCGTATGCCAGCTTAATGAAGAAGGCCTTATGAACGTAAAAGGGGCCGCTGTCCAGATTGCAAACCAGCTTTCTGTCAGCGTCCCCACTGTATATCGTTATTTAAAAAATAAATAAATTTTCTTCTATCCGTTTTTTTGCGCCTGATAAACAGCGATAGCTTCGCTTAAATTCGAAGCTCTCCCGCCTCGGACAATTTTTGCCAGTTCAGACAGTTTATCCGGCTGCAAAAACTCTTTGCCAAGATACGTCTCATACTGATCCGTTACCAGAAGCGCCTGTTCCTTTGCATGAATCTGCGCTTCCTTCAGTCTGGCCTCAATACGGGCGTGTTCCTCTTCCAGCGCTTCCATTTTAACTTTATTATTGTTCATAATCTCGTCTGAAATAATGGTTTTTGTCACTGTATTAAAGGCGTTTAATGCCTCTTTTTTCTGATTGCTGAGCTGCTGCAGCTCCTGCTCAATCTGGGAAATCTCATCATCGTATTTTTCCAGATTGTAAATGGCCTCATCCCTGTCCTTACGGATAGAGGATGTAATGGCCCGAATTTTCCGGTTATTTCCCCGAATGGTACCGCGGATATCTTTCCCCTGCTTCAGAACTGCCAGATGGCGCATTTTCACTTTATTTCCCACTAAAATATACAATCCGCCAAAAATCAGAATCACAATCAAATAAATGATTACCATAACCCAGAACTTCCGGTTTTCCTCCGGTATAAACAGATAGGAAGCCAATGGAATCCCCACAAAGCATACCAGAAAGCCAAGGATCAGAAGCCCCAGTTCTTTCAGGCTTCCAGGCATATAAAAGGCGTAAAACCATGTCGTTTTGCAAAACGACGGCACCCTGTTTTGTTTGAATAATGTTTTTAACTGCATGGACAGTTCCTGATTTTTCTCTTTTAATTCTTTTGTCTCTTCTGCAATCCGTTCCTTAATCCCCTGGTTTTTGGCTTTTTCCCTTTTTGCCCGTATTTTCCTCAGCCTGTCCTGCTCGGTTCCAATCTCTTTATCGTAACTGGCGCTGATTCCATCCCTTCGTTTTTTTACCGTCTGATTGATGGTATCCGCCATATCCAGCCGTTCCTGTTCTAATTCTTTATCTATTCGCTCTTCTTCTGCTTCCAGGTCTTCACAGGCCTTTTTGCTGCGGTTTAACTCTTCTATTGCCTTTATTGCATCTGCCAAAAATGCAGAGCAATCTGTAACTGCCGACGTAATCCCTGTTCCCATATTTTGTCCCCTTTGTAAATGGAAAACTGCTTTTTATACAAGCTGTCCCGTACTGCTATGTATAGATTACTACAAATTACAAGGAAGAACAAGGGGAAATTCCCGCCTTTACAAGGTTCCGAAAATCCGATATACTAGCATCAGTTTACACCAATCTGAAAAGGAGGTATCCCTTATGTTCCGTATGTGGGGAAAAATCTGGAAAGACAACCATCTGTTGCAGGATACGGTTATCTGTATGCCGGACTACTCCATGTCCCGCACCCAGATGGTTTTTGGCGCTTTAGATGAGATCTGCAGCCAGTTTGACTTAGGCCACCCTATCTGGATGGATTCCACCATCCGAGAATTTCAGCGCCATGATAAAACCCGTTTTTACCAAGACAGTTTTGTAGAAACCATTGATTTTGATTATCTTGAAATTCATGTGATAGAAGAATAATATAAAAACAGCCTGCACCTTAGCATACTGCCGCGGTACAGGCTGTCCTGTTGTTTCTCCTATCCCTTATAATTTTCCGGCAATCCTTTCCAACGCCGACGGAAATAGAACGCCGCATCCTTGGGCTGACGCTGACGGGTAAAAATCCCTTTTTTGTTGCCATTTACACGCATGATTCCTTCTGTTGTCTGGAAATCTGCAAAATTCCATACCAGTTCTCCCTTTACAAACTCATACGCATCAAAAACTCTGTGGTTCATCTCTGAGTATTCATTTTGATATTCCTGACTCCACATAACGCTGGGAAGTTTATGTTCATCTGGCATAGTATCTGCGCCATATTCTGTAAAAATCACGGGACGTTCGTTTAATATCTCGCTCCATTTACCCAGTTCTTTACGCAGCGCCTCCTCAGCATCCGCTATATTATATCCCCCCATTACATACCATCCATAGTAACGGTTTAAGCTGATAAAATCTGCAAATTGCTGACCTCTGCTATTATCCGGCAAACTTGTCATCAAAATCGCATAGGTTCTGGGCCGTTTCTGTACATCCAGTTCGTGAGCCAAATCAAATAATGGTTTAAAATATTCTTCCGTTCCCTTGCTGGTGCATTGAGGTTCGTTTAAAATGCTCCACGCAATGACTGAAGCGTGGTTTTTATCACGAATTATCATATCATGCAAGGCCTGTTTATGATTCTTTAAAAGCTGGGGCGTTGTCTCCTTTTCAAAATATCCCTGCTGATTTTGCGTCCCCTGATTGGCGCTTAAGAAATTCGTAATGCTTTCCATAAATCCTACTGCAGGTACTTCATCAATGATCAAAAAGCCTTCTTCATCTGCCATCTGATACACTTCCTCAGCATATGGATAATGGCTGGTGCGGAAACAATTAGCGCCAATCCACTTCATACATTCATAATCCCGTTTAATCGTAACAAGATCAAGTCCTCTGCCTCTCAAATCCGAGTCTTCATGTTTGCCAAAACCTTTTAAATAAACAGATTTTCCATTAAGAAGAAACTTTCCGTCCTTGATTTCAAAAACTCTCACACCAATTTTCTCGAAATATTCATCTAATACGTTTTCATTATCCATGATGCGAATTACAAAATGATACAGATATGACTTGTGAACATCCCATAAATGTACATTTTCAATGTGCAGATTACCCTTTTTTCCTACACTTTCTGCGACTTTTATTCCTTCCTTATCATATACTTCTACTATGCAGTTATGGCTCCCATTTGTTTCTACTGTATACTCCACATCTGCATCTCGGCCATTTAAGTGATGATTCACTGTAAAATCTACAATCTGTTCTTTCGGCAGACAAAGCAGTTTTACAGGTCTCTGCAATCCTGAATAATTATAAAAATCAAAATATGGTACCGCCATTTTCTTTCCATTTGACAGCGTTGTTACGGTTCCTGCCGGAAGCATGGCTTCATTCAATTCATTGTTTACCAGAACCGTAAGTTTATTATACTGATTATAGTTTACCAGAGCTGCTATTTCTGCATTAAAAGGAAGGAATCCGCCCTCATGGTATGCTGCTTCCACGCCATTTACAAACACACGCGCCCGATGGGTTGCAGATCCAAACCGAATAGTTACATCTTGTCCTTCCCATTCTCCTGGTACAAAAAAGTCTGTTTCATACCAAAAATCACCGCAGTATTCTCTGCTATCTTTATCAGTAAATAAATCACAAAAAGAAGATGGTACTGGCATGAAAACCGGCGACGGCAAGCCATTTGTCCACCCAGATGCACTTCCTACACTTTCCGGATCAAATTGAAACTTCCACATACCGTCTAATGAAACAGTGCGTCTAGAACTTGTAGAGACTGGATACAGTAATGAATTTTTCATAAGGTTTTACCTCCAAATATTACTTTATATTACTTTGTTTCTTTTGCTTTTCTCTCTGCCAAAACACCCTGGATTTCTGCCATTTTCTCTTTTGTAAGCGGATAAAATTTCATAGAAATCAATGTTGCCACTTGTCCTAAAAACAGCCTGCACCTTAGCATACTGCTACAGTACAGGCTGTTTACATTCTCATGTTCTATTTTTATTATAATCTCTTCAACAGCTTTTCTCTCTCATCTTCATAACCAGGCTTTCCAAGAAGTGCAAACATATTCTTCTTGTAGCTTTCTACTCCAGGCTGGTTAAATGGGTTCACGCCTAATAAGTAGCCGCTGATTCCGCAAGCAAACTCAAAGAAATAGAATAACTGCCCCAGATAGAATGCATTCTGCTCTGGAATGTTTACACGCAGGTTTGGAACATTGCCGTCTGTATGAGCTAAGATAGTACCGTTCATAGCGCTCTTGTTGACAAAATCAACGCTCTTTCCAGCCAGATAGTTCATACCGTCTGTGTCTACTGCTTCTTCCTTTAACAATACCTCTGCCGGAGAATCCTCAACATTTAACACGGTCTCAAACATGATTCTGGAACCATCCTGGATAAACTGTCCCATGGAATGCAGGTCAGTTGTCAAATCAACTGCATGAGGCAGGATACCTTTCTGATCTTTTCCTTCGCTCTCGCCGTAAAGCTGCTTCCACCATTCTGATACATAGTGAAGGCTTGGCTCATAGTTTGCTACAATTTCGACCTGTTTGCCCTTGCGAAGAAGGATATTGCGGACTGCTGCATACAGCAGAGCCGGATTTTCCTCATATGGAGCGTTTAATGCTTTCTCTCTTCCAGAAGCAGCTCCTTCCATCAGTTTATCAATATCTGCTCCGCTGACTGCGATTGGAAGTAAACCTACTGCGGTCAGTACAGAGAAACGGCCGCCAACATCATCCGGAACCACAAAGGACTCATAGCCTTCTTCATTGGCCAGGTTCTTTAACGCTCCCTTAGCCTTGTCGGTGGTTGCATAGATTCTCTTGTTTGCCTCTTCTTTACCATATTTTTCAATCAGCAGCTCCTTAAATACGCGGAATGCGATTGCAGGTTCTGTAGTTGTTCCAGACTTGGAAATAATATTAATGGAAAAATCTTTCCCTTTTAATACGTCCTGAAGATCCTTGATGTACTTGCTGCTGATGCTGTTTCCAACAAAATAAATCTCTGGCGTCTTTCTATCTTCCTTAGAAAGAACATTATAAAAGCTGTGGGATAAGAACTCAATCGCAGCTCTTGCGCCTAAATAAGAACCGCCGATACCAATTACCAAAAGAACATCTGAATCTGACTGAATCTTTTTTGCAGCCTCTTTAATCCGTACAAACTCTTCCTTGTCGTAGTCTACCGGAAGGTCAATCCATCCTAAAAAATCATTGCCGGCGCCGCTTTTGCTGGTCAGCACATCTTTCGCCCCCATAACGGCAGCTTTCATATAAGATAACTCGTCTGCCGCAATAAATCCGGCTGCTTTGGAATAGTCAAATGTCACTTCTCTTCCCATTGCTATCGTCTCCTTTTTCTGATTGTTAAGAAAAATATTTTAAATACTTTGTCTATTTTCATTATAACATAGATAGAGTCAAAAAGCTATCCCAGATATTCTCGGATAATCTCCCCCAGTACGCGGATTTCCTCTGGCTTTAGCTCCTTCATCCAGTCCTCTCCATCCTTTTTTTGCCCTCTGTCGCGGCTGGCCGCTGTCTGCTGTTCCATAGTGCGACGGGCATTTTTTCTCTCCCGCAGCTCCCTGACGTTGCTGCGGATCGGCTGAGACTGCTCATTTTCTACCATTCTGGCATCGTCTTCTGATAATTCTCCTGCTTTTTCCAGTTCCATTCTATGCCATAAAACATTTTCCAGGTAATCCTGAAGGCTGACAAAAAGCTGCTGGCGCTTTGCGTCCAGACCAACTCCATTTTCCACAATCACATTTAAAACCGCCGTCATGATACCCACAGTTCCATACAATACTATGTAATAGGAATCGCAGCGGTACCAGTAGGAAAGAAACGCCAGGGCGCCGCCTGCCAGAAGACACATCCAGGTCATCTGGCTGGAAAAACCCGCCCAGCCCTGAGGTGTCATTGCTCCTACCTTTGTGTCAAAAAGCTGCTTTTCCAAGTACACCTGGGTATTGACAATGCCCTGATTGACTCTGTACGCGTCTTCTGCTTTCTGTTTTAAATTTCTCAGATATTTATTTTTACTCATGGCCATGGTATTGGTCTCTTTTATCAATCTTTTGTAGGAATTTCTTGCAATCAGTTTACTGACAATCCCAAATACGCAAATCGCCACTAATAAGTATAAAGCCGTTCCATTTTGTAATAATTGCAGCATCATTTAAACTCCCCTTTCCTGCAAAGCCTGTCTCTTTAAGGTTTTGTCTTTCTGGCGCGTATCCGCGTCTGCCGGCGGTGAAAAACAGCCTCGTCGGCTTTGCTGTACGTCACATTATAGCTGTACCGCAAGAATTTGGGAAGTTGAGAATCCCTAGAATCGTTCGTCAAATTTCCCCTAAAACTGATTCTTAGGTTGAGAGTCGTTTTTATTCATCTGATTAATAATTCTCCGCAATGGCAAGCAGCAGCTTTACAGAATGCCGGATAGCCTTTGCTTCAAACTCCTGGTAATCCATATTAGCGCTGTCATCCGCTTTGTCGGAAATTGCGCGGATAATCAGACATCCTATATGATTTAAGTAGCACACCTGTGCAATTGCCGCCCCTTCCATCTCGGTACAGGAACCGTCAAAAGTTTCTGTCAGCCACTGCTTTTTCCCTTTATCTGAAATAAATTGATCGCCGCTGACCACTCTTCCGGTAAATGTCTGAATATCTGGATTGACTCTCGCACAGCACTCCTTTGCCAGATTTAACAGCTTCTCATCTGCCGGAAATGCAAATGTATCCATTCTTGGAATCTGTCCGGCCGGATAGCCAAATCCGGTTGCATCCATATCGTGCTGAACGGAATCCGTAGACAGCACAATGTCTCCAATATTAATTTCTGCCCTTAAAGATCCTGCAATTCCAGTATTTACAATGGCCTCCACTCCAAACCGATCCACCAGAATCTGGCTGCACACAGCCGCATTTACCTTGCCAATACCGGAACGGACTACTACTACTTCTTTTCCGTTTACTTTTCCACGGTAAAAATCCATCCCTGTTACGGTTTCTACCGATACGTCTGTCAAAGCGTTTTTAATTTCCAGGACTTCTTCGTCCATTGCTCCAATAATTCCTAACATCATTCAAACTCCTTTTCCTCGTGTATTTTTCTCTTCTCGTCTCATTATATCCCGCGGTTTATGAAAATGCAATCATCCGTCCTTTTCCAGCAGACGCCGATAAGTAAAGTCCATTCCCAGCGCGCCAAGAGGCGCTGTAATAATAATCGCAAGCACAGCCACTGACAGCACAATATTTCCGCATGGCAGTCCCATTGCCAGCGGAACCGACCCGATGGCTGCCTGAACGGTTGCTTTCGGAACATAGGCAATTACAGAAAACAACCGCTCTTTTCCATTTAAATTCGTTCCCAGCAGGCACAACCATACTCCAACCGCGCGGATGATTAATGCCAATACTATCATAATAACTGCCAAAAATCCTGCCTGAGCCATATAGCGGATATCAACAGCCGCGCCTACTAGTACAAACAGCATTACCTCTGCTGCCAGCCATAACTTTCCGAATTTTTCAGACAAGCGCCTGGACACGAATCCCGTACTCTTCATTTTCAGAACACAGGCCATGCTCACTACCGCCAGAAGGCCTGATACCGGAATCACTCCCTCCAGCCAGTCCTCAGCTGCCGCAAGCAAAAATGCTGTTCCCAAAACAATCAGTACTTTCATACTGTTCCGTACATAATGGTTTCGCGCATATGTGGTTTCAAAAAATTGGACAAGAAACCATCCTGCAATTCCTCCTAGTAAAACTCCTGCTAAAATTGATAGCGGGATTTTTGCAAATTCTGACATCTGTATCTGCCCGCCCTGACACATTCCTGTAAAAGTCGTAAACAGCACGATTACAAAAATATCGTCGCAGGACGCGCCTGCTAAAATCATCTGAGGAATGCTCTTTTCTGTGCCGTAGTTTTCTTCCATCAGCTGCACCATCCGCGGAATTACTACTGCCGGAGACACCGCTCCCAATACGGCTCCCATCACTGCCGCCTCAATTCTGGTAATTCCCAGAATAGCCGGCGCAAACAGCACATAAGCCAGGATCTCAAAACTAGCTGGTACAAAAGACATAAGAACAGCCGGACGCCCTACTTTTTTAAGGTCTGACAGGTTTAAAGACAATCCTGCCTTTATTAAAATAATGATCAACGCCATCTGCCGCAAATCAGCTGAAATGCCCAATATGGAAGAATCCAGAAAATTCCATACATAGGGTCCCAAAATAATTCCGACTGCCAGCATCCCAAGAATTCTTGGAAGTTTCAGAAGCTGGCAGATTCCAGCCGCCGCAAGTCCGACCAGAAAAATAAGGGCAAGGGATGTAAGCATCTCAAGTACCTCCTAAAAACAGTTTCTTTTTTGAGAAACAACCTATTCTTAAACGGGTTCCATCTTATCACAATTTTTTTTCATGTGTCAATCCAGCCTTCAAAAGAGCTTTCAGAAGATTTTAAATCCTTCTTTTCTCCTGTCTAAATCCATGTTATAATAATGAAACCTACAGCAAAGGAGGAAATTTATATGGATTATGCAACCCAGGGTGTCTGTTCTCGTGCAATTCATTTTGAAGTAGATGACAACAACACCTTAACTAACGTTAAATTTATTGGCGGATGCTCCGGCAATACACAGGGAGTTGCCAGATTGATTGAAGGTATGGATATTGACGAGGCTATCCGCCGCTTAGACGGAATCCAGTGCGGCCCAAGGCCTACTTCCTGTCCCGATCAGCTGGCACGTGCCTTAAAGCAGTACAAGTCCCAGCGGAAATAATCCCAAAATAAAAGGAACCGGCAGATCTGGCTTTTACCCCATCTGCTGGTTCTTTTTCTCTCATTTTCACTTTTTCCTATTATTTCGGTTGATTTAAAAGGTTTGCTGTCTCATCCATAATCCACGTTGTCCAGCCATCGTAGTATTTTCCCAGTACATGGGCGTCATCCGAAGTATAGTTCTTGTCCAGATTCCCTTGTTCATCATCAAATATCGGATTTACATCCAGATAGTACATTCCAGACTCGTCTGCAATTCGTTTGATCTCCGCGTTCAGCTGATTAATCTTCTGATTATTATAGACATCCGAAGATGCTGATTTTTTGGCCGATACGTGGAGATTGGCCTGTAAAATAATCATCGCATCTGGCTGCAGCGTATGAATTTCTTTTACCAGTTCCTCATACTTTTCTACAATACTGCTCTGAGGATACCCCAGTTCATTCAGTCCCAGCATCACATAAATTTTTCCAAACGATCGGGATTGCAAAAGCTCTGAAAGTGTCTGTTTCTTTCCAGAAGCCGTTTTAACAGAAGCCTTCATCGCCTCAAAAACCGTCATTCCCGTATTGGCAAATACCTCTGCTTCGCCTAAATTTCCATATTCCATCAGCCCCACTGTTCTGGAATCTCCAATAAACAATGCATCCTGGAACAGCTCTCTGCTGGCTTCCACAGCAGGCTGTTCCAGTACGTCATCCGGCCTCTCTTCTGCTGTGGTTTCTGCTGTCATTTCTGCTGCGCTTTCCAGAAGAACTGCCGCTGTAGTCTCTGCTGGATTCTCTGACATCTCTGCAGCCAGCGTTTCCGTTGCACGTTCTGGCATTTCAATCTCAGTCCCTTCTTTCGAAGTTCCCTCTAAATCTATATCTGCGCAGGTTTGGGCATCTGCCTGCCTAACCGGAAATCCCTCATAAAATTGGGTAAATCCATATATACTTAGGACAAGTACCATGCTGGAAAATAAACTCTTCATATATGCATATTTTTTCATAGTTTTCTCTTTTCTTTAAAGGTTTCTCCCGTATTTCTAAAACTGGAAATACAGAAACGGATCATCCATTCCCATGTACATACAGAAAACGCACGCCCAAAATACTGCTACCAATCCCAGTACTGCTGCGAAAGAACCTTTGTGCTTTTCATAAAGTTTTTCTCCTAACCCTGTAGAAAGAAAAATTGCCGCAGCCAGGGACAGCAGATACATCCTGCCATATTTCAAAAAATCGCCTGCAAAAACGGATGTCCCTGTTTCTCCAAAAAACGGAAAGCATCTCATCAGATACAGCTTAATCTGTCCCAGGTCATTTACTGCAAACAGAAGCCATGAAATCGGAATTAAAAAAGCCATATAAAGATGTCCTTTAAACGGAGAATGCTCCAAAATCCGTTTCAGACCGCACTTTTCCAGAATAATCAAGGTACAGTGGAATAATCCCCACAATACATAGTTCCAACTTGCTCCATGCCAAAGTCCTGTCAGAATCCAGACAATCAGCGTATTTCTCATCATGTGGGAATACTTACCGCCTAACGGAATGTATACATAATTCCGGAACCAGCTTCCCAGCGTAATGTGCCACCGTCTCCAAAATTCGCTCACACTTCCCGACAGATATGGCTGATTAAAATTATCGGGAAAATAAAATCCCATCATAAGTCCCAGGCCCTTTGCCATCCTGGAATATCCATAAAAATCAAAATAAATCTGAAAGGTAAATGCTGCCAGACCAAGCCAGGCCATAGGCGTTGAAATGCTTTCATACCCAATGGCGTTTACCTGTCCCCAGAGACGTCCCATCTGGTTCGCAATCAATACCTTTAATCCAAGGCCAATCGTAAACTCCCTTAACCCTTCCTCAATATTGTCTAACGAAATCGCCTTCCGGCGCAGCTGCTTCTGCACCTGCTTATGGGTAACAATCGGTCCGGCAATTAACTGGGGAAACATACTGATATACGCTCCAAAAGAAACAACAGATCGTTCACATCTGGTTTCCTTCCAGTACACATCAATCAGATAGGACATACTTTGGAATGTGTAGAAACTAATTCCGATTGGCAGTTCCAGACCCAGATAAGGAAAGACGTCTTTCTTTGCCAGAGGAGCAATCAGCCCATTTAGAATTTCAAAGAAAAAATCCGTATATTTAAAGAAGAATAAAATCCCGATATTGTAAATAAGACCGATTACCAGCCACCTTTTCCGTCTTTTCGGCTCCTTGTTTGCCGCCATATGACTGCCGCATATGTAGTTCATTAAAATCGACAACAGAATTAAAAGAAAATATTCTGGTTTATTCCTTACTCCATAAAAGTAAAAAATCAGACTTCCAATAAAAATTACCAGATTTTTTAATCCTACCGGCGCAATGTAATATATCAGAAAAAATACTGGCAAAAACACAAAAATAAAGGTAATGCTGCTAAAAACCATCGTCCATTCCCGCTTCCAAATCAGATTATATATCTATAGACGCTTTAGAATTTCAGAAAGTTTCAAAATCCGACATCTTTTATATATGTTTTCTTCATGAGTCCATCTGGATGTCACATTTCGGTTTGTCCGCATACAATACAGTAAGGCTGTCCCTTTCGCCTGAAACAAATTATTTTGGAGGATTTATTGTATGGGAGTCAATTTTGTCAATAAAACCATCAGCAAAAATCAAATTTCCTGTAACGATACGTTTCAAATCACTCTGGCTCTTACTGCATCACCAGATATTGTAAACAACCCTGTAGATGTCTTTCTTGTATTAGATCGCTCTGGCAGTATGGCTGGAGAAGCTCTGGAAAATCTGCAAATCGGCGCCAGAACGTTTGTAGAAATTATTGCGGAATCTACTGGCGGAACAAGTGAAATTGAGGGCGGAAGCCGAATTGGTATTGTCAGTTTTTCCAGCACTGCTGTGTTAGACACTCCGTTAACCACCTCTGTGGCTGCACTGAACTCTTCCATCTCCAATCTTATTGCTGGCGGCTCTACAAATCATGCTGCCGCATTTACGACCGCTGTGAATTCCTTTGATTCTGCATCTGCAAACCGACGGATCCTTGTTATGTTTACAGATGGAAAAACCAATGTCGGACCCGATCCGGATCCAATTGCCGCTGATGCCAAAGCAATGGGAATTACCATTTATTGCATCGGACTAGAGGGAGATGACGGCATCGACGAAACCCAGTTAAATACCTGGGCTACGCCTCCACCTTCCTCTCATGTTTCGATTGCACCTGACGCAGCTGATTTGGAAACTCTTTTTCAAAACTTAGCTAACAATATTTCCCGTCCTGGTGCAACGGAAATCGTTATCCATGAACTTCTTCATTCTGATTTTCAAATCGTTTCCGTCAATAGTCCTACAAAAGGTTCTGTAACCCAGACCAGCGGTACTGCACTTCAGTGGAATATGGATGTGCTCGGAGAAAGAGGTTCAGAAAGCGCGGAGCTGACATTTACCGTCCAGCATATTGGAACGGAAGGCGGTCTGAAAGAAGTCAATTCTTCTATTCTCTATCAGGACAAAGAGGGCAATATCGTCACATTCCCGAATCCCGAAATTTATGTAGACTGTGGTATTCATTCCTGTATCGGATGTGTTCCATGCAAACAGCAATTTACTGCTCCTGGATGTCAGGACTCCGTTCTTTATAATCTAGACGATCTTTCTATTGAATCTACTGGACGAATTGTTCAGCTTGAACTTACCTTAAAAAATGTCTGCCCTGCCAAGGAAGTCGCTCTGGCCGTCTTATTAAATGAGCTGGATGATGCCGGTCACGAAATCAGACGGGGATTTAAAATCTTAACCGTTCCCGCCCATAACCGACCTTCCTGTACAGATATTCATTTAGAATGTATCCGCTTCATCCTGCCCGATGACAGCTGTACTCCTGCTTCTGCCTCCTCTGTCCCCGCTCATTGCCAAAGCCGTAACTTTATTGTCCGTGTTTTCGCAAATTATCTTGGATATGACTTTAATTTTGACGAAACACAGGGAACTTGTGATTGATTTACTTCCGGAAGCAGCTTATAAGCTGCTTCCGGTTTGTTTGTCTGCAGAAATCTGCAGATCCCTGTCGTAATACCGGAACATATTTTTTCCGCTCTGCTTACTTAAATATAATGCTTGATCTGCCTCCTGCACACTGGTCTCATAAGAAAATTTCTGAGCATTTACAAACGTAATTCCTGCACTGCAGCTAAGCTGTATTTTTGTATACCTTCTTAACTTGCAAAATAGTTCCCGCATCCGGCGTTCCAAAATAGAAGTTTCATTGATATTGCTGATAAATACCAGAAATTCGTCTCCCCCCAAACGTCCGACCAAATCTTTTCTTCGGAATGTGGTCATCAACGCCTCTGTCAAATGTTTCAATGCTGCGTCTCCCTCTAAATGGCCATATTCATCATTAATATGTTTAAAGTTATCCAAATCCAATACGATTAACGCCCCTTTTGCGTCGGGAGTCTTTGTCATATACCGGACGATTTCCCTTTCCAGAGCCCTCCGGTTATAAACGTTGGTAAGAGGATCCCGACTCGCCTCCTCTTCCGTTTCTAACTGCTGGCGTTTTTCTATATCAATATCCTTCAGGTATAAGAGAGCGTACATATTGTCCATAAATTTTTCTTTAAAAACATGAACGACCAGCTTTACCCAATGAAACTCTCCGTTTATTTTTCTTTTAAAGCACCATTTTCTGGTAACTTCTCCTCTGGCATACATCTGCTTCATCGTTTCGACGTTCAGATATTTCCAGTACCTGCCTTCGTCTTCCGGCCGAACTACCTTTTTTAAGGCTTCCCTGACCAAATCATTGGACAAAGTTCCACTGCTGTACGATTCTGTCTCATAATCTGCCCATAAACCATCTGCCTTCATCAATTGCCCACTTTCCACGTCCACCTCTGCATATGCTACTGTTTCCGAAAGCATTGCATTATAAAAATCACTGATTCTTGCCAGCTCTAATTCTACCGAACGTTCTTCCTCTACCAGTTCCAAAATAACTACCATAATATGGTCATCGCCATCATTTTGGCTAAGATGCTGGATTTTCATTCGGAACCACTTATAAGAACCGCTCTTTGCCTTTAGAAGAAGTTCCTTGCCAATACTTTCTTCGACATTCAGCTCTAAGAAAATCTTTCGAAATTCATCTGCAAAATGCGGATGTACAATTCCCTTTCGAATCCAGCATTCCGGAAATTGTTCTTCTCTTTCTTCCGCACCAGACAGGAGATTTCTGTCCGTATGGAAATAGATTGCCTGCTTCTGCTCATTATACTCGAATCTTTCGCTTGTAATACCAACTGGCAGAAAGCTGGTTCTGTTAATATCGCTGATAATCCGGTGATACCCCTGCAGACAAATCTCTCCATCTCTGTCTTCCATCCTGACCCCTATGCTTCTTACCATTACCTCCCCATGCTCTGGATGAATCCAGGTATACTCCAGCTGAACAATTTGCCGTGTAGAAACCATCTTTTCCAACGCTTTGTTGACGTACTGGTTATAACCATCATTAATACGGCTATGCCAATGGGAATAGCACTCTTCAGGGGTTACATTTTCCTGAATTCCAAGAATGCGAAGCATAATACTGTCTGCAAACAGTTCATACCGGCCACGTTCTTGATCTACTCGGACAATCCATAATCCTAACTCCATCTTGTTTAAAATTTCTTCGTTCCGATTTTCCAAAAGCTTATAAAATTTTTTATCATTTTTATTAATATCCATTCGTTCCGTCACATCATGTGCAACCTCAAATCGGGCCAGTTTTCCCTTCCATGGAATTAATTTATCTTTGGCGATAAATCGGCGGTTATGGTATCTATTTGTAATTTCTGCTGTTAAAAAATTGCTTTTCTTTAAATCCTTATTGTTGCAAAACTCACAAGGGCTTGTCCTTCCATAAAGAACCTGATAGCAAGGCTGGCCTTTATAGTCATAAATTCCTGCCATGCTGCGCCCTGCAGGATTCAAGTAATACAGTTCATGGCTTTGGGGATTGCTGACATATATAATATCTTCGATATTTTCTGCAATTACCCCTGGATCTTCTTCTGAAATGTGATCTTCTGCCTTCCGATCTGCGTTAATTCCCATATATCGGTAGTATTCTTCTTCCTTTCGTCTTTCCTGATAAGCATCACTATCATTCCGGATATAAAGTTCTTCAAACTTCTCCTGGCTGTAAGGTGCGGCAAATAAATATCCCTGCAATACATCTGGTTTTAAGTCCTGAAGCGCTAACAGTTCTCCCTCCGTTTCTATACCCTCACAGCAAACGCGAATCTGAACACTATGAGCCAGTTCAATCAGATTTCCCAGAAGCTGATAATTATAGGTACTATATTGAAGCCGGCTTACAAGGCTTCTGTCTATCTTAATTTCATGTATATCAATGCTCTTTAAATAACTGAGATTGGCATATCCGGTTCCAAAATCATCCAGTGCAATCTGGATTCCTGCCTTCGCCCATTGATAAAAAATACGGTTAAAATGCGGATATTCCTCTAGCTGGATACTTTCTGTCAATTCCAGGGTCAGCGCCTCTCCTGGGAGTCCGGAAGCTGTAAGACACTGAAGAACCAAATCTCCAATATTTTCCTGTTTTAACTGTATATAGGAAATATTTACGCTAATATGGAAATTCTTAATTTTTTTACGCCATTCCACGCATTTTTTCAATGCCGTCTCTAATACCCAATATCCTACTTGGCAAATCATCCCTGTTTCCTCCAAAAGAGGAATAAACTGAGCTGGAAGAATTTTCCCCTGTCTGGCTGACTCGTAACGCAAAAGCGCCTCTGCTCCTATCATTTCATAAGAATTGCTGTCAATCTGAGGCTGGTAAAACAGAGAAAAACCTTCAAAACCATTTTCTATTGCATGACGCATTTCATCCTGAAGTTCCAAATAGCTAAACCATTCTTCATAATCCTGAATGGAAAAAAACTCTAAAATGCTCCCTTGTTTTTTTGCTCTATCCATAGCGATTTCCGCATACTGATAGATAGCGGCTGCATCCGAATAGTTCTCTGGTGTGTAAAAAACTGCACCTGCTGAAAATGTGCAGAATGGACTCATCCGCTCTTTTAATGTTTCATATAACGTTTCAACAGATTCTTTATTTTTTCCAATCAGATTTACTGCAAACCGATTCCCACTTAACCAATAAACGCTGTCCGGTGTCTCTACCATATCTTCTAAGGCATTCATCAGTTCTAAAAGCATCTGATCGCCATGATCTCTTCCATAGATAATATTGATATTTTTTAAATTATCTACACAGACCGCCATTAAATATCCGCAAAGTTTTTCTGATACAACTGCTTTTAAATCTTTTTCAAATCTTCCGCCGCTCCAGATGCCGCTTAAAGAATCGGCTCTCTTCAAGCTTTGATCGGATACTCTCCCTATCATCATCAACGGAGAATTATCTTTTTCAAAAATACTCTTCCCCCGACAGTTAATCCATATTCTCCGTCCCCTTCGATCAACCAACCGGTATTCCATATCATGCGTATCTGTTTCTCCACGGATTAAACGTACAAAATCTTCTTTCACATTTGATAGGTCTTTAAAATAAACAATCTTTTCCCAGTCTTCTACCTGATACCCTTGCTCTGGCTGCAGCCCTATTGGAAATCTTTCATTTATGTCTTTTGCAAAATAAATGGATCCTGTTTTAAAATCCCATACGAAAAGATAATCGTCTGTACTCTCATTTAAAAAACGCAGCATTTGCAGATATTGCTTGACTTTCTGATGCATTTCATCCTTATTCACAAGTTCTCCTTTTGATTTATCTATTAAAGTTATTTAAAACAGTATACCATTGTTAGAAATAAAAATAAACAATCTGCTGGCCTTTATATAAATCGATACCCATTATCTGCGATATAGATTTCATCTCCTGCTTCTAACGGCACCTTTTCATTATTTTGCAACATTTCTCCTCTGACACGGGTTCCATTGGTAGAATTCAAATCTGTAATTGCATATCCGTTTTCTGTTTCTTCTATTTTTATGTGCAGCCGACTGACGGTATCTTTATTTAAAATAAAATCTGCAATCCCGCTCTGCTTTCCAATAATAAAAGGAAAATATGCCAGTGGAATATCTTCGGTCCATTTGTCCAGACTGAGAAGATAATGTACTGCCTTCTGCCTGGTATCCTGAACAGTCAGAATACGCGTTTCCATTACTTCATCTGCCATTTCCAACTCTGGCTTACCAAACGGTTCTTCTAAACTGCTTTCTTCTGAAAACGTCACTGCCCATGGACTGTCCTTTTTTAGAGATTCTTCTGTTTTCTCCTCTATATTTCTTTTTTCTTCCACAGAAACTGAATTTTTACGCCGAATAATCCACATACTTATCCCTGCAAGTCCCCATATTCCATACCAGACGGCCGGTAAAACCGGATATTCTTTAAAAAATTGTGTTCCTTTTATCAACCATATGATTCCAGGTGCTGATAAAACGAATGCTGCTGGAAAAATGTACTTTTTCCAATCTGCCTCTTTCGGAGCAGACTGGACGGTATCTTCTTGTAATTCCTCTTTCCGCAGTTTTACCTCTTCTTTCAACCGCTCGTTAGTTTCCTGCGTTTTTTGTTTTATCTCCCTAAAGCTTTCATCTGATTCCCGCGGCAGCCATTTCAACAAATCGTCCATACCATAAAACTCCTTCTGGCTTTCCTGATAGAGGCGGTATGCCAGAACTACTGTGTCTTTTTCCTTATGATCAACCTTTTTTAAGAGATATTGCAGCAATTGTTCCATCATCTTGGAAAAATCGGCATTCCGGTCTGGAACAAAACATAAAAATACCTGAAAGTCCTCCGGAGTAATATAGATGTATTCCGGTTCCAATAAAATACGGCTTTCCTGAAGCAGGTAACTCTCCAGTCTCTCCAGAATCTCTGCAATGGACACCATCAGTTTCGCAATTTCCGTCCTGCGAATAGCCCTTCCCTCCAGCATCCGGCTTAACGGCTGTTTTGAAGTAATCTCGTAATAATATTGAATGCCCTCTTCTGTCTGCTGGAACCGGAATTTCAGCAACCCCTCAATCGTATTTGCCATCAGCATCCGGCATTCATAATTTTCACTTTCACTGTTTTCTGGTCTTATAATTAAATAATTATGACGCATCTGCCTTTCATAATGTATTTCCATTCCTTTCCTCCAATTTTCTGGCCGCTTCTACTTTTCTTAAAAACCCTTCCGGCTGAAAAATTTTCACTTCAATCTCTGCACGCCACCTTCCGTCAAACCGTTTTGCCTCTGCTCTTCCTTTCATATAGTCTGCTCCTTCCATAAGCTGAATATTAAAATCTCTAAAAATGTCTGCTTTCTGTTTTCTTTCCTCTGGCTGCAAATGACGCATTTCTTCTAACGTTTTATGTAAAACCATTTTTCCAGTTACTTCATCACAAGTCTGATACATATGCAGAATCATTCCTGCCATCATAAAACAGCAAATGCTCATAATAACTGCTGCTTCTATCGTATAACTGCCTTTCAATTTTCTCTCCCCCTAAATCATGTTCAGCCACATTCCTATGGGCAGCACAAATATCAAAAACGGCAATTCCAGTTTTCTCCCCTCCTGCCATCCAATCTTTTTAATAAACAAATAGCTGATTCCCCAGATACTGCACAGCAGCAGACTTCCCAGAAACAATACTAGATTTTTCCAAAATCCAAAGTAAATTCCTGTAATTAAAAACAACATCCCATCTCCTGACCCTATGCTGCCCTCTGCAGCTCTTGACAGCAGCAAAAGCACAAGTCCTATCATTGCCCCTGAAGCAGCTTCCCCAAAAGATACTTCTGCATTATTTCCATGAAAAAATACTATCCAGGATTCACTCCCCAGCCATATATCCATATGCAAAATTACTGCCATTCTCCAGAAAAATGCTTCTAATCCTCCAGCCAGGTAAACCCACCTGGGAATTTCTCTATATTTCCAGTCGTAAATCGCCGCTGCCGCTAAAAATAATAAAATTGCCATACTTCTCCTTTACCAGCAATATGAACATTTTCCTAAATGTTCTGCTTCTTCAATCGGAACTTCCTGAATATATGCATTTGTAGCTGGACAATTCCATCTGGAGTGATAACTTTCTCCCTCTGGCATTACATATATGCTGCTGTTCTGCCCTGCAAATTTTCCGCAGATCTTACACGGCCGGTACTTTCTTCCGGAATGATTTCGTTTTGTTTTTAGCTCTTCATAAGTAATCTGTTCTATTTTATTTGAAAGATAATGACATTTTGGCGTTTTATGGTATCTGGTACTATCTTTTCCAATAAAAACCATATCCTGCTGTGGCTTTGTTCCATCCGTTTCATTACCCCCGTTTGACAAATCTCCTAAAGGTCCATTCCTTCCTATCCAGGCCCGTCGGATACTGACCGACTTCATAGGCAGGGCTTTCAGACCAAAAATAGAAAACGGCAGCCTCATTTTATAATTCATAACCAGTTGAACCGTCTCTCCATCCCGCATAATCTGAGAATCCTCAAATGTTGCCTGTTCGATACCTTTTTTATTCATTCCATCTAAAATACTGAGTTTTCCCCATGCAGTTCCTTGATAAATTCCCAGCGTTTCTTCATCTGTTAAATACGCATACTGACTGAGCTGTTCCCCTGTCCGTTCCAGTTGCGCCTGTATTTGTCTCTGCCTGTCCATCATTACCATTGGCATCATCATGCAGATACAGGCAAATAAAAACAGCGATAAGCCAAGCGCAGCTTCAACCGACATACTTCCTTTTTCCCACTGTTGGACGGAGGAAAATAAACACACCCTTTTTCTACGGAAACGATTATGTCTTATAAGCGGGGCTCGTACTTGGAGAGTTGCGTTATTTTCGCCCGATTTCGCGATAGAAAAGAGAAGCGCTATATATGATTGAATGAAACTATATAATAATACCGTGAAAAAGGGCATGCTTATTCTCCTCCGTTATTTTTATCGTCTAATATCTCTTTCTTACTAAAATTCTCCTCTTATAACCTCCTGTCTCACTCTCCATGAAGTTTTTCAACAATCCCAGTGACAAAAATATATGTTTTCCACAAACCTCTGCTTCTATTTCCACCTCACCGGCACAACGGCTCATTAAAAATCCGTTTTCTCTTCTGGCAACATTTATCTGCATCATATCCATCATCCGGTAAATCATAGTAGATTCCGGCATTACCATACAGAATAATTTTAAATAGCCAGTATAATCCAGCCCCTCTCCTCCTTGCCTTTGCGGTACGGATCCGGTTTTTCCCAATTCCAGTAATTCTTCTAAACTCATTTTCCACGAATTTTCGTCTTTCCAAATTGGAACTTTTCCTCCTGAAAGAAGCTGCTTTATATCTGCCAGCGACTCTCCTAATGCCCAGATTCCCATAATAAAAAAAGCTGTAATTCCAATTAAAGGGGCAAACCCAGAAACTCCTACGATTGCAGATGCCAATGCTTCTGCTTCCTGACGTTTTTTTGAGTCTGTCAGAATATGAATTAAATTCAGACCTTCCCTTACCGCTAAAAGACCTGCTACTGAAGACGACAGATTGGAACCGTCTATCGGACTTCCATATAAAATATATTCCATCTCATACTGAAATTCCTTTTTATCTAAGGAACAAAAATTTGTAAAAAACTGGCCTGTATATTCCGCTGTCAAAGCCCTGTCTGCAAGACTATTAATCCCTTCTGGTCCTCCTAAGTCAAGACCTTCTGAATCAGCGTCTCCCGAAATTTCGCTGCCTTTTGATGGAAGATTTTCCGTTTCTATGATTCCTTCTGAGACCGCACTTCCTTTTGGAAGAACTAACTGTAAAATCCCCGACTCTGCTGCTCTTCGGATCTGATTTAATAACCCTTCTGCTTCCTTGTTTTTACCTCCTGCTGTATAAGAAACCTGCAGAATCTGGTATTGGTTAAAATGATTCTTAACTGGAGCCCATAATTCTTCTTCATCTAAAAAATCCCCTTCTTCTTCCGGCTCCCAGCTGTCTATATACTCCATTACCTCTTCTGCTTCTTCCATGACCTGAGATACCAGCTCCTGCTGCTCTTCTGCAAACTCCGGCAGTCTTTCCACCTCGTGTCTTCTTTCTCCACTCTGCGATACATAAGACTCATATCGGGACAGTTCATCCAGCAATACCTGCTGGACATCATCTCCCATATCCTGTCGCTTTTCCTCATATTCTGCCTGTACCTCCCGCATTTGTTCCATCAGTTTGTCTGCCTGTTTTCCGTATTTTTTTACCAAATCCGGTATTCTCTTTAACTCGTCATTTAAACGCTCCGACGCCTTTAAAAATCCGCTTCCATCCCCTTCCTTCAGAGCTTGCTGCGCTTCCTGGTATCTATTCTTCTGTTTTTCCAGGCAGTCTCTTATCTGTTCTAAAATCTGTTCCAGTTTCCATGCATTTTTCGTCTGCGTCTCCATTTTTTTAGACACTGCATGAACCTGTTTTGCCTCTTTGACCGTTTTGCTTATTGTCTCAGCTTCATCTGATCCTACGTCTAAAGTCCAGACCCCGTATTTCATAAAGTCCAGAATCTGCTGCTCCAGATGCCTTCCGCCGTTTTCTGTAAGATGAACCAGGTCTCCTGCCTCTGAAGACTCCAATTTTGCAGCATACCAGTCCGGTGTTTCCAGATACTTCTGAAAGTACGTTTGAAACTCTTCCTCTATCGCCTGTTTTCCTATATATTCCACCCCAAATACCCGATACTCCTCCCACAAGGGCAAATGATACTGGCTCATTACCGAGTCCAGCGCCGAATAAGCGGCCATTTCAAGGTAACACCTTTCTCCAGCAATTCTGGCAGATTCCAGAAGGCTGCAGATTAGTCCGAATACGCACAGCAAAATCAGACTTAGAAATACGGTAATCTGTCCTTTAAACTTCATCGTCAATACACCTCTTTTGACTGGCTGTTAATTTCTTTAAAAACATTGTTTAAAAGAGTAGTAATCTGTTTCTTAAAAATAATAACCAGACCAATCAGAACCACCAAAATCAACACAACTTCGATAACTCCAATTCCGTCTTCTTCTGTCAGCCAAGCCTGCAATTCTTCTTTTGCCTTCATACCTTTCACCTCCTCCTGCTTCTTTATCAATAAAAGCTTAAAAATGCCGGCACCGCTACGATTACCATGACTATTCCCAACATCATAAACAGTGGCAGCAATAGCTTTGTCGCCGCTTCCTCTCCCTGCCGTTTTGCCAGATTTCTTCTTTCTTCATAAGCAGACGCAACTTCTTCGTCCAATAAACTGCGCAAATTTTTCAATCCGGTCTTTCGGCTTTGTTCCAGAAGACTAGCAAGCTTCATATATGGTCTCAGTCCGCATCTGCGTCCAAACCGCCTGTAGGCTTCTGGCTCTGATACGCCGCTTTGTAAATCTTTACACACATTTGCTGCCTCCTCATAAGCAGGACTGACTATTTTCTCCTGTTTGGACAAACGCCTTTCATAGTCTTTTGCTATTCGCTCCCAGGCAGTCCGAACAGTCATTCCGGCTCCCAGATAGATCTGAAGTTTCGAAACAAGCTCTGAATACTCCAAAGCAAGCTGTTCTTTTCTTTTTTTCTCCTTCTCCTTTTGACGGATTTTATCCTCAAATCCATATAAAACAGACATTACTGCTCCAATTGCTAAAATCAGGAAACTGCTGTAATCCCGTTCCATCCGGTACGAAAGCGTTTTTCCGTCGAAGTATTCCGGAAGTTTCATCCATTCACTTTCTTCTGTGATATGGTCAAGCTCATCAATGGCGCTCAAAAGTTCTTTCTGTTTCTTATCTGTGTCTGACAAAAGCGGCGGAAAAACTGTCACTGGAAGCCGAAACTGGCTGCTTCCTCTGTCATCAGAAACTGTCAGAATCAGTGTCGTCTGTTTTCCTTCCGGAGGAAGCGATTCATTATAAACGGTTCCGAAACTATCAATTAGCTCTGTATCACCAGACTCCCAATCCAACTCCAGACCTGTCGCGTTATCATAGGCAATCAGATTTAGATTCGTTCTGACTTCATGAAGCGAAGTGTTTTTCTGCAAAACTTCCTCCGGCAGATTTTCTGCCCACTGCTCCCGTATCTCCCGCGCTTCCTGTTCCTGGCGTTTCCGGCTGTTAACAGTAACTGTTATGGGAATCTCCGCTTCTTCAAGTCCGGATACCCATAATTCATATTCCGTTTCCTCTTCCCCATAATCTCCCCTATGGATTGCCCCATCTTTCAGTGTCTGCTGCTCATCTGACAGCCACACTGTCAGAAATACTGCGGCTGATGCCAAAAGACATATACACTGGCGTTTTCGAATCTCTTTCTTTCCTGCTTCCAATACATCTTCCTCTCCCCTACTGCCCTGTTTTGTTTTTAGGATACTTTAATATCTAGAATGCGGCCTGCAATCCAGATGGCCAATCCATAGACTACCAGACATCCCGTCATCAGAATCCGTCCAATTCCCGTTGTGTACATCAAGTCAAAAAATCCAGGAGACGTAATATCTATATAAAGGATGATAAAAAATGGAAGCAGATTCATTATTTTCTGTTCAAACTGTCTGGATGCTGTCATTGTCCGTATTTCCTCATGCAGCTGTATCTTATCCCGAATAGAATCCGCTGTTTTATTCATAATCGCCACTAATTCTCCGCCGCTGCGTTTTGCCACTGCAAATACCTGTACAAAACTCTGTATTTCCTCAATTCCGCTTCGTTTGGAAAAATCTTCGAAGACTTCTTCCGCCGTACTGTTTAGTCCAATCTGCCTGACCATCCAGGTAAATTCCTTAACTAGCATTCCCTGGTTTCCGTAAAGCATGGTTAATTCATTTACGCTGGCTTTTAACGCATTTTCTATCGAATATCCGGCACTTAAGGATGCCGATAAAATTAAAACCCCTTCTTTGAACTGGCTTTTTAACTGTTCTTTTCTCCGCTGGCAGAGCTGTTTTTTATGTACAAGCGGATACATCAGTCCTAGCGGCAGTAATACGAAAAATATCCGATAGCTGCGATAAAATGTATAAGCCACCGCTCCGCAGGCTCCGGTTCCCGCTGCTGCCCAAAGTGCCCATTCTTTTACCGTCAGGTAATACTCTTCATAATTGATAGCCTGCTGCTTCCAGTTTTTCCTTATTTTGAAGTTCCCCCACTTTTTCCAAATTTCCATTGACCAAACTGATTTCCGTACCGCCTTTGCGCAAACTTTGCTTTCTTTTTTCCTGCCCCTTTTCTTCCTTGAACTGATAAAGGGGATTAAGCTTGATTTCCCCATTTTCCATTCCCCCGATTTCTGCAATCATCAAAACCCGCCTGCTTTTATCCCGAAGTCTTCCTAAATGAATCAAAATATCGACAGCCGCACTGATTTGACTCCTGACTGCTTCCAATGGAATATCTGCGGCCATCAGCACCATCGTTTCCAGACGGGACAGCATATCTTTCGGACTATTTCCATGTCCCGTAGACATACTTCCATCATGGCCTGTATTCATCGCCTGAAGCATTTCCAAGGCTTCCGCTCCCCTTACCTCTCCAACAATAATCCGGCTTGGATTCATTCTGAGAGCCGCTCTGATGAGATCCCGAATGGTAATTGCGCCTTCCCCCTCGCCGTTGGCATTACGAGTTTCCAGCCGGACCAGATTCGGGATATGCTGAATCTGCAGTTCTGCTGAATCTTCAATTGTTACAAGGCGTTCATCTGACGGAATGAATGCTGACAGTGCATTTAAAAATGTGCTTTTTCCAGAATTGGTTCCGCCGCATATAAAAATATTGTAGCCAGATGCAACCAGTTTTCCTAGAAATCCTGCCGCTTCCTGAGTAATCGAGCCAAATTTGACTAATTTTGATACTGTAATCGGCTCTGGAAACTTACGGATTGTTACTGCCGGCCCATCTAACGCAACAGGCGGCAATACAATATGGACACGGGAACCGTCTTCCAAGCGTGCGTCTGCAATGGGGCTGGACGCATTTACCATCCTGTTGACTCTGCTGACAATCTGCTGAATCATATCTTCCAGCTGTTCTTCCGTTTCAAACTGTTTCTTCCATTTTTGCATTCTTCCGTTTTTTTCAATAAAAATCTGTTCCGTTCCATTTACCATTATTTCTGTTACTGTTGGATCGTCTACCAGCTCCTGCAGAATATCCAGCCGCCGGAATGAATCAAACAGTCTCTGTCCAAGCCGCTCCTTTGCAGCAAGAGGCAGGTAATGTTGCGATCCATACTGAAAAATCTCTTCATTTATCAGTTCTTTCAGCTCTGTATCCGTCAGATAAGGCTGATTCTGAAGAAACTCCACCAGCTTCATCCGCAAAGATTTCGCTGCTTCTTCTGCCGGATCCGGCTTTTCTTCCCGCTTCTTTCCCCTGTTTATGCCTGCCCCCATTCTACTTTCCCCCTTAGCAGCTGCCGTACATAATCTCCCAATTCTCCCCACATCAGGTGTTCCAAATAGTTTTCATTCCGGATTACGTAATTTTGCGAAGGCAGTTTTAATTTTTGGATCTTTTCCTTCAGTTTCTTTCTTCCAGATGCCTCCAGATATTCTTCAAAAACCTCTACCTTCAGCATCGAAATACCGTCTTCCCGAATCGGCATATATATCGTTTCACATACATCCAAAATATCTGCCGCCAGTCTTCCATACTGCCCAATGTCTACAATCATGCAATCATATACCCCTTCTCCTGCCACACATTCTAAAAACTCTGCCACCTGACCGGAACTCATCTTCGCCAAATCTTCCGGATACCTGGCTGGCGCAATATAATCCAAAGTCCCCCATGTGTAAACCATTGTTGCCATTTTTACCCAGTTGTACAATCCCTGCTGATAGTAATAAAAGGCATCCGATAAATCTCCCTTAAAGCTTTCCGGCATTAACTTTGAAAGATAGGAACAGTCTTCTAAATTTAAGTACAAGACCTTTTGTTCTTTTGACAAAATCTGCCCCATTGCCAGGCAAAAAGATGTCTTTAAACACCGATTTACCGGCGAATACACCCCTATCAGGCTGCTTGGTTTTCCAATCGGAGTAAATTCCTGTTCCGTTCCTACCTGATAGCAGGCCATTACCTCCCTTAAAATCCCGTCTGCAGACTGATATTTATAAATGTTTGGAAATTCCTCTGCCTCCACAAACTCTCCGTTTGTCAGTACAAAAACCTGTCTGGCCGGCAAATCTCGAACCACATCTACTGCATCTGCATCGACCAACAGAATCTCTACTGGGTTCTCATCCATATAAGCCTTCAGCCGCTCCACAGACGTAAACGCAATAATCGTAAATGGGACTTTTTCCTTCTGATTTGCCACTTTTGCAAAACGATCTGCATAAAATGGGTCCAGATCATAAACCGCAATGACACGTTTCATAGCTCTTCTCCCTAATTTTGTTCTTCTTTACCAGTTCAAAAGAATCTTCAGGAAAAAACCAGCCAGAAAGCATACCGCCAAAGGAATGACCGCCTGTTTTCCATCTCTCTCCTCTTGAAAATATGGTATTCTTTTTTGTTCTTGAATGCTTTGCCTAAACCAGGCAGATAAGTAAGAAAGACGCTGTCCGGTCTGCTGATAAATGAACAGCTTTCCCAATGACCATACAGCTCCGATAATGAATCCTGTACCGATAACCTGAACTCCTCTGCTAATTCCCAGGTATCCGCACATAAGCGACATAAGCTTGCAGTCTCCTGCACCTATGAACCGAAAATAAAATAGAATGCTTGTAATTACTGCTGCCAATAAAGCGTTTCCCAAAAATTGGAACAGTTCTGCCCCTCCCGTCTTAAAAAACGGGAATAGAATTTGTACCAACCAAAACCCCAGCCACCAGTTTGGAATTCTGTGTGTCCAAAAATCCCAGGCTGCCGCTCCTGCCAGCATAGTTCCTGATGCTAAAATAAAATAGTCCCTTTTAATCCCCTCTTTTCTGGCCATGCCGTTATTACCTGTTAATTTCACTGCTTGTCTGAAAACTTGCCTGATAAAGGCGAAACCGCTTTTGAACGGTAAAAGATAAGTACCATACGCCATGAATTTTGCGAATGCTTTTGGCGTTTTGAGATGGTAACGCTTATTATGCTCCTAAAAATCTGTTTTGTCAAGCCTTATTTCAAAATATTTTTTGTTCACTTTGTACACTTTTCATTGACTATCCACATCCTTGGTGGTAAAATGTACTTAGTTTATTTTTTTAAACCAAAGGAGGACGTACCTTGTCTGAAAACCAGGATTTGAAAAGCCAGTTCCATAATTGTATGCCTCTTTTTATTGCTCTGGGGGATGAAGTCCGCCTGGGTATTGTAGAAGCGCTCTCTGCCGCTTCTTATCCCAATCAAAAGGGGTTAAATGTCAACGAAATCACTAAAAAAACCAATCTGTCCCGTCCCGCTGTCTCCCACCATTTAAAAATTTTAAAAGATGCAGGTATGGTCAATTCCCGTCAGGAAGGTACTGCTAACTATTATTACCTTACCATTGAGGATACCACCAGACAGCTCATGGATTTTGGTCAGATGCTTCAGCGGATTCTTCTTTATCAGCGCAGCATCCCCCACCACCCTCCGACAGATGAATAATTTTCCAGATTCCAGACATACTACTCCCGAATACTGTAAGGGAGATGATACCATGATTGGAACACGAAAAAAAATCTGGCCCCGTTCTTCTGAAGCGAATAGGCTGCGGCTGGAAATTGAGCGCAGCAAAGAGGCCATTCAGGCTGCACAAAATCATTTTGAGCAAGTAGTAGATCCAACGCTCATTGATTGTTATATTTATGAACTAAATGCCGCCCAGTTACGCTATCAGTTCCTGTTAAGGCGCTTCAAAAATCAGGAACGTTTGATTTTATAAGCTGAGCCGCATAATTATTAGGAGGATTTGTCCCATGAGTACCTGGTATGACACCTGCGTATTTTATCATATGTATCCGTTAGGAATGACTGGATCGCCAAAAGAAAACCACGATGCTCAAACGGTGCACCGTTTTAATGAGCTGATTCAATGGATTCCCCATATCCGCAGTCTGAACTGTACGGGAATTTATATTGGTCCGCTGTTTGAATCCAGTTCCCACGGCTACGATACACGGGATTACAAACAGGTAGACCGCCGTTTAGGCAGCAATGAAGATTTTAAAAAATTTGTACAGATTTGCCATGATGCTGGTATTCGGGTTGTAGTCGACGGCGTTTTCAATCATACCGGAAGAGAATTTTTTGCCTTTCGGGATATTCAGGAGAAAAAATGGGATTCTCCATATAAAGACTGGTATAAAGGCGTCAATTTTAGCTATTCCAGTCCGATGGGCGATCCATTCAGCTATGAGTCCTGGCAGGGACATTCTATCTTACCTGTCTTAAATCTGTTTAATCCAGATGTAAAATCTTACCTGCTGGAAGTAGTTCAGTTCTGGGCCGATGAATTTGATATTGACGGAATCCGGTTAGACTGTGCCAACGTCCTGGATTTTGGTTTTATGCAGGAACTCCGCCAATATACCGAGCAGATGAAAAAGGATTTCTGGCTCATGGGAGAAGTTATCCATGGAGAATATTCCCGTTGGGTAAATAGTCAGATGCTCCATTCTGTCACAAATTACGAACTGCATAAAAGCATTTATTCCGGATTCAACGATCACAATTTCTTCGAGATTGCTCACAATGTACGGCGTCTGGAATCGGTTGGACGAGACCTGTATACCTTTGTCGATAACCATGACGAAGACCGGATTGCCAGCAAGCTGCGCAATCCCGATCATCTGTTTCCGGTCTATCTGAGCCTGTTTACCCTTCCTGGTATTCCGTCTGTTTACTACGGAAGCGAATGGGGGATTTCAGGCCGGCGGAGCAACTGGAGCGATGATGAACTGCGCCCTGCTATTTCCATTTCCCAGGCTGGCACTCTCCATTGTAAGCTGACGGATCAGATTGCTTTACTGGCCAAAATCCATTGTGAAGAGGAAGCCCTACATCATGGCCGTTATGAAGAACTGTTTTTAACGAACCGGCAGTATGCCTATGCCCGTCACGGCCAGAGTTCCATGCTAATTACGATTCTCAATAATGATGAGCAGGAAGCAGTTGTCACTGTACCTATCCCGAATCATGCCGAACAAGCTTGCGATATGTTCTCAGGCGCTGTGATTCCGGTTATAGATAATAAATTTACCATTTCTTTAAAGCCCTGCAGCGGCACTATTCTAAAGATAACTACGGAATAAAAATTGGAGGAAAAATTTATTATGCCACGAAAAGCGAATAAAACAGTTGGAACAGGATTTATCACAGAAGTCGACCGGTATCTTTTCGGCCAGGGAACTCACTATGAAATTTATGAGAAACTGGGCGCACACCCCAAAACCTATAAAAACCAGGATGGTATGTATTTTGCCGTATGGGCTCCCCATGCTGCCCAGGTCAGCCTTGTCGGAGATTTTAACGGCTGGAATCCGGATGCAAATCCCATGTCTGTTCTGGCAGATTCCGGTATCTGGGAAATTTTTATTCCAGGTATGAGCGTAGGCGAATTGTATAAATATGCAATTACTACGACCTCTGGCAAAATTCTGTTTAAAGCAGACCCTTACGCGTTCAGTGCAGAATACCGTCCTGGAACCGCATCGGTTACTGCTGACATTAACAATTTTAAATGGAGCGATGAAAAATGGATGACTGCCCGTTCTTCTATGGTTCCGGAAGAAGCGCCTCTCAGCATTTATGAAGTTCACCTTGGATCCTGGAGAAAGAAAAACCGTCCGGAAAAAGACGGATATTATACATATAAAGAGGCTGCCCAGGAATTAGCTGCCTATGTAAAAGAAATGGGATATACCCATGTGGAATTGATGGGCATTGCCGAGCATCCATTCGACGGTTCCTGGGGCTATCAGGTTACCGGTTACTTTGCTCCCACTTCCAGATATGGCCTTCCCAAAGATTTTATGTATTTCGTCAACTATCTGCACAAACAGGGCATTGGCGTTATTTTAGACTGGGTTCCCGCCCATTTCCCAAAAGATGCTCATGGATTAGCTGATTTTGACGGCCAGCCGCTCTATGAATACGCAGATCCCAGGAAAGGAGAACACCCTGACTGGGGTACAAAAGTATTTGATTATGAAAAAAACGAAGTCAAAAATTTTCTTATTGCCAATGCAATTTACTGGATCGAAAAATTCCATGTAGACGGACTCCGAGTGGACGCCGTTGCTTCTATGCTTTATCTGGACTATGGCCGCAAAGACGGGGAATGGGTTCCAAACAAATACGGCGGCAATCAGAATCTGGAAGCAATTGAATTCTTTAAGCATTTAAACAGCATTCTGTCAGGGCGGGGAAATGGCGCTATCGTCATTGCAGAAGAATCTACTGCCTGGCCCAATGTAACCCGCAGACCCGAAGAAAATGGATTAGGCTTTACCTTCAAGTGGAATATGGGGTGGATGCATGATTTCCTGGAATATATGAAGTTAGATCCTTATTTCCGCAAATATAATCACAATAAAATGACCTTTGGACTGACCTACTTTACCAGTGAAAACTTTATTCTGGTTCTGTCCCACGATGAAGTTGTCCATCTCAAGTGTTCTATGATTAATAAAATGCCTGGTCTATATGAAGATAAATTTGCCAATTTAAAAGCCGGATATACCTTTATGATGGGACATCCTGGCAAGAAACTGCTGTTTATGGGCCAGGAATTCGGTCAATGGCACGAATGGGACGAAAAAACAGCCCTGGATTGGCACCTTTTAGGGGAAGAAAAACACCTTGAGCTCCAGTCTTATGTAAAAGATTTGCTCCATCTTTACCGCAAATATCCCGCCCTCTACCGTCTGGATAATGACTGGGATGGATTCCAGTGGATCAACGCCAATGATGGGGATCGCAGCATTTTTAGCTTTATCCGTCGGGACAAAACTGGCAAAAAAAATCTTCTATTTATTATCAATTTTACTCCTGTATCCCGTCCGGACTACTGCATTGGCGTTCCGAAAAAAGGGAAATACACATTATTGCTGGACAATGAACACGGCCTGTTCCCTTCCTCTTCCGCTCCCAGCTATAAATCTTCAGCCGGTGAATGCGATGGTCAGCCTTATTCTTTTTCCTATCCGCTGCCTCCTTATGGAACGGCTGTTTTCCGATTCTGATGCGTTCTTTTTACAGGCTGCTGCAAAATTATTTCTGCTGCGCAGCAGCCTTTCTTATTCTTTTTTCCTTTCCAAATGTAAGGAAAAAGTAATGTACTTTTCTGCTGTCCCCGTTGTATAATGAAGTTAACAATTTTTAAGGAGGGACAACTATGCCCAGTATTCTAGTTTGTGATGATGACAAACAAATTGTAGATGCGATAGATATTTATCTCACTGGTGAAGGATTTCAGGTAATAAAAGCGTACGACGGCGCAGAGGCTCTGGAATTATTAGAACAATCCCCTGTTGATTTGATGATCCTGGATGTAATGATGCCTGGTCTGGATGGAATCCGTACTACCTTGAAGGTAAGGGAAACCAGCAGCATTCCTATCATTATCTTATCTGCCAAATCAGAAGATGCGGATAAAATTTTAGGCCTTAACATCGGCGCCGACGACTATCTGACCAAACCATTTAATCCATTGGAGCTGGTCGCCAGGGTAAAGTCCCAACTTCGCCGTTATACCCAGCTTGGCAATGTCTCCCAGCAGAATCAAGGACAAATCTACCGCTGTGGAGGTCTCCAGATTAATGATGACAATAAAGAAGTAACCGTAGACGGGGAATCTATTAAATTAACTCCTATTGAATACAATATACTTCTTTTATTGGTCAAAAACGCCGGAAAGGTCTTCTCTATTGACGAAATTTATCAGCAAATCTGGAATGAAGAAGCTATCGGAGCAGATAACACTGTGGCCGTACATATCCGTCATATCCGCGAAAAAATTGAGATCAATCCCAGAGACCCCCGCTATCTGAAAGTTGTCTGGGGAGTTGGCTATAAAATCGAAAAGCAGTAAGGACGGGTGTTTGTTATGAAAACAATTTCTACCAACAGCAGGCGTATTCTGATTACATTTGTACACTTCCTGTTTTTCGTACTTACCCTGGCCGGCCTCTGTCTGCTCTATGCAAACTCAGATTATGGACAGGGAATCCGGTGGATCCGCCGTTCTTCTTATGCCGATACCCACGCATTCACTTCCCAGTTTGAATATGATGTGAATCAGATATTTGAGTATGCAAAGTACCGGCAGGTATTTGAAACCAATGGCCGTCCGGATATGTCTAAAGTTATTGTAACTGTCAGCGATGGAAATCCTGACAATGAACAGGATTATACTATAAGTGAAATCATCGACTATGCCAAGACGCATGGATATGCCCTTAACCAGAATTGGGAAATTGTAGATATTCCTATTTCTGAAGAGGAAATGGAAGAGGAACCGCTTTTATATGTAACCCAGAAAACCTATGAACCGGACGCGGAATATTCTGAACCCATGGATGCATATATGACGCTGTCTGATATATCCTATGAGGTTTTGTCCCACTTAGGCGCTTACTCTTATGTCCGTTATAATCTGATAGAAGGAAACAGCAACTTTCATTTTCTTTTATCCTATTGGGAAGACAATTCCAAGCCTCTTCTGTTTTCCAATACAGATATGACGGTTGACGAATTCCGTCAATGCGACCGGTACGCCGTCTTCTCTACAGATACCCTGACTGGTCAGTCTAATCTGCCAGAAGAGCCGCTCTACATCTCTTCAATGCTGGAAAAATACTCTCCTTTTATAGACGGAAATGGGATTTTTCTTGCTGCAGTTGATACTTCCTACAGCCATAACGATGCTTATGCCATAGGAAACCAGAAGTTTTTAGAAACCCAGCAAGGGTATTCTGCAGGTTTAGCTTCTCTATTTACCGGCTTTGCAGGCTGCTTAATTACCTTTGTCTACCTGGCTTACCATACCGGATGGAAAACCACTGGACATTCTGAACGGTATTTTTTCAAATATGATTTCTTTCCCGTAGAAATCAACATTTTCCTGGCTCTTGTTATGATTATCGCTGGACTTTATCTCTGCAATAACCTTGGGCTTGCTATTTTGGATTTGATTTTTTCCGATTACGCACTTATTTTCATGGGGCACATTATCGATGGCGCTGTCATTTATGTTGTCTGCTTTATACTGGCATTCAGTATAATCCGGCAATACAAAGCAAACATCTTGTGGAAAAATTCTCTTATGAGAAAATTTTCCCAGGATATGTTCGATTATTTTTCCAAACAGCGTTTTTCTATTTCGCTGATATACTATTATACCGGATTCCTGGCCGTTAATCTGGGATTTGCTTTTGCGGTTCTTTCTCTATTTTACAATCTGAATGATTTAAGCCACAAACTGCTCCTGCTTCTTCTGGTAATTCTATGGATATCAGGAAACCTGTGGGTTTTCCAACGACTTTACAAAAAGGCCCTGCAGCAGGACAAACTGAATGAAGCAATTTCCAATATCTCCGGAGGCGACACCCGTTACTGCGTTGATTTAACCCAGTTCAGCGGGCGGGAACGTTCTATTGCCGAACACATCAACAGCATCGGAAGCGGCTTAGATACTGCTATTCAGGAGCGTGTAAAAAGCGAACGCATGAAGACAGACTTAATTACCAACGTCTCCCATGACTTAAAAACGCCCCTTACTTCAATTATCAACTATGTAGATTTAATCAAACGGGAAAATATCCAGAATCCTAAAGTCCAGGAATATCTGGAGGTCCTGGAACAAAAATCCCAGCGTCTGAAAACTTTAACGGAAGACCTGGTTGAGGCGTCAAAAGCCAGTTCCGGAAACTTAAAGCTGGAAATGGCTGACATTGATTTTGTTGAACTGGTTCAGCAGACAAACGGCGAATTTGAAGAAAAATTTGCCCTCCGTTCCCTGGATCTTATCAGCAATCTTCCGGAAGAAGCCATTATCATCGAGGCAGATGGCGGCCAGTTGTGGCGTGTACTGGAAAACCTTTACAACAACACGTTTAAATATGCTATGGAGCACAGCCGCGTCTATGTCGATATGGTTCGCGAGAAAAACCAGGTGCTGTTTACCATTAAAAACATTTCAGATCATCCGTTAAACATTACTGGAAGCGAGCTGACCGAACGGTTTGTACGCGGAGACGTCTCTCGGACTACCGAAGGCAGCGGCCTTGGCCTCTCCATTGCCCAAAGCCTTACCAGGCTTCAGAATGGTTCTTTTGACATTATTATCGACGGCGACTTATTTAAGGCCTGCCTGCGCTTCCCAGTCAAATCTGTTTGCTAATTGAGAAAAGGATTCTCTTCTCTGCATCTGCAGGAAAAGAATCCTTTTCTTTTTCATTTCCTATTTAATATTTTATAACTCTATCCAAAAATTCTCCATGCACAAATAAAGTTATTTGCCCACCAGGAACTTAAACTTCTGTGTACTACGCGGCCATTACTGGAAGATGCGTCGATAACGGTTCCGCCTCCGGCTGCAATTCCTACGTGGCCATTTACTACTACAATATCTCCTGCCTGAATATCTGAGAAATTGTTAATTCTGGTATATCGTCCCACATTTCTCCAACCAGAGGAAGTCAGATAACTCTGCTTTACTCCTACCTGGTTCAGACACCAGTATACAAAGCCAGAGCAGTCAAATGCATTCGGGCCTTTTGCTCCCCATACATACGGGCAGCCAACTTTCGACTGGGCTACTGCAATTAAGCTGGAGACACCGCCGCTATTGTGAATCGTACCTCCGCCGCTGCTTCCGCCCGAAGGCTTTCCAGAAGAGCCGCTTCCAGAGGATCCGGAGCTGGAAGGCTTTTTATTTCCGCCGGAAGAGCTTCCTGACGAACTGCTTCCGGAAGAGGAAGAACTGCTGTTGGCCGGAGCTTTCTTTACATTATCTCCCGTCAGCTTTGCCAGCGTCTGCGCTCCTACTGTACCATCCGGAGATAAATTATTTCGCTCCTGAAAACTCTTTACTGCCTTTTCTGTAATCTCGCCATAGTATCCGGTAGCATTTCCAGCATTCAGATAGCCATACTTGCTCAACAGGGTCTGGACTTTCTTAACCATATCGCTTTCGTCACCCAGACGCAGACCATTGGGGACTGCCTTAGAGCTATTTAATACTTCTCTGGTAGATGGCCCCAGATAACCGTCTATAATCAGGTCGTTGCGAGACTGGAACTGTTTAATCGCATCTGCCGTATCCTGGCCAAACGCTCCATCCGGTACTGTCATTAAATACCCCAGGGCTTTCAGCCTTTCCTGTGCAGCCAGTACCACTTCGCTTTTTTCTCCATAAGCGAGAAAATTAGCCTTAATCTCATCGCTGTATAACAAGTTCATAGTTTTCTGGCCTACTTTTCCGTCTGCCTCCAAACCATTTACCTCTTGAAGCTTCAAAACGGCAGCTTCTGTAGAATCCCCAAAATTGCCGGTTACCAAATCTGCTGTCGCCAGATATCCCAATTCATACAAACGGCTCTGAAGCTGGGAAATGTCGTCGCCCTCATCGCCTTTCTGGGCAGCATAGTATTTTGCATTTGGATCCATAATGGCATCGTATGTAGCGCTCCCTACAATACCATCCATTGCCAGTTTATTCTGCCTCTGGAAAATCTTAACCGCACGCTCTGTCTGCGTTCCATAGTAGTCGGTCGGTTCATCGCTGTCCATAAAGCCCAGTTCCATCAACCGACTCTGCAGATTGACCACTGCAGAATGTCTGTCTCCTACTCGGATGTATTCTGGCATCGGTTCGACTTCCGGAACCGTAATTGCGATATTTGGAAGGAGCTGTCCGTCCGGTTCCAGCGGTGGAATTGACTCCGGCGCTGTCGTAATCTCTACGGTTTCCGTCTCTGCCGCAGACACCCCTTCTTCGATACTGCTGCTTTCTGTCTGGATTGTTCTGGTTGCCGCTTCTTCACTGCAAGCTGTACTAAATAATCCGACAGATGTAATTGCCGCAGTTAAAGCTGCATATGTATAAAATCTTTTCCAGCTTCTCATTCCGCGCTGCTTTACTCTCTCGTTTTTCGTTCTCATCAAAAAAATCCCTTCTATACATTCAAATACATTCGTGAATACCTGGTGTCACTTTTCCGTGATTTTTGTCAGATCAGAATTATTTTATCATATTTTGTGCGGAAAGATAACCTATATTTTATACAAATTCTTTAAAATATCCTTAAAAATATTGGACAGCAAAAAGGACGGATACAAATTCTTCTTTACGAATTTGTATCCGTCCTAAAACATATTATCCATTGGACTATACCTCTGTTTCTTTTATCTATATGAATTTTTCTGCGAAACTTTCATTCGCTTGGATAAAACCCCCGATTATCATATTTTATTTGCTTTATTATCATCCAATCCAAATCTATCATACAACTTTATTGATTTGAATATTATGTCGTATGCTATTCCAAGTATCTCATAATACTTTCTCGTCATATTACAAAATCCTGTACTTTCTGCACGTTGTCCATCTTATTGTAATCATTTGTTATATGTATATCTTTGAATCTTATCTATAATAAAGATTCCTTGGGGATTTGCTAACTAGTACTTTGGACTGTACCTCCTTTACTTAGATTTTTTATTTCTTTAGTTCTTTTTGATGGTTCCATTATACATAATCCGCTCAGTTTTGTCAATACTATTTTTAATTTTTTTATTATAATTTTGATATTAATTGAATTGTATAGTATTTTTCTGAAAATATATATTTTTTATTCTATTTTACAGCTATTATACTTGTTTCTGCTGTTCTCTGTTTTGCAACTTTTAAAAAGCAAACAGCATCTATAATATATACGACGAAAGAGTTCTATATTCAGACAGGAGATAATTCTATGAGGAAAATAAAATGGCAGAATTTTATTATTGTCAGCGCTGCAGCCTGTATGCTGGCAGGATGCAGTCAGCATACCCCGATTGAAACCGCTGCTAAAATCACTGCTGATGAAACTAATAAAGAACCTGAAATGGAACCAGATGAAACGGAAAGCAGCGCAGACAAGGCAGAAACTGCAGCCGGAAACGAAGCATCCTTAGCAGATATAAAAAGCCTGGTGGGAATGAACGATGAAGATACTACCGGACTTCTGGGCGGCGGAGAGGAAAACTGGTCCAATAATTTTTATAGCATCAGTGTACAGAGGACGAAACACAGGTAACCGGATTAATGGGCGTTGAGCCTTCTTATGACGGAACATCTTCAGAAGGCGGAAGCAAAAACTGGAAATTATTCTTACCCTCAGTTTTCAGCCGGCTGTCGGAGAATTAAAATAAATGATCGTTAAAAAGCTTCAGAAGGAGCTTTTTATTTTGCAGAATTTGTGTTCCTGAAGGAATAAAAAAAGCACCAACCCCGCAGCTCTCGGTCTGCAAAATCAGTACTTTTCAGTGCACCTTCAGGGACTCGAACCCTGGACAAATAGATTAAGAGTCTACTGCTCTACCAACTGAGCTAAAGGTGCATTTATAAGATTTTGTTTTGTGCTTGTCTCAAGCACGTGTGTTAGTATATCGTATCTCCAGGAAAATGTCAATACATTTTTTCAATTTTTTTTATCTTTTTGTCAAAGCCGGATTCTTGGGCTCATTTTTCCTCGAATCCGGCTTTGTACAACCCCTTATGCTGCGGGCTGATTGTAATTGTCAGCCTTTGCTTACAGCGCCTTATCCAGGGCGTCCATCAATACTTCTCTCTTCTGCACGCCAACCATCTTTGCCTCTACCTGGCCGTTTTTAATAACCAGCAGAGTCGGGATAGACATTACGCCGTATTTCATAGCGATTTCTTCATTGTTGTCTACGTTCAGTTTTCCTACTTTTGCCTTTCCATCATACAATTCTGCCAGTTCTTCTACTACCGGAGCCATCATTTTGCATGGGCCGCACCAGTCTGCATAAAAATCTACCAGTACCGGCTTGTCTGAATTTAATACTTCGCTTTCAAAATTCTGTGTTGTAAATACCATTTCCATAGTCATTCTCCTTTACGATTTCTTTTTACATTTGTCATTTTTACATTCCAGCGCTTTGCATACCTCTAAAAAGCAATTTCGTATGTGCAGCGCCTTCCGATCCAATTCTGTTTTGTCACAAGTGGCACATCTGAGCCGCCTTACCAGCTTTGGAGGCAGTTTCATGGAATCACCCATTTTTAACTAGTGTATGCCCAAAACGCCGTTTCATACCCGCTTTGCAATCAGTTTGCAGATTGCGTTTCCCTTTTCCACAAACTTTGTCTCATATTCGGTCATTACATTTCCTTCTGCCATTGGACTGTTGTGAAGATCAAAGGTTTTTTCCGTAATCTTCCATCCTGCTGCAGGAATTGCTTCCAGAGAGTATTCAAACAGACCCTGATTGTCGGTTTTAAATTCTACGCTTCCATCCTGCGCCAGAATCTGGTCGTATACAGCCATAAATTCCGGTGATGTCAGGCGTCTCTTTGCGTGTCTGTCTTTTGGCCACGGATCTGAGAAATTCAAATAAATTTTATTCACTTCCCCCTGCTCAAAAACTTCTGACAGTTCTTTTGCATCCACGCAGAGAAACCAGATGTTTGATAACTCCAGCTCCGCTCTCTTTTGCAGTCCTCTCAGAAGAACGCTGGGATACCGCTCAATTCCAATATAATTAATCTCTGGATGGGCCTGGGCCAATTCCATAATAAATTTCCCCTTTCCCATGCCAACTTCTATCTCAATGGGATTATTATTGCCAAACAGCTTTGCCCATTGGCCTTTCTGGTTCTTCGGCTCTTGTACGACATAAGGGCTGGTGCCAATGCTGTCCTCTGCTCCTTTTATATGACGCAGTCTCATATCTTCCTCCATAAACGTCTCTTTTTCCTACTTTTTTAGTATACATTAATTTCATACTCTTTGGCAAGCTTTTTTTCACGTTTATCCTCTGTATACCGATCCGTTCAAAACGCAAGCACAACATCTTGTTTTCCAGACAAACGTTTGAATTTAGTCGAAAAAAAATAAATATTTTCGGAAAATTTAAGTGCAAATTTTGTCAGAATCTAGTATAATAGAAATAATTAAGTCGATTTTATTATATCATTTACTATAAGGAGGTTTTCATATGGGGCAGCCGCTTAATATTTGGGATAAAATACAGCAGGGCGTCAGCGAAACCGAGCGCCTCATCGCACAAAAGGATTATAATAAGGCTATGATTCAGTCCCGTCAGACTCTGGAAGTCATGGTAAAAGCACTTGGCAATAAGGCTTGTATTGTAGAAAGCGATCTGGCCACTACCATTGACCAGCTGTACGACGGCCGCTGGATTGATAAAAGTACGCGGGAACATTACCATAAAATCCGCATTATCGGCAATAAAGCCGCCCACGAAGACAACAACAGCGCGGCCGACGCGACACTGGCTCTGACTCTGCTTTCTCAGGAAGTTTATGCATTTTCCGATTATAAGACCGAATACCGAAATACCCGTACCATCTATGTTCCAACTGACTCCGGACAGGATTCCGGCCGTTCCGGCACCCGTTCTTCCTCTGGTTCTCGTTCCGGCCACCGCCCAACTGCCAGAAACGCTTCCTCTGGACGTTCCTCTGGAAACCGACGGCCTGCAAACCGCAGGAAACGGAAAGGCGGCATTACGTTCCGCGACGTATTCCCATTGCTGGCTATTTTACTGGGAATTATCTTATTAATTGTCCTGATCCGCGTCTTTATGCCGGACAACAAAGAGGACTCTGCCTCTTCTGCACCGTCTGTTTCTACAGAAGCTGCGCTTCCAGAGACTCCGTCTCCCGAACAGGAGACGACTGCCCCTGAATCCGAAACCACCGAAGCTGCTCCGCCAGAAAGCGTTACGTACAAGACGACGGATACGTTAAATGTCCGCGCAGAACCTTCTACCAGCGCCCGTATCGTTGTCCAGCTCGCCCCTGGAACTACGGTTAATTATGTAGGCGTCCATGACGACTTCTGGAGTATTATCAATTATGACGGCACTGACGTCTATGTCGCTACCCAATATCTGACTCAAGAATAATTTTTCAAAAGCCCTCAAATCTAAGAGGGCTTTTTTTGTATTTCTGATCATTTTTACTATAGCTTTTTAAAAGTGGAAGTAGTATAATGTTTGTATTTTTAAAGTACAAAGCAAGGAGGTTCCTTTATGGATAATCTTATTGAAAAAATCTCAGAAATTGAGGCCTCTGCTTCTTCGATTATGGACAGTGTAAATGACCGCAAGGCTGCACTTTCTGATGAAATCGCCAAACGTACTGCCGCCTTTGACACTCAGTTGGAGGCAGATACCGAAGCAAAGTTATCTGCTCTCCGGTCCAGTCTGGAAGCTGATTTAAATTCACGTCTGGCCAGGCAGGAAGCCGGAGCACAGGAGGCAGTCCGCTTGTTAAATGAGTCCTATGAGTCTCATCATACCGAATACGCCAGACAGTTGTTTGAAGAAATGATAAAGGAGTGATCGTATGGGAAATTTGCTTGCCTACAGCGGATTGACCACTAAGGTAAAGGCCATGCAAAGCCGCCTTATCACTTCTGCCCAGCTTCAGGAAATGGCTTCCCTGGAATCCGTATCTGCCTGTGTCGATTATCTGAAAAGACAACCTGCCTATGAAACTGTTTTAGGCAGCGCAGAGTCAGGCGAACTCCACCGCGGCGTTATTGAGCAATATCTGAAACTGTCCGAATATCAGGACTTTGACCGGCTTTACCGTTTTTCCAATCTGACCCAGCGGAAATTTTTAGATTTCTATTTTATGCATTACGAAGTAGCATTTCTAAAAAGATGTCTTAGAAGTATTATCGGACACTCCCCCCTGGATCTTGATTTATCCGTATTTCAGCAGTTTTTTGACAGCCGTTCCTCTTTAAACTTTTCAAAAATTGCGGAAGCCAAAAATCTGACCGATTTCACTGCTGCTTTAGAGGGTTCTGTTTTTTATCCTCTCCTATCCAGTCTCAGCCGTGAAAATACCGTCTCTCTATTTGATTATGAAAATGGGCTGGATATGTTTTACTTTAAGACCATGTGGCAGGTTATGAACAAAAAAATGAAAGCATCGGACAAAAAGATTCTGGTCCAGTGTTTTGGAAGCCGCATGGATATGCTGAACATCCAGTGGATTTACCGCTGCAAACAATTTTATCACCTGGCTCCATCTGATATTTATGCCGTTTTAATTCCGATCCAATACCGCTTAAAAGCTTCTGATATTCATACCTTAACCGAATCAGAGACAATGGACGGCTTCTTTTCTGCCCTCCAGTCTACCTGGTATAAACGGGAATTAGAAGCCATCCGGACCAGGCATCCAAACCCTGAAATTCTGGCCAATCAGGTAAATGAACACATTCATCAGTATACCAGCCAGAAGGATCCCTACTCCATTGCCATATTAAATGCCTATCTTTACCGCAAGGACAGGGAAATCCAGCAGTTGATTACCATTATAGAAAGTATCCGTTATGGAGTTCCTTCCCAGACCATTATCAATTCTATAACGAATCCAATAAAAGGAGGTCTAGTATCTTGATAGAGAAAATGAAATTCTTAAGTATTTCAGGGCCAAAAGACGATATTGACCGAGTGGTTGACCAATACCTGTCCCGCTATGAAATTCATCTTGAGAATGCGTTATCTGAGCTAAAGACCGTTCGGGATCTTCGTCCCTTTACGGAAAACAACCCTTACCGTACAGAGTACCAGCGTGCGGAAGAGCTTGCGGCGCCATTCTTAACCGGCTCCATTCCTGAACCGCCTTCTGATATGGACGCTGTCAGCGCATCTGCCGTCATACGTGAACTGGATCAGCTGGTAACCCAGCTGAATACCGAAAAAGAAGCGAAAAAAGCAGAGCTGAAAACTCTGCAGGACTCTTTAAGCAAGGTCCTTCCTTTTATCGGACTAGACTACAGCATCAGACGGATTCTGCAGTTTAAATATATCAAGTTCCGTTTTGGACGAATCTCCAAAGAATACTATGAGAAGTTTTCTTCTTTTGTATACGACACCATTGACACGATTTTATTTCCCTGCCGCGAGACCGATAATTATGTCTGGCTCCTTTACTTTGTGCCGGACCGTCTGGCTGACAAGGTAGATGCCATCTATGCTTCCATGCATTTTGAGCGTTTCTATCTTCCAGACGAATATACGGGTACTCCGGAAGAATCCTGCGCTTCATTAAAAAGCCAGATCGCTTCCCTTACCAAAGAAATTGAAGTTCTGGACAGCCGGATTATTTCAGAGACTGAAAGCAGGAAAACCAGACTCTTACAGGCTTATTCCAGGCTGGATACTTTTACCCGCAATTTTGATATCCGGAAAATGGCGGCCTGCACCAAGCACGAAGAACACACTTTCTACATTTTATGCGGCTGGATGGCAGAAGATGACGCCGCCCGTTTCCAAAATGAAATCGCAGAAGATGAGAATACCTTCTGTATCGTAGAAAACGACCACAAAAACTTATTAAACGGACCTCCCACCAAGATGAAAAATCCCAAGCTGTTCAAGCCATTTGAGATGTTCATCCAGATGTACGGACTTCCTGCTTACAATGAAATCGACCCTACGATTCTAATCGGTATTACTTATTCTTTCTTGTTTGGATTTATGTTTGGAGATGTTGGGCAGGGACTGTGCCTTCTGATAGGTGGTTTCCTGCTTTACCGGTTCAAGAAAATAAATCTTGCTGCGATTATTTCCTGCTGCGGTTTCTTCTCTACTATTTTCGGATTTATGTTCGGCAGCATTTTTGGATTTGAAGACATCATTGAACCCTTATGGTTAAGACCTGCAAAAGCCATGACAAATCTTCCGTTTATTGGAATGTTAAACACTGTATTTATTGTGGCTATTGCCATTGGTATGGGTATTATCCTGCTGACCATGATTCTCAATATCATCAATGCTTACAAGGCCCATGAGCCTGTAGCATCCTGGTTTGATACCAACGGGATTGCCGGCTTTGTATTTTATGCCAGCCTGGTAACCACCATTGTCCTTTATATGACCGGAAGACCGCTTCCGGCAACCATTGTACTGGTAGTCATGTTCCTGGTTCCTCTGGCTCTCATCTTTTTAAAAGAGCCTCTGACCGCAATGGTTGAGAAAAAAGCCGAAAAGATTGAAGGCGGAAAAGGAATGTTTGTTGTGCAGGGATTTTTTGAAATGTTTGAAGTCCTGCTCAGTTATTTTTCCAATACCCTTTCTTTTGTCCGTGTAGGCGCATTTGCCGTCAGCCACGCTGCCATGATGGAAGTTGTGCTGATGTTGGCCGGTGTGGAATCCGGCAATCCCAACTGGGCTGTCGTAGTCCTCGGCAATCTATTTGTATGCGGTATGGAAGGACTGATTGTAGGCATCCAGGTACTCCGTCTGGAGTATTATGAGCTGTTCAGCCGTTTCTACCATGGTACTGGCCGCGCCTTTTTGCCATATGGCAAAAAGACCGCCTGACACTAAATTGTTATCTCATTAAAAATTTCATATAAAAGGAGAGAATTATTATGACATTAGCAGTAAAAATCACTTTAGCACTGGCATTAGTTTTAAGTATTGCAGTACCTTTCGGTGCATTTGCGGCAGGAGAAAAGACCAGAGGACGTTATAAAACCGCTCTGGCAGTCAATGTTTTCCTATTCTTCGGCACTTTAATCGTGTCCAGCGTATTTATGTTCTCCGGCAATGCAATGGCAGCAGAAGCAGCCGCTGAAACCGCTTCTTCCGCAGCAGGCTGGGGTTACCTGGCAGCCGCTTTAGCAACTGGTATGTCCTGTATCGGCGGCGGTATCGCCGTTTCTGCAGCCGCTTCCGCCGCATTAGGAGCTATCAGCGAAGACGGCTCTATCCTTGGTAAATCCTTAATCTTCGTTGGTCTTGCCGAAGGTGTATGCTTATACGGATTAATCATTTCCTTTATGATTTTAGGTAAGCTGTAATTCTATGAAAATGTATCTGATCAGCGACAACATCGACACCCTGACCGGTATGCGGTTGGCTGGTGTCGAAGGTACAGTCGTCCATGAACGGACGGAGCTAAAAGAAGCTCTTGATAAGGTTTTGGCCGATAAGGAAATCGGAATTATTCTTCTGACTGAAAAATTTGGCAGGGAATTTCCAGAAATTATTGACGAAGTAAAGCTGGAACGGAAATTCCCGTTGATTGTTGAAATTCCGGATCGCCATGGTACCGGCCGCAAGCCCAACTTTATCACTTCTTACGTCAATGAAGCTATTGGACTGAAACTATAAAACAGAAAGCAGGTGACTTACTTTGACAACCGATGAGAAATTACAGCATTTCCTGGACATCTGTATGGAGGATGCCAGAGAAAAAAGTTCCCGCCTGTATGACGAATATGCCGCTGCCTTAGAGCAGAGCTTTGAGGAGCATAAAAAAGAGGCTGCCAGACGCCTCGAAATGCAGCTTCAGGGCGAATCGGAAAAGCTTGACAGGGAAATGAATAAAAAACTGGCCCTGGCCCAGATTAACTTAAAACGTATGTTAAGCAAGCGGCAGGAAGAACTGAAGGATATGCTGTTTGTAGAGGTCCGGAATATGCTGGCTGATTTTATGGCTACTCCGGATTATCCGAAACTTTTGGAAAAACAGATTCAGGCAGCCCAGAAGCTGGCTGGCAGCAATGATATTATTATTTATATTGATCCGGCGGACTCGCCTCTTCTCCAGAGACTTTCCCTGACAAACCGAGATGCAGTCCGGATCAGCGAGTACTCTTTTTTAGGCGGAATACGGGCTGTCGTACCCCAGTCCCACATTTTAATCGACAATTCCTTTCAGACTAAATTAGAGGAAGCCAAACATAATTTTCATTTTCATTTAGGAGGTAAGGGCCATGAATAGTACAGGAATCATTTACGGAATCAACGGCCCTGTAGTCTACCTGCAGGATGACGCCGGTTTTCAGATGAACGAGATGGTTTACGTTGGCGACAGCCATCTGGTAGGCGAGGTTATCGGCCTGACCTCCGGCCGCACCACCATCCAGGTATACGAGGAAACTTCCGGCATCAAGCCAGGAGAACTGGTAACCGGTACCGGTTCTCCTGTATCGGTTACCCTGGCCCCTGGTATCTTAAATAACATTTTTGACGGTATTGAACGGCCTTTAGGCGAGATTGCAAAAAAAGACGGCGCTTATATCAGCCGCGGCGTTTCCGTTGACTCCCTGGATCGGACGAAGAAATGGAGCACCCATATGGTCGTTAAAAAGGGCGATCAGCTTCTTCCTGGTTCCATTATCGCGGAAGTTCCGGAAACCAGAGCCATTGTCCATAAAGTCATGGTTCCTCCGGATGTGGACGGCTATGTGTTAGATGTGGTTCCGGACGGCGAATACACCATTGATGATGTCCTGATTACCTTACAGCTTCCGGACGGTACGGAGCGCAAACTGACCATGACCCAGAAATGGCCCATCCGTACTCCAAGACCGACTGCAAAACGGTTTCCGGCTACAAAGCCGCTGGTAACCGGTCAGCGTATTCTGGACACATTATTCCCTATCGCAAAAGGCGGTACGGCTGCAATCCCAGGCGGTTTCGGTACTGGAAAAACCATGACCCAGCATCAGATTGCGAAGTGGTCCGACGCAGATATTATTATCTATATTGGCTGCGGCGAACGCGGCAACGAGATGACCCAGGTTCTGGAAGAATTTACTCACCTGATTGACCCAAAATCCGGCAATCCTTTAATGGATCGAACCACTCTGATTGCCAATACCTCCAATATGCCGGTTGCAGCCCGTGAGGCAAGCCTTTATTCCGGACTGACCCTGGCAGAGTATTATCGGGATATGGGCTATCATGTAGCAATTATGGCAGACTCTACCTCCCGTTGGGCGGAGGCTCTGCGCGAGCTGTCCGGACGTCTGGAAGAGATGCCTGCTGAGGAAGGCTTCCCTGCTTACTTAGCTTCCCGTCTTTCCGCGTTTTATGAGAGAGCCGGAATGATGCAGAACTTAAATGGTACGGAAGGATCTGTTTCCATTATCGGCGCAGTTTCCCCTCAGGGCGGCGACTTCTCCGAGCCGGTTACCCAGAATACCAAGCGGTTTGTACGCTGCTTCTGGGCCTTGGATAAATCCTTAGCCTATGCAAGACACTTCCCTGCTATTCACTGGCTGACCAGTTACTCCGAGTATTTAACGGACCTGGCGCCCTGGTATACAGACAACGTAGATAGGCGCTTCGTAGACTACCGGAATCAGCTGGTATACCTGTTGACCCAGGAAAGCAGCCTGATGGAGATAGTAAAACTGATTGGCGCCGACGTACTTCCGGACGACCAGAAGCTGATTCTGGAAATTGCCAAAGTTATCCGTGTCGGCTTCCTGCAGCAGAATGCGTTCCACAAAGACGATACCTGCGTTCCTATGAAAAAACAGTTCCGCATGATGGAAGTCATCCTGTATTTATACAAGAAGAGCCGGATCCTGATTTCTATGGGAATGCCTATGTCTGTGTTAAAGCAGAATCCGATTTTTGACAAAATTATCGCCATCAAATACGACGTGCCCAATGACCGCCTGGATTTGTTTGACGACTACATGAAACAGATTGACCAGTTCTATGACAGTATCATGGAAACCAATGCATAAAGGAGGGCATAGTTATGGCAATTGAATATTTAGGTTTAAGCGCAATTAACGGCCCTCTGGTTGTTCTGGAGGGCGTTCAGAACGCTGCTTACGATGAGATTGTAGAAATGACCGTAGGCGGCAAAGAAAAGAAACTGGGCCGTATTATTGAAGTATATAAAGGCAAGGCCATTATCCAGGTCTTTGAAGGCACAGAGGGAATGGCGCTCCGCAATACCCATACCCGTCTTACCGGTCATCCGATGGAAATTGCAGTTTCCGAATCCATGCTTGGACGTACTTTTAACGGCATTGGAGAGCCAATTGACGGACTGGGCGACATTGTATCGGATGTAAAGCTGGACATTAACGGAAAGCCCTTAAATCCCGTTACCAGAGAGTACCCCAGAAACTATATCCGTACCGGTATTTCTGCCATTGACGGACTGACCACTCTGATCCGCGGACAAAAGCTGCCTATCTTTTCCGGCAACGGCCTTCCTCACGATCAGTTAGCGGCTCAGATCGTACAGCAGGCGTCTCTTGGCGATGACTCTGACGAAGAATTTGCAATCGTATTTGCCGCTATGGGCGTCAAATACGACGTAGCTGAATACTTCCGCCGCACCTTTGCAGAAAGCGGCGTTTCTTCTCACGTGGCCATGTTTGTCAACCTGGCAAACGATCCGGTAGTCGAGCGTCTTTTAACTCCTAAGATTGCGTTAACCCTGGCTGAGTACCTGGCATTTGAAAAGGGAATGCACATCCTGGTTATCTTAACCGATATGACTTCCTTTGCCGAGGCCATGCGTGAGGTTTCCTCTTCTAAAGGCGAAATTCCTTCCCGTAAGGGCTTCCCAGGATATTTGTACAGTGAGCTGGCAACCATTTATGAGAGAGCCGGAATCGTAGCAGGCGTCAATGGTTCTGTGACCCAGATTCCGATTCTGACCATGCCCAATGACGACATTACCCATCCGATTCCAGACTTAACCGGATACATTACCGAAGGCCAGATCGTACTGGATCGAACCCTTCAGGGCCAGTCCATCTACCCGCCTATTAACGTTCTTCCTTCCCTGTCCCGTCTGATGAAGGACGGCATCGGCGAAGGCTATACCAGAGAAGATCATCAGGCAGTTGCCAACCAGCTCTTCTCCTGCTACGCAAAAGTAGGCGACGCGAGAGCGCTGGCATCGGTTATCGGCGAGGATGAATTGTCTCCGATTGATAAAAAATATCTGGAATTCGGCAAGGCCTTTGAAACCCGTTTTGTAGGCCAGGACGTCCACGAGAACCGTTCCATCCTGGATACCTTAACCATCGGCTGGGAACTGCTTGGAATGCTTCCCAGAGAAGAATTGGACCGTATTGATACCAAGATTCTGGATCAGTACTATAAACCAGCACAAACAGCGGAGTAACCGGACAGGAGGGCTTTTATGAATCCAAATACGTTTCCTACAAAAGGCAACCTGATTCTGGCGAAAAATTCCCTGGCTCTGGCCCGCCAGGGATATGGCCTGATGGATAAAAAGCGGAATATTCTGATTCGGGAACTGATGGGGCTTATCGATCAGGCCAAGGGGATTCAGTCGGAAATCGACGCGACCTTTACAGAGGCTTATCAGGCTCTTCAGCAGGCTAATATTGACATGGGCATCAACTACGTCCAGGAAATCGGCTTGTCCATTCCTGTAGAAGATTCCATTAAAATCAAGACCCGAAGCATTATGGGTACGGAAATCCCATTGGTCCAGTACGATGAAAAGCCAGTCGTACCGTCCTATTCTTTTTACAGCACAACGGAAAGCCTGGATATTGCAAAGCTGAAATTTGAAAAAGTAAAAGAACTGACCATCCGGCTTTCCATGGTGGAAAATTCTGCTTACCGTCTGGCAACGAATATTAAGAAAACCCAGAAACGGGCAAATGCTTTAAAAAACATTACCATTCCTACTTATGAGGCATTGACCAAGAGTATTTCCAATGCACTGGAAGAAAAGGAACGGGAAGAATTTACCAGACTAAAGGTCATTAAACGAACACAGGAGAAAAAAGGTCATTAAACTGGCGCCCTGTCTCTGCCCGTTTGAAGCGAGCGGTCAGACAGGGCTTTTTTTATCATTCCGTGTAACCCAACCGTTAATAGGAGGAACTTTTATGAAATTTTTGCACCACCTGGCAGGTTTTGTTTCTGCCGTCTGCCTGATGGCGATTTTACTTATTACTTCCGTAGAAGCCGTTGCTTACTGGACTCCTGGATATTATGAAAAAGAATACACCAAATACCAGGTACTGGAAGATCTTCCGGAAATGACTATGGAGGATCTGCTTGCTGTTACAGATGAAATGATAGATTATTTAAGAGGGGATCGGGACGATCTCCATGTCTTTACTACTATGGGAGGCGAATATCGGGAGTTTTTTAACGCCAGGGAAATTGCCCACATGGAAGACGTAAGGGGGTTGTTTTTAGGAGGCCTTACCATCCGCAGGACTGCTTTCTGCATTCTAATTGCCTGTGCTGTCTTCCTGATTGCTTCAAAAGCTAATCTGATGGCTGTGGTTCCCAAAACCATGTGTCTGGGGATGGGCGCTGTCTTTTTAGCTGCCGGTGTCCTCGGCGGCGTCATTGCCACTGACTTTAATAAATACTTTGTTCTTTTTCATCATATCTTTTTTGATAACGATTTGTGGCTTTTGGATCCGGCTACCGATATGCTGATCAACATTGTTCCGGAACCGTTTTTTATGGATACTGCGTTCCGCATCTTAGCCGTTTTCTGCGGATCCACTGCCTTAATTTTCCTAATCTGCCTCTTTTTGTGGAGGAAACAGCGTAAAACCGCCTTTACTTGTCCGCAAAAATAGCCTATACTGTAAAAAAACGTTACATGGAGATTAATAAATTTATGACATATTTTTACAGACGCTGTACCAGGGTTCTTTCCTGGATACTTCTGTGGGTTTTTGTATTCTTAGGCGCATTTCCAATGACTTCTTTTGCCGCTCCTGCCTGGCCGGATAACGTATATATCCAGGCAGAAGGCGGTATTGTCATGGATGCTGATTCCGGCACTGTTTTGTTTGGAAAAAACATCCATGAACACTACTATCCAGCCAGTATTACAAAAATCCTGACGGCTTTAATTGTAATTGAAAACTGCGATTTGGACGAGATGGTTACCTTTTCCTATGACGCAATTTTTAACGTCGAGGAAAATTCCAGCAATATGGCTGCTTCTGTGGGCGATACCCTTACAGTCAGAGACTGCCTCTACGGACTGATGTTAGCGTCTGCCAATGAAAGCGCCAATGCGCTGGCGGAGCACGTTGCCGGCTCTACGGAAGCTTTTGCAGAGTTAATGAACCAGAAGGCGGCAGAACTTGGCTGCCAGGACAGCCATTTTGCCAATCCCAGCGGCTTAAACGATCCCAACCACTATACTTCTGCTTATGACATGGCTTTGATTATGCAGGCCGCGCTTCAAAATGAAACTTTTGTAGAAATTGACAGCGCTCTTTACTACAAGCACGCGCCTATTAAGCAGTATCCGGATCCAGAGGATCCCCACAACGTCGTATACGCCCATCATCAGATGCTGAAGAAAAACTCTTCTGTATACTATCCTGGCGCCTTTGCCGGAAAAACAGGTTATACGTCTCTGGCCGGCAATACTCTGGTAACTGCCGCCAAAAAGGATTCTATGACTCTGATTACCGTCGTACTAAACGGATCCCAGGTTCACTATTCGGATACGAAGAGGATGCTGGATTTTGGGTTTGAAAACTTCCAGACCTTAAAGGTTGCCGATTACGATCACACCTATACTTCTATTGAAAATGATATGAGTATTGCCGGACTTACCACCAGCGATATTTCTGTCCTTTCCCTGGATGACCGTTGTTATGTGACGCTTCCTAAAGGCGCTGATATTTCCGATGCCCAGGCAGTTTTAAATTACGATCTTGGAGAAACCGATCCGGATGATGCGATTGCCCAAATCCAATATACCTACAACGACCGTTCTATTGGATCCACTTATCTGACGATCAAGGGCATTCCCGCCAGGCAAAATTATGATGTTCTGGATTCCATGGCTTCTGTAGACAGTGAGCACGTTCCGGTAGAAACCATTCCTCCGGAAGAAACGGCAATTGTTTCTGATCGTTCCGAATCGGAATCTTTCCCGCTTCCAGATGCAGTCAGTATTCCGGATGAAGGGAACCTGGGATCCGTTCCGGATGATCCGGCTCTTTCCGATACGCGGATGACTGTCCCTGAAAACGCTTCTGAAAAGAAGGGATTTTTCTCCGGTTTTCATTTTCCTGATATTCCGCCTGCATTCTGGATAGGACTCGCTGCCCTTCTTGCCGTTGGAGGCCTTACAGGCGCCGCTGTCATAGCCAGAAACCATTTCAGGCAGAAAGCTGCCAGAGAGCGCCAGCTGCGCAGGGAACGGCGCATACAGCGCTTAAAAGACATCGGCTGTTCAGAATCTGAATTTGACATCATTATGGAGGAACGGAAACGCTCTTCCTATACGGTAAAGCACCGCCCCCGCAATCATCGCCGGAAACACCATTTCCGCTAGAGCGTTTACCAGGAGGAATTTTCTTGCGACGAAATATTATTATCTGCACCGGTTTTATTGCCGCCGCTACCATAATATCCAGTATCTTTTCTTATATCAGCAATAATGTCATCAACGTTTCCATGATTTACATTTTAAGCGTACTGATGATTGCCCGATATACGGACGGTTATATTTCCGGAATTGTTGCTTCTGTAATCAACACATTTTTTGTGAATTTTATGTTTACCTATCCCTATATGGAATTTAATTTCAGCCTGCAGGGATACCCGATTACCTTTTTATGTATGCTGATAGTTTCCACTATTACCAGCGCAACAACGACCCAGCTGAAGGCTCAGGCCGCTATCTTAAACGAACGGGAAAAGCTGCTCATGGAGGCCGAAAAAGAGAAAATGAGGGCAAATCTTCTGCGGGCCGTTTCTCACGACCTGCGGACTCCTCTTACCAGCATTATTGGCACCAGTTCGACTTACCTGGAAAATTCGTCCTCTTTATCTGACGAGGAAAAGTACACGTTGATTCAAACGATTTACGACGATTCTGACTGGCTGCTGAATATGGTAGAAAACCTGCTTTCCATTACCCGTATCCGCAGCGATAACACCCAGGTTACCAAGTCCCCCGAGCCATTGGAAGAGGTTGTATCCGAGGCAGTTTTAAGGCTCCGGAAACGGCTTCCTAAGGCCTCTGTCAAGGTTCTTATTCCAGATGACTTTATTATGATTCCCATGGATGCTACCTTGATTGAGCAGGTTCTGATAAACCTTTTGGAAAATGCTTATTATCATGGAAATCCGGATATGCCCATTCATTTAACGGCGTATACGGATGAAAAAAACGCCTGGTTCCAGGTTACGGATCATGGTTCCGGCATCCCGCCAGAGCACCTTTCAACGATTTTTGACGGTTCCATTTATGATTCCAAAAGCACGGATTCCAGAAAAGGCATGGGGATTGGTCTTTCTATCTGTAAGACCATTATTTCTGCCCATAACGGACAGATTACCGCATCTAATACAGAAGACGGCGCCTGTTTTGCCTTTTGTTTACCTTTAGGAGGATAATAACACCATGAATCCCAAATTGACTGTTTTAATTATTGAAGATGAAAAAAGTATCCGGAGTTTTATCGAAACAACTTTAAATGCCAACGACTATCGGGTTCTTACTGCCGGTTCCGGCCAGGAAGGCCTGTCGTCTGCTGCCTCCAACTGCCCTGATATAATTTTGTTGGATTTAGGCCTTCCGGATATGGACGGCCTGGAAGTAATCCGTCAGATCCGCAGCTGGTCGGTTCTTCCTATCATTGTCATTTCTGCCCGTACTCAGGAGAAAGAAAAGGTGGCTGCCCTGGATGCAGGAGCAGATGATTACATCACAAAACCTTTCGGGACTTCGGAACTTCTGGCCCGTATCCGGACTGCCCTGCGCCATCAGAATCTGCAGGCCAACAGCTCCGGAAAATCTCCTGACCCTGTTTATCAGTATGAAGGATTAACCATTGACTTTGATAAACGTCTTATTACTTTAGACGGTCAGATTATCCATTTAACGCAGATCGAATATAAGCTGGTAACCCTGCTGGCCCGCCATTCCGGAAAAGTCCTTACCTACGATTATATTATCAATCACATCTGGGGACCTTACGCAGACAGCAATAATCAGATTCTGCGTGTCAATATGGCTCATATCCGGCGTAAGCTGGAAGCCAATCCGGCAGAACCCCAGTACATTTTTACTGAGATCGGCGTTGGCTACCGGATGCAGGAAAGTCAGATATAAAAAACAGGGCGGCTGCAGATTTTCGCTTTCTGCAGCCGCCCTGTCTGAATCTTCGCATGGCTGAATGGTTACTTTTTTTTCTGTGCCTGTCTTTTGGCCTTATTCCGTTCTGTTTTTTTCTTTTTTGCTTCCTCTCTCCGCAGGCTTAGGTCTTCCAGCATCTCTGTACCTGCCAGCCTTAAGGTCTTAATTACAAATACGTCTCCGCCTTCTGCTTTTTTTATCCGGATCTTTCCCCGCACATAACCATGTTCCGGACAGATTCCCAGCCCCAGTTCCAGTCGTTGATTTACCGAAAACCAACGAATCTTTTTTCTCAGCATACGCCCGCACTGGGGGCAGATAATATCGCCTACATTCTTATCTCTCAGCGCATCTTCTTTTGTCTCAAAGGTACGGGACACATACTTGGTGTAGGAGGGAAATTTCAAGCATACTTCTTCCTCCCTGACAGAAGGAAGCTGATAATAGTCCATAGACAGATATTCTTTTACTTTTTCAAATGCCATATGCCCCATTATCTTTCCTGTATAATAGGCGTCATCCAGAGCCTGGTGAAATGGCCGTTCTTCCTTTAATCCCATATCTTCTACGGCCTGATCCAGGGAAAGAACGCTTTCCCCGCCATTCAGAAGTTTATACAGTTTTTGTATATCGTAGTATAACAATGGCATGGGAAACGGATTATCCAGGTAATAAAATTCCATATTTCTCTGCAGTTCTGTCAGATCCATAGATCCCCAGGTGCAGAATCTTATATCCTGTTTTCCATTCCCGCACCAGTCTAAAAAGTTCTGGATTGCTTCTGGAAATGGCTTTCCTTCCTGCTTCAGCACTTCCAGATCCATATGGGTAACTTCTAAAATTTTATAATGGAGTTTCCGGTAAACCTGAGGTTTTACAAACTGATGAAATGAGTCTATCTGCTCCATCCGTTCATTTAATTTTACTGCGCCGATTTCGATAATCTCAAACGGAAATCCTACTACGGCTCCTTCTTTTCCTCCAGGATTCTGATTCCATTCCAGGTCAAATACAATATAATTCATACATCAATTCCATTTCTGTGTTTGTTGCAACTGCAAAAGCGGCCTCTGCGCCGCCAGTACGGTTAGTTTACCACAGAATCTGAATTCTAGCAATAATACCTGCGTTTTCCCACACTCTTTCTGCCGTATTCGATGGCCTCTGCCGGACAACGGCTGATACAGGCCATACAATGGGTACAGTCCTTTCCCCATTCCGGTTTTCCATCCTTCATCTTGATATTCTGCAAGGGGCAGATTTCTTGGCATTTCCCGCAGCCAATACAGCTGTCTTTTGCATAAAACCCATCTGCTTTCACAAATACTTTGTAAAATACTGGGTTTACCACTGTACTTAAAAATTTATCCAGTATATTGGGGTTCGGATCTGGAAATGCTTTTCCCTCTGCAATCATCTGTCCGGCTTCTTTTATGACTGGATCTGCCTTTTTTATAATAGTTGCCGCTTCCTGTTTATCCGGCGTCTGGAACATGGCAATATAATTTTCCGGCATGGTAATCCCCATGGTTCCCATGCAGAAAAAAGATTTCTCCCTGCAAAGTTTTTGTATATATCCTGCTCCATTTCCGATTCCGGAGCCGCAGTTCATAATAAACCAGACCTTTTCTACCCCTGTAAATTCTGTTTTTCTTACCCATTCTTCCACAACTCTTGGAATTCTCCAGCCATAGGTCGGCAATACAAAAACTAATCTTCCGTCTGTCTGAATGGCCTGGGTATCTTTTGTCTTTATTTTCTCATTAATCGATACCAGCTCATCCTTTGTAATCGATGTGATGGCGTTTGCAATGTATCTGCTGTTTCCTGTACCTGTAAAATAAAGTATCATATCAAACTCCTCTTATCTTGCACTTTCTATCCGGCTCTGTTAAAATGAATTATACATCAAATGGACTTTTTGTACAAAATATTATAAACCAGAGGATCTTCATTATGTCAAATGAAAAAATCTATGGAATGCTTTTCTCAAAACTATATCCTATGCTGATTGCAAAAGCAGAACGAAAAGGACGTACTAGGGCAGAAGTTGATGAAATAACCTGCTGGCTGACCGGATATACCGCCGGACAGCTTAGTGAACTGCTGGAGTCTGATATTACTTACGGCGATTTCTTTCGAAATGCCCCTGGATTGAATCCAAACCGGAAGCTGATAAAAGGCGCCATCTGTGGAATCCGCGTGGAACATATTGAAGAACCTCTTATGCAGGAAATCCGTTACTTAGATAAGCTTGTAGATGAACTTGCCAAAGGAAAATCCATGGAAAAAATACTTCGAAAATAAGTGGTGCTGCTATGAATAATCATTTTGGCCAGCAATTTGCTGCATTCAGAGCTGAACAGAATATTTTGATTATTGAAGGAACTACATCTTCTGGCAGATGCAGTTCCTTCAACGCGGCTTTTTCATGCCCTGCGTCAACCTGTCTTTATGGCAGCGCGGCGCAGGGATTTTTTATTATCTGAAAGGAGACAAGCTATGAATTTACTGGAACAGTGTCAGAAATGGAATGAAAACAATGAATTTCAAAAAATTATCACTGCATTGGAAAATGTCCCTTCCGAAAAACGTACCCCTGAGATGGACAGCGAACTGGCCAGAGCATATAACAACCTGGCAAATCCCGAAGACCAGGAATTATTTATAAAAGCCATTGCATTGTTAAAACCTCATGAGGACTATTTCCAGGGCGACCACTGTTGGAATTTCCGCATGGGCTACGCCTACTATTACCTGAATCAAGAAGGCCTTGCCCTGAAATATTTTAAACAGGCACTGACTGCCCGTCCCAATGACGAGGATACTCAGACCCTGATTGACGACTGCCGCCGCCGGCTGGCTCTGCCTCTGTTTCAGACAAACTTCCGTAAAAAAACGGAAGAAGCCTGGACTGCCTTTTCCCAGATTGAGGGAGAAATTCGAATGATTATGGATGCCGATACCCTGCAGAAACGCGGCGAAGAACTGATAGAAAAATGCGGCAAAGTATTGGAACTGGCTTTCGCTTCCCCTTCCTTTGAGCTGGGATTTAACGGAGAAAAATATGAACTGATTCTCAGCGCCGAAGGAAACCGGCCTGCTTTGTTCCCCCTTGTCTACTTCCAGCATCATGCGCCGGCAGCCGTACTGAAACACTGGGACGTCCTGGTCGGACGCCAGAACTGCGATGGTTTTAGTCTACGGTCAGGAGAAACTGAGATCCGATCCGAAGACGTGCAGGTCTGGCTCGAAAAGAATGAGGAGCGCGTTTCCCTGTTCCTATACAGTGAAAAATTGCTTCCATTGATGCAGGATGATTTAGAAAAAGCATGGTGGCTGACCTATACGCTTACCGATCAGGTTTTAGGTGAGATATCCTCCATTGCCCTCATCGATAATCTGCAACTGATGGAACAGCCCAGGGAAGGGACGTCTACTGTACTGTCTGATTTGCGTAAAACCCTTCTGGATGCGGGATGCAGGCTTTGGGATGATGTCCAGGACTATCTGGATAACAGTTATATTGGTTATGAACGAAAGCCGGTAGAGGATCCAGACGCTGATTGGCGCTTGGATGTCTTTTCTGGTTCTACCCGTCTGCCAGTTCTGATCAATGAATATATAAACGCCGAAAGCGGTGTGATGGATGATTACCACAAGGATGGTATTGCAGCTGGCTTCCTGTGCTATCCGCTGTCTGGATTGGAAGGTGAAAATCGGGGCGAGCTTATCCTGCAGTTCCGGAACACCCTTCAAGAAGCCATCCAGAAGCACGCTGGAAGGGATGCCGTTACGTTCCTGGGAGGCGCAACCGGACTATACTATGGGTATCTGGACTTAATTGCCTGGGATCTCCCTGCCGTTCTGGATGCGGCCAGAGAATTCTTTGCAGGAACTAATCTGACCTGGGGTGGATTCCATGTATTCCGCCGTGATGTGGAAGCAGTCCGCCTATGGGAGCAGGAATATGAACCAACCATTGACCCTGAAACCGGTTCTCTTCTCTCAAGAGAGGACATTGAAAAACTGGAGTCCTTTGATGAAGGAGTATCCGGCTATTTTGGGCAAATGCTTCAATGGTTGGAAAGCTTTATCAGTCAGGGTGTTCAAGACGGCAGATTTACCCAGCGTCAGGCCCAGCAAGATCTTCAGATTGCTCTGTGGTACTCCTTTGCCTGCAACAATCTGGATACCTATCGTTATTATTACAAAGCCGCCCAGTGGATGAAGAACTCGGAAAAAAATGCCGGCGGCTGCGCTATGTGGTACTACCGCTATTCCGTGGCCTTAATGTACTGCGGACACTTGGAAGAAGCGTTAGATTATGCAGAAAAAGGGATTCAGGAGGATCCTCATTATCCCTGGATCTGGCTGCAGGCCGGCAAGCTGCGCAGCCATTTCGGGGACAAATCCGGCGCTCTGAAAGCAGTTGCCCATGGCCTTGCACTGGAACCCAATGATTATGAGTTCCTGACTTTGAAAAAAGAAATTGCAGACGGAGCATCTCTGGAACAAATGGAGTACCACTGGATCAATCCAGATGCCGATCAGACCCTTCAGCAGGGACTCGATGAGGATGCAGATGATAAACAACGTTCCATTTCCTGTATAACCGTCAGTTCAGAAGGACTGGAAGCTTTTTGGGATATCTGGGGCCCGAAACCAGAATCCTATACACCCAATGCGCCTTTTACCCAGTTTCCTTATACGGTAAACGGTCATGTGATCGATCTGATATTTCAGATGAACGAGGGCGGAATGTCCAAGCTGCACACAGACTGGCTGAAACGTCTAAGAGATACGCTTCAGAATGAGCTGTGGCTGGAGCGGAATCATCCCGATGGCAGAGCCGCTTATCTGGACACGGTACTAATTGGACTGGACTACTGTATCGGTCTGCTTTATAAGTTAACGGAAAAAGAGGAATACTTTCAGATTTTCCTCAATCCAGACGGAACAGAGAAAACGGATGCGTTCTGGTCTTCGGAGGAAGCCAATGCGCCGGAACTTTATACCAGCGAAGAAATGTCTGTAATCGAACGGCATATCCAAAAAACCTTTGGGGAATTCGATCATGTATTCCACGAACTGGTGTCTCCTGATATCCATATTGATATCTGTGTAGTACCTCCTTCTGGAAACCGGAATTACTACACTCTGATTACTATGGGAATGGGCGCTTACCAGATGAATGTACCAGAAGAATTAGCCGAGTATCATTTGGAACGGTCAGAACTAGCCATTGCTCTGCCGCCGGACTGGAAGCTGGATGAAGAATCCATGAAGGATGAACAATGGTATTGGCCAATTCGTTTGCTGAAGGTTCTGGCGCGGCTGCCACTCTCATCTGATACCTGGCTTGGATGGGGGCATACTATAGACCACCAGAACCCTTTCTCAGAAAATACGAATCTCTGTGCTTCGATTCTGGTCGGACTTCAAAACACTGGGGAAGACAGCTATCTCTGCCAGCTCCCAAACGGAGAAACAGTCAACTTCTATCAGGTTATTCCACTGTACAGGGAAGAGCTGGAATATAAGCTGGAACACGGCGCTTATGCCCTGATAGAACAAATGGAAGAGGTTGATTTTATCGTTTATCCAAATCGTCCCAACAGCATAATCGAAGCAGAAATTATAGATTGAACCAAATCAAGGAGGAATTTTATGGGATATGATGTAAGCTTTCATCCGATTTCACCAGAGGAAATGCAGGAATGGTATTTTACTCCTCTTACATGGATACAGCAGGGTCAGGAAGAAAAGGTGCTGGCTCTTGCCGCGCAGCATGGGATAGAAGATTTCTATGCGAACAAGTATCTGGATACTCTACGGGTCGGATCGGAAACGGATGCTAACGAGCTTTTTGATAAAAGCCACGGATTTTATCTTGCTGTCATCCAGGGATTTTTTCGGGATTACTATTACACCAGAGGAAGCGCCTTTTCCTTTCTTGCAGAACAAAATCCAGACTATACACGGTACTTTACTCCTTGGAAACAGATAACTCCAGCTCCCTTTCCAAATCCTGCAAAAAATCAGATCGTAGAAAACTACTGTTCCGGCGTGTATCTGTCTCCCAATCAGGTTATGCAGATTCTTCAGGATATTAATCAGGACTCCCGTATCCGCACAGATTTAGAAAGATTTTGGAGCGACGGACAGTTTGCCGTACTGAAAAAAGCTCTTAACGCCGCCGCAAAACTGGGTGTCGGCCTGCTGGAAGCTACCGAGGTGGTAGAGCCAAATCCCTTACAGCCTAATGCAAGTACAAGCTATTCAAACTTGTATCACTGCGACCGTGATGGCATCTATCTCTATATTGATACTGCCATCAGGCAACTGGCTGATACATTTAAGGAACGCTGAATAAACCGTGTTATAACCCTGGTCGCCCTACTGCTGTCTCCCTATTTTCGGAGGCGCCTCCTGTTGTCTAAAGCCTCAAAACAACAAAATAGCGGACAGCCGATTCCTTTTTAAGAAAGCTGTCCGCTATGTAAGGCTTACACGGGGCTTGTAGGTTTCCCATTTCTGTTTTCGCTCTCCGTTTTCGTTGGTGTATTGATATACCACGCAGTAATAGCTTTGTATGCAATAGGCAGGTGACCTTTTGCCATCTGCCTATTTTTCTAAAGTTTGAGTTCCGTTCAAATAATCTTCTCCCCATTTACATAACTCATCTAATATTGGTGTAAGGCTTTTTCCAAAATCCGTCAATGAATATTCCGTTTTGGGTGGTATTACAGGATATACTTTTCTCTTTATAAGACCATCCTTTTCTAGTTCCCGTAATTGTTGTGCTAACATTTTATCTGTTGCCTTTGGCATTCGTTTATGCAGTTCACTATATCTTAAAGTCTTTCCCATCAAGTGCCACAGAATAACAGCCTTATATTTTCCACCGATTAGCTGAATCGTTGCTTCAACCGGACAATTATATCCACTGCAACTTAAACTCATAATATCACCTTACTTTCTTTTTGGATAGTATATTCCTAAATAGTGCGTTCTTGTTCTATTTTTAGATATAGGTATAATTATAGTATAGGTTGACCTGAATCACAATACAAAGGAGAGCTTGAAAATGGAATTTTTAGAACTTGCTAAAAAAAGATATTCTGTTAGAGCATATGATGACAGACCTGTTGAAAAAGAAAAACTTGATAAAATTTTAGAAGCAGCTCATGTGGCTCCGACAGCAGCTAATTTACAGCCGGTAAAATTGATTGCCGTTCAGAAAAAAGAGCAGTTAAATAAGCTTGCAAAGGCAGCTAATATTTATCATGCTCCATTGGCAATTATTGTATGTGCTGACCATGAGAAAGCATGGGTGCGTCCATTTGATCAGAAACAGACTACTGACATTGACGCTTCCATCTTAACAGACCATATGATGTTACAGGCTACAGAACTTGGACTTGGTACTGTATGGGTATGCTATTTCAAACCAGATATTGTAAAAAAAGAGTTTCATCTTCCCGATAATTTGGAACCAGTCAATATCTTAGTTATTGGATATGGAAAAGAACCTGAAGCCAGCTCAGAACGCCATACTGCTACCCGTATTGCCATAAATGATTTAGTATCTTATGATTACTTATAATGAAAATATTATAAAAGAAACTTAATGTATTACGTGCCATAGATGAGTTTCTATATTCTCTATGGCACACTTTTATTTCACAAATATTTTTGTAATTTAAAATCCCCCTGCTGCTGTTATGATTTTCCTAAAAGATTGGAGGGAGAATAATTAGACCAAAGTTATTTTAATTGATTTCTTATCCGTTATAGCAAAAAAGCTGTAAACCCTTAAACGAAAGGCTTACAGCGTTGTTTACTGGCGTCCCTGGCGGGATTCGAACCCACGGCCTTTCGCTTAGGAGTTCTAAATGTCCTTTCGCAGCAAGTAGTTTCTAACCTCCTGTAATACCATCTAACACCTTATAATGCAGGAAAAGCGTGAGGTCTGTGCGGAAGATAGATTCACGAAATATCCTGTACTGGTAACAAAAGTGTTAGCAACGTGTTAGCTGGTTCAAATCCGGCTTATAGACCATTTATCAAGATTATACGATACTCTTTTCCTTAATGCAAGGAGTAGACGTTTTATGCGAAAACATGAAACGTCTATTTTTTTACCCAAAAATCAGAAAGGATGTGATACTACGAGGAAATCACCACCGCCGGAGCGTTCCCCTCCGCTTCCAGACCAGAATCCGAAACCAACCATCAAACACAACATTCAGAAAGGACAGGTACATCTATATGGAA
>UQMJ01000013.1 GCA_900542035.1 uncultured Clostridium sp.
CTCCTGCTGTTTCACAAGAAAGGAAAAGCATAGATTTTCTGAAAAAATAAGAATAGCAAGACGGCCAGATGGCCAGAAAAGGATAGAAGAAATATATGCTTTACGTTGATATGTTTATTTAAAGTTTAGCACTGAAAGGAGAAGGTGACAAGATCCAATCGAACGACACTTTTCGACATTATTGAAACTTCGACATAATTGAAATTGCCGCAATATTGAAATGGTATGGAGACATGAAAACCCACCGGAAGAGCCTGACACTGGTAGTTTTTCGAATGATTGGCAACATAAAAAGGGGCATTTTAGTTGTTTGCCCCTTTGTTTTGGAAAAAGAAAAAAAGTCCAAGTCCTCCAAGGACAACGGCAATTCCCAGTCCCTGCTGAAGAGTAATGGATTCGCTTAAAATGAAATAGGCCAGAAAACAGGTTCCGATGGGTTCTCCCAGGATACTCATGGAAATGGTAGTGGCAGGAACCCATTTTAGCAGAATATTGAACACGAACTGCCCAAAAATAGTAGAGATTACTGCCAGTCCGAGAAAACACAGCCAGGTATTTCCAGAATAAGAGAAAAAGGCATCCTGTTTTGACAGGGCATACACAGCCAGAAACAGGACGCTGCTGAAATAGCTGAGTACAGAGTACAGGATAACGCTGATTTTTTTTCGGGCAATCTGACCGATAAAGAAGTAGGCGCTGATAAATGCTGCTGCAGCCAATGCCATTCCGTCACCGAAAAGGGCGGACGAGCCGGTCTGAAAATCCCCCCATCCGATAATAAAAGATCCTCCGATGGCGATGAGGCAGCTGACAATCTGGGCTCTTTTTAAGCGATCCTTCAGGAAAAAATAAGCAAGCAGGATGGAAAAAATGGGCTGCAAGGTTACCAGAACCGTTGAGCTGGCAACGGATGTGTAGATCAGGGACTCAAACCATAAAATATAGTGAATGGCTAAAAGTACGCCGGAAATCAGACACATTCCCCATTGTCTGCCGGAAAGTCCAGCAAGTTCCCGTCTGGCAGATTTACTGGACACAGCAAATGGAGCCAGCATAAGAAAAGTAAAAAACAGCCGATAAAATGCAGTAATAGAAGAAGGGGCGTCTGCCAGCTTTACAAAAATAGCAGAAGTAGACAGGCAGAGAACCCCGAAAATTAAAATAAGCGGTGTTGCAATCTTGCTTTTGGTTTCTAGTTTCATTAGTAAAATCCTCGTTTGTGATGTTAATCATGGCGGATAAACGCTTCCAGGCCTTCTAACTGGAAAGAAGGCGTATACTCTTCTTTGGCGCTGCTTTTTTCCTGCATATAGCCGTTGGTTAAGCCAAGCTCAATGGCAGCGTCTACCACCTTCTGGTATTCAAAAGAAGTGATCCGGCGGTTGATTTCCGGATGCTTTTCGCTGTGAAAGACAGGAGTGTACTGGCTTAACAGGCTGATTAGATAATGGCCGTCGGGAAGGGTATCTTTTATCCAGTGGAGAAGCCGGATAGAATCCGTCCGGCAGCCTGGAAGTACCATATGACGGATGATAGTCCCCTTTTTAAGCAGCTTATGAGGCTCGTCCCATATCAGTTCTCCTGTCTGCCGGACCATTTCTTCAACAGCCGGAGCAGCGAAGGCAAAATAGTCAGAAGCATTGGAGTAACGGGCGGAAATGCCGGAGTCGCAATACTTCAGATCCGGCAGATAAATATCTACATAACCATCCAGCTTTTTTAAGGTTTCAATCCGCTCATAGCCGCCGCAGTTGTATACAACGGGAATGGTCAATTTATGGCGGACCAGATCCAAAGCTTTGAGAATATCAGGAACATACTGGGTAGCAGTTACCAGATTAATGTTATAGGCGCCTTGTTCCTGGAGACGCAAAAAGGTTTCTCCCAATTGGCCGGCGGTTAAGGGAGTGCCAAAGCGGCCGCTGCTGATGGTATGGTTCTGGCAGAAACAGCACCGCAGGGTACAGCCGGAAAAAAAGACGGCCCCGCTTCCGCCTTGGTCATTGGAAGTTCCGCTGATACAAGGTTCTTCCCAATGGTGCAGGGCAGCTCTGGCAGCCAGTATATGATCCGGACAGCCGCAGTAACCGGAAGAAGCTGTTCTGTCTGCCTTACACATTCTGGGGCACAAGGTACAGCAAGTATAATCCATTGACAATTCCTCCTGAGAACATTAAAATAATAGCCATGCCGATTTTCAAACGCCATTATACCGCCTTGCCTTTTGAAAAGCAAGATGAGAAATTTCAGTACGGCATACAAGGGGATGAGAGAATGAAACAGTCTGCTTTTCGATATGCATTTCCAAAAACGATACCGGTTCTGGTGGGGTATTTATTTTTAGGAGCGGCATATGGGATTTTAATGAAAGTCAATGGATTTGGATTTTTTTGGTCTGCGGCGCTGAGCCTTTTTGTCTATGCAGGAAGTCTCCAATATGCGGGAGTTGCCTTTCTTGCGGCGTCTGTCCATCCAGCCTATGCTTTTGCGATGGCGTTCATGATCAACGCCCGTCATTTGTTTTACGGGCTGTCTATGCTGGAACGGTACAAAGATATAAAAAAAGGAAAAGCGTATTTGATTTTTGCCCTGACAGATGAGACGTTTTCCATTGTATGCAATGAAAATCCGCCGGAAGGTCTGTCAAAAAGCGCCGTATATGTTTGGATTTCTTTTCTGAACCAGTGTTACTGGGTGGCGGGAAGCATCCTGGGAAGTCTGGCTGGAAACTTTATTACGTTTGATACAACAGGGCTGGATTTTGCTTTAACAGCGCTGTTTATTGTGATTTTTACGGATCAATGGCTGAGCCAGAAGGACCACAGGCCGGCGCTTACGGGTTTGATTGTGTCAGGGATCTGTTTGTGGCTGTTTGGTGCAGAAACATTTATTATTCCGGCTATGATAGGAATTTTAGCGGTAATCGTGTGGATGGGAGAAAAGGAAAAGAGAGGAGAACGGCAGAAATGACAGCAAAGATTTTAATTGCGGCAGCGCTGATTGCAGGAACAGTTATGACCCGTTTCCTGCCTTTTGTCCTGTTTCCGGACGGAAAAGAAAAACCCAAATACTTGGAATATCTGGGAAAAACGTTGCCTTATGCAGCGATGGGGCTTTTGGTCGTTTATTGTTTAAAGGGAGTGAACCTGTTTTCCGGATCCCATGGAATACCGGAATTGCTGGCAGCGGCCCTTACGGCTGGCCTTCACTGCTGGAAGCGGAATTCTCTGCTAAGCATTGGAGCAGGAACTGCTTTTTACATGATTCTGGTGCAGATGGTTTTTTAACTGCTTTTACAGACTATTCATTTTCCTGTTTGACCGGAATTTCAATTTGGGTAATGTAATCATCAAAGGTGTCAATGATTACTTCATTGATGCCTTTTTCGTATGCGTATCCATATAAAGTCAGATGATGGCGGGATGCGTAATCCAGAATCCGCTGATAACAATCGGGGAGACGATCCCAGCTTCCCTTGCAGAACGCACGGAGATATGTTCCGGCTGGCTGGATATGGAGCCCTTTTTTATGGGCAGGGGAAGGAATCTCAATAAACAGGGCGGTGTAGTCTAAAAATTTTTCTTCCATCAGATATTCGACAGGAGTGGCAGAACCATAAGCGGCATCATGGAGACGGTGAAGCTGACGCCGTTTTGTTTCCTTTACAACATTGGTGATTTCTTCTTCCAAGGTAAGGTTGCTGGAGGTGGGAACAAAGACCAGATATCTGGAAGGCCTTTGAATGAGAGAAATCTGGGACAAGTCCATGTGTAAAAGAGTATGCATTTCCTGGCAGCGGCTTTTTAAGGACGTTTGTATCTTTTTCAGATGGGAAATGGTCTGATTTAATTCTGTTATTTTTTCCGACAAAAGAACTTCTAAATGAGCAGCGGAACGGTGCTCCATAAACTCTTGAATTTCCTTGATGGAGACGTTTAATTCCCGAAGCATTAAAATGGTTTCTAAAGAAGAACTTTGAGCATACGAGTAGCAGCGATAGCCGTTTTCTTTGATGCAGGCAGGTTTCAGCAATCCAATTTCATCATACCACATTAAGGTCTTTTTATTGATTTCATGGAGTTCTGCAAACTGTCCGATGGTAAATAAAGCGTTCGTTTCGTTAATCATTAAAAAATCTCCCACAAAAACTCTTGACTGTACAGTTACTGTACGGTTTATTATAACGAAAGAATTTACGGATTTCAAGTTCAGGAGGTTTATAAAATGGAAAATCAAGGAACACAAAATGCGTACCAGAAGCCGGTAAATTTAAAAAACATTATGAAATTTGCCCTTCCGACCATTGCGATGTCACTGTTTATGTCTTTTTATACAATGGTGGACGGCTTTTTTGTAGCCAATCTTATTGGAACCGATGCATTATCGGCGATTAATTTAACGTCGCCGGTCATCTCTCTGGTTACCGCGGTTTCTACGATGCTGGCAACGGGAGGCAGCGCAGTAATTATGATGAAAATGGGAGAAGGGAAAGAAAAGCAGGCAAGAGAAGATTTTACAGCTCTGATTTTAGTCAATGTTCTGGTAGGAATTGTGATGTGGGCGGCCGGATATGCCTGTATGGACTGGATGTTTTCTAAAATGAATCTATCAGAAGAAGTGTTAGGGTACTGCAAAGAATATTTAAGCCGTTATCTTTTGTTTACAGTACCGATTTTGTTAATGACCAACTTCGCCATGTACCTGATTGCCTGCGGAAAATCATCCCTCTCATTTTTGTGCTCCGTAGGCGGAGGAATTACCAATATTGTACTGGACTATGTGTTTATTAAGAATTTCGGAATGGGGATAGGAGGAGCAGCCATTGCCACAGGACTGGGGTATTCGGTTACAACGGTGGTCGGAGTGGCTGTATTTGCAAGGAAGAAGAATCTGCTGCATTTTGAAAAACCGGTATGGCGGTTTGATGTGCTGAAAAAGTCAGCGGCCAACGGTTCTTCCGAAATGGCGACGGCTCTGGTAACTGGAATTACCACAATGATGTTTAACTGGACTATGCTTCGCTATGTGGGAGAAGACGGAGTAGCTGCTATTACGATTATTATGTATGTCCTGATGTTTGCAAGTTCTCTGTTCAGCGGGTATTCTTACGGTGTTGCTCCGATGATTAGCTTTTATTATGGGGAACAGAACCATGAGAAATTAAAGAAGCTGATCCGTACCAGTTTAAACATTATTGCAGTGATTTCAATGGTCTCGGCTGCGGCTTCTATAGGAATGACAAGACCTCTGGTAGCAGTATTTACCAGACCGGATAATCCCGTATATGACCTGGCGGTTACCGGCAACCGGCTTTGCAGCATTGCCCTGCTGTTTGTGGGATTTAACATCTTTGCCAGCAGTATGTTTACGGCCTTAAATAATGGCGTAGTATCGGCGGTTCTGGCATTTACCCGTTCCTTTGTGTTTATGGTTATCTGCCTGCTTCTTCTGCCTGCTTTGTTGGGAGTAACCGGTATCTGGCTGGCCAATCCGCTGGCAGAACTGATGGCAATTGTGCTTTCCGCTGCTATGTTTGTGAAATACCGGAAACGGTATGGGTATTGAAGGAGTGCGCCATCTTTATCCTTGTAAGTGTCCGGATATTATGATAAACTTGTATATAATATATAAAAAATATCGGATAAAACAAAGTGAAATGGCCAAATTCTACAATGAGAGGTGATTGGTATAGAAAGGAACCAAGAAAGAGATTCCCTGTTTTTGTGTGAAGATTCGTATGTTGTCCATGTAAATCCCGATACTGGAAAGACGCAAAACATGAAAAGCCATCAGGAGAATTGTATGTTTCTTGCAGAACAGAATTGTCCGCTTCCAATTTTGCAGAATCTGGTAAAGGTGTCGATTTTGCTTCATGATTCAGGAAAACTCGTACAGGAATTTTCCGACTACATGGAAGATGTCAGGAAAAATGGTAAAAATGCAAGAAAACGACAGATTGATCACGCATCTGCCGGCGGCCGTATGATCGAAAATATGGTTGGAGATATTTTGCTTTCTCAATTAGCAGGTACGGCAATTTACTCCCATCATGGAATTCAGGATTGTATTGACATGGATTCAGGAGAAAGTCTGTCAGAAAAAAGAAGACAAAAAGAAATTAATTTTTCTGAAGTGGAAGAAAGATTTTTTCGGATAGTGGACAAAAAGAGTCTGCTGCAATATTTGAGGAACGCCAATCGGGATGTGAAGCGAATCTGCAGCTATATAAGTGATTTTGAGAAAAGGGCAGGAGAAGCAAATTGCGGCTCTAAGGAGTTTTATTTGGGAATGTATGAACGGCTGATTTTGTCTGTTTTAATCGACAGCGATTGGACAGATACTGCCTGTTTCGCGAATGGGGAAGAACTGCCAAAACGGATTTCAAAAGAAGAAACTCAGAAACTATGGGAAGAGTCGATTCAAAACTTCGAAAAGTATAAGAAAGACCTGAAGGAAAACGGAAAAAAGAGTGCGCTTAATGTCTATCGGGATGAAATTTCAGAGCTTTGTTACGAGGCTTCACAAAGCGGGCAGAAGCTGTATCGTCTGACCGTACCTACAGGGGCAGGAAAAACCCTTGCCAGTCTTCGGTTTGCGTTATATCATGCACAAAAATATCAGAAGCGCCATATTATTTATGTTGCGCCATACAATTCCATATTGGATCAAAATGCAGAGGACATCCGAAAGGCAGTAGGAAATGATGACATTGTTTTAGAACACCATTGCAACGTGTTTTATGAAGATGAGAAAAGGGAAGAAACATATAAAAAACTGACAGAAAACTGGGATTCAACTCTTATCGCAACTACGGCGGTCCAGATGTTAAATACCTTGTTTTCTTCTCAAAAGAGCAGTATACGAAGAATGTATAATTTATGCAACAGTATCATTATCTTTGATGAAGTACAGGCTCTGCCAGTCAGAGGAACCGAGCTGTTCCATCTTGCGGTGAACTTTTTGACAGAATTCTGCAATACGACAGTGATACTCTGCTCCGCGACCCAGCCGTCACTGGCCCGAACAAAGGAAAACAATCTGTTCCGATGCAAAGAAATGATAGAAGATGCTGAAAAATACAGAGATGCATTTAAAAGAGTTGAGTTTGAGGACAAGACCAATTTGGTTCCAGGGGGAATGGAACCAGAAGATTTAGGAGAATTTGCCCGAAAATCTTTTCAGAAATATGGTTCTGTACTTGTGATTGTAAATACAAAAGCCTGTGCGAAGCGGGTTTACGAAGCCTTAAAGCAGTCCTGTGAAGAGGAATATGAATTATATCATCTGAGCACCTCTATGTGTCCGGAAAACAGGAAAGAAGAGCTGGAGGCGATTAAAAATAAGTTAAAAGAGAAGAAAAACGTGATTTGCGTCAGCACTCAGCTGATAGAAGCCGGAGTCAATCTTTCCTTTGGATGTGTTATCCGTTCTTTGGCGGGCCTGGACAGTATTATCCAGGCCGCAGGACGGTGCAACCGCCATAAAGAGCAGGATATGGGGAAGGTGTATGTGATAAAAATGGCTCAGGATGCAGAACAATTGGGAAATCTGGCAGACATCCGGCAGGCAGGAGAAGCTTCAGAAAAGTTTTTTTATCATTTTCACCGGAATCCAGAAGAGCTTGGAAACAGCCTGGATTCAGAAGAAGCGATAAAAGCGTATTATCAGATATATTTTCAGGCCGCAGGATCAGCGGCCACGAAATATCCCAGCAGGATTCCAGGCGTAACTTTAGAAGAGCTTTTAGGAAGAAATGATACAGGGCAGCGCCAGTACATCAGAAAGCACAATGGAAGAAGCAGAAAATCGCCTTTAAACCAGGCATTCCGGACTGCAGGAGAAGATTATCAGGTAATTCCGGAAAATGAAAAAGTAACAATCATCGTTCCTTATGATGCAGAAGCAGAAGAGGCAATTTCTATTGTGTCACAAAAGTATACCACGCTGTCTGAAAAGAAAAGGGCGCTTCGGAGGCTGCAGAGATATTCTGTAGGAATTCCAGAAGAGCTTGCAAAGAAACTAAATAATGCACTTCAAAAAATAGGAGATACGGAACTTCTTGTTTTAAGCATGGATTATTATGATAAAAAATTAGGGGTTCTGGATACGCCAAAGATTCATTTTTTGGAATTTTAAGGGAGGTGAGGCTATGGAAAAATATAGAAATACAATCGAATATGAGGTGTATGGGGATTATGCACTGTTTTCTGATCCGGTTACCAGGGCAGGAGGGGAAAAATCCAGTTATCATATTCCGACGTACGAGGCATTAAAAGGAATTACAGAGAGCATTTATTGGAAACCTACGATTGTTTGGGTAGTGGATGCAGTCCGGATCATGAATTTCATCCAGACAGAGACAAAATCAATACGTCCAATTGGCTACAGCGGGGGAAATGATCTGGCGTATTATACATACTTAAAGAAGGTCCGCTATCAGGTGCGGGCGCATTTTGAGTTTAATCTGAATCATCCGGAGCTGGCAGAAGACAGAAATGAACATAAACACCATAACATTGCAAAAAGGATGGTTCAAAGAGGCGGACGGAGAGATGTATTCTTAGGAACCAGAGAGTGTCAGGCATTTGTGGAACCCTGCGTATTTGGAGAGGGAGACGGATATTATGATGAAATGCCTGGAGAGGTTGCCTATGGCTTTATGTACCATGGAATTACCTATGCGGACGAGGCCATTCTGGAAAATGAGAAGAATAAAATGACAGTCAATTTCTGGCGGCCAGTTATGAAGAATGGGATTATTGAATTGATACGTCCGGAAGAATGTGCAGAGAAGAGAGTTATTAGAGAAATGACTCCGACAGTATTTGGTCAGGGTCGTTTCACAGGACTTAGGGAGTTTTCCAACGAGGAGGTGGCAGATTGAGCTGGCAGGAAGAGTTGATTGCGCTTTATGAGAAAAATCAGTCACAGGCAGGATCTATTCAATACAAAGAGTACATAAAAGAGGGAAAAAAAGAAAGACTTCCCTATGTACTTTTGCCGCCGTTTCATACGACAGTTATTGCACATATTCAGGTAACCATCAGTGCAGAAGGCGATTTTATCAGTGCATCCAGAGTGGATGAGGAAGATAAAATGACGATTATTCCAGTCACTGAAAAATCAGGAAGCAGGACAGCAGGAAAGGCGCCTCATCCGCTGTGTGATAATCTGAAGTATCTTGCTGGGGATTATGAGAACTATGTGCAGGAGAAAAAAGAGAATGCCGGAAGCTTTTATGAAGATTATATGCAGCAGCTGGAAAAATGGCATTTATCGCCATATACCCATGAAAAAGTGGACGCGGTGTATTTTTATTTGAAAAAAGGAAGTTTAATTCAGGACTTAGTAAGGGAAAAGGCTTTAGAAGTAAATGAATCCGGATTTTTATCTGAAAATGTTAAGATAGGAACAGAGGATCAGACGAAGGCGTTTATCCGATTTGTAGTTCGGAGTAAAACGGGAATGGATTTTATGACGCCGGATGAATGCTGGAAGGATACTTCCCTGCAGGAATGTTTTATTCGATACAACCGTTCTCTGGAAGGGGAAACGGAATTGGATTATTTAACAGGGGAGTATCAGACCCCGTCCTATCTTCACTCAAAGAAAATCCGGAACGAGGGGGATGGAGCCAAGCTGATTTCCTCAAATGACGAACGGGATTATACATTTCGAGGACGATTTGTGACAAAAGAACAGGCGTTTTCCATAGGTAATGAGACTTCCCAAAAAATGCACAATGCTTTGAAATGGATTATCAGAAAGCAGGGAAGAAGTTTTGATACCCTGACTATCGTTACCTGGGAGTCAGGCGGAAAAAAGATGCCGCTTTGGGACTGCGATACAGAAACCATTATATCTGCGGCAGAAGAGGATCTGGCAGGGGAATTTCAAGATACGTACCTGGATGAATGGGGAGACACAGAACCTCTGGATTCAGACGAAAATCCTATTACAGCCCAGCAATTTTACAGCGCACTGGAAGGTTACAGAAAGCAAGTGGATAATACGTCAAATATGATTTTGATGGCATTTGACGCAGCGACAACAGGACGTCTTAGCCTTGCAGAGTATAAACAGCTTGAAACTGCCAGGTATCTGGAAAATATCAAAAAGTGGCATGAGCAATGCGGATGGCTGCAATATAAATTAAAAAATGGGAAAAAGGTAGCTTACTACGGAGTTCCAGGCGTTCGGGACATTGCAGATATTCTATATGGTACGGAATCAAAAGGCCGGATGACCATTGTTGATAAAAATGGAAAAAAGCTGTATGGAGAATTGAGCCGCAGACTTCTGCCATGTATCTGGGATGGAAGGTATATTCCGATGGATGTCCTTCATACCGTTGTAAGCAAAGCTTCTATGCCTCAAAACTATAAGGAACGATATAATTGGGAGAGAGTGCTGTTATTAGCCTGTTCGTTTGTGAAAAAGAATAGATATGACCGTAACCAAAAGGAGGAATGGAACGTGGCATTAAATGAGACGTGTACGATCAGAGATTATTTATATGGAAGGCTTCTTGCCTTGGCAGACAGAATTGAATACCGGACTTATGATTTGGACAAAGATGCCGGAAGAGTTACAAATGCGAAAAGATACATGAGCACCTTTTCACAAAGGCCGTTCGACACCTGGAAAATTATCGAGGAAAACCTGCAGCCTTATCTGAATAAACTTTCGGCAGCCGAAAGGAGATATTACGAGAATTTATTAGATAGTATCTGCCAGATGTTTGATGTAGAAGAATTTCAGAAGAATGATAAATTGGACGGTTTATATTTGCTTGGATTCCACAGCCAGTCCTACGAACTGAAAAAGTATAAAAAAGCCAATGAGTAAGGGAGGTAACATCATGAGCGAATTAACAGGAAAGATTGATTTTACATTGTTTATTGGGGTATCAAATGCAAATCCAAACGGCGATCCGCTGAATGGAAACCGTCCTAGGATTGATTTAGACGGATATGGAGAAATTTCGGATGTCTGTATTAAAAGGAAGATTCGGAACCGGCTTCAGGATTTAGGAGAGAAGATTTTTGTACAGTCTGACGACAGGGCGGATGATGGATTCCGGAGTTTAAGAGAGCGGGCAGAGGGATGCCAGGAATTAAATAGTGAAATCAATAAAAAGAAAAAAGCCGACAGAGAAGTGTGCATGAAAATTGCCTGCAGGGAATGGATGGATGTACGAAGTTTTGGCCAGGTATTTGCATTTAAAGGAGAAGAGGTATCGTTTGGCGTCCGCGGCCCTGTTTCCATTCATCAGGCAGTGAGTTTATCTCCTGTAGATATTATCAGTATGCAGATTACAAAAAGCGTAAATAGTGAAGCAGGAAAAGAGAGCAAGGCATCCGATACAATGGGAATGAAACACAGAATCGGTTTTGCGGTTTATAAAGTAATGGGAAGCGTCAATGTCCAGCTGGCAGAAAAAACAGGATTTTCAAAGGAAGATGCAGAGCTTTTAAAGGAAGCATTACGGACATTATTTGAAAATGATGCTTCTTCTGCAAGACCGGATGGAAGTATGGAAGTCTGCAGAATGTATTGGTGGCAGCACAATGAAAAAACGCCGGCAGTTTCCAGCGCTAAAATACAAAAGGGATTTCAGATCAAGGAAAAGGTAAGCAGACCAAAGAAATTTGAGGACTATGAGATTACCTGGGATGTGGAGGATTGTGTAAAACCGGAGGTATTTTAATTTGTATAAGGAAGAGGATTTTCTTCAACTGTCAGGAATCCAGCATTTTGCTTTTTGCCGCAGACAGTGGGCTCTGGCTTATATCGAACTTCAATGGCAGGAAAACGTAAGAACAGTAGAAGGGCGACTGCTCCATGAGACTGCCCATGATGCTTCTATAAAAGAAAAAAGAGGAGATTTGATAGTTGTCAGGGCGATGCCGGTACATTCCAGGGAACTTGGAATCAGCGGAGAATGTGATGTTGTGGAATTTCATAAGTCAAAAGATGGAGTGACAATTTTTGGCAGGGAAGGAAGATATACCGTTGTACCAATTGAATATAAACGTGGAAAACCGAAAGCGACAGATGCAGATGAACTTCAGATAACTGCACAGGCAATCTGCCTGGAAGAAATGTTATGCTGTGAAATTCCTTATGGTTATCTCTACTATGATGAGATAAGACGCAGGGAGAAGATAACATTTACAGAGAAACTGCGGCAAAAAGTAAAGGATATGTTTATAGAAATGCATAAATATTATTCCCAGGGATATACGCCGAAAGTGAAAATCAGTAAAAGCTGCAATGCCTGTTCTTTAAAGGATATCTGCTTTCCGGTATTGAATAAAAATGTATCGGTAAAGAATTATATTGACAGCAGAATGAGAGAGGAGGAAGCCAGGTGAAACGACTGTTAAATACGTTGTATGTAACAGGAAAAAATCGTTATCTTTCTCTGGATGGTGAAAATGTTGTTGTTTTAGAAGAACAAAAAGAGATTGGCAGGGTTCCTCTTCACAATCTTCAAGGGATTGTTACATTTGGCTATACTGGAGCAAGTCCGGCCCTTATGGGAACCTGTGCCCAGAAGAATATCGATCTTACCTTTATGTCTGCCAATGGAAGATTTTTGGCAAGAGTAACAGGAGAAGTGAAAGGAAATGTTACTTTGCGAAAGCAGCAGTATCGGGTTAGCGAGGATAAGGAAAAAAGCGTTCAGATTGCAAAAAACTTTATTTTTGGAAAAGTTTATAACGCAAAATGGATTCTGGAGAGGGCTGCAAGAGATTATCCAATGCGTCTGGATTCTGGTCAGCTGAAAGCAAAATCGGCTCTTTTAAGAAACAGCTTAGAGGAAATCAGAAACTGTATGGACAGCGCCAGATTGCTGGGACTAGAGGGAGAAGCAGCAACCGTGTATTTTTCCGTATTTGATCAACTGATACTGCAGCAAAAAGAAAATTTCTTTTTTCATGGGAGAAACAAAAGACCTCCATTGGATAATGTAAATGCAATGCTTTCTTTTGCGTATAGCTTGCTGGCAGGAATGTGCGGTTCGGCTTTAGAAGGAGTCGGGCTGGACGCCTATGTTGGATTCTACCATACAGACAGACCTGGAAGAATGTCATTGGCTCTGGATTTGATGGAAGAACTCCGCGGGGTAATGGCAGATCGCTTTGTTTTAACAATGATTAGCATCAGTGTACAGGGGGCAATACGGTCAGAAACGTCCAGATGACGCGCCTGCTGCGTTACTTTCAATCGGTGTACGTCCAGTACACCTCATTCAAGTGCCTTGCAGACGCGTCATCTGACCTGTTTCTGACTCTTCTGACCTCAAGTGGAGATAATTTCCCCATTTTTAAGGCAGACGAATGAAGCGTACTGGATGTACGCTGATTGAGGATAACGCAGAAAATGGGAAAATTATCCCTCTTTGAGGCGTGTTGCCCCTGTACATTGATGCTAATAAAAGGATTATTCAAAAGGAACATTTTATTTGTAAGGAAAACGGAGCTGTACTTCTGAACGAAAATGGCCGGAAGATATTTTTAAGTGCATGGCAGGAACGAAAACAGGATAGTATAAAACATCCATTTTTGAATGAAAAGATGGAATGGGGAATGATTCCGCACGTACAGGCAATGCTGTTGGCCAGGTATCTGAGGGGAGATTTAGATGAATATCCGCCATTCCTGTGGAAGTAGGTGATTCGATGCTGGTGCTGATTACATATGATGTAAACACTCAGACTGCTGAAGGGCGCAAGCGTCTGCGTAAAGTGGCAAAAGAGTGTGTAAACTATGGTCAGAGAGTTCAAAATTCTGTATTTGAATGTCAGGTGGATACGACGAAATATCGCCAGATAAAAGCAATTTTAGAAGATATTATTGATAAAGAGAAAGACAGTTTGAGATTTTATAATCTGGGTGATAAATACAAAAATAAAGTGGAACATATGGGAGCAAAACAGAGTTTTGATGTGACAGAACCGTTGATTTTTTAAGTGCACATTAACAAAGCTGCTGGTTTTAGAGATTCGGTGCGAATGTGAAGTGAACAGAAAAACCCGAGAGATTCGCACCGCTATCAGATGAAAAAATAATGAAAGGTTGTATTAGAATCAAGAAAAGTTAAAACAACAAGAAGAAAATATGGTAATAGTTGATAGAAATTTTCTTGATTAACAGAGAAAATATATGCAATATTGCTGTCAACCTCCGTAAGGAGGTTGTGAATTGAAACGCTACGATAAAGATATGAGAGAAATCGAGCAGAGTCAACCTCCGTAAGGAGGTTGTGAATTGAAACAAAGTAACATCTGAACAAATTGCGCTGAAAGTTGTCAACCTCCGTAAGGAGGTTGTGAATTGAAACGATTTTGAGTTATCGAATAACGGAGACAGATTCAGTCAACCTCCGTAAGGAGGTTGTGAATTGAAACGAGAAGGCCTGGGTAACAGGATTTCTTGTCAACGGTCAACCTCCGTAAGGAGGTTGTGAATTGAAACAGTTCTTTTTCGCACTCTTCCGAGCAGGTAACGCGGTCAACCTCCGTAAGGAGGTTGTGAATTGAAACTCTTTTTTTGGAGGAATTATGGAAACGTTAAAAGTCAACCTCCGTAAGGAGGTTGTGAATTGAAACACCAGATGCCGGAGGTGTGATATGAGAGTAATTTCGTCAACCTCCGTAAGGAGGTTGTGAATTGAAACATTTGTGAATTCGTATTTGCAAATGCAGAAGGAAGAGTCAACCTCCGTAAGGAGGTTGTGAATTGAAACACATCTTTCGCCGTGGGAAAGCTGCCACTGGATGTCAACCTCCGTAAGGAGGTTGTGAATTGAAATACATTTTTCGCCGCGAGAGAGCTGTCTCTGGAAGTTCCAGTGTAAGGGAGAAGCAGCAGAAAATATAGTAAGTCCTTATTCGGAGGTACCAGAATGGAGAAAAATATTAATAGTCAGGATGTATTTTTGTTTTTTGAATCGCATAGGGAGGCATTTCCATTGTATGAAGCCTTTACGCGTAAATTAATGGAACGATTCCCGCAGACAAAAATGCGTGTACAAAAGTCACAGATAACATTTTCAGATCGGTATGTGTTTGCCTGTCTTTCTTTTCTGCGTGTAAAAAAGAAGGCAGAACTTCCAAAACCTTATCTTGTAGTTACTCTGGGGCTTCCTTATCCGCTGGAATCCGTGCGTGTAGCAGTAAAAACAGAACCTTATCCAGGAAGATGGACAACGCATATTGTGATAGGGACATTGGAAGAAATCGATGAAGAACTATTTGGATGGGTACAGCAGGCCTATGAGTTTGCACAGTGTAAGTAGCTTCAGATAAAAAGAAAACAGTAAAGAGAGCGGATTGCAGCAATAGCTTCCGGCCGGATGCTGCTAGATATAGATGTTAAAAATTAATTGTATGTTTTCTGCCTTTGGGACATATAGTAAAGAAAAAGCGAACAAAGGCAGGCAGAATGAAGAAAAAAATTTGGACAGCCATAGTGGCAGGGATTTTATTTCCATATATCGTGACTTTAGCAATAGGAGAACCGGCAATAACCGGACATGAAATCAGAGAGAAAACGAATTCTGGAAGAAGAATTTTACTGGACAGAGAGCAGGGAGGATATGTGGATTTGGAAGATTATCTTCCAGGAGTGGTAGCCAGGCAGATTCCGGCCCAATTTGAACCGGAAGCATTAAAAGCCCAGGCAATTCTGGCCCGTACCTATATCCGAAAACAGATGGCAGGAGAGACAGAGATTGCAGAATCTGCACTGGATTTAGATTGTTTCGAGGAAGAACAGCTGAAAACTTTGTGGGGTACCGATAAATTTGTGGAATACTATAAAAAAATGGAATCTGCAGTGGAAGAGACTAGGGGAATGGTCATTACCTGGAATGGACAGCTGATAGATCCACTGTTTTGCAGAGCCAGTTCAGGAAAAACCAGGGACGGAGGCGGGTACCATCCTTATCTGACATCCGCAGACAGCAAACGAGACGTGGAAGCAGAAGGATTTTTACAGATTGTTACATGGGAGAAAAGGGAGTTTGCCTCACTGTTAAGCGGCATTCCGGAAGGAGAAATCATTTCAGAAGATATGGTTCCTGGATGTATACAGGTGGTTTCCAGGGATGCGTCAGGATACATAGAAGAAATTCAGATAGGAAGCACGATTCACAGCGGAGATACGGTTCAATATGCGCTGGGGCTTCAATCGCCGGATTTCTTTATTGAGGAATATCAAGGAAGCGTACGGGCAGTCTGTTCTGGGATTGGACATGGTTATGGAATGTCTCAGTACGGAGCGGAGAGAAAAGCAAAAGAAGGCTGGACAGCCCAGGATATTCTGGAATATTATTTTAAAGATATTGTGTTGATTTCTGAATAAGTCGCCTTGGTTTGGTAAGAATAGTACCGAGGTGATAAACGTGAAAGAGAGAGTAAGTAAACTGTTCAAGGATAAATTAGTCCTTGTCATGCTGGTACTGGGCCTGCTGACTATAGTAGCCGCGGCAGGAACCATGACCATCTACAAAGGAAACCGTGCAGAAGAAACCCCTTACCTGCAGATGGGAGAGTCAGAAAAAGAGATTGCAGAGCAGGAAACAATCCGTCCTGAAACTCAGGTACAGAAAGACGGTCCATCAGATGCACAAGAAGAACATGAGAACCATCAGTTAGCGGAAAATGCGAACCATACAGAAAAAAAGGAGATTACGGAAAAAGAAAAACCTGCAGAAGTTCCAGCTTCAGAGGCAGAACCAGCTGGTGCAGGGCAGGAAAATGCGCTTGCATTAAACCTGGATTTTACGGAAAACAGCCGTATGTCCTGGCCGGTACAAGGAAATATACTTCTGGATTACAGCATGGATTCTACGATTTATTTTCCAACCCTGGATCAGTATAAATGCAATTCTGGAATTGTGATTCAGGGAGAAATCAGCGCTCCGGTAAAAGCTCCGGCAGATGCAAAAGTAACGGCAGTGGGAACCAATGAAGAAATTGGCAGCTATGCAGTTTTGGATTTGGGAAATGAGTACAGTGTAACCTGCGGACAGCTAAAAGAGATACAGGCAGAGGCAGGGGACTATGTGGAAAAAGGCCAGATTTTAGGGTATGTAGCCGAGCCGACCAAATACTATTGCGTAGAAGGGAGCAGCGTTTTCGTAGAAATGACTTACCAGGGAAAGCCGGTCGATCCAGTAGATTTTATGGAATAGAATCCAGTTGGCGAATAGAAAATCCTGTGCTATACTTAACAGCAGTACAGGATTTTTTCTGGTATAAAGACACTATTTTTGGAGGAATGAAATGAATATATTATTTTTTTTGACGCCGAAAAAAGAAATTGCTTATATTTATGATGATGACAGCCTTCGACAGGCTTTAGAAAAGATGGAACACCGCAGATACTCCTGTGTACCGATAATCAATCGTTCTGGAAAATACGTAGGAACCATTACAGAAGGAGATCTTTTGTGGGATATTAAAAACAAGCTGAATCTAAGCCTGAAAGAGTCTGAAAAAATTCCGGTTACTGTTATCAGCCGCCGGAACGATTATGATCCAGTACATATTGAAACGACAATGGAAGATTTGATTGATAAGGCATTAAATCAGAATTTCGTACCAGTTGTAGATGACCAGAACAATTTTATTGGGATTGTAACCAGAAAAGATATTATCCGATATTTTTCTGACAAACAGTTAAAAACTCCAATGAACTAACATACAGAAAATAACCGGACGGACTGGTAACAAAAATTGTGGAAATCCAAGTTTGATCTTGCCAAAACAGTTTGTATGTAATATCATTGTTGTGTATACAAAATGACCGGCAGTTGGAAGGAGCAAATATGGACGCAGGCAGTTATAAAAACCGAGAAGAAATGGTTTATCAGGTATTAAAAAAAGAAATTCTGGATTTGGAATTAAAACCAGGACAGTTAATTCGGGAAAACGAGATCTGCGAGCGCTTTTCTGTATCCAGAACGCCGGTTCGTGACGCGCTCAGGCTGTTGCAGGAGCAAGGATTTGTCAAAACAGTACCGTATAAGGGGATTTTTGTAACGCTTTTAAATCTCAGCAACATTAAGCAGATGATTTATATGCGTGTAGCAGTGGAGACGATGGTTTTACGGGATTTTATGGAAATTGTAAGTCCCATGCTGATGGAGAGGATCCGATATGAAATCCGTAAGCAAAAAGCGGTAATTCTGGAACCAGATTTTAAGCCAGAGCAGTTTTATCGAATGGATGCGCAGATGCACAGCATCTGGTTTCAGGCTACAAAAAAGCAGAAATTATGGGAGATCATCCAGGCACAGCAGCTGCATTATACCCGATTCCGTATGATGGATTTTGTTACAGAAACCGATTTTCCCCGTATTATCAAAGAACATGAAGCCATGTTTGCGATGATTGAGAAAAAAGACATTGCCGGAATGGAGCGAGTTTTAAAAGACCATCTGTATTTCAGTATGAAACGGATGCGTTACCAGATTGATGTAGAGTACAGGGACTATTTTGAAGAAGAGCCAGAAGAAGGAAAGTTCGATATTTAAATTTGTGCAAGAAGAATAAGGAAGAGATTTGAAGCGGCAGAATATGGGAAATCCTCATAGAGCCGCTTTTTTGTTGAAAAAGTATTCGAAAAAACTGCCATCGGTTTCTGGATGTATGGAAAAAGATACACATATCTTTCAAAACCGCTTCATATATTTTAGTATCAGTGTACAGGCAACATAGACAGGATGGGAGAAAATGAATCATTATTTTAAACCGAAATACGAATGTGCAATCCGAATTTTGCTGGCAAAGCTGGAGGTAATTAATGCGGAACTTTCCATAGAACTTTCTCGAACCGTAATAACAGGAATGTCCGGACGATTAAAAACCTGGGAAAGTATCGAAAAAAAGGCTGCCAGAAAAGGGTATGGAAAAGCAGATGAGAAGGCATTGGCATCAATTTGCGATATTGCAGGAGTACGGGCGGTATGCGCTTATATGGATGATGTGTATCGGGTAGCAAAAGCGCTTCAAAAACATCAGGATTTAAGAATTGTGCGAATCAAAGATTACTTGAAAATGCCAAAATCGTCAGGATACCGAAGTCTCCATCTGATAGTAGAAGTACCTGTGTATTTTCAGGGAGAATTGGAACTGGTAGAGGCAGAGGTTCAGCTTAGAACCAGCGCCATGGATTTCTGGGCTTGTCTGGATCATCAGCTGCGGTATAAACGGGGAAAGCAGGAAGCCGGATTAATTGGAGAAGAATTAAGGGAATATTCCAGTGTTGTAGCGGACCTTGACAGGAAGATGGTAGAACTGAGAAATCGAATTGCGGCGATTTAAAACTTTGTCGGAAATTTTTTCAAAACATATTGCAAAATACGCTGGGATGTGCTATTATTTGTATACAAGATAAGTTAGTTGTATACAAATTTTGAGAAAAGGAGAAGGGACAATGAAAGACTTAAATGCATTTTCACTGGAAGGCAAAGTAGCATTAGTAACCGGCGCATCCTATGGTATCGGCTTCGCAATTGCAAGCGCTATGGCAGCAGCAGGTGCAACTATCGTATTTAACGATATTAAGCAGGAACTGGTAGATAAAGGAGTAGCTGCTTACGAGGAAGCTGGTATTAAGGCTCATGGCTACGTTTGCAATGTATGTGACGAAGACGCTGTAAATGCTATGGTGGCTCAGATTGAGAAAGAAGTAGGAGTAATTGATATTTTAGTAAATAACGCTGGAATCATCAAGAGAATCCCGATGATCGAAATGTCTGCAGCTGATTTCCGTCAGGTAATTGATGTAGACTTAAATGCTCCTTTCATCGTAGCAAAGGCAGTTATTCCTTCTATGATTAAAAAAGGCGGCGGAAAGATCATTAATATCTGCTCCATGATGTCCGAATTTGGCCGTGAGACCGTTTCTGCATATGCAGCAGCAAAGGGCGGCTTAAAGATGCTGACCAGAAACATCGCATCTGAGTACGGTGAGTACAACATTCAGTGTAATGGCATTGGACCTGGTTATATTGCAACTCCTCAGACTGCTCCTCTGCGTGAGATTCAGCCTGATGGTTCCAGACATCCATTCGATCAGTTTATTATTGCAAAGACTCCAGCAGGACGTTGGGGCGAGGCAGAAGACTTAGGCGGACCAGCAGTATTCCTGGCTTCCGAAGCTTCCAATTTTGTAAACGGTCTGATTCTGTATGTAGATGGCGGTATTCATGCTTACATCGGCAAACAGCCTTCATAATCCAGAAGAAAATAGCTTTCGTGCTATCAGTTAAGAAATACAGAGACTGCCAGAAGACATCTGAGGCAGTCTCTGTATTTTAGATTTGACAGAATCCGGACAGGAAAACGTACATAAGAGAAAAAGTTCTTGGATAAGTGAGAAAAACAGTTGCATTTTCCTATGGGATTTGCTATACTAATATGGCGTTAAATAACGGAGTATGGCGTAGCTTGGTAGCGCGCTCGGCTGGGGGCCGAGAGGTCGCAGGTTCAAATCCTGTTACTCCGACTGTAAAGTCCTTGATTATTCAAGGACTTTTTGTTGTACTGCTTCGTTCTGCATAGCTTCTAAAATGGGGACGGAATCTTTCAATCAGGAACAAGGGCAGTTCGTACCGCAGTTCTGATTTTCCTGGGCAGTCCGGACGGTTCCGGCAGCAAAGCCTGCAGTAAATCCTTGGTTGTAGCACATCCGGCATACTTCGTTTGCAGCCCACGGATTGCACCATCCGTTCCCGCATCTGTTTTCCTGCTGTCTGCCGCACTGGTTTTCCCGTTGTTCGCCGCATCTGTTTTCGCATCTGTTTTCCCGCTGCTCGCTGCATCTGTTTTCGCATCTGTTTTCCTGCTGTCTGCCGCATTGGTTTTCCCAATAGTTACAGCATCGGTTGCCGCACCAGCTGCCGCATTGATTTTCCCATCTGCATCCTCTGCACATACAGCAATTACGATTCCAATTACAATTCCATCTACACATATTTGAAGTCTCCTTTGATTGTTAAGGGTATACTGTATGATATGGGACAGTAGGACAAAAGGTTCTTTTCACGTTATTTCAGAGATGACATAGATTAATAGTAGAAATTTCCTGAAAGGAGCGATTCGATGGATTGCTATTCGCCCAGAAAAAATCTTAATGCGGATTGTTCAAGAATAACGGGTTCTATGCCATGTATGCCTGGTCCAAATTTCCGTCCGGTATCTCCAGCACAGCCGATTTCCGGCCCCATGATGCCTCCGGCTATGGAACAGGAGGCAGCTGTTTCTCAAATGCAAAGGTTTGGAATGCAGAATTCCTGTACCAATACAGCGCCTGAGTGTCTGGAACGAAACTATGCAGTTGCTATGGCGTATGTTCCATGGCAGCAGTGGCAGAATGTATATTCAATGGAACAGGGATTTGCCAGGGGAACGATTTTCCCAGATTTAGATCTTCCATTTTTGCCAGGGAGGTGCCGTTTATGAGAAATCCAAACACAGATCCCTTGCTTACTCCGGTAAATGAGGCCGGTTTTGCGTTAGATGAAGTAGTCTTGTTTTTAGATACCCATCCTTGCGATATGGGAGCATTGGCTTATTACAGGCAGGCAAAAATGCGCTATGAACAGGCGGTTTCTGCTTATGAAAATCAGAGAGGCCCATTAATGATGAATCATGTCAATGACAGTCATTATTGGACCTGGGTAGACGGCCCCTGGCCTTGGGAAGGAGGATGCAGATAAATGTGGAAATATGAAAAACGGCTTCAGTATCCAGTAAAAATTTCGCAGCCGAATCCGAAGTTGGCATCGTTCATCATTAGCCAATACGGAGGGCCTAATTGCTGAAACCTATAATGTTTTTTGTAGGGGTGGAATTAATTAAGATAGATAATAGTAGAATTGGAGAGTGCTATCTGCTCTGTTATATACAATGTACTTGATTACCTGCCGAATTGCAACCCCCTTTGTTTCATAATCTATATCTGGATTAGACAGAGTTTCACACACAGTCTGTATTCTTTTAAGCAATTCTTCTTTTCCAGCCTCTTCATCAGCGGGAGAGATGCTGCATAACTTCTCCAACTCTTCAGTCAATTCTGTACGCTCCATCAAGAGTCGCTTCTTATTTTCTTTGTATTCCTCAAGCGTGTCAATGCCATTTTCGTAAGCGTCATGGATCCGACGCTCTTTGACGGTAACTTTTTCAATCGCTTCTCTAAGCAATTCCTTCCGGTCGATGGTTTCATCATCTTGAGGCGGAATATACTCATAAGAGATTTCGCCCGTGACCAGAACTTCTTGCAATGATTGGATAACTGCCTGCTCTATTTTGCGCACAGAGATAGAGTTGGAGCCTGGGTGCATACCTTTGATGTATTTCCAGCACTGAAATGCATCGCTGCGTTTTTGAGGGCTGTTAGAGCGACTGTAGGAGAGTGTGGAACCGCAAACACCACACCTTAACAGACCGGATAACCAATGCTTGCAGGAGGAGACGTCTCGATGTCTGATTGTCTGGGATTCGCGTTTGATGCGTGTCTGGTTATCCTCAAATACTGCGGTTACAATGGGACTTAGTTCATGCGTTCCATGAAAGCTGATATTATTCCAGGTAACTGTACCGATGTAGAACCTATTTGTCAGAATGCGGTAAATAGTTCTGCGTTCAAAGGCAGTTCCTCTCTGGGTCAAGTAACCTAGCCGGTTCAGTTCGCGGGCGATTCCGGTCATGTCCATACCGTTGTGATAGAGGGTATGGATCTGCTCCACGATTTTCATCCGTTCTGGGTCTATGACGAATGGGTTTCCATGACCGACAGCAGCATATCCCATAGATGGGGCCGTTTGGTATCCATTGCGCAGGGCTTTTTCCGTCATGCCCCGAAGGACTTCGCCGGATAGGTTAATAGAATAGTATTCGTCAAACCATTCGATGATGGTTTCAATCAGCCGCCCAAACATTCCTTCAGCTATAGGTTCAGATACGCTTTTTATCTCTACGCCACACTTTTTACGTAAAATTCCCTTATAGAATGTACTTTCTTCCTGGTTGCGGGCAAATCGGGAAAATTTCCACAGATACAGACGTTTAAACGGCGCCGGATTTTCTGATTTTGCAACGGCAATCATCCTTTGAAAGGCCGGCCGATTTTCGGCTTTTCGTCCAGAGATACCACGCTCCTCCATAAAAATAAATTCATCCGGAATATAATATCCGTCTGCTTTTGCGGCATCCTTAATGACCCGAACCTGGGCGTCTGGAGACAGCTCGGTCTGTTCATCAGAACTTACCCGAATATATGCGGCTCCAATTTCCAATGTAGATAATAGTGTCATAATATCATCTCCTAGTGCATTGTACGGTTTTTGGGTGCAAAAAATACGCCCCTTGTCAGGACACTCCAGAAATGATATACTAGAATTCTGATATGTAGTGTATCTTCTGGAGTACATCCGGTAAGAGAAACTATGTAAAGCCGTTCTTGGTTGCAGCCAGGAACGGTTTTTGTTTTATAATAAAAATGACAGGTTCATTATGTCTACTCAGTAGGTTTCCATGCTCGTGAAAACTCACTATCCTTAAACATCTCAGCAATTCCGGTAATCTGTTTTAATCTTAAAATTTCATCTGCATCCATTCCAAGATGTTTAGCAATCCAAGCATCAGAGCGGCCAATACTGTGCAGTTCACATACGATATTACTCATTAGATCTACGTCGTGAGTTCCTCTTGCTCGATTGTGCCTGATTGTGCTTGCCATGCGGTTATCAATGCTTTTATTAATTACAGACACTGGAATACAACCACCTTCGCGCTCATAGATGTCTTTATGGTCTAACATGATTCTATATCGGTGGAATCCATCTACGATTTCATAGCGATCTGTCTCTTCATTGTGGTAGCATACGATTGGCATAGTGTAACCGTCTTCTTTAATGCTATCATACAACAGCTTCATCTCCGGAGGAGCAACGCTGTTGGGATTGTATTCATTTGGATCGATTTTTTCGATTGGCACTGGAATTACATTATAAACAGGGCTTTTATACATCTGTTTTACCTCCTCGGATGATGGACTGATATTTGTTTTTTAGTATATTTATCCGTTCCTGTTCTTCCTTGACTGGGCCGAATCCCATATTTTTGCACATATGGTCATTTTTTAGTATGCAATAGCAGCATCTTTTCCATGAGGGGAGTTCCAATGGCATTGCACTCTTAATATCATCCATGTGGTCAGGAATTTCTTGATCAAAAACGACTTTTTGCTTATCTGTAATGGTGTAGGGAGACCTGCCGTTGGTATGAATTTTGTATCCGTTTTTTTGAATCTCCTGGATTGTTTCGTCGGTAAGCCCGCCACCTTTTGTTTTCCAAAAATCTTCAGAAAAGCGGAACTTTTCCAGATAATGGTTTCGGACATTGTCTGGAAGTGTATCAAGAAGAAAGAGTGTATACTCTTTCCAAGTCATACCATTAGGAAGGGTAATGTTTTTATACCCCATGGCTTTTGTCTTGGCATAGATTGCACCAAAATTTGCACCACGAACACGTCCGAGGAGTTTTACCCAGGTATCTGGTTCAATCCTACGATATAATTCCAGGGACTCCTTGGCCTGGTCAAGAAATGGAGACGCTACACGCATCTGATCAAGTGTAAGACCGGCTTTGTAGTATAAGTCATAGAGTTTGTTATAGTCAAAACCAAACTTTCCAATAGCTGTCCAGATATCTTCAACTCTCCAGTCATAGATAGGAGCAGCAGAGTATACATCTTTGTATTGCTTTGTAATCCACGGAATACCCTTATATCCATATTTTTTATTTACAATAGCAGAATAACGATGCAGAGATTCGTCAGAACGGATACCTACCAGCGCACAGGTTTTACCACCGTTATGTTTCTGATGATAGTACTTTCCGAAACGTTTATAAAATGATTCCTCCATCATCTTATACTCATAGAAATCAAAGTCGTTATTTTCTATGGTATAAACATAGGGATAATTAGGTATGTCTCGTACCCATACATCTTTTTTTTCGGGGTCCCATGTATACCAGTACATTTCATAGTTGCTTAAAGAAGTACGGACCTGCATTGGCATACAGGACCAATACAATTCGGATCTTTTTTCGTACCGCTTAAAAATTCTCTCTACAAATTCAGTTGTCTTTTTATATTGGGCTTCAAAATCTTGATGAAAGATCCCAATAGGCTTTGTTATATTATGCTCTTCAATATATCTGAATACAAGCTGTAGAAGCGTTCCAGAGTCTTTTCCACCTGAAAAGCTTACAAAAATATTATCGAATTCTTCGAAGATAAACTCCATCCGCTTACAAAAGGCGGTATAAACATCTTCGTTTAAATATAATTTCTGCAATTATGTTTCCTCCAATTCAGAACAATCAAACACTTCGTGCCGATATCTGCTGCCATAAATAAAGCTTTTAATATCGCTTTTTAGAGTTTCTGAGTTTGATATATCTTTTTTTAGTGAATCTAATAAGTTTTCTTTTTTGTAGAGACAGGAAAGTATTTGTTCATCTAAAGTTTCGGCAGCACAGATATCAGTTATGGATACATTTTGGTTCTGACCTATACGATGAACCCTGTCTTCGCTTTGCAGGCGCGTTCCTAAATCCCAATCATTGGAGTAATTTATTATATGGTGGCAAAACTGCAGATTAAGGGAATATCCCGCACATCCTCTATTGGCTACTAGATATTGCTTGTTCTCAGAAAATTCCTTCAAGGCTTTTTCTCTCAATTTGATAGATGATTTTCCATCAAAACGAACTGAATTAGGCAGGATAGAAGAAATCTGGGAAACTTCAGATTCGTACCGGCAGAAAATAATGCATTTTTCATTTTCTGGTACGATATCAAGCAGTATCTGTATTCTAGGATTATCAATTGGGTCATCGAAAAACTCAGATGACTCATAGTGGGAAAAACATTCATTAAAAATTAATTTTTTCCCTGAAATAATAGCCTGAAGACCAGAAAATAACCGGTAAATTGTTTCTGGTCTCCATTCATTAACCTGCATCAGTAATATATCTGCTGCCATAGCATACTCTTTTTCCTGGTCAGAAGTCAGCCAGAAACATTTAGTATGGTACTGTTTAGATGGGAGAGAAAGACAATCTTCTTTCTTCACTTGGAAAACATAAGGAGATATTTTTTTTGCCAGATAATCGGTATTCAATATTCTATTAACTTTTCCATATTCATCTAGTTCAATATGGTTTGCTGCGAAGCTCCAATAACTTCGATATCCCAATATACGCCAGTCCAAGAGATAAAACTGGGAATACAAATCAGCCTCGTTTCTGGATACAGGTGTCCCGTTTAAAATGAGACGATAGGGGCATTTTTCAGAAATCTTTATAATATTTCTTGTCCGATATGCATTCGGATTTTTTATCATGAGGCTCTCATCAACGACTATCATGCATTGGTGAGTTTTCACATGAGAGAACAGAAAAGAAATCGCACGAACGCTGGTACTTAGAGTTTCTATTCCACAGATTATAAACAGAGGATACATTTCTTTAGGGCATTGTTTTAAAATTTCTCTTTTTATGTTTCCTTTTGCAGAACAGGGACATAGCCACACCACAGAGTCTATTTTATTCGCCAGATACCTGCGCCGGATAATTTCCAGTGCAGTAATACTTTTTCCGGTACCTTGCTCCATAAATAGAGCGCCGACCCTTAAGTGGATTAATTTTTCTACTGCCTCCACTTGGTGTGGAAGCAGCGGATTGTTTAACTTAATCATCGATCAGATCCTCAATTACGCCATCTTTTTCCAAAATTTCTTTTAGACGGTTCTCATAATCATCGCAACTAACTTCAGCAATATGGGCATCTGTGCGCTCATATCTGTTTTCCAGTGCCTTATATTTTTCGATAGCAGCTAGAGCTGTTTCGGAAATTTTGAATCCCATAATTTCTGCAAATTCCATGACTTCACGATAGAATTCAACAGAAACCAACATGGAGCCATTGCTCCATTTGGAAGAGGGAATGAGTTTGGCTTTTACGTAGAAATCATGGTTTATACCTTTCCAATGAATTGAAAGTTTGTTTTTGTTTAGTGATACCCAATTATCGTATCTGGCTTCAAAGTTTCCAGAGAGTGCCAGTTCTTTTGATTCAAGATCTGGAAAAAGTACAGTAAATCCATTGGCAAGAAGAGCATTACCAAGTTCGGCAGCTCGATCTGTAGCGGTTCCGGATGTTAAATTCAACGTAAATTCCCATGCTGAGCCAGACCATTTGAAATCGTTATTTTTTACAATTTCTCGGAAATCGTTATCCTTTGGATATCTGGCTATTACATGATCATTGTGTATCTCTATTTCTGCGATACCAGATTTTTTAATTTCTTTTGGAGCAACGGTAAGTTCCTGCTTGTTTTGAATGTCTTCAGATTGCACATCTTCAGGAATGTTATATAGTTTTTCGCATTGGCTGGCTATTTCGTTCCAGAGCACAGAACTTGCACGATTGTCAATCCAGAACCTCGCACTGGTCTGTTCTATAAGTAATATATCAAATGCCTTAGACCATTCTGCTGCCGTTATGATCATATCATTAACCTTGACTTTTTTGTCTGGATTAGCGCTGGCTATGCGACTGACCTTGTTGATGTATTCGTTTCGTATCGTTGTAGCCCAGGCTACTTGTTTTTCAGAACCAGTCAGCAGCGGGAGTTCCATTTCGATAGCAGCCTCCATTGCCAACCGGTTTTTTTCTTCTAATTCCAACTGATGTGCTTTTTTGCGGCATTCGGGACAGAGCTGTGAAAATTCATGCTCTTTTTTCCACTCCCTATCCTTTGTTGGACCTATAATGTCGATGACACCCTCATGTCCGCATGAATAAATTCCATCATATTTCATATGTTCCTCCTTACTTTTTTAACATGAAACATGAAATAGAATCAAAAATTTCAGAATTTCCCTCGTAATTCAATAACTTTCCCTATGATACGGACAGGTTTTGAAATAACTTCCTCTGTGCTAAAAAACATCGGATCATAAGATGGATTGATAGATATCAGTTCGATTCCATCCCTATATTTTCGAAGACGCTTACAAGTAGCTTCATTACCGTTAACGGTTGCAATAACGATTTCACCGCTTTCCGCATCGTCTTGTTGCCGGACGATTACTACATCGCCCTCGCAAATCCTGGGTTCCATAGAATTACCATGTATTTTCAGACCGAAGAATGTTCCGGTAGCTGCCATGTCTTCAGAGATTTCTTCCGTATCTATGATATCTTCCACAGCTTCAATCGGAATCCCAGCGGCCACACGTCCCAGGACTTTAATGGTAACGCCTTTTTTCTTTTCCTTACTGCCTCCAGGAATGGGGGAAACGTTGTTATCCCAGCCCATGAGGTAAGCAGGGGAACATTCAAGAATTTTCGCCATTTCTCCTATTATAGAACGTTTAATATTTTCTACACGTCCATTTTCGTATTTAGCTATAGCTGATTTTTGAAGCCCTAATCGTTGTGCTAGTTCTTCTTGTGTATATCCCATGGCTAATCTACGCTCTTTAATTATTTCTGCCATACCCATAGGTATTACCTCCATGTATGTTTTACGTGTCTTAATTTTACTACATATTGCGACTAAACGCAAGGAAAATATAAAAAAGTGTCTTAAAAATCACAAAAGTTTGTTGACAGAAGAAATAAAGGGTGTTATAGTAATGGTGTCTAAATTAGACACAAATGGAGGTGAGAAAGTTGAATAAGAATTTGTTAGAGTCGGTAATGAAATTGCATGGAGACACAGGAACTATATTAGCACAATTCTTAGGTATTGCTAGAAGTACATTTTCAGCGAAAATCAATGAAACAAATGGAGCTGAATTTACTCAAGGGGAAATATCTAAGATAAAAATAAGATATGCATTAAAACCAGAAGAAGTAGATAATATTTTTTTTGACTCAAAAGTGTCTAAAATAGACACAAAAAAGCCATCATAAAGATGGGATAGTAGAAGAACTATGATTCAATGAGATGATTTTCAACTAAAAAGTTTTTAGTATAATCATAAACTTTTGAGGTTTTATATCTGCGGTCAATTTTTTTTTGAAAGATGTATTGCTCTATTGTGTTGTAAGGAAGTTTTATTATTGCTTTCGTCATTTCATGGTTTTGAATACATTCTTCAGCAAAATTAGAAAAAACTTGATGATATGGAGAAGTTTCAGGAATATCTATTTGCTGATTAGAAAGAGAGCAGTAAACGAGGTAACACCAAAAAGATAACTTTTCTTTCACACTTAGATAATTAAACAACTCTGTTAGTGCGTATTTATAACCACAATATGGAGAAGTAAATGCTTTATGTTTGGCAAGGAGTAAGCGAATGTTATTAGACGCTAAATCCATAGAATCATAGTTTTTTTGCTTGCCAATAAGACAAAGTAGATCATTGTCGGTTAATGAAGGGATAATAGGTATATTAAATTCCTTTGCAAGTTCAAGTCTGTATTCTGTGGGAGGAGAATCAAATCCAGAGTCAAAAGTAGTGGAAACTGTAACAGGAGGCAAAAGGGCAGAGATGGAAATAATTTCAGATTCAGGAGTATTTTCTGCCACAACTATTGATTTTGTTTGCATGCGATTAGTATCAGGATTTTTACCTTTCACTTTATATTCGTGAAATCGTATGCGTCCAGAGATATCGGGCAGAGCTAATGGTTCATAAGTGGTGTCATCTCTGTATGTATGCATTTGTATAGAAGTGTTTACGGTATATACGGAATTTGAAGGCATAGAATTAGGAGAGCTTGTAGAAGTAGATTCAACTTCTTTAAGATGAAAGGTTTCATCATCAGATTCATATGTGTGCATAGGATAGTGTTCAGATATTCCAAAGCGATTAATTGTTCTGATAATCAAAAAAAATATAATAGCAACAATGATAAAACATACAATTCCCATACTATATACCCCCTTGGTAAGTAATTGATAAATCTAATTACAGTATAAAGTAGAGGGGCGAGAAGGACAACAGTATATTTTAAGGGATTATATACAAAGAAAGCCCTGTTAAAAGATGGCAGAGGAAGGAGGAAAAGGAATGTGGATTTCAAAAAAGAGATGGGAAGCTTTAGAGAAGAGAGTTGCTAGTCTTGAGGTACAAGTTCTAGGCCAGCAGAAAACAGATAGATTTGCACTCAAAGAAATATTGAGAGAGTTAAAGAAGATCAATATGGATGTGAAATTAATCCATATGTCACAAAAACCGATTGCTCTCAACAATGGAACGCAGAAAACTATCTGGAAAGAAGATAAGTTCTTGGAAAATGAGAATAATCAGAGTCCTTGCAAGTCGAAAGACTGTGTGGAGCTTCAATGGGAAATTCTGATGGAGCTAAAAGATATTTCCACTACTTTAACCCAGATAAGCGGAGAGAAACCTATTTTTTTTGAATGTAGGCCAACAGAAAGCGAAAAGCAAGCAAAATGGGATGAAGAAAATAATCACGTAAAAAGAGCGTGTGAACATTATGGAATCTCTGACGAGGAACAAAGAAAGGGATTCCTGTTATTCAAAACCAGAGATGAATTATTCCGGCTGCTATATGGAGTTAATGCCATGCAATTGCAAACGTCCAGTAAAAGATTCAGCGCCACAATCCACTATGACGCTGAATGGGAAGATTGGGCTATCACGATTGATGAATATGACACCAATCAGGAAGGTAAAGTTTAGGATAGGGAGAGGGATCCGTCCAACATATATCTATGCTTTGGTAAATGCATTGGGGTGGCATACCAAAACTTGTTGGATTTACCCCAACCAGCCAACCGGATGAAGAAAATTTTTCACTAATTTTAAAACGTTGCGGTTGTGGGACGTCAGTATCAAATGTAATGCGAAAACATACTCCCAAAATAAACAGCTCCTTTCTTTTGTACTCGGCCTGGCGGGGCCTGTAAGTACAGTATAGGACAGAGGGGTAGAAAGAACAACAGGATATTTCAAGGAGGCACCATGAAAGAAATTTTAGTACCAGCAATTACATCTTTGTTTGTATCAGCAGTTTATTGCAGGATATCAGCTGATTGGACGTTCAAAATAATAGATGATTACGTAAAAGAAGTAGTTGAAATAGCAAAAAAATCAATCAGAGACAGAGCAGAAAGACAGGATTTTCATTCCAGCTTTTGACTGGGAGGGGTAAGTGGCAAAAGTCTGTAATTTCAGACAAGTAGCCGCACATAATCTAACAAAAAGGGGGTTATTCCATGAAAGAAATTAAGATCGAAAATTACATAGAGATCAATGGGAAAGACATCCCGATAGAAAAATTAACAGAAGAGGAACGCAAGCATATTGCTGAAAAACTCCAGGACAAAATGATGCTTGCTGTAGGTTTCAAGAAAGTAGGCTGATAAGGCCGGAGCCGCCTTAAGGCGGCGAGGCAGGACAAGCTTAGGGAGAACAAAAATGAGACATGAAAAAGAAATAAAAGCATATGCAGCGTTAAAATACCCCGACTGTCATCTTGTTTTTACGGGAGAAGATAGTGCTGTAGTCATTCCAGAAGAGGGAAAAATGGTTCAAATCAAATTCCGGAAAAAGAAACAATTTTCCTGGGTTCGCTTGGTTGACTGGATGGTTCCGGCAGTCATATGGTTCTGGGAATTGTTATTCCTGGGCGCATTTCTGGCAGATTTTGTTTTCAAAATTTAGAAAAAAGGCTGCTAGTAGTGTCAGATGTAAAACGGAATCGAAAGAACACCAGGGAGTGACATACGGGATTCTAATAAACAAAGAGATGGAAAATGAAAAAAAGCGCCCAGTCGCTGTAACGACTGGGCGCAAGGTGTACATGACACCAAAATACCTACATATATAGTATCATGTGCAACTTAAAAAATCAAGAGAAATCGAGAGATTAAGCGGATTTTCTGCCGGCTTAACTAACTCGATAAAAGGACTAAACTTAGAACCTCTAAGGAGACTAAAAAGTGCACAGGTACAGACAGATAACATACAGGTTAAAAAACAGCATAGAGGTCATTAAATGCATCCCCGCGGCCTACCGGAAAGGACAGGAGAGAGGGGAACGTATCCGCCCAAAAACCAAAGAGGAAATGAAAAGGGCGAATATGCAGCAAGCAGCCAGGAAACTGGCTAGGAAGATTAACGCCAATTTCTCTCCTGGGGATTATCACTTAATACTGACCTATAAGAGAGCGCCGGATAAGTGGACGGCTCATGGGAATCTGAAAAACTTCCTAAAATCTCTCAGAAAAGCCTATAAGAGAGCCAGAGGGGAATTGAAATACATAGCCATGACGGAATACAAGGGAAAAAGAGTCCATCATCATCTGGTAATCAATAACATCCAGATGGAGGGAAGAACGGTTCCAGGGACAATCCGGTCTCTCTGGAAACTCCATGGGGGAATCCAGCTCATCTCCTTGTATGATTCTGGGGAATACTCCGAACTTGCCAGCTATCTGATCAAGGAAACGGAAGAGACCTTCCGAGAAGAGGACAGCCCTTTCAAACAACGCTATAGCTGTAGCCGAAATCTAATCACACCAGAACCGAAAGTGGAAGACAAAGAAGTAAAACATACCTGGCGAAAGACCCCGAAGCCGCCGCCAGGGTATTACATTAAACCGGATAGCCTATATAACGGTTTCGACAAGATGGGTTATCGCTATCAGAGATATATATTAATCCGTCTCAATCCAGATGGGGAAAACTGGGATGAAAACTGGTCATACGAAGAGTATTGGCCGGACTGAGGGAGGAACTATGGAAGTAGATGTTGAAATCCGCGCAAACACCAGTAATTACTGGGCGTTGCTGACATTTGTGGATAAGTCTGGACAAGTCCACACCAAAGAAATCAACGAAGAACATAAGGGAACAATCAACGGTAATTATCTGACCGCCTTGATTAAGGCTTATGAAGCTCTGAACCGTCCTTGCATGGTTACGGTCTACGCTGATTCCGACTATATCGTGGCATCATTTCAGAATGGATGGGTGGATTCCTGGATGCGTCACAACTGGAAGAATGCGAAAGGCCGCACAGTCCGGAATGTGGAACTGTGGCAGGAGCTGAAACAGGCCATGCGCCCTCATTCATCCAGATTCATATACCGGAAGGAGAAGAAATAATGAAAAGTATTATGTACCCGAAGGGCTGCCATACCTGTTTTCTGTGCGGCAGAGACGGGGAAACCGAAGAACACCATATATTCTATGGAACTGCGAACCGGAAACTGTCAGAAAAATACGGGCTGAAAGTAAGATTGTGTCCAGACTGCCATAGAGCCGGAAAAATCGGCATCCATGGCGGCAACCGCGAAGCAGATTTGCAGCTGAAACAGGCCGGACAGCAGGCATTTGAAAAAAAGCACCCAGAACTTGGTTTTATCGCCGTATTTGGGAGGAATTACTTATAGATAACTTAACAGAAGCCTGGAACAATGCCAGGAGTATAGAATCTCTTCCGGAAGAAGAAAACATAAGCCGGATAGGGGAAATCCGGAAAGAAAACCGGATATATGTCTTGTATCAGTCTGCATCCGGATATTGGTACAAGACAGAAATTATAGTAGACGGCCATAGGCTCACAGAAGCAGAGGCTGTCTTCAGAAAGATGGTACGCCGCAAGGCTTATCATAGACGTACTTATCATTAAGCGGGACTAATATGTCACAGTGCCATTGGGAGGGAGTGACCGTCCTCCCTTGGTGTCCCCAGAAAGGAAAAAAGATGTTAAAAGACGAATTAGAGGAAATGAAAGAACATCCGGAAGGACTGAATACACAGATTGGAGCGTGCATCTTCTGCGGACAGATGGCGCGGATAGAAACCTTATCGCCATGGCCGGAGGAAAAATGCAACGAAGCTGCGACAGAATTGTGTGATTGTGCTGAGGCGAAAACATACGTCTACAAAAAAAGAAGGCTGGAAAAAGCTTGCAGATCCATAGAAGAGCAGTTCAGAAGCCAGGAAAAGACGATCAGAGATATACTACGACAGCTGGCCGCGTTAATCGTGGACAGCAGACTGGAAAGCGCCACTGTAAAAATTAATGGAGAGCTGAAGGCGAAGATTTCATTAACTGCCAAGGGCAGCGTAAAAGTAGAGAAAATCCAGACTAAGAAAACAGCAGAGGAAGTCTGATTGAAAAGGAGAATAGAATGGGAATAACGAAGAAAATGAGACAGATGACCTGCGTTCATCGCTTAAAAAAGCAGTATGACCGCAAAACAGGAACCTATGTATACCGGTGTGTTATCTGCGAAGCAAGATTCGCTAGGGCGGGAAGGATGAAGATAATGTGAAATACATAGCCTCATGGTCTGGAGGTAAGGACAGCACAGCCAGTATCATTCTGGCACACGAGCATAATGAGTCTTTGGATTTGATTATTTTTTCAGAAGTCATGTTTGACGAAAATACCAGCGGCGAACTTCCAGAACATATTGATTTTATCAAGAACAAGGCGATTCCAAAGTTTGAGGAATGGGGATATGAGGTAAAAATTCTTCATTCACAGAAAACTTACTTAGATTGTTTCCACCACATAGCAACTAAGGGAAAACGCATAGGAAAGAAACTGGGTTTTCCGATGTCGGGAAAGTGTTTAATAAATAGGGATTGCAAAATGCCACAGATAAGAAAATTCTTGAATGAAATAAATGAAGAATTTACCCAGTATATAGGAATTGCTGTTGATGAACCGGTCAGAATGGAACGTATTGTAAATTCCGGGAACAAAGTATCTTTGCTTGAAAAGTATGGATATACAGAGCAAATGGCATTCGAGTTGTGCGAGAAATATGACCTTTTATCCCCGATATACGATTTTGCACCTAGGGGGGGGCTGTTGGTTCTGCCCTAATGCAAGATATGCGGAGTTAAAACATCTTAGAACCAATCATAGGAACTTATGGGATAAACTGCTTGAATTGGAGAATGAGCCGGACTTAATCGGTAATATGTGGAACACTCTGACGAAAACCAAAATACATGACTGGGAGGAACGGTTCTTCTGGGAAGAACAGCAGATGACAATATTTGATTTTGAGAGGATGAGGGAAAATGCAGATTTTTGAGAACGCGGACTGTATGGAAGGAATGAAACAATATCCAGACAAGTATTTCGACCTTGCCATTGTCGACCCACCTTACTTCTCTGGCCCAGAGCGCCGCAAATACTACGGCAGGAAAATAAGCCCAATAGGAGTACAGCGTTTCTATAGACCTTCGGCAAACTGGGAAATACCAGGGGAAGAATATTTCCGCGAACTGGTACGGGTATCAAAACATCAGATTGTATGGGGCTGCAACTATTTTCTCTATCATTTTGGCCCAGGCCGGATTGTCTGGGATAAGTGCAACGGAAATAGCAGCTTTTCCGATTGCGAAATTGCTTTCTGCAGCTTGCATGATTCTGTCCGTCTGTTCCGGTATATGTGGAACGGAATGATGCAAGGGAAATCCATTGAAGAAGGCTGGATTCAGCAAGGCAATAAAAAACTCAATGAAAAGCGAATCCATCCAACCCAGAAACCAGTCAACCTCTATCGCTGGTTAATCCAGAAGTACGTACAGCCAGGATGGAAGATATTAGATACTCATGTAGGAAGTGCAAGCAGTCTAATCGCCTTCGAAGAAGCAGGACTTGACTATGTGGGATATGAGATTGACCCAGCAAGGTACCATGCAGCTCGGCAGAGGCTGGAAGAACACAGAGCACAATTAACTCTGAGAGAGTGGGGAATAGAATGAGACACAGGGAAAAAGAGGAAATAGACAGCCGCGAAAGACGAATGCAGATAGCACGGCAGGCGGAATTCAGAGAAATGATTCTCAGGCCAATACCAGACACCTGGTCAGCCAGGATGCCGGCATACTGCTATACAGAATTATGTCCGGACGCGGAACTGAGAGAACCGCCAGAACGGTAAAAAGGAAGAGATAAAGAATAATAAAATATTCTTTCCTAAGCACGATAATTCGAGACTAGAAGAAGATATTGAGGTCTGCGAAACAGCGATTGAAGCACTGGAAAAAGAAATTATCCGTTCCCACATGGATGACCATGGCGGTGAAGTCAACAAGATGGTAGGCTGGATTCCGGTAGAGGAGCGGTTACCAGAAAATGGGACATACCTCTGTACGCTTGATGGAGAATTATGTGGGATTGATGAACCATTTGCAGGAATGTGCGGAATTGAGAATGGCAGGTGGGACGAAGAGGGATGCGTCATCGCCTGGATGCCACTTCCGGAACCATATAAAGAGAAAATAGGATTGAAAGAAGGGGAAGAAATGACAGAAAAGCAAAGAAACATGATTGAAGGGATGAACCTGCTTCTCTCAAAATTGAACAAATACGGAGACAGTACATTGCTTGAAGTCCGAGAGATAATCAGAATATCTAACGAAGTGTGTGAAGAGATAAAAGAAAAGAGGACGTGAATATTATGATAAACGGGGAATTGGTTGTTGACAATTTCGCAGGAGGAGGCGGCGCTAGCACAGGGATTGAAATGGCAACAGGTTACAGCGTGGATATAGCAATCAATCATGATCCTGAGGCTATCCGGATGCATAAGACTAATCATCCAAATACGACACATTACTGTGAGAGTGTATGGAATGTAGATCCTGTCAAAGTATGCGGCGGCTATCCAGTGGCGCTGGCCTGGTTTTCTCCGGATTGTAAGCATTTTTCGAAAGCTAAGGGCGGAAAACCTAAGGACAAGAATATACGTGGACTTGCGTGGGTGGCCTGTCGATGGGCGGGATTAGTACGGCCCAGAGTGATTATGCTGGAAAATGTAGAAGAGTTTAGGACCTGGGGACCGCTAAACAGGGGGCATAGGCCAATCAAGAAAAAACAGGGAGCGACATTTCAAAAATTTGTTGGCCAGTTGGAGGCACTCGGATATCAGGTTGAATATAGGGAATTGGTGGCAGCGGACTATGGAGCTCCGACTATGCGAAAACGTTTCTTTCTGATTGCCCGATGCGATGAAAAACCGATTATCTGGCCATCTCCCACACATGGGCCGAAGGATAGCGAGGAGGTTAAGACTGGCATTTTGAAGCCATACATTGGCGCCTATACTCAGATTGATTTTAGCCGGCCCTGTCCTTCTATTTTTGACACAGCAGAGGAAATTAAGGAAAAATATGGTGTTCGTGCTGTTCGGCCTCTGGCAGAGAAAACAATGAAGAGAATTGCAAGGGGACTACAGAAGTTCGTTCTGGAGAATCCGGAGCCTTTTCTTATTGAGTGTAATCATGGAGGGGAACGGAAACCATTGGATATCAGCACTCCACTCCCTGTCATTACTGGGAAACATGGATACGGAATTGTAGAACCGAAGATTGCCCCCTATATCATGTGCAATAACGAAAATAATGCAGGGGCATCTGTAAAAAATTCATTACCAACAATTACGACTGGAAACCGAAATTTTGTTGCATCTGCCACACTGATCCAATATCACTCCGAGACTGGAGACAGGGACACTAGGGGACAAGAAATTATGGATCCGATTATGACAGTTGATGCATCCAATAGATATGGGCTTGTGACAGCGTTTTTGCATAAGTATTTTGATGGAGGATACACAGGAGCGGGGGGAGAAGTGAAGAATCCGCTTCCAACAGTGACAGCTTGGGATCATAACAGCCTTGTGGCTGCGACTCTGGTTCAAATGAACAATCATTGTGATGGGAGAGACCTAATGGAGCCGATTCCTACCATCACAGCCGGAGACGGCCATTTTGGGGAAGTCAGAGCATTTTTGATGAAATATTATGGATGCGGAACAGGGCAGGATATTAAGGAACCTCTGGATACCATAACAGCACAAGAGCGTTTTGGAATTGTGACAATTTCCGGCACAGATTACCAGATAGTTGATATCGGGTTGCGGATGCTGGAACCCAAAGAATTATACGGATGTCAGGGCTTTCCAGAAGATTATATTATTGACAGGGATTACACAGGAAAAGCATATCCAAGAAGCGAGCAGGTAAGGCGATGCGGGAATGCGGTATGCCCTCCGATACCAGCAGCGCTGGTAAGAGAAAATTTACCGGAGCTGTGCGTGGCTAATCGGATTCCAATCTGCAGGTCAGACAGAATGAAACAGGAAGATAACGGGCAACTGAAGTTTGCATGATATTAACCTAATATTTAATGTTTGAAGGAGGAATGGAATGGAGACAAGTATTTTTGAGCGAGATGGAAAGACATGGACGAAATTTAAAGTTAAAGCCAAAGAATTGCCAATATTTACTAAATTACTGAAGAATTATGTAAACATCAATAAACCAGTAAAACGGAGTAGTAAGTACATATATTTTGAGGTTGAGGGCGATTTGCTTAATTAAAAAACTGACATTTTAAGGTTGGCAGAGGTATGAAAGATGAAAGATTGTAGAAACATGGAAAAAATATATGACGCCGTTGAACTATTGAGTGAATTTTGCGCTGAAACAGCCTGCCCACAATGCCCCATAAAAACATTGTGTAATAAAATAGATAGAAGCACCCCTATAGGCGCGGCAATCTTAAAAAATATCGAGAGAACTTAACCCAATATTGACATTTAGGAGGGAAACCATGGCAAAAGGATTTGTTTTGGCCGATGTGCCGGAAAAGTGTATAGAATGCAAGTTTGCGAATTCAGACAATAAAAATTGGTATTGCAAATTAGACGGAAAAGACAATGATGACTATGTTTTGAGGGGGAAAAAGCCGGATGATTGCCCGATAAGAGAGCTTCCAGACTATATACATAGCGGAAATACGGCATATCAGAATGGCCATAATGAACTCTTGGAAAAAATATTAAGTGTGAATTGAAAGAAGGGGGAAAAGAAATGACAGAAGCGCAGAAGAGGGCATTGAACCTTAAGCAGGAAATAGAAGAGGCGTGTATTCGAAATAACCTTAATATGACAATCTATGACGGAATGATTGGATTTGTAGACCAGAGCCAGTGGAAAATAGTGATGGTTTGGAATCCGGAATACAAAAAAACGGGAGCAGAATGAAAAGGAGAGCGAGGTGTAAGAGTGAGCGACGTAAATAAAAATTCTCCTGTTGGAGGAGTTGATAGGAGAGAAGGCATTGATTACATATCATTACAAAATGCCGTTGAAACGCCGTTCTGGTTGGCAGTATGGGCAACAGAACCGGATAGGCGAATTAGCGTTGAAATGTCATATAGTGATTTGAAAATCATAACAGATTTGATTGATTTGGCAAGAAAAAGTAAGGAAAGTTAGGATTTGGAGGAGGTGAATGATGAAAAAGGGAGTAAGTTGTGAAACAACATACGATGCGGCAGGAAACTGGATGATTATAGTAAGAAAAGAACGCGGAAAACTCACACTGGAAGATATACGTGAAGCTGCACGGGAATGCGAAGAAGATTATTATGCGTTGATACTTAAATGCATGAGCGATGATACATCACAATACTGGGAGGATGACTTGCATGCTGACGTTGCGGAACTATACCGAGCGACAGATATGCTGAAGGCATTTGGAAGGGCTAAGGAGCTATAAACAAAATTAAGATTTAGTGGAGGAGAATGCATGGAAGAAGTGATAGAAATATGGAGACCAAAAGAAAAAGATGATCTAAAATTACGCCCATGTCCATTTTGCGGAAGCGAAGAGGTTGTTTATGTAAAATACCATCACACGGTCGGAGAATGATGGAAGATAATGTGTTGCGGTTGTACCGCAAATATTGACCCAGGGTATGCAAGGGAACGACATATTGTACAGGGAATGTGGAATAGACGAAAAACTGACATTTGAAGGAGGAATCCAATGAATAGACATAGGAAAGGCGTAATGCCAGAGATAACCAGAGAAATCTATAAGGGTGTAAAACGAATGGACCGGCAGCAGTTCGAACGGTTTTGCAGAGAGCTGTATAAGAATGGCTACGAAGATGGCAAGGACAGTGTGCAGGGGATAGACGTAAATGAGGTGCTGGAAGTTATCGGAACTGTGAAAGGAATCGGCCAGGCTCGATTGCTCAGCATTGCAGAGGTTTTGGACAAGGTATTCTAAGATAACTAGACAATAAGAGGCAGAGGAAAGGCGAAACTATACAGATGGAAGCGAAAAGCATAGAAGAAGTTGCAAAAATGGCGGCAAAAGAAGCTGTATCGGAAATGAAAAAGCAGGAAAAAAAAGAACGCAAGGCAACAATTTTCCAAAACACAAAAGTTTTGATGGAAAACTACAACCGAATGGTTAAAAGTGTACAAGAAGGAATATCAGATCTATCGGACTTAACGGATGAATCTATAGAAGGGTTAGAAGAAGGAGAAAATTTGTTCGTAGAAAGCATTTTGAGGAGCAAAATAAGAAGCCTAGTAATGCTTGCGCACATTGACAAATGCTTGACGATGCTAGAAAATGAAGAATATGACGTAGGGACGCCAGAAAAATATTTGGCATTTCGGTACCATTACCTGGATGGAATGACATATGAAAGCATTTCAGAAGTATATAATTATTCAGAAAGAACGGCTAGAAGATGGGTGTCGGAATTGACGAATAAAATGAGTATATATCTTTTCGGGGTAGATGCCCTGCTGTTCTAATGCCCGCATACGGAAAACAGAGAGGCCACAACCTCTCTGTTTTTTTGGTAAAATTAGAACTTATACCAATTGAATCCCTCGTGGAGCATATCCAATTCAGCCCCGAGAAGGTCATCGGAGCGTTTGGCCAAGGAATTCAGAGCGGCTTCGTCCCAACCTTTTCTCGCCAGAAGCCGAGCAGCAATTTTCTGCTCTAGCTTTCCGGCAGCTATATCGGCCGACCGCTCGTCGATATAGTCCTCGCCGTCGCGGAATTCATCGAAGAAGAATCCACGCTCTTTAGCCTCTTTTTTGTCGGCTCTGTTTTCTTCTAGAACCGTCTCGCGAGCTTTGAGTTTGCAAGCCTCATAATGCTTGCGATCCTCTTCGTCGAGGCTGTCTGCGTGAATCAGCATTCTTGCCTCGCAGAAGGCTGATTCGAAAAGCTTGCAAAACAAGCTTTTCATTTTTTGTGGCTCCCGACCGTGCATCTGGCCGAAAATATCGGCCTTAAGAGCCTGGTAATCTCCATCTTCTGGCAGCTCATCCAGAAGATATACCAGATCACTACGCAGTTCAGCAACTGCATAGCCGTCGGAATGCTTAACAACAATCATTCCTTCCACATCAATTGGGAGAATGGTGTATTCTCCCAAACTGTCGAGAAAATCCTCGACAATGTCGTGGTGTTCAACTTCAATATTTTTTCCATAGTGAATATACATAATACTGCCTCCTTAGTATCTATTATAGATTTCTCCGCGGTTTCCGGCGTCGATAACATACACAATCAAATTTCCGTTATCCACTGTGTAAATAATTCTATAGTCTCCAACACGTAACCGTAACAGCCCTTTATTTTTATTTCCTTTTAGTTGCTTTATGTCTTCTCCTTCTGGTAGCTGGTAAATTGCCTTTAAAACCCGCTCTTTTTCTGGCTTCGGAAGTTTTGTAATAAATTTCTCGGCGCGCTTTTTGATATCTATTGTGTATTTCATAATTCGATTCCCTCACGCTTGGCCAGATCTTCAAGCGTTATAGTTTCATCTTTTTGGGGGTCTGGGTCATCTAAATATTCTTGATACAATTTTTCGCAATACAAATCATCTTCCAAATCGTCGTCAAAAGCTACGCCTTTTAAAAATGTCAGAATACTGTTTATTTTATATTCCGGCAATTTGTCTATGATTTGTTTTGCCTGTTCTCTTTCACTCATTGCTTACAACCTCTCTTTCTATTTTTTCATTGATTGCAGATACGATAAAACCGTTTAGGCTCATTCCTGCCATAGTTGCGGCCGCTCTTGCCTTTTCTTTATATCCTTTATCAACTACTAGATTTATACGTTCTTTATTTTCTTTTTGCCAGTCATTTTTATATGCAGTTTTTCCTGCCATTTTTTCAACCTCCTTTTGTTGTCTGCATTATATCACAAAATTAAAATCGTGTGCAAGATACAAAATATACAAATCGTGTACAAGATTTTTGTTGAATATGTCTATTGAAATTATCGTGTACACGATATATAATGAAGCCATAAGATAAAGCAAACGAAAAAACAGGAGGAAAATAAACATGAGCAAAATAATTCAGTTTCCGGTAAACAGAAAAAGAGAGCACAGCAACGGTTACAACAACCTTGCTGCACTCTTCGAAATTACCTCTACGGTAGAGGCGTGCAACGAATATTTGGAAATAGTAGAAATACTATTTTCTAAGAATGACATCTCCCAGGAAGAGCTGTACACGCTCCGCCGGATAGGGAGGCAGAAACGCCTGGAGCTGGCAAATCCGCCCCAGGAACCGCAAAAAGCAGCGGCTCTTGGGATTTACAGATACACCCCAGAAATGGGGCAAAAAGAGCCAGAAGGCTGCCAGATGAAGGCTACCCCTGCATACTACGGAAAACACGTTTTCGTAGATACGGCGATAGAGCTGAAGGGCAGAGGAATCACGTTTATAGACCAGCGTGACGGCCTTAACAGATATCAGGTAACCAACCTGGCATTTGAAAAACTGCAAAAGCAGTATGCAATCTCTATGGAGTGCTGCTTGGATTAATCAATACCGTCTTGCCAAAAGGTAGGGCGGTATTTTTGTGCCACTTGGTGGATGGCTCGAAGTTGTCAAAAAGATGTCCTTGCAATGGCCTATTAACTGATTTATAATGATACCATGAAAAATTATACGAGAAAGCAAAACACAGACTTCTCCTCTTGTTTTTACAGCATTACTTTAAAAAGTCCTTACCGGAACGGTAGGGGCTTTTTTAAAAAATAAAATCCTTACAAAACTATTGACATACGGTACACCGTATGTTATAATAAATAATGTAAGGAGGTGATAAGAAATGGCTCGTGGTGAGAGTCGAAAGAAAAAGAAAAACCCTATTAATTGGATTGAAGTTGCGATTCAATTCCTAACAGGGCTTTTCACAGGGATTATCCTTCTGATAATCGACAAGCTGTGGAAGTAACACAGCGAGCGGGGAGGGGAGTAGACCTCCTTCCCGCTTTAAGTATAACACACGAGGCCATTTCAGACAACATGAACATTGCGACAATTATTATTATAGCTGTTGCTGCTGGTTTTATTGGATTATCTACTTATCGGAAATGGAGGGAACACCATGGAAGAAAAGAAGATTAGGCCGCAGGACAAGTGGAACGCTAAGGCCGGACTTATCAGCAAATCTTACAAGTTAAAACGCGAACTGGTTGAACAGTTTGCAGAGGCCTGTGAGACAGCAGGGGTCAGCCAGGCGGCACAGCTTACAAAGATGATGAAAAACTTTATTGACGAAACAAATCAGAAAGAGGGATAGCTTCGGCTATCTCTTTTTTCTATACTCATTAACTAGAAAGAGGCATTAGGAGGCGCATTTCAAATGGTAAAATTGTCAGATTATATAATAGATAGGTTCTTTTGTATATACAATTTCGATGCGGGGCTGACGAGCCCGAAAAACAGCTAGTTTTTGAACAAAAAAAACAGGTAGTTCGTTTCCGGTGAAAGGCAGGTGGAATGGGAAGTATGGCGGTAAAAAATGAGAAAAGTCTTGTGGGTTCAACCATGATTTCCTATTACTTCGGAATGACGACGAAAAACGTCCAGTTACTGGCTCAAAAGGGCATCATACCTTCGGAAAAAATCAATGGCCATTATAAATTTGACTTGGATGACACAATAAAAACCTATATCCGCTATCTGTCTGATAAAGCCAATGGCCGTGAAGCTGCGAAAAAAGAAACCGCAGCAGGCAGAAAGGAAGAGGCAGAAGCAGATTTAAAAAGGAGCAAAGCCGACATAGAGGCGTTGAAACTGAAAGAATTGGAAGGAAAGATGCACAGAAGTGAGGATGTTGAGCTTGTAATCACAAATCTGGTGTATCTGATTCGTTCCATGCTGATTGCCCTGCCTGGAAGACTGGCCGTAGATGTAGCACCTGTGCAGACAGCGGCAGAAGCATCTGTAATTATCCGGAATGAGGTTTATAAAATATTGGAGGAATTATCCAAGTTCCAATATGATCCGGAAGAATTTGCAAGAATGGTAAGGGAAAGAGAGAGGTGGATGGATGTAGAACCGGAAGATGAATAAAAAAGAGCTAAAAAAGATTAACCGTGTACTTGGAAAGGCACTAGCTCATTTTAAACCGCCTGAAAATCTTACGGTTGATGAGTGGGCGGATAAGCACAGACGGTTATCTCCGGAAAGTTCGGCGGAATCCGGCCCTTGGAGAACCAGCAGAACGCCTTATTTGCGAGAACCTATGCGGGCATTTACGGATCCTAAAATTAAGAAAATTGTCATGGTAGCGGCTTCACAGGTTGGAAAGTCTGAGCTGGAAGCCAATATTCTAGGCTATATCATGGATCAGGACCCTGGTACAGTCCTATATGTCCATCCAACGGTAGATGATGCAAAGAAATTCTCAAAACTGAGAATTGCCCCCATGATTCGGGACTGCAGCACCCTCAGAAAAAAAGTGCATGATGTAAAAAGCAGAGACAGCGGTAATACAATCCTGCAAAAGTCGTTTCCTGGCGGTATGCTTCTGATGGCAGGCTCCAATGCTCCTTCGGCCCTGGCATCTACACCAGCAAGATATATAATCGGTGACGAGTTGGACCGATGGGCGGACAGCGCTGGAACAGAGGGCGATCCGTGGGCGCTGGCAGAGGCAAGGCAGGCGACCTTTTACAATGCGAAAGCGGTAGAGGTGTCAACACCTACCATCAAAGGAGCCAGTAAAATTGAAACTGCTTTTTATCAGGGGACGCAGGAACGATGGTGTCATCAGTGTCCGGAGTGTGGGGAATACAGTGAGATCGAGTTCGATCACATTAAATTCGACAAAAAGTGCAAGCTTGTCAAAAATAAAAAAAACTTTCAGATAATCGGGACAGTTTACTGGATTTGTCCGGAATGTGGCTGCCTGATACCGGAAGAGACCATGAGAAAGCAGCCGGCAAAGTGGATTGCAGATAATCCGGATGCAGCGGCCGATGGGGTGCGCTCCTTCTGGCTGAATGCGTTCAGCTCCCCATGGACTTCCTGGAGCAAAATTGCCAAGCAGTTCATTGATGCAGATGCAGCTGGCGACCTCCAGCGGTTAAAAGTAGTGTTTAATACTCTGTTGGGAAAGCTTTGGGAAGACCGAGGTGACCTGATAGATGAGGACACGGTTATGAACCGAAGGGAGGATTATGGTACGAGGCCGGATGGGAGCTATGTGGAATTGCCGGATGACGTACTGGTTATTACAACCGGAGTAGATACGCAGGGGGACCGCTTCGAGTACGAAGTTGTAGGGCATGGACATTTTGGAGAGACCTGGGGAATTGAAAAAGGAATCATTCCAGGACGTGCCGATACAGAGGAAGCATGGGAAAGGTTGGACGATCTGGTTTCCCATGTTTACCGGTACAGGGACAGGACGGGGCTGAAAACGTCTATTACCTGTGTAGACTCCGGCGGTTCTTTTACCCAGGAAGTGTATGAACAATGTAAAAAACGACAGGCTAAAAAGGTATTTGCCATTAAAGGACGTGGTGGTGCAGGCGTCCCCTTTGTGGGGCCTCCAACAAAAGTACCGATTAGGGACAATAAGAAAAACCGTTGCTGGCTTTATGTACTAGGGGTTGACGCAGGAAAGGAGATAATTATGGGTAACTTAAACGTGCAGGAGCCAGGGGCAAATTATTGTCATTTCAACCGCAGGGAAGGAGCCGGATATGATTCCAATTATTTTAATGGTTTATTATCGGAGAAAATGACCCTTACCTGGACCAACAGAGGAAATGTATGGAAGTGGGTACCGCTTCCAGGGCATATCAGAAATGAACCGCTGGACTGCAGAAACTATGCTTTGGCAGGATTCCGGATTTTAAATCCGGATTTGGATGCATTGGAAAGCCGGAGAAGAGATAAGGGCAAAAGAAAAAAGATAGTCATGCAGGTTCAGCCTAAACAGAAGAAAAGAACAGAGCTTTTGCGGGATGATTGGTGATGGATAACATGAAGAAAAAGAAACTCACAGAGCTGCTTGAAAGAAAAAAACGGCGTCTGGAATTGTACTATAACCGAGAAGAAGAGATGTTGGACGGAGGCGTACAGAGTTATGGTCAGGGAACCAGGAACCTGGCCAGGTATAATACAGATCTGGCTAACATTCAAAAGGCCATAAAGGAACTGGAAGAAGAAATAAACAGTCTGGAAAACGTTTTGAATGGAAAAAGCAAACGAAAGGCTGTTGGAGTGGTAATACGAGATTGGTAGTAAGGAGTTGCCGTTATGGGAAAAAGCAGAAAAAAGAAAAAACAGCCAGAGACTCATGTAAGCACAGGATTGGCTGGCAAAGCGATTGCTCTAAGAAACAAGGGGTATAGCCAGTCAGGAGCCAGCGTTACCAGAAAAGCTTTAAAGGGTTTCCTGGCTTCCAGTGGTGCAGCATATGAAGATATTGACGAAAACAATCATATTCTGCGGCAAAGAAGCAGAGCCTTGTATATGGCGGCTCCTATTGCGACATCAGCAATTAAAACCAACCGAACCAATGTGATTGGGATTGGTTTGCTGCCGAAAAGCAAAATTGACCGAAAGGTGTTGGGGATGACCCAGGAACAGGCGGACGCATGGCAGGAGCGGGCGAACAGGGAGTTTTCGCTGTGGGCATCAAAAAAACAGTCATGTGATGCAACTGGCGTCAACGATTTTTACGGGATTCAGCAGTTGGCTCTGGTTTCCTGGCTGGTAAGCGGAGATGCTTTCGTGCTCATCAAAAGGGCGGAGCCGACTAGATTTTGCCCTTACAGCCTGCGGCTGCATCTGATTGAAGCGGATCGGGTTGCGACACCACCAGAAGACGGCGCCAGTTATCCAGCATCATGTACGACTGGAAAAACGAAAGACGGGAATCGGATATTTGACGGTGTGGAGGTAGACCGAAATGGTAAGATACTGGCGTACCATATTCGTAATACTTATCCGTATGAATGGACAACAGAGCCTACAAAATGGACAAGGGTGGAGGCTTATGGGAAGAAGACAGAGATTCCCAATATTTTGCAGATTATGGAAAGTGAACGTCCGGAACAGTACAGAGGCGTTACATATCTAGCACAGGTTATAGAGCCTCTTTTGCAGATAAGGAGATACACAGAAAGCGAGTTGATTGCTTCCATAGTGGAAAGCTTCTTTACGGCGTTCATCTTGACGGAAAATGGCGAGGATGAGAATCCTTTCAATGAAGTTGGTGGAGATGGGGGAGAAATCAGTAGGGATGAAAATGAGTATGAGATGGGGCCAGGGCAGATTAACCACTTAAAAACCGGCGAAGATGTGAAATTTGGAGACCCCAAACGCCCAAATAGCGGGTTTGAAAGTTTCACAAAGGCAATTTGTGAACAGATGGGGGCTGCATTAGAAATTCCAAGTGATTTGCTGTTAAAATCTTTCAATTCTTCTTATAGTGCCAGCAGAGCTGCCTTGTTGGAAGCGTGGAAGGGATTTAAAATGAGACGGAATTGGTTTGTATCTGATTTTTGCAAACCAGTCTATGAAATATGGATGCAGGAAGCAGTTGCCAGGGGCAGAATACAGGCCCCTGGCTTTTTTACGGATCCAATTATCAGGATGGCTTATCTGGGATGCGAGTGGATTGGCCCGTCTCAGGGACAGCTTGATCCGGTCAAGGAAATTACGGCGGAAATTCTTGCAATCGGAGAAGGAATTACTACCAGGGAGCAGGCCACAGTCCGGCAGAACGGAGGCCAGTGGGATGCAAATGTGGAACGTCTGAAGCTGGAAAATGAAAGACTTTCAGATGCTAATGGAGCAATTGCTTTAAAGCCGGATAAAATTGAAAATGTGGTAACAAGAAGTTTAAAAAATTCAGTAATGGAGGTATTGCATGAAAAAAATTAGCTTATGTGCGGGACCGGAATCAGCCGCAGCCGGACGTTTTTGGAACATCGCCAGTACCGGAGAAGATTCTGGAGAAATAGTTCTGTATGGGGACGTGCTTCCGCAAAAACCGAGAAGTTGGTGGACTGGGGAAGAAAAGAAGGGACTTTATATTACCCCAGAAGGATTTATGGAAGATTTGGAAACCGTAAGAGGAAAAAGAAACATTACAATCAAAATCAATAGCTGCGGCGGAGATTTGTACAGCGGAATTGCAATCCATAACATCATTAAAGGGCTTCCAGGACATAAGACAGTCATTGTTGAGGGAATCGCCGCAAGTGCGGCCAGCGTGATTGCCTGTGCAGGAGACGAAGTACAGGTATACCCAGGAAGCATCTGGATGATTCATGGAGTATCAGCTACATTATTTGACCAGTATTCCAGAGAGGATTTGGAGAAGGTGTATGATGTGATGGAGGCGGGAGAAAAGGCGATCGCAGAAATCTATCGCGTCAAGACGGGAAAAGAGGTGGACGAGCTTCGCCAGCTTATGAGGGAAGAGTCCTGGTATATTGGCCAGGAAATAGTTGATCAGGGATTTGCGGAAACGCTTCTGGAAGAGAAAGCAGTAGAAACAGAAGTAAGTGCAGATCATAAGTTCCTTCTGGTAGCTGGAGCCAAGCACAATATTGAAGGATTCCATAATGTCCCCACAAATTTTAAGACCAAAACAGATGTTCCACTGGCAAACCAGACAGGACATAAAACAGAAAAAGTATCAAAGGAGGAAAAAAATTTGACAAAGGAAGAGTTAAAGAATCGATATCCGGAATTAATTGCACAGATTGTAGCAGACGCAGAGAGCAGCGCTGCCGAAAGAGAGAGAAAGAGAATCCAGGATATTGAAGCAATCCAGTCTGTCATTGGGGACAGTGCTCTGATTGAAGAGGCAAAATACGGCAAGGAGCTGTGTAATGCCGAGACGCTTGCTTTTCGGGCAATGCAGAAGCAGGCAAAGCTGGGAGAAAATTTCCTGCAAAATATGATGCAGGATAATCGGACTTCTGGTGTAGCAAATGTTTCTGGCATTCCAAGCGGACGGGAAGGCCAAGGAACAGATGAAGGAGAAAAAGTAAAAGCTCTGGTCAATGAGTACAACACACTGATGAAAGGGGAATAAAAATGGGACGATTTTTAAATGAAACAGTAGGAAACATGGAATATGATGAATTAATCATAGGAAACTTTCCAGTTGCAGATGTTACGATGGTCAAACTTTCTGCAAGTAGTGGTCTGGTAAAAAGAGGAACTGTTCTGGCAGGAGCGCCAGGAGGGGAATTCAAACCGATTTCTGAGGCTGCTTCTGCAAATGTAGCGCTATATATTTTGGCAGATGATGCAGAGAATATGGATGAAGTACAGATGGTAACTGCATATAAGAGCGGAAAGTTTAACCGTATGAAATTACATACGGATGGAAGCTATGAGCTGACGGCAGCAGATGAAGAGTTCTTACGCCTGGCAAACATTCAGGTAGAAGATGCGGTTTAGGAGGAAAAGAGCATGGCATTTAATATTTATTCAACTCACACCTTATTAATGGCGGTACAGTTATTAACTCCGCCCAGTAATTTTTTAAAGAAACGGTACTTTCCAACAAACGAGGCAACAGACATATTTAAAACAGAAGATGTCCTGATTGAGTATCGGGATGGAAGCAAGAAGCTTGCACCATTTGTTGCACCGCGAAAAGGTGGCGTTACTATGATGCGGCAGGGTTCCAAACTGGAACGCTTTACCCCGCCGAGAATTGCTCCTAAAAGAGGTCTGACGGTGGATGATTTGGAAACCAGAGGGTTTGGAGAAGCACTTTTTACGAATAAAACACCGGAAGAAAGAGAGCGTCTGCTTATTATTAGAGATGTTTCAGAACTGAGCGAAGCAATCAGCAGAAGAGAAGAGGTAATGTGTGCAGAAACAATGCTGACTAATGGCTGTGTTATGAGACATATTGCAGATGATAAGCAAGAAGGAGACGACAAAGAAATTCGTTTTTACGAAGAAGGCAAGAATCCGGCTCAGTATACTCCTACTGTAAAATGGGATCAGGAAGGTAATCTGATGCTGAAAGACCTTGCAGCTATGAGCCGTATGCTGACAACCAGAGGGCTTCCTGTAGCGGATTTTGTGTGTTCACCAGATCTTGCTGATGTGATTATTAATGATTCTAATATTCAAAAACTCCTGGATAACAGACGTTATGAATTAGGAGCGGTAAAACCGGAAACACTTACGGATTCTGCCACAGTGGTAGCGGTTCTGAACATTAATGGAAGGTTGATTTCCATTATCAGCTATGATGAATCTTATACAGATGATGATGGCAAGGATAAACTGTACATTCCATCTGGTAAAGGGATTTTAACGGCTCCTGGAGCTGGTAAGGCGATCTATGGTGCTGTTACACAGTTAGAGCAGACAGATAATCACTATCATACTTATGCAGGCAGAAGAGTACCCAAATATTTAGCTAATGCAGAAAATGATACCAGAAGCATTATGCTTACCAGCCGGCCAATCATGCTGCCCAAGAACAAAAATCCATTTATCGTGATTGACGCATTGACACGGTAGGGAGGAGTCGGGATGATACGGATTATTAGCGGAACATTTGGAATGGTAAAAGGAAAACAGGTTATTCCGATTACAAAAGAGTACGGCCCTGTTCAGCTGGAAGAAGAGTTGGAAAAACGGCTGGTAAATGAGGGGATTGCGGAGTATGTGGGGAATGCACCAGTTTCTGCTGATATGCACCCGAAAGAGGATGTTTCTTTACCCGCCTATAATGCCGGAATGAAATTGTCGGAGCTTAAAAAGGCGGCAGAGGCATATGGAATTGAAACTGAGGGAATGACTAAGGCAGAAATCTTGGATGCAATTCAGGAAGCAGAGTTGGAAGAAGATTTTGGAGATGACGAAGAACCCCCAGAACTTTCGGCTGAGGATGTGGAAGATGAAGCTTAGTTTCAAAGGAATGGTAAAAAGGGACTGTAAGGATGTATTTCTAAACCCGAAAGAATTTGGCAGTCTGCATACCGTAGACGGAAGACCGATGGTAATCCAGATTGATGAATCCGAGATCACAGAACGGTCAAAGAAGCAATTGGAAAGAGCGGAGGGTGTCTATAAGAGACAATTACTTTTTTACGTGGCCCAGGAAGATTTTGGGCCGCTTCCAGCAATCGGAAGACAGATAAAGATAGATAATGGCAGCTATCGGGTAGTAGATGCTAATTCTGAGGGAGGAATCTATTCTATTACGGTAGGAAGGAATCAAGCGTAGATGAATATTAGACTTGGAATACCAGAAGCTTTGCTGCGGGAACTGGAAGAAAAACTGGATGGGATTAAAAATCCGGATGCTGTAGTGAAATCAGCGATTAATTATACAGGAGACAGATTGCGCAGAGAACTGGCAAGAAGAACACAGACGGTGTACCGTTATCAAGGCGGAAAGGAAGCGGTATTAAACTCATCTGCTATTCATAAAGCTACTGTAAAAGATCCGGCTGTAGATATTCTTTTTACCGGTCCGACCATTGGAATTGAAAAGTTTCATGCAGAAGTGGATACAGAAGGTAATGGAGTATATGGTGCAGTAAAAAAGAAAACAACTCCGGTCATTCTAAAGAAAGAGACTGGAAAAGCATTTCAGGTAAAATTTAAAAGTGGACATATAGCAATAGTATATCGAGCGACGGAAAGAGAAGTGAATCTGTCCAGAGCAAAAGGTGACCGTTATCGTGGAACAGCGAAACATCCATACCGGTATAATCAGCATACAGCTCCGCTAAGGCTCATTTCTTCGCCTGCCATTCCAAGCATGGTAAAAAGTGAAGAGGTGTATGGTCACCTGGAGGAAAAATACCAGAACATTCTGGAAAAGCAGGTAAGAAAAGTAATGGAGAAAGCAATATATGGATAGCACAAGAAGAATGGCACTATTGGATCTGCAGAAAGAGCTTTCAAAAGAAATTGAAAATATTTTGGAAGATATGATGTTAAAACAGCCATCTTCTCCGGAATTAATACCAATTAAAGCATATGGGCAGGCTCTTCCGATACCAGAGCGGTTGACGAATGCCGAGAACTACAGCAATGAGGATTTGCCGGAAGAAGAAGCTGATATTCAAAAAGCATTTCCGTTTCCATGGGCGTTAATCAAGTTAGATAGAGGAATTGTAACAGGTATTGGAGAGCCTCAGATTGTTTATGTTGTGATTGTATTTGGAATTTTTGACGATGGGAAAGAAAATCAAGGTCATGAAGCGGTATTGATTATGATTGAGCGGGTTATGGAACGTTTTGCAAAAGATCCATTACTGTCAGGACAGATAATGGCAGTACCAATTGATAACAACCATATGTTTAATTGGTCGATGCAGGACGAGGATACCTATCCCTATTTTTACGGAGCATTAGAAATGGCGTTTTACACACCAGGATTTCAACGGGAGGACAGATATGGATTTGCATGAGAAAAAACAGAAACCAGCGGAACAGGCAAAAGCGACGATTCCAAGAAGGAAAGAGCCGGTTGTCTATTTAGGGCCGCATATTAAGGAAGTAGTGAATGCAGGAACTGTATTCACCAATGGATTGCCTGAACATTTGAAGCAGGCAGTAAAGAAAATGCCGGAAATCGGAGAATTATTAATCCCGCTGAGCCAGGTAGTAGAAGCAAGAAAAAAGCTTTCAATACCTGGCTCTTCTCTTGGCATTTTCTACAATAAGGCGAAGTCTTATAAGAAGGGAGAATGAAGCAATGGGATATAAACATGGAATCGAAGTGGAAGAACTTCAGACCCCATTATCTGCGCCGTTAGAAGGAACGGCAGGTTTGCAGGTAGTGTTTGGCGCAGCGCCGATCCATTTGTCGGAAGATCCGGCAGCAACCGTAAATAATCCTATCAAGGTAAACAGCTTTGAGGAAGCATCCAGGCTTCTGGGATACAGCGATGACTGGGAAACCTATCCGATGTGCGCCAATATGTACGCATCATTTAAGGTTTTCAATATTTCTCCAGTTATCTATGTGAATGTTCTTGATCCGAAAAAGCATCAGAAAATTAATGAGGAAACCCAGATAGAGGTAAAGGACAGACAGGCGGTCTACGTGGCCAAAGGCGTATTAATGGACAGCTTGGAAATCAAAAAAGAAGAGTCGGTATTAAAAGCCGGAACGGATTATGTCCTATCCCAGAAAGGGGATGGGGTTACCATCGCTCTGCTCGGTTCTGGAGCTGGAGCAGACGCCCAGATGTTAAAAGTAACCTCCAAATCTATTGATCCGGCGGCCATTACTGCTGAGGACATAATCGGAGGATATGACGCAGAAACGGGAAAGGAAACCGGCCTGGAATGTCTGAGACAGGTTTATGTGCTGCATCAAATGGTACCTGGCCTGGTACTGGCTCCAGGATGGTCTCATAAACCAGAGGTAGCGGCAGTGATGCAGGCGAAAACCCAGAAGTTAAATGAGGTTTTTAACACCTTTGCAGTCATTGACATTGATACGGCCCAGGCAAAAGTATACACGAAGGTAAAAGAAATCAAAGACCAGAGCGGAATTAATGCGGAAAGGGCTGTAGCACTATGGCCGATGGTGTCCGTGAATGGTAAAAAAGCCTATTACTCTGCCTACTGGTCTGCCATGGCAGCCTATACAGACGCTCAAAACGGAGACCGACCATATAAATCTCCGTCCAATGAACTGTTAAATATCACGGCAGCGGTTCTGGCAGACGGGACGGAAATCCGGATGGATACCAGCCAGGCGGCAACATTAAACGGGGATGGCATTGTAACGGCAATCAATGATGACGGTTGGAGAAGCTGGGGAAACAACACGGCCTGTTATCCGGAAAACCGAGACCCGAAAGACCGCTGGATTTGCTGCCGCCGGATGCTGAACTGGTACGAGGTGCATTTTTTAATGCAGTATAAGCGCAAGGTGGATGATCCATACAATCCAAGGCTTGTGGAAAGTCTGGTGGACAGTGAAAACCTGTACTTAAACGGCCTTACTTCCAGCGGGTATATTGCTGGTGGAAGCATTTCCTACAATGAAGAAGAGAATACCAATGAGAACATTTTAAACGGGCACGTTACATTCCGAACCCAGATTGCATTTTGGACGCCTGCAGAATACATTAAAAACCGGATTGCTTTTGACCCGTCTATTTTACAGCAGGCCTTAACAGGAGGTGAATAATAATGGATAACAAAATGATTTTGCCGCAGGTAATTAACCTGTTTAACGTATACAAGAACGGGGTAAGGCAAATCGGGATTGCTAATGAAGTGAGCCTTGCGGAAGTGGCATACAAGACCGTAACCATTGACGGAGCCGGAATCCCTGGAAGCTATGAAGAAGCGGTAATCGGCAACTTTGATTCTATCAAGCAGGTAATTCCATTCAGCAACCTGTATACGGACATGATTGATTTTACCAACCCGATGGAGGTGCAGGACATTATCATGCGCGGCTCCATCCAGGTTACAAACAGTGGAACAGGAGCCACGGACTATACCGGAATCCGTGTGGCTATCAAGGGAAAATGTACGAACTTTAATCCAGGGCAGTTCAAACAGGGCGACAAAATGAGTGCAACTGTAACCATTGAGTGTATGAAGTATCTTGTGGAGGTCGGAGGAGTCGTTCTCATGGATATTGACAAATGGAACGGCAAATATATTGTAAACGGCGTGGATCTGCTGGAAAAGGCAAGAAAATACTGTTAAGGAGACAAAATGGATAAGAAGGTTTTGACAAAAGGAGAACAGTGGGTTGTGAAATTAATTGACCCATATGAGTTTGAAGGTAAGACGATAGAAACTGTGGATTTAAACGGTCTTTTTGATTTGACGGGACGTGACATCTGCCAGATTGATGACCAGATGCTGGCGAAAGGATATTCCGGCCAGGGATTGGAACTAACCAAACAGTACGCCCTGTTTACTGTTGCAAAAGTGTGTAAGCAGCCATGGGAATATTGCGACAACATGAAGGCCCGCGATGTCATCCGTATTAAGAATATTGTATCAAATTTTTTCTACAGTCGGGCTTAGGTTCCGGAGAAGAGCTTACCGCCCTGGCATTAGAGGTATCGCTGCTTACTGGGACAGGCCTGGATTATCTGATGGGTCTGTCCCTTCGTGAATTTGAAAAGCTGGTAACCATCATTGTTGAGCGGCAGAAGCGGAGGAAATATGGCAAATAAGGACATCAAACTGGCGATCCGGATAGCGGGAGAAATTGATAAATCTCTTGATTCGTCTGTGAAGTTAACGAAAAAACAGATTCGCTCCCTGGCAATTGAAGCAGCCAGGGCAAACCAGAGCGTGACATTGGGAAAAGCAGTTGATTCTATGAGTGGTGGGATTGATAGCGTTACTCATAAGGCTGTGACCATGACCAAGATGGTTTCGGGAGCGGCAGTTGGATCGGGTGTGGTGCTTGCCGGAGTCGGAACTGCTGCAGCTGAGGCTGGATCTGATTTTGAATCTGCTTTTGCTGGAATCCGTAAGACTGTAGATGCGACTGAGCAGCAATATGATGCTCTGGAAGACTCCATCCGGAGTATGTCCAAAAATATGCCTATGGCAGCTACGGAGCTGGCTGGAATCGGAGAGGCGGCCGGACAGTTAGGTGTCCAGACGGAAAATCTGGAAGAGTTTATTCAGACTATGGCGGATTTGTCAGTGGCAACAAACCTCACAAGTGAGGAAGGGGCGGCGGAGTTTGCAAAGTTTGCAAATATCGTAAAAATGCCTCAGGACAAATTTGACGAGCTGGGAAGTACCGTAGTTGCGCTGGGAAATAACATGGCTACCACAGAGGCAGATATCGTTTCCATGGGAATGCGTCTTGCTGGAGCAGGGGAACAGGTAGGCATGAATGAAGCGGATATTATGGGATTGTCTGCCGCTTTGTCATCTGTTGGAATTGAAGCGGAAATGGGCGGCTCTGCCATGTCAAAAGTAATGATCAATATGCAGTTGGCGGTAGAAACAGGAAACGAAAGTTTAAAATCATTTGCTCATGTAGCTGGAATGTCTGCAGATGAATTTGCCAGAGCCTATAAAGAGGATGCTGCCAATGCTTTGATAGCATTTCTATCCGGTCTGAATGATACAGAACGGTTGGGAATGTCTGCAATCGCAGTTCTGGATGAAATGGAAATCAGCGAGGTGCGCTTGCGGGATACTCTGTTGAGAGCCGCCGGCGCCAGCGATCTGTTTGATAACTCAATCGAACTGGCCAATGAAGCCTTTGAAGAAAATACTGCCTTAAGTAAGGAGGCCAGTCAGAGGTACGCCACGTTTGAGAGCCGATTAGAGATGACAAAAAACAGGGTCAATGATGTGGGGATATCCCTGTATCAGAACTTCAGAGACCCGTTAAACGACGTTTTGGGATTGACTCTGGACGTTACCGACAGCCTAGCGATTTTTGACGAAGAGACTATTCAGGCATTATCGGAATCAGCCAGAGAACATATCCCGACTGCTGTCAGGGAAATTAAGGAAGGAGCTAATGTCCTAACAGATTTTGCGGGTCCGGTGATGGGGACTGCCATCAACAACCTGGATCTGATTGGATCTGGAATTGTTGGAATCGGCGCCGCAATCGTTACGTTAAATGTTATTAAAAAAGTAAATGATATGTCAAAGGCTTTCGGGAACATGAAAGTTGCCATGATGGGAAATCCATGGACACTTGCAGTGGGCGGTATGGCGGCATTAGTAGGTGTGATTTCGGCGGTTCGGACGAAGCTTAAACTTGCCAGGGAAGACGCAAAAAAAGCCAATCTGGAACGGCATTTTGGAGAGATTGCCCTTTCCATGGGAGAAGTGGAAGAGATTGCAGAAAAAATTGTGGATAACGGCAACTTAGACCATCTGAATCAGTTCATAACTGAGATGGGAAAGACCCAGGATGCGGCCAGAAATATCCACAACCTGTCGGAAGAGATTAATAAAATTACCTGGAAAGTCGGGACAGGATTTGAACTAAGTGAAACAGATAAGGATACCTTAAAAGAATCCATCGAATCCATGGCACAGGAATCCATTAGTCTGGTGGAACAATCCAATTATACGGCAACGGTCAGTGTCCAGGCGTTATTTGGTACAGACAGTGAGGCTGGCAGGGAATTAATCACTGGTTTTAATGCTATGTACGCTCAAATTAACGGAGAAGTGGAGACACTGGGAAGACAGTTGGGAGATGCTTACAGTACAGCGTTAGAAGACGGCGTAATTGACATGGATGAAGCTAAGATTATTAGTGAATTGCAGGGAAAATTAGCAAGGATAACGGCGGAAGTCTCCCAGTCGCAGTTTGAAGCCAAGATGGACAGAATCACCATGGAACATGGTGGAATGGCACTGACGGCAGAATCCTTGCAAAATGTCCAGGCAGAAATCAATGAGGTAACAAATGAGCAGATGGCAAACCAAAGGCAGAGCCTTGAGTATGCTCTCGGACAACTGAACCTGCAGAGGGAAAAGAGCCTGAGCGGAGAATATGCACCGGATAGCAAAGCTTATATTAGTCCAGCAACCTATGCGGATGCCAGAGCAGCACTGGAAAATCAGTTCAACAGCCAGCAGATGGAAATCAGCTTGCCAGCGTTGCAGTTTTCAACAGATTCTATTAACGAGGCATACGGAAAAGAACTGGCCGAGTTTGGAAGAAATGCAGAAGAGGGGATGCAGGCGGCTATAGAAGAAATGATAGAAGCCGCACAGAGAGGAATAAACTATAGCTTTAGCGAGGATAATGCAGAATCAATCCGCGAGTTATTTCTTGGCGTTTCTGATATGGAAGGTACGACTGTTGATGCCATTACCGAACTCTGGGAAGGCGCTATGCAGGAACAGTTTAGTGCTTTGCAGGAACTGGTAAACCAGGCCAGGGAGAAAGGGCAGGAAGTTCCAGAGGCGGTTTCCAAAGGATTGTCAGATGCAGCTGTTATTGGTGCGATTGCAGGAGATACAGAAGCTATCTGGCAGATTATGGCAGATGCAACAGAAGGAAACGAAGAATATGAGAAAGCGCTGAAAGACGCAGAAGAAAACGGATTGAAACTCCCAGAGGCGGTAAGCACAGGGATTGGTTCGAATCAGAAAGCGATTAATGACGCAGTTAATCGTTCTTATGAGGATTTGCAGAGACAGGTAGATCGCGTATTTTCGAAAGGAATCCAGACAGATCTAGATATGTATCTGAACTTGAATCCGATAATAAGCAATAAGGCGACGGAAGTATCCCGTACACAGCAAAATGCTAAAAAGGGGATTCCGGCTTATGCAGAGGGTGGAATTCTAAGCCGACCACATATTGGTCTGGTGGCAGAGGATGGCCCAGAGGCCATTATTCCATTAGACGGAAGCACGCGAGCAAAAAGTATCTGGCAGGAGGCAGGGGAGCTGTTAGGAATTACTTCTCCTGAGCCGGTCAGAGAACTGTCTGCGGCGGCAGGTACAATCACAGAAAGCGGTGGAGGCGATACTTATAATATTACCTATGCGCCGGTATTACAGGGAGCATCACAGGCAGAACTAGAACGTGCTGCCAGAAGCAGTTTTGACGAGTTCGAACAGCACTTTGATGAAATGATTAAAAAACGGAGACGGTTGTCCTACAGATAGGAGTGGTAAGATGACATACCGGACAGTCCTGGGAGATACCTGGGACATTATTGCAAAAAAAGTCTATGGAAATGAGTTTTGTGCGGATAAATTGATGGATGTCAACCGTGATCTGCTAAACCAGTTTATCTTCTCAGAAGGTGTGGAGGTTTCCTGTCCGGAACTTCCGACGCAAACGGCCGAACATCCATCTGGCTGGCCAGAATGGAGGACATAATGGGATTAGCAGAAGAAACGTACCGGATGACGCACAGGCCCAGACACGCCAATCCAATCATAAAGTATGATGGAAAAGATAGAAAGGAACTGTATACCAGCGTTGACTCTTTAGAATATACAGATTTTGCAGAAGGAAATTCGGATGAAATTTCCATTACGATTAGCGATCAGAAGTCGGATTTTCTGAATGGATTCTTCCCTGAAACTGGAAAAAATCTGGACGTATATCTGGATTACTACCACTGGTACAAGCCGGAGACAAAGGAAACTTACCATTGTGGCGATTTCACGATTGATGATATTACTATAAAGGCAGGTCCGCGTGAACTGGTAATTAAAGGAGTATCCCAGCCGGCTAATTCGGAGTTTAAGTCTACACCAAGAACGAAAACTTGGCAGGAAACTACATTAAAAACCATAGCAGCAGAATATATGCAGCTTTACCAGATGACTGGAACTCTATATTTTCATGGGGCAGATCCAGCCATTAAAGAAATAAAGCAGGAAGAGGAAAGCGACCTTGCTTTTTTAAGCCGTATCTGTGAAAAATACGGATTTTGCCTAAAAATTTATAAGTTAGCGCTGGTTATCTTTCAAAAAAGTGGTTATGAGGGAAGGGAGCCGTTAAAGATCTATAACAGGGATCTGGAATGGGAACCTGGATGGACCTGGAACCGGACACTTTCCGGAACGTATACAGGAGCCAAAATTTCTTATACGAATCCCAACAAACCGAAAAGACGGAAGAAAGGGGAAGAACCGCTTCCGGACATTGAGGTTCTGGTGGGGACAGAAGGAAGAATTCTGTACCTAAATGAAACAGTAGATACAGAGGCAGAAGCGATTGAAACCGCCAAGGCAAGAGTCAATAAGGAAAATGAAAAGATTGAAACTCTATCGTTTACAACTATGTTTGATCCAAATCTGGTGGCAAGCTCTGTAATCGAAGTAACCAACCTCCCTCATGTAGAAGGCAGGTATTTTGTTTCACAGGTTCGGGTATCTATGTCACAGTCGGGGCTTAAAATGCGGGTATCTGCTTACAAAATTACTCAGAGGTTATGAAATGGAAAAAATCATATATGGTTATGTCAATACGGTAAACAAACAGAATGGGACTATAACGGTAATACAGCCGGACAGGAACCGGAATATTACCGGAAGCATCCCATTTTTTTCTCATTGTGGAGAATATAAGATGCCGGATGTAGGAGATCCGGTTGCGGTAATCTTCTGGGGAACCGGTTCTTCGGATGGGATGGCGCTGGGAAGCTGGTGGTCGGAGGGAAATCTTCCCCCATCTGATTACGATTTTCATAAAGATACTGGAAACGGAACCGCTATCTATCAAAAAGCCGGAGAATTAACCCTGGAGGATTCCGGCGGGAAAATTTCTGTAAAAGAATTGATTGAAAAGCTGAAAAACCACGAAACGCGCATTGAAAAATTAGGAGGCTAGTCTATGGTCATTGGGGCATGGGGCGGAATTACATTCTGCGTCCAGAAGAATAAAACAGTCATGTTAAAGGACTTGAAGGAAAGCAGTAGCTCCAACCTTGCAAAACATGAGATCATGGCAGGAAAGACCAAATACCAGTGGATTAACTATGAAGCTGAAGAATTATCCCTGACTCTTATTTTTGATTCTACGGTTTGCAGGAAACCATTTGACCAGTATATGAAGCTGAAGGAACTGGAAGGGCAGACGTCTCCCCTGATTATTGGCCGGAAGCGAATTGGATACCATGTATGGCTGCTGCAAAAGATTGATGGGAATTTTTCCAGAATTATCAGTAAGGGGGCAATTTCTAGGATAGAAGTTTCCTGCAAATTTGTTGAATATTTTACGGGGGAATGACGGATGTTGAAATTTTCTCTAGTTGGAATTACAGATTTTGATGAAGTGGAGTCCATTGGTAGATGCCTGAAAAATTTATACTCGATACCTGCAGGCAGCATTCCGTGTGATCGGGAATTTGGACTTTCCTGGGCGGGACTGGATACCATTTCTCCGGATATGGAAACTTTGTACGGCCTGGAACTGATGGAAAAGACAGACAAATACGAGCCGAGAGTCAAGGTAGTTGGATTTGATTTTTTACATCAAGATGACGGTACAGTAGAGGTGCTTGTGGAAATTAAACCGAAAGGGGGCATTGGAAATGGATGATTTGAAGGCGATTGAAAATTATCCGGATGTCTCATTCATCGAAAATTATACGTTGTCCCAGTTAAACGAAGATATGCTGCTCTGGTACAGAGAGAAGAAAAAGGAAGAGACAGGAAAAGACATTTCTTTGCCCGCCGGAGATGAAAGAAGGCTGCTTCTGACTGCCTGCGCCTACTATCTATACCAAGGGTATATGTTCGTGGACGACGCCGGAAAAATGGGTTTGTTAAAGTATGCCAGAGGAGATTATCTGGATAATCTGGGTGTTATGAAGAAAGTTCCGAGAAATCCGGCAAGGGGAGCTACTACAACGCTGAGATTTGATATTACGGAGAGCAGGGATTTTGCGACTGGAATTCCGAAAGGAACCAGGGCGACGGCAGGCAATAATCTGTATTTTGCTACGGCCGAATACGGGGAAATTGTTCCTGGAGACACGTATGTGGAAATAACAGCGGTATGCACGCAGACGGGAAAAATTGGAAATTATTTTGGAATTGGAGAAATCAACCAGATGGTAGATTCTGTACCTTTTGTGAGCGCTGTAAGAAATGTAACCGTACCGGAAAACGGACAAGATGAGGAAGATGATGAATCATATCGACTGCGGATTTACCTGGCTCCGGCAGGGTATTCCAATGCAGGCTCGGAAGATGGGTACCGTTTCTTCGTGCTTTCGTTCAATCCGGACATTTCCGACATCCGGATTACATCTCCAAAGGAGTGTGAAGTACATATCTGTTATCTGTTGGAAGATGGAAGAATTCCAGGAAATGAATCCTTAAAAGCGTTAAAAGCATACCTGGAAGAGGAGACCAGAAAGCCAATTACGGACAGGGTAGTGATATCGGCTCCGACTCAAAGAGAATATGAACTAGAATTAAAATATTATATCAACCGAAGCGAGAACAATCAGGCGGCCGGAATCCAAAAAAGAGTAGAGAAGGCAGTAAATGATTATCTTTTGTGGCAGTCCGGAAAAATTGGAAGAGATATTAATCCGGATGAATTAATCTGCCGGATTAAGTCGGCAGGTGCTAAGAGAGTAGAGATTGTTTCGCCTGTGTTTACGGTAGTATCGGATAATCAGGTGCCAAAATGTGTAAAACAGACCGTCAATTATGGAGGGTTGGAATATGATTAATTATGATGCGGGAGAACTGATTGATCTGTTGTCGGCGAATATGAAATATGATCCGGATGTCCGAGCTATCAGCTATGCATTGAAGCGTGGAAAGGATAAGCTATTACAATATTGCGAGAGAATAAAACTATTATCAAATATTGATTCCTTGCCGGAGGAACTGCTGGATTTGATAGCCTTGGAGCTGAATTCCCATTACTATGACCAGACACTGTCATTAGAGCAGAAACGCAACATAGTACGAGCTACGCTAGGATGGTATATGCAGGCTGGTACGGTGGCTGCGGTAGAAGAAATGATGCAGATTATTTTCGGAAATGGAGGTACAGTAGAATGGTATGACTTCGAGGATGGGCCTGGAAAACCTGGAACATTCGATATCTATACGGACGCAACTCTGACTCCAGATCTGATGGAACGAATGACGGAAATCCTAAAAAGAGTGAAGAAGGCCTCCGCTCATTTGCGGAGATTGGATATTAGGCGAAATTATCACGACAGCATAGAATTTGGCGCAGTTGTTATATCCAGAATACAGAATGAATTTTTTAGTGCCAGTGAAGAGGTGCGGGATAATCATATGGAGCTACAAATATTGATGCATATGAGCTGCCGGATTAAAAACGTAATGAAAGGAGAAGCGGGATGAGCAAGTATCTTCCGATGAAGCTAACCACACAGGGAAAGCTGCTGCTTGCAAAAGTGCAGTCAGGTGTTGGCAATATTAAAATAATCCGGTTTGAGACTGGAAGCGGAATCTATGTACCGGATGAGGATTACAGCCAGAGAGAAAATTTAAAAGAACCAAAACAGAAATTTCCAATAACTTCTAAGACGATAGAGACAGATGATTCTATTGTTTTGGAAGTGGAGATAACGAACCATCCAGAGGATGAAGAAACATTAGAAACTGGATATAAAATTCGTGAAATGGCATTTTTTGCGGAAAATCCTGACGGAGGGGAAATCTGCTACTGCATCATGGTGGGGACGGATGATCTAATGATGGATTATCTGCCTGCCTATGATGGAACAATTCCGTCCACAATTACCAACTATTTCCATATCAAGGTAGCCAATGCCGATGATGTGGAAATTGTTGTAAAATCCGGAGAAACTGTCAACAGCCAGGAGGGAGCAAGCGGTCTCCGCGTCTATCAAAAGAAACTACAGTATCTGAATAATGGAGAATGGCAGGACATGGATACGGATTCTTCATCTATGACTGTTGAAACGATTCCAGAAGTACAGGAAACATTTCCGGAAATCAAAGCAGGTAGTAGCTTGGGAAAACTGTTTGGAATCATAAAAAAGTGGCAGCAGGACTGCTTGAATCGGTTTGGCCGGACGTTATTCGGGCCAGCCGATACGCCGATGGAACCAAACGATATATTGTTTATCATTGAAGAAGAGCCTCAGGAGATAAGTTTTGAGGGAGCATCCTTTTCTAATCTGACTTTTGGCGAAACACCGCCAGAAAGTGGAGAAAACTGGGCCGCAATTGGTGTAGAGGGAGAGGTTAGGGCGGGAAGCGAAACAGGCATTATAGATGGAAAATTAGTGGTGTCGGAGGAAGAACCTTCGGACACCACTTTTTTTGCAAAAATAAATAAATTTTAGGAAAAGAAAGAGAGGAACAAAGAAATGGCAAATGAAAGAGCATGGACTTATCGAAATACGGGAACGCCAGAAACTCCTGTATGGGAAAAATGGTTTCAGAAAACGGTAGCGGATGCAGTGTATGTTACAGATGAGCGCGGAGAACCTACAGATAAGAACATTGTAACCTTGATGGAAGAAAAGATTGCCGATCTGATTGGTGGAGCGCCAGGAACCTTTGACACATTGAAAGAAATTGCTGACTATATTGCAAAACATGAAGATGTAGCCAAGGCTCTTAATGAAGCGATTACGAACAAAGCAGAGAAAAATCATACACATCCGGTCGCAAACCAGAGCACAGCCGGTATGATGGATCCTAAGGATAAAAAGAAGCTTGATGGGGTTGCTGATGGAGCAACAGCGAATGACACCAAATACAAAAACCAGACCCCATCTACAGTGGCAGTAGGCGGTATCCCTAAAGGATATGTTCCACCAGTCTCTGGTGTAGAAGCCATTGATATGCTGGATAAACTGTTACACGCTTACGTGTCTCCTTCCGCAACTGCAGCTGCTAAGCCTATTAATGGAGGTGTTTTCGAGTTAGGCACTAGCCAAACCGTAACTTCTGTAGATGTTAATATTACCCTGGGAAGCACTGGAATCAAGAAAATTGAAGTACTTGACAGCAGTTCTGTCTTAGGCAGCAAAGACAGCGGAATTGCTGGAGGGGTTAATACTATTACCCTGTCCAAGACACTAACGGTAAATGCCAACAAGCAGTTATCTGTAAAAATTACTGATAATGAGGACAAGAGCATTACAGTTAAGACCGGATCGTTTACTTTTGTACGTCCATATTACTATGGTTCCATTGCGGCCGGTGCAACGCCAACTGAAGAATTAATTAAGGCAGCAACAAAATCCGTAACCACCAAGGGAACCAAAACGTTTACTTATAATTGTACTGACCAGAAGATGCTGCTTGCTTACCCGAAGGAATATGGAGTTCTGAAAAAGATTCTGGATCCAAATAATTTCGATGTGACAGATACCTTTACGCGAACTGAGGTTACTGTTGATGGTGTAGTCTACTATGCTTATGCCAATACAGCATCTACAGTATCTAACTTTAAAATGACATTTAATTACTGATTTGAAGGAAGAGAGGTAAAAGTATGAGCTTTTCAGATAAAAAAGGTATTTCCGTAGCAAGCGGATTTAAGCTACAGGCACAGGCGCCGATTGATGCCAGATTCCAAGTGAAGACAATTGAAGAAAGAGATGAACTGGTAACCATTAAGGCGGCATATCCTGGCCTTACTGTGTACGTAACAGACACAAAGACAATGTATGTCTATAACGGTACTGGATGGGATGATCTGGCAAAAGGAGCCGGCTATACCCATCCAACAACACCTGGATATAAGCATATCCCTGCAGGGGGTGCGTCTGGGCAGGTACTTAAATATAAATCAGACGGTGAAGCACAGTGGGGGGATGAGGTAAATTACGATGATGAGCTGGCTGAAAAAGTACCGACAAGCCGAAAGGTAAATGGTAAGCCATTATCTGCTGATGTAACGCTGGCTGCCAAAGATGTTGGCGCGATTCCGGCAGCAGAAAAAGGAGCATCAAACGGAGTTGCAAGCCTGGATGAGACTGGCAAGGTTCCAGCGGCACAGTTACCGTCCTACGTGGACGATACTATTGAAGGTTATCTGTATGAAGGTAAGTGGTATCAGGACGAAACACATAAGACACCGGTTACTGGAGAAAGTGGAAAGATCTATGTTACTAAGGATACTAATAAAACTTATCGGTGGTCTGGCACTATGTTTGTGGAAATTTCTGCGAGCCTTGCACTGGGAGAAACTGCTTCTACTGCCTTCGCCGGAGACAAAGGCAGAAAGGCATATGACCACAGCCAGGCAGCTCACGCACCAGTCAACGCACAGAAAAACGTGCAGTCTGATTGGAACGAATCTAATACCGGTAGCGATGCTTATATTAAAAATAAGCCAGCTTCCCTTCCTGCAAATGGAGGTAATGCCAATACTGTAGGAGGACATACAGTAGGCTGTGATGTTCCGGAAGATGCCAAGTTTACAGATACGGTCTACACTCATCCGGAAAGTCATCCGGCCAGCATGATTACACAGGATGCTACCCATCGTTTTGTGAGTGACGAAGAGAAAAAGGCCTGGAATGAAAAGCCGAACATTTATTTTGGTCAAGATTTGCCAGGGACTGCTCCAACAGGATCTATTTGCTTCTTGATTGAATAATTATTTGTTTCTTCCCCTGCAGATTACCTGCAGGGGTTTTTGGAGGAAAAAAATATGTCTGTAACAAGAGAATTATTAAGAATAGTTGGAGAAAAGAAAGAACGGGTTAATATCGGAGCATTGGCACAGAATGTAAAGGAAGATGAAAATCATCGTTTTGTGACAGATAATGAGAAAAAGACCTGGAATGAAAAACTGTCAAAAGATGGAGATATGGCTGAGAGTACGGTATCCAGCCTAGAAGAGACGCAAGAGACTTTTCCCAAACCTAAGGCAGGAGAGAAGCAGAAGACCCTGTGGGGCAAGGTCAAAAAATGGCAGCAGGACTGTCTGACAAAATTCGGAAATTACGTGTTGATGTCCATGCTTACCAACCAGCATCTGAACAGCACTAACAACATCCCGACCAGCGCGCTGGTGTACCTGATGCAGCAGGCAATCCAGCAGAATCAGAGTGATATTAATGTGCTCAATACCAAGCTCTTCTATAATAAGGAAGTGTACGGCCTAAATATCCCCCAAAACGCCGGAAATATAGGTACTGCGGTAATCTGGAGAAATGCATCTCTAACAGATAACTACGGGACAATGATTGGAGATTACAATAACCAGATAAATACTGAGCTAAAACTATTAAACGGCGAAGTATGGTTGATCCGTACCAACGCAGATGAAACCAAGACAGAAAAGTTAATTGCTAAGTTATAAGCTCGGATTATTTAATGCGTGTGATGATCATCCATGAAGTACCTGTTACAACACTGTTACCATCCTGTCTTGCTCTGAGTTCTAAGTTGGTATTCTCTTCCGAAATAGAAATAATACACGTATGATTAAGATATTGTTGCCCAGGTGGAAGTGTTAGGGCGACAGAACCAATATCATCCGCCATGCCGTTAACATACAGCATATGCAGAAGAGTACATGACAATTTTGCTTCTATACGAATGGATGAATTTATAATATATAAACCAGGCCCAAGCCTTTTACTGGACATTGAAGTCAAAGTAGCATTATTTAATTCTTTCGTGATGCATACATTTTCATAGCGAATACCGAGGTTGGTATTGAGAAGAGTAATAGGCATTGTAAAAATATAAATTGGGTAAGT